>CAZMGH010000017.1:0-52089 GCA_964565805.1 uncultured Lachnospiraceae bacterium
TCCGCGTCTGTGGGAATATAGTCGGACATCTCGCCGTTGTGGAATTTTTCATATGCCACAAGGTCAAAGTAGCCTGTTCCGGTGAGCCCGAAGAGAATGGTCTTTTCCTCTCCAGTTTCCTTGCACTTCATAGCCTCGTCTATTGCGACCTTTATAGCATGGCTGGACTCCGGCGCAGGGAGGATTCCCTCAACTCTGGCAAACTCTTCTGCAGCCTTGAACACAGCTGTCTGCTCTACAGAGACAGCGTCCATAAGGCCGTCGTGGTAGAGCTGTGAAAGGATTGAGCTCATGCCGTGGTATCTCAGGCCGCCGGCGTGGTTTGCGCTGGGGATAAAGCTGCTGCCCAGGGTATACATCTTGGCCAGAGGGCAGACCATTCCCGTGTCGCAGAAATCGTATGCAAACTTACCGCGTGTGAAAGAGGGGCAGGAGGCAGGTTCTACGGCGATGAACTTATAATCCGCCTCGCCTCTCAGCTTTTCGCCCATAAAGGGGGAGATAAGTCCGCCCAGGTTTGAACCGCCGCCGGCGCAGCCGATGATTATGTCAGGCTTAATGCCGTATTTGTCCATTGCAATTTTTGTCTCAAGTCCGATTATTGACTGGTGCAGGAGCACCTGGTTTAATACGGAGCCAAGGACATATCTGTACCCCGGGGTGGAGGTGGCCACCTCCACGGCTTCGGAAATCGCGCAGCCGAGGCTTCCGGTTGTGTCAGGATGCTCGGCGAGTATCTTCCGGCCAACATTTGTCTCATTAGACGGAGAAGGGGTTACTGAGGCGCCGTAGGTGCGCATAACCTCACGGCGGAAGGGCTTCTGCTCATAAGAGCACTTTACCATGTACACCTTGCAGTCAAGCCCCAGATATGCGCAGGCCATTGCAAGGGCAGTGCCCCACTGGCCGGCACCGGTCTCGGTTGTAACTCCCGTAAGCCCTTGTTTTTTTGCGTAGTATGCCTGGGCAATAGCGGAGTTTAATTTATGTGAGCCGGAGGTGTTGTTGCCCTCAAATTTGTAGTATATTTTTGCCGGGGTCTGAAGCTTCTCCTCCAGACAGTAGGCCCGTACCAAGGGAGCAGGCCGGTACATCTTGTAAAACGCCTGGATTTTCTCAGGGATTGTAATGTAGGCGGTGCTGTCGTCCAGCTCCTGCTGCACAAGTTCTTTACAGAAAACGGGTTCCAGTTCTTCGGCGGTCATGGGTTTTAAGGTGCCGGGATTTAAAAGGGGAGCGGGCTTGTTTTTCATGTCGGCACGCACGTTGTACCATGCAGTGGGCATCTCGGACTCTTCAAGATAGATTTTGTAGGGGATTTTGTTTTCTTTCATTGTTTTTTTCTCCTTTCAGAAGTTGCGGTCAGAGATTTGGGTACAAAAAATGCCCTTGTCTCTGCCAATGCAAGGACAAGAGCATATGCTCCTGCGGTGCCACCCAGCTTGACGCATATACTGCGCCCGCTCTCTGAAAGAACACCTGAGCATACCTACTCTTCTGCGTCACAAGTTTGTTAAGCTTAATATAGCACAATTTTTTCATTTGTAAAGTTCTTTTTTTAAAATAGTGGGTCAATTATAAAAGATCATAAATGCTTGTTCAAAAAGACGGCGGAACTCGAGGCGGAACTCGAGCAAGCGCTTGTTTTTTTCTTTCTTGTAAAATCACTTAAAAGCGGTATAATGGAATAAGATCAAAATGTTTTTCGAGGAGTAGTATACAAAGTGAAAAAAGAAAAAATAGACCTTATCCTTTTATCTGGAATTGGGTAGTTTCATATATTTTGATTTTTTTTATTCCATTGATCTTTGGAGGCCTGATTTATAATTATGCTCATCGTGAAATTGAAGATCAGATCGAAAATTCTTATATGCAAAGGATCAATCATCTGGAAAACACTATATCGGTGGCGTTTGACACAATAAATAGCCGGTCTTGGGAGCTTCTCAACCAAGTGATCAATCATTCCATTGTCTATGCCGATGAATTTGATATTTCCCAAAGGCTGTTTCTTCCGGAAATACAACAGAGTTTGTTTGAAACGAAGAGTGGGAATAATTATATTTCTGAGTTGTATATTTATTTGCCCCAGTCCGACTATATGATCACGGGGTTGAATATATCGTTTCTATTTCAGTTGACGGAGAGAATTGCAGGATCATTAATATTATCCCAATGAGTCAGTATTTACAAAGACTGAATCAATTTAAAAGACTAATGTACATTTATCTTGGACTTTGTGTGGTTGTAGGTATTGGGGCAATCCTTTATTTCCTTAGAAAAAATTATGATCCTCTTAAAGGAATTGCCGATGCGATCATGGATGACAAAAGTCAGTTTGGAGATTATGCGGCTGTTCAGAAGCGTATCCGTAAGCTTGTTCAGGAAAATAAATCTTATGAAAGATATATGGAAGAATATCAAACCAATAAGATGAAAGATGCTGTGCTTATGTTCATTAAAAATATTCATACCGATGGGTATGAACCGTCAGAACAAATGAAAAAGTTACAGGACAAATTGGCCGGTAAGAAGATGGTTTTGGTAATTATTGAACTTGAAGGAGATGCTGGGCCTGTTTTTCAGAAGGAGGACGCAAGGCCGCTGATGCGGTTTATTGCCGACAATGTTGCAGAAGAGCTGTTTAGCGAGAAATATAATGTATATACAGCTCAGGAAGGACAGAATGTTTATTGTCTGGTATATTTTAGTGATGATTTTGATGAGATTAAAGTTGTTGAAACCATAACCGATCGAAGTCAGAAACTTGTGTCAATGTTTAAAGTGCGTGCAGGAGAGACGGTCCTTATTAATATCAGCAGAGTATATGGCTCGGTCGATGATTTTTCTTGCTGTTGGGCTGAGATGGAGGATATGGAGATATATCGGGAATTTAAAAATGATGTTCCGGAGATCCTTGTGTATACAGATATTGAGCAGGAAAATGACTGGCAAACATCCCAGCATCGTTTATGGCTGAATATTGAAAGGGCAATTCATTGCAAAAACTATGATGCGGCAAAAAGTCTTGTTCAAAAATCGAAAATTGAGAAAATGCAAAAGGAGAGTAGTGGAGACGAAAAAACCGGGCCACGGGTGAATGTGGAGGACATTCAAAAATATATTGCCGATCATTATCGGGAAGAGAGTCTTAATGTTTCTTCCATCAGTGATCGCTTTCATATTAGTGTTTCTTATCTTTCTCAGATTTTTAAGAAAAAAACTGGCATAGGAGTATTGGATTATATTATAATGCTTCGGATAAAGGAGGCAAAAAAGCTGCTTGCTGACGGTTATACTGTAACAAAAACAGCAGAGATGATCGGTTATGCAAATACAAGACCTTTGATTCGGGCGTTTAAGCGGATTGAAGGAATGACGCCTTCTGAATTTCTGGAAAATCTGAAAAGTCAATCGTAGTGTAAAAAAGCGGCCAAAGAGCCGCTTTTTATATACAACTCTTTTCAATAAGGCTATGACCAAAATTTTAACCTGCTTTAAGACTAAAATTCTGAACATATAAAAAGGTGGCCATTTACATTCGCAACGCTCTTTGTTAAGGTAAAGCCAGCATTAATGTTGGTGTTTCCGGAGATACTTTTATATATGCATGTTGTATGTATATAGGTTAATGACAGTGAATAAAAAGCAGGGTTTACGAATTGAAAAGGAGTGTCACACAAGATGAAAAGAAAATTATGGAAGAAAGTTATGGGAACCGGATTGATCGTTACAATGGCGCTGCCAATGTTCGCTTGTGGGAATGGAGATTCTGCAAGCTCATCGGTATCCGAAAATGGGACTTCAGAAGAAACGTCGGATTTTTCCTGGCCAGTAGAGGATGAAACATTAACAATATGGACCTTATGGGAGAGTGACTATCTTACAAATATGGAGGATATTCCTACATTTGCGGTTATGGAAGAAGAAACCGGCGTTCACTTAGAGATTACTACGGTAAGCTATATGGAATATTCCGAAAAATACAGCCTCATGCTGGCAAATAATGATTATCCGGATATTATATGTGACGGAATCGGGGGCACATCATCCTATCCCGGAGGGATCGAAAAAGCAGTTGAGGATGGGGTCTACTTAGATCTTACAGATCTGGTAGAACAATATATGCCGAATTATAAGCAAATACTGGAGGATTATCCGGAAATCAAAAAAGAGGTTACCACCGATGATGGCAGGATTTGTGCCATTTATACCATTCAGACGGATAATACCGGAACACCCACTGCTCCGGCGAATGGCTCAGGACTGGCAATACGGCAGGATTGGCTGGATGAACTGGGATTAGAAGTCCCTGAAACCATAGATGACTGGTATGAAGTGCTTACAGCGTTTAAAAATGAGAAAAACTGTGAAGCCCCTTTAATGATTGGCAGTACAGGAACCATTGAAAATGGCGCCTTTATTACGGCATATGGCGTTGCTCCTGAATTTTATCAGGAAAACGGAACTGTAAAATATGGGCCGATTGAGGAAGGATATAAAGATTATCTTACAACCATGGCTCAATGGTATGCAGAGGGACTGATCGATCAAAATTTTGTGTCTAATGATGCGTCCAGCAACGCACCGTTTGAATATTCGGCCTCCGATCGGACCGGCGCTTTTGTGACAGCTTATGGCTTCATGGGCGATGCCTTTTATTCAGATCTGCAGCTTGTAGATAATGACCAGTATTGCCTTACGGCAGTAAATAATCCGGTCCTTGAGGAAGGGGACACACCGGAGTGCCTGACGCTGCCTACGATTTCTTCATCCTCTTACGCGATCAGCACAAGCTGTGATAATCCGGAATTAGCTGCAAGATGGCTGGATTATCAATTTTCACAGGATGCATTTATGCTGAACAGTTTTGGTATCGAGGGGGAAACCTATACTGTTGATGAAGATGGCACAGTAACTTTGGCTGACAGCGTCATTAATCCGGAGCAGGAAGGTATCTCATCTTCAGATTATTTCGCAACATTGGTTCCTGCTTATAACTGGCCGGGTCTGATTTCCATGGAGACGCAGGAAGATTTTGTCGGGGATGAGCTGCGTCTGGAAGCAAGAGAGGTATGGAGTTCTGACGCTACAAATCTTGTGATCCCATCCGGAGTTTCTATGACTTCTGAGGAATCCAGTGATTATATGGTAGCTTATACCTCTATTCAGACCTATGTTCAGGAAATGACAACGAAATTTATCATGGGTACAGAATCGATTGAGGATCAATGGGATAATTATGTCAGCACCATTGAATCTCTTGGGATCGATACCTGCATTCAGTACCAGCAGGCGGCATTAGACAGATATAATGAGCGCTAATGGGACGGAGGCTTAGGATGAAGAAAAAAGCAAAAAATTTTGTCAGTGATTTAAGACATAATAAAATATTATGGCTGATGCTTTTGCCGGTCATTGCATATTATATTATTTTTTGCTATTTGCCTATGTTTGGTATTGTCATTGCCTTTGAAGATTTTTCACCGGCATTAGGTATTTTTAAAAGCCGTTGGGTAGGCTTTAAAAATTTCTCGGATTTTTTTAGTGGAATTTATGCGTGGCGCTTGATAAGAAACACATTTTTGATGGGACTTTATGATATTGCGGTGAATTTTACAGCTCCGATCATTTTTGCTCTGCTGTTGAATGAGATTGGCAATAAATTTTTTAAACGGTTGTCTCAGACGATCAGTTATATGCCGTATTTTATTTCAGTAGTCGTTGTATGTGGTCTGGTGATTAATTTTACCAGCAGCAGCGGTGTAATTTCTACGTTTGTGGCATGGATTACCGGAACAACGCCGGAAAATCTTTTGGCAAATTCGGCATACTTTAGGACCATTAATGTGCTTTCCAGCCTCTGGCAGGGCTTGGGATATGGCAGTGTTATCTATCTTGCGGCATTAAGCGGTGTTAGTCAGGAACTTTATGAAGCTGCTCGGATTGATGGGGCCGGATATTTTAAGCAAATGCTCCATATTACCTTACCATCTATAGCGCCAACGATTATTTTAATGCTGATCATGAGGATTGGTATGATCATGGGAACTGGCGGGGATAAGATTCTTCTATTGTACTCTCCAGCCACTTATGAGACAGCAGATGTGATCAGTACATATACCTATCGAATGGCTTTCGACGGAGCAGGAAATTATGGATTAAGCGCAGCGGTAGGATTGTTTAATTCGGTCATTAATACAATACTTCTTCTGGTAGCTAATGGTATCAGTAAAAAAGTTTCAGAGACAAGTTTATTTTAGTTGGGAGGGGAAAAAGTGAAGCATAAAAGTCTTTCCAGAAAAATATTTTTGGTCTTTGATTACGCGTTGATCACGTTGATCATTTTTATTTGTATCATTCCTGTATGGCACGTTCTTATGGGATCTTTTAGCCAGCCCAATCTTTTGGAAAGCAACGCAAAGCTGCTGTTAAAGCCACTGGGTGATCTGACCCTTGTGGGATACCGATATATTTTAAATTATAAAAATATTTGGGCAGGTTATCGCAATACGATTATTTATACGGTTTTGCAATGTACCATTACAGGTTTGCTCACATTATTTGCGGGATATGTTTTATCCCGCAAACGATTTAAATATCGTAATGGAATCATGGCGTTTATTGCGTTCACCATGCTATTTAACGGGGGTATGATCCCAACATATATGGTTATTCGGGAATTACATATATTGAATACCCCTTTGGCTCTGCTTTTGCCCAACGCCATGAATGTTATGTATATTATCATTATGCGGACCGGTATTGAAACGATCCCGGAATCCCTTGAAGAGTCAGCCCGACTGGATGGCGCCGGTGAACTGGATATAGCCTTTAAGATCATGCTGCCTTTAAGTAAAGCGTCCTTTGCCGTAATTATTTTATTTACAGCAGTCATGAAATGGAACGAATGGTATCCTGCGTTATTATATATTTCTGATAAATCTCTTTATCCTCTTCAAATGTTTTTAAGGGAGATATTGACGATGAATAAGGATATTACCAGTGGAACAGATATGTTAAGCAGTATGTCGAATTATAAAGTCATCATACAGTATTGCTCGATTGTTGTAGCCACAGTGCCAATCTTATGTGTGTATCCCTTTGTCCAAAAGCATTTTGAGAAGGGGATGCTGATTGGATCGATCAAAGGATGAGGAAGGATGAGATTTATGGAAAAAGTATTTTTAAAACCGGGAGTATCGGTTGTGGGGAGTGGCGACATCAGACGGCCTGAGGGGATAATCTTAAATGAAAGAGGATTTTTATGCAGGGAATGTCCATGGGAGATCTGGTAACATTGCAGTTTGCCCGGGTTCATGGGAATCTTCTTGCAGGGGCCGCCTGCGCCGCTGGTTCAGCTGAAAAGACGACATTATTTACAGATCAGGGAAGCACAAAAAAACATACTTGTCCGGTGCCTATGTTTGAAAGCCGCGGTGAGCATGACAGCATGGAAGGTCATGAACAGAGATTTATAAAAAATAAAGCAAATATGGATTTTTGGCGTCAGATTAACGGCTGTACGGCAGATCCTGAATTTGAAATCCGTATGGATAATAACTATATTTATTTCCACGGGAATGAAGCCGATGTGATTTACAGAGATGTAAAGGCAAGGGGACATGGCCAGACTTTTGATGATGCGGATTTTGTATGGAGAACGTTCTTTTCCGGATTAAGACGTGTCGATGGAAAAATTATGCAGGATCAAAGCGTTCAGAAAACAAGGGGCGATGAAAAAGCCGTTGTTTTTGGGGAGCAGTGTTCAAAGATTTATATAAATAACAAGATTATTCCATTAGAAGGCCCGACGCCATATGTTGTCCAGGACATGCTAACCTATCCTCAGGATGTGCCGGAATCTATTTTGGAAAATTTTAGAAAGATGCATTTTGATTTTGACCCGGTATTATATGTTTCGGTTGCGGGAATTGCCCAAGCATTTCAGCTTGAAACACAAATCTCCGAAAAAACGGCGAGAATAGCGCTGCCGGATGGAAGAAATGTCTTGTTTTCAGCGGGAAATGTGGGCTGTGTCTGCGATAATATCATCTATTCTATGAGCCGCCAGGCAGAATCTAAAGACGGATACTTATGTGTTCCTGTAAAATGGTTTGCAGCCATGTTTTTAAATCGTTTTGTTATTGAAAACAGAGGCGTATTATATATTACAGATCATTATGGTGAGATGACCTGGGATATGTCAGAGTTTATAAAAAGTTTCCTGAAATAAAAAACAGATCAAGATCATATTGTAAGGGGTCGCTGCTCTGTAGATAGATCGTCATCTATAAAGCAGCGGCCCCTTTTTAAATTTTCGGCAGCCTCGGCTGGAGATACCAGGCGGCCAGGCCGGTGAAAAGTCCGGTAATGATCCCGCTGACGATCAGGTAGGGGTAATAAAAAAGCACATAGGGGCCAAGGATAAGGGCGGCCACAAGGATCTGGCCGGTATTATGGGCCAGGGCTCCGATGATGCTTGTAAACCACAAAAGCTTTTTTCCAAGGAAATGATGGAGGACAGCCATGACTAAAAGGCAGACCATCCCTCCCGCCAGACTGTAGAAAAAGGACATCATCTGCCCGGCAAAAATACTTCCAAGAAGGATGCGCGCCATAAGGACCACAAGGGCGTCCCGCCAGGCGCCGTTGGCCAGAAGGATCAGTGTTACAATATTGGCCAGCCCCAGCTTAATGCCTGGAATAGGCACTAAAGGCGGGATCAGGGATTCTAAAAGAAATATGGTCAGGGCAATGGTTGAAAACAGGGCCAGGGTGGTGAGCTTTTTAACGGATTTCATGGAACACTCCCCCCCTTTGTTGCTGCTACCATTGTGCCGCCCCAGGCGATGGCGTCAAGTCCATCGGTGTCACCGCCGGTAATCCGGATGACTATCTCATTGGGCAGACAGGTAATGGGGGCCGCGCTGTCGGAAATATAGCCCATATTTACGCATACCTTATCCGGACAGGAGGCCTGGATAATGGCGATCCGCTTCGGCTCCACCCGGATGGTATTATAGGCGCCGTTTTCTCCGGTGACTGTAAATTCATAGGCCTCATCCACCTGGTCCAGATCAATGGTTTCAACACATTCCCCATGGTGATAGACCTTTGCAATCCGTCCAGAGGGGCGCAGGTTTTGAAGAACAAATATGGCGCCAATGCCCCCGGCGGCTAGGATGATAACGATGAGGATACATATTTTAACTTGTTTTGTCATGAATTTTCCTTCCAATGTTTATGCCGTGTCTCTCACGGCATAGGGGTATCCCCTTGTGGGATTTCTACATTTATGCCGTGTCTCTCACGGCATAGGGGTATCCCCTTGTGGGATTTCTTGATCAGCGTCCCGGAACCGGCAGTTTTGCCCGGCCCCGGGAATCTTAAGCTTTACAGCTTACTTTGAGTATAATATACCGGAAATTATTTTGTCAATTCCTCTGGCGGGTCTTGTAAAAACGTGTTATTCTATTGGGTAAGAGTTGAATATAATTGCAGTTGATATTTGAAACATTACTTTATATAATAGAGGTATTCTGGGAAAGGAGAATTTAGATGCCCATTAAAATTGACGATAATCTTCCGGCAAGACAGATTCTGGAGGATGAACATATTTTTGTAATGACACAGAAGCGGGCGCTGACTCAGGATATTCGCCCTTTAAAAATCGTGATTCTTAATCTGATGCCTACAAAGATCGAGACAGAGACTCAGATCTTAAGGTGCCTGTCAAACACTCCGTTGCAGATCGAGATCGACCTGCTCCAAACATCCACCTATATGTCCCGACATGTTTCAGAAGAGCATATGCTGGCATTTTATAAGACCTTTGATGAGATTCGGGATCATCGGTATGATGGCATGATCATTACCGGGGCTCCGGTGGAGATGATGGAATTTGAGGAAGTAGAGTATTGGGATGAGCTTTGTCAGATCATGGACTGGAGCGTTAAAAATGTCCATTCCACTTTCCATATCTGCTGGGGAGCTCAGGCCGGGCTTTATCATCATTACGGGATCCAGAAGCATGTGCTGGATAAAAAGATTTCCGGCGTATTTAAGCATCTTATGCTGAACCCCAAGTCCAGGCTTTTTCGGGGAATGGATACATATTTTAATGTTCCTCATTCCCGCCATACGACAGTTTACACAGCGGATATTCAAAAGGCGCCTGAGCTTAAGATTATGGCCGTGTCTGATGAAGCCGGTGTTTATCTTGTGAGCAATGAAACCGGTTCCCAGTTTTTTGTCATGGGACATTCGGAATATGATGCGGATACATTGAAAAATGAGTATTTCCGGGATCTGAAAAAGGGGATGGATCCGGAGATACCAAAGCATTATTTTCCGGATGATGATCCTACAAAAGAGCCTATTCTTACATGGCGGTCCCACGGAATGTTGATTTATTCAAATTGGCTTAATTATTTCGTTTATCAAACAACACCTTATGAGCTGTAAACAGGCCGGTGAGGACCTGCGGCGCCGGCAGACATAGTGCCCCAAAAGTTATATATGTATCCGCTGGAGACAGACGGTGCAGGAAAGAAGAGTATATGGAGAAAAAAACATATACAGGCCTTTCCCAAAAAGAAGTCCGTGAACGGATTGGGAAAGGCCTTGTGAATGAAACCAATACAAGCGTATCAAAAACCACAGGGGAGATTATTCGTACGCACTCCCTGACCTATTTTAATTTTTTAAATATTTTTCTGGGATGTCTTGTGATCATTTCCGGACAGATTAAAAACCTGACATTTATGGCCATTATCATCATTAATACGATTATCGGTATTTTGCAGGAGATGAAGGTTAAGAAACTGGTGGACGGGCTTGCCGTGATCACGGCAACAAAGGCTACTGTGGTGCGGGATAGCGCGCGCAGCGAGATCCCTATTGATCAGATCGTTATGGATGATGTGATCGCTGTAGAAAGCGGTAATCAGATCAGCGCGGACAGCGTTGTTTTAGAATCCACCGGCATAGAGGTCAATGAGTCTATGATCACCGGCGAGTCTAAGCCGGTAAAGAAAAAGCCGGGAGATACACTGTATTCCGGCAGCTTTCTTGTGGCGGGCAGCGGTCTTGGCAGAGTCATCCATGTAGGCAAGGATAATTATGCCACAGAGCTGGCAAATCAGGCTAAGGATAAAAAACGGGCCACCTCTGAGATGCAGGATTCCATTAAGCGGATCATTAAGACCGTTGGCTTTATCATTATTCCTGTAGGCGTCCTTTTGTTCCTTTCTCAGCGGCAGGTTGATGGAGCCACCCTTTCAGACGCGCTGGTAAATACAGTCGGCGGCGTCATCGGTATGATCCCGGAGGGACTTGTGCTTTTAACAAGTATTTCATTTATCCTTGGTGTGGGCCGTCTGGCGGGAAAGCGCGCCCTGGTCCAGGAAATGGAAGCAATCGAGGCCCTGGCCCGGGTGAATGTGCTTTGTACCGATAAGACCGGAACCATTACGACGGGAGAGCTGCAGGTAACAGAACTGATCCCTTTGTCAAAAATGTCTGTGGAGGAGATTAAAACCATTATGAATGAGATCTCCTTTGCCTTTGACGATGTAAATAATACCCAGACGGCTTTAATGAATTATTTTACAGATACAAAGAAATGGACAGTGACGGATGCCATTCCATTTTCCTCAGCCCGAAAGTACCGGGCCATTAGCTTTGAAGACCATGGCGCCTATGTTCTTGGGGCTCCGGAATTTATTATGAAGGGAAATGAATCCCTGGAACAGCGGGTGGAGGTTTATTCGGAAAAAGGCCTTCGTGTCCTGCTCCTTGCCAGCGCCCAGCAGATTTCCAGCGAGGAAGAAACTGTGGAAGGGGTAGATCCCCTGGCGCTGATCCTAATTTCCGACTGTATCCGTACAGAGGCCAGAGCAACTTTTGAATATTTTGCCAGCCAGAATGTGGCAGTCAAGGTGATTTCCGGTGATAATCCGGCAACAGTGTCTCATATTGCCGTGGAGGCCGGTCTTCAAAATGGGGATAAGTATGTGGATGCTACCCAGCTGCCTAAAGATGACGCGGATCTGCGGGATGTGGTGGAGGACATTACCGTTTTCGGACGGGTGACTCCGGAGCAGAAGCAGCGGATCATTAAGGCTTACCAGGCTAATGGAAAAGTTGTGGGCATGGTAGGTGACGGTGTCAATGACGTTTTGGCATTAAAGGATGCGGACTGCGGTATTGCCATGGCTGCCGGTTCAGACGCGGCAAAGCAGGTGGCTCATATTGTGTTGCTGGATTCGGATTTTGCGTGTATGCAGGATATTGTTCGGGAAGGTCGGATGATCATCTCCAATATTGAGCGTGTCAGCGCCCTGTATTTGACAAAGACCATTTATTCTGTGCTTTTGAGCGTGATCTTTATTATTATCGGACGGGCCTATCCTTTTGAACCTATTCACTTAAGCCTGATCAGCGCGACAGCCATCGGCCTGCCAAGCTTTGTCCTTGCCTTAGAGCAGACAGAAACTGTGACCCAGGATGGATTCCTGAAAAATGTCCTGAGGGTGGCCCTTCCGGGAGCCCTTGTCATGGTGATCACCATGGTGATCAATCAGGTGTTTGGTATTTTCTTTGCCCTGGATTCGGACATTTTGTCCACCTACAATCTCCTTGTGGCAGGATGGACCAGTATGATCGTCCTGATCAAGGTATCCAGTCCCCTGAATCTCATGCGCAAGGTTTTGTGCATTGTCTGCGGCGTGATCCTGGTGGGCGGCATCCTGTTCTATGGCGGTTTTTTCAGCGTCGCCACCATTTTCCAATGGCGGATGCTGTTTGTCATTCCAGTGATCTTAGTGGCCTACCCGACGATGAATGGATTTATGACCTTAGTGCGCAGGATTACTAGATGGCATGATAAAAATAAAAAGCTGGCCTTTGAAGGCGAGTGATATAAAAGCGGGTTTTTGGGCCGGGATGATTTTTGGGATCATCCCGGCCCAAAGCTGTAGGAGAAAATGAGCGGATTTGAGGTATTTTATCATATGAAAATAAGTTCTGAAATATAGAAAAAATTTTATTATAAAAGAGCTTGTAATATTGTCCAGAGTGTGGTATACTTTTGAAAGTTTAAGAAAGAGATGGGTTTGCAAAGGGGTGAATCGTATTTTTATACATTATACCCTGGTCCCCTCTTTTTTTTTGAATAAATATTCATAAAATGCATATTTATTCGCTATATATCCCTAAAATATGCATATACATGCAAAATTGAAATATAGACGGAAGGGTATATGGGAACTGCGCGAAAATCATGAAAGGAACAGGTGAAAAAATGAAAGCTTTTTTAATCCTTGCGGATGGGCATATTTTTGAAGGCAAAAGCATCGGATCTACAAAAGAAACCATCAGTGAAATCGTATTTAACACTTCCATGACAGGCTACCTTGAAATCTTAACAGACCCGTCTTACGCTGGACAGGCAGTTGTAATGACATATCCCCTTATTGGCAATTATGGAGTATGCTATGAGGATATGGAAGATGAACAGCCATGGCCTGATGGCTTTATTGTCCGTGAGATTTGTGGGGAACCCAGTAATTTCCGCAGCGAAACAGCTCTTGAGCAGTTCTTAAAAGCCCATGATATTTCCGGGATCGAAGGCATCGATACCCGTGCCCTGACAAAGATCTTAAGAACTCAGGGAACCATGAATGGCATGATTACAACCAATGAAAATTTTAATCTGGATGAAATCCTTCCCAAAATCAGAGAATTTAAAGCAAAAGATGTGGTACGCCGCGTAACTTGTAAGGAGCCTCAGCTGGTGCCTGCAGATGTGCCTGCAGACTGGACAAAGGAGCGCTATAAGGTAGCTCTTATGGATTTTGGCGCCAAGAAAAATATTTCCAGAGAACTGGCAAAAAGAGGCTGCGATGTGACCATTTATCCGGCTTACACCAGCGCCCGGGAGATCCTGGATACCCATCCGGACGGCATTATGCTTTCCAACGGCCCCGGAGATCCAAAGGACTGCGGTCCCATTATTGATGAAGTGAAGAAAATGTTTGATTCTGACGTGCCTATGTTTGGTATTTGCCTGGGACATCAGCTTTTGGCCCTGGCCAATGGGGCGGATACCCGCAAGATGAAGTGGGGACATCGGGGAGCCAACCATCCGGTAAAGGATCTTAAGACCGGCCGGGTGTATATTTCCACTCAGAATCATGGCTATGTGGTTGCCGACCGTACCGTGCCTGAGGAAGTCGCTGAGGTAAGCTTCAGAAATGCTAATGATGCTACCACAGAAGGTCTACATTACCTTGGAAAGGACGTTTTTACTGTCCAGTTCCATCCGGAAGCCTGCGGCGGCCCTCAGGATACAGCGTTCCTCTTTGACCGTTTTATCAATATGATGGAGGTTTGTAAAAATGCCGAAGAAGAATAATATTAAAAAGGTTTTAGTCATCGGTTCCGGTCCGATCATTATCGGCCAGGCAGCAGAGTTTGATTACGCGGGTACGCAGGCCTGCCGTTCCTTAAAAGAGGAAGGGGTAGAGGTCGTTCTGGTCAATTCCAACCCGGCGACGATTATGACAGATAAAAATATTGCGGATAAAGTCTATATTGAGCCGTTAAACACGGAAGTTGTGAAAAAGATCATTATTAAAGAAGAACCGGACAGCATCCTCCCAACCCTTGGCGGTCAGGCTGCGTTAAATATTGCCATGGAGCTGGATGAGGCCGGATTTTTAAAAGAGCATCAGGTGGAAATGATCGGTACTTCTTCTGAAACTATTAAAAAGGCTGAGGATCGTCTGGCTTTTAAGGAAACTATGGAAAAGATCGGAGAGCCCTGCGCTCCCAGCGAAGTATGCACCACTCTTCAGGGATGTATTGATTTTGCTGAAAAGATCGGCTTCCCTGTAGTTATCCGTCCGGCTTATACGCTTGGAGGCAGCGGCGGCGGTATCGCCCACACGATGCAGGAGCTTCATGATATTGCTAGCAACGGCCTGCGTTTAAGCCGTGTGGGTCAGGTTCTTGTAGAGCGGTATATCGGCGGCTGGAAGGAAATCGAGTATGAGGTCATGCGGGACAGCTACGGCAACTGTATTACTGTCTGCAACATGGAAAATATTGACCCGGTAGGCGTTCACACAGGAGACAGTATTGTTGTTGCGCCTTCTCAGACTCTGGCAGATAAAGAGTATCAGATGCTCCGTACTTCTGCTTTAAAGATCATTACAGAGCTGAATATCCAGGGAGGATGTAATGTTCAGTATGCTTTAAAGCCGGACAGCTTTGAATACTGCGTCATCGAGGTAAACCCAAGAGTGAGCCGTTCCTCTGCTCTTGCATCGAAAGCTACCGGTTATCCTATTGCCAAGGTTGCCGCGAAGATCGCCTTAGGCTATGCTTTGGATGAAATTAAAAATGCCGTGACCGGAAAGACATTTGCCAGCTTTGAGCCTGCCCTGGACTATGTGGTTGTTAAGATCCCTAAATGGCCTTTTGATAAATTTGTCAGCGCAAAGCGTACGTTGACGACACAGATGAAGGCAACCGGCGAGGTTATGAGTATTTGTACAAACTTTGAAGGAGCCCTGATGAAGGCTCTCCGTTCTCTGGAGCAGAATATTTACAGCCTCCACTACGGAGATTTTGATAAGTTGACTGATGAAGAGCTGGAAAAACAGCTGTACGCTATTGACGACCATCGGTTGTTCTGTATTGCGGAGGCGATCCGCCGGGGATATTCTCTGGAGCATATTCACGAGATCAATAAGATTGACATGTGGTTTCTTTATAAGGTCCGCAATCTTGTGGAGATGGAAAAACGCCTGAAAAATGAAGAACTGACACCGGAGCTGTTAAAGGAAGCAAAACGTCTGGAATTTCCTGACCGGGTGATCGGCGAGCTTACCGGCATGTCTGAGGCTCAGATTAAGTCCATGCGTTACCGGAACGACATTATTGCTTCTTTTAAAATGGTAGATACCTGTGCCGCTGAGTTTGAATCGGAAACACCTTACTATTATTCCTGTTTTGGCAGTGAGAACGAAGTAGAACGGGATGAAATGCGCAAAAAGATCCTTGTTCTTGGCTCCGGACCTATCCGTATCGGCCAGGGTATCGAGTTCGACTACTGTTCTGTTCATTGCGTATGGGCTTTAAAGGAATGTGGCTATGAGACTATTATTGTAAATAATAACCCGGAAACTGTAAGTACAGACTTTGACATTGCCGATAAGCTGTATTTTGAACCATTAACACCGGAGGATGTGGAAAATATCGTCCGTTTGGAAAAACCGGATGGCGCTGTGGTTCAGTTTGGCGGCCAGACAGCTATTAAGCTGACTCAGGCAGTTATGAAAATGGGCGTGCCGATTCTTGGCACAGCAGCAGAGGATGTAGACGCGGCAGAGGACCGTGAGCTGTTTGATGAGATCCTTGAGCAGTGCAAGATCCCGCGTCCTCAGGGAACAACCGTTTATACTACAGAGGAAGCCTTAAAGGCAGCCAACCGTCTGGGTTATCCGGTGCTTGTACGTCCATCTTATGTTCTTGGAGGACAGGGCATGCAGATCGCGGTAAATGACGGGGATATTGTGGAATTTATGCAGATCATTAACCGGGAAGTCCAGGAGCATCCTATCCTTGTCGATAAGTACCTTATGGGCAAGGAAGTGGAAGTGGACGGCGTATGTGACGGCAAAGATGTGCTGATCCCTGGAATCATGGAGCATATTGAGCGGGCCGGGGTTCATTCCGGAGACAGTATTTCCGTTTATCCGGCACAGACCCTTTCCGATAAGATCATTGAGCAGATAGAAGATTACACCGCGCGTCTGGCACGGGCCCTTCATGTGAAAGGCTTGTTAAATATCCAGTTTATCGTTCATGAAGATCAGGTGTATGTTATCGAGGTGAACCCCCGTTCCAGCCGTACTGTGCCATATATCAGCAAGGTTACAGGGATTCCTATTGTGGACATTGCTTCTAAGATCATTGTGGGCAAGACTCTGGCAGAGCTGGGATACGCGCCGGGACTTCAGAAAAAGTCGGATTATATTGCCATTAAGCAGCCGGTATTCTCTTTTGAAAAGCTTCGGGGAGCTGAGACAAGCCTTGGACCGGAAATGAAGTCTACCGGAGAGGTTCTTGGTATTGCCAAGGCCTTTAATGAAGCGTTGTATAAATCCTTCCTTGGGGCAGGGATCAATCTCCCCCGGACAAAGAAGATGATCTGTACAGTAAAAGACAGCGACAAGGCGGAACTTGTTCCTATCGCCGCACGGTTTGCCGCGATTGGCTATACCATTTATGCTACACGGTCTACGGCAGATGCCCTTATAGCTGGCGGCGTGCCTGCCATTAAGATCAAAAAGATCTCTGCCGGTTCACCCAACGCCCTGGATCTGATCCTGGACGGCGAAGTGGATCTGGTGATCGACACACCGACACAGGGCCATGGCATGGATAAGACAAGAGACGGCTTCCTGATCCGCAGAAACGCCATTGAAACCGGCGTTACCTGCTTGACCAGTCTGGACACAGCAAAGGCTTTGCTTACAAGTATTGAAAGTGAAAACATGGATACGCTGACTGTTGTGGATATTGCATCGATTTAAGCAGATACATTTTTTGTAAATCTCCGGTAATATATTGCATCTTCAAACAAAATGCGTTATGCTTAATATGCTACAAAAGTTTGCAAGGCGCAGTGTACGGAGGTGGAGCCGGTGGTCAGCAAGACGGTGAAAGTCAATAATAGTCTGGGAATTCATCTTAGGCCGGCGGGGAAGCTGGCAGATGCCGGAATGAAGTTTTCCTGTGCCATTTATTTGGCCAGGAATGAGAAAGTGGTTAATGGAAAAAGTCTGCTGAGTATTTTAAGCCTTGGCATAAAAAAGGGATATGAAGTTGAGATCCAGTGTGATGGAAAAGATGAGCAGGAAGCACTGGATACTTTTGTCAGAATCCTGGAGGAAAGCGATGCGAGGGACGCATAAATCCTTCCCGCAGCGAATTAAAATAGGATAAATGTATAAAGCTATGACCGGTTTCCGCAATAGATCCCGGCCATAGCTTTTTATTTTTTCGTATTCTCATCGGGGCTGTCCGTCTTTTTAGGATTCCTGTCATTTTCTCCTGTCCCCCGGTCCTTTAAAACCTTGTAGATTAGGGAAATGGCATATAAAAGCACCGGAACAGCCACAGTACAGAAAATAGATGCCCGCAAAAGACCCTGGGCAAGAGCGCCGTCCATGAGGGAAAAAATCAAAGTGCTTAAATATAAAAGAACGAGAAGGATGGCTCCTAATAGGGCGATCCACCGTCTGATCTTAGTGAACATGGGAAAACTCCTTTCTGGTATTATTCTACATAACCTGAAGGTAAAATGCAAGAGGCGTTCAGTTTTTGGTTGAATATTCACATCATATACGCTAAAATAGAAAAAGCAACAAACCAAAAACATTCAGCGGAGGGACGCATAGTATAAAGTAAAAAAGAGGTTCTAATAATGAAGGAAAAACTGACAGTTGCAGTATTATTTGGCGGACAGTCATCAGAGCATGAAGTATCCTGTATGTCTGTTGTTAATGTTGTATCTGCAATGGATAAAGAAAAATACAATACACTTTTAATCGGAATCACCAAAGACGGCCGGTGGCTTCTGGTAGATTCTACAGACAAGATCAAGGACGATACATGGCGGGATAGCCAGGTTCAGGCCATCTTAAGTCCGGACGCCTCGGATCACGGCATTTTATGTTTGGATGAGGAGGATGTGCAGAATATCCATGTGGACGTGATCTTTCCTGTGCTTCACGGCATGTACGGGGAGGACGGCACGGTCCAGGGACTTTTTGAGCTGGCCCGTATCCCTTATGTAGGCTGCGGCGTTTTGTCATCTGCCGTATCCATGGATAAAGTATACACAAAGCTTATTGTAGATACTCTGGGAATCCGTCAGGCAAAGTATGTGGTGATCCGCCACACAGAGATAAAGGATATGGATGCCTGCGTGAAAAAAGTAGAAGCAGTTCTGGACTATCCGGTATTTATAAAGCCGTCTAAGGCCGGTTCTTCCCGGGGCGTGACGAAGGCCACAGATGCGGCAACCCTAGCAGAAGGGCTGAAAGAAGCTGTGCGCCATGACAGCAAGATCCTTGTGGAGGAAACCATTGTAGGACGGGAAATCGAGTGCGCTGTTCTTGGCGGCTATGATCCGGCGGCCTCTGATGTAGGCGAGGTGCTTTCCGCAGACACGGATCTGTATTCTTATGAGGCCAAGTATTTTAATCAGGAATCTAAAACAGACCTTCATCCTGTATTTCCGGAAGGGGTGCTGGATGAGATCCGGGATGACGCGGTCCGCATATTTAAGGCCGTGGACGGCTATGGCCTTTCCCGTGTGGATTTCTTCCTGAAAAAAGATACCAACGAAGTCATCTTTAATGAGATCAATACCATGCCCGGATTTACCGGCATCAGCATGTATCCCATGCTATGGGAGGATAAGGGCGTGGATAAATCCCGGCTGATTGATGCGTTGATCGGGCAGGCATTTGAGCGCTATGGTGTGTAAGGAGGACATTGTCGTGTTAAAGGATGCTCCCATTGGCGTTTTTGATTCCGGGGTTGGCGGGCTTACAGTGGTCCGTGAGCTCATTCGTCAGCTTCCATCGGAAAATGTGGTTTATTTTGGAGATACAGCCCGGGTTCCCTACGGAAGCAAATCCCAGAAAACCATTATTGAATATACGCGCCAGATCATTCATTTTTTGAAAACAAAAAAAGTGAAGGCCATTGTGATCGCCTGTAATACAGCCAGCGCCTATGCTCTGGATACTGTAGCGCCGGAAGTGGATGTTCCCATTATCGGCGTGGTCCGTCCCGGAGCCTACACGGCAGCCCATACGACAGGCAGCGGAAATATCGGGGTGATCGGAACAGAGGGTACCATTAACAGCGGTATTTATTCCTCTGTCCTCCATGAATATAATCCCGGATTCCAGGTGATCGGCAAGGCCTGCCCCCTGTTTGTTCCTTTAGTGGAGGAAGGCCTGTTAAATGATCCAGTGACGGATGAGATCGCCTCCCGGTATCTTCAGGTTTTTAAGGATGCCCATGTGGATACCCTCATCCTTGGCTGTACCCACTATCCGCTGATCCGAAGCACCATTCGAAGGATCATGGGCAATGAAGTGAATTTGGTAAATCCTGCTTATGAGGCGGCGATAAGTCTTCGGTGTCTGTTAAAGGAGCAGGGAATTTACCGGGAAAGCGGTGATCCGGAATATCACTTTTTTGTCAGTGACGGAACCGATAAGTTCAGCGCATTTGCCAATTCCATCCTGCCGGTAGAACTGGTAGAGACGCGGCTGGTACCTATAGACGAGTATTAAAAACGTAAAAAGGAAGGATTTTTACCGATGACAAAGGATGTGATTGTGTCCATCAGTGGTTTACAGATGGATATAGATCAGAAAATTCCTGTGGAGGTTATCACCATGGGGAACTATTATTATAAAAATGGCAAGCATTACATATTATTTGACGAGATGGCCGAGGATGATGGCGGCTGGACAAAAAACACGATCAAGATCGGGGATAATCGTGTGGATGTTATTAAAAAAGGAGAAAGCAATATCCACATGGTCTTTGAACCGGACACCAAAAATATGACCTGTTATCAGACTCCTTATGGAAATCTTATGGTGGGGATCAATACTTTAGGCATATCCTACAGCGAGGATGACCTAAATATTAATACCCAGATCGATTATGCCCTGGATGTGAATTATTCTCATTTATCGGATTGTTCCATTAAGATTAATATAAAATCTAAAAATGATAAAAATTTCAGATTGCACTAAAGGAGAGAGGTATGATGAAAATAAAAAAAGCGGTGATCCCCGCGGCAGGTTTAGGCACACGTTTTCTTCCAGCCACGAAGGCCCAGGCCAAAGAGATGCTTCCTATCGTGGATAAGCCTACGATCCAGTATATTGTAGAAGAAGCGGTGGCTTCCGGCATTACAGACATTATCATTGTTACCGGACGGAATAAGAAGCCCATTGAAGACCATTTTGACCGGTCCATGGAGCTGGAGATGGAACTGGAGAAGGCACAGAAACAGGATATGCTGGATCTGGTGCGCCATATTTCCGAAATGGCAAATATTTATTATGTGCGCCAGAAGGAAGCGAGGGGTCTTGGCCATGCAGTGCTTACTGCCCATAATTTTATCGGCAACGAGCCTTTTGCCGTAATGCTGGGGGATGATGTGGTTGAAGCGAAAAAGCCATGCCTTGCCCAGATGATCGATATTTATAATGAATACCGGACCTGTGTGCTTGGTGTTCAGAAGGTGGATGAAAGCGTTGTCAATAAGTATGGTATTGTAGACTGTAAGCAGATTGACGAGAGGGTCTATAAGGTTCGGGATTTGGTTGAGAAGCCAAAGATTGAGGAAGCGCCTTCAAATATTGCTATTCTTGGACGGTATATTCTTACCCCGGATATTTTTGACTATCTGAGGGATCAGGAAGTCGGCGCCGGCGGAGAAATCCAGCTGACGGACGCTTTGCGCCGCCAGGCTAAGGATTGCGCTATGTATGCCTATGACTTTAAAGGCAAACGCTATGATGTGGGTTCAAAGATCGGTTTCCTTCAGGCAAATGTTGAATTTGCACTTAGAGATTCCCAGCTTCGCCAGTCCATGATCGAATATTTAGATCAGCTCCATGAAAATATGGATGATATGATAAAAGTAGACTAAGTGTGACTATCCGTCTTGTGATCAGTAACAACTAAGTGATGGGAGGAATTATTATGTCAGATAACCTTATTATTGCCATTGACAGACAGTATGGCAGCGGCGGAAAGGAGATCGGCACTATGCTTGCAAAAGAGCTTGGGATACCGATCTATGACCAGGAGATCCCGGAGCTTGCTTCTAAAAAAAGCGGGATTCGGAAGGATTATTTTGAAAAGGTGGATGAAAAGCCTACGGACAGCTTTTTGTACGCTTTGGCCATGAACACATTTTCCATGAACGGGACTGTAAACCCCTTTGATCATGCCCTTTCTAGTGACCGGCTGTTTAATATCCAGGCGGAGACGGTACAGGATCTGGCAAATAAAAGCTCCTGTGTGATCATAGGACGGTGCGGGGGGTATATCCTGCGGAATGAACCAAAGCTGGTATCTGTCTATGTTTGCGGACAGATGGAAAAGCGGGTGGAGCGTATCTGCCGTCTGTACAAGCTTTCAGAAAAAGAAGCTCAGAAAAAGATCATGTCTATTGATAAAAAGCGTGACAGCTACTATGGTTACTATGCAGGCAAGGACTGGAGGGCCTGCGTCAGCTATAATTTGTCTCTGGATTCCGGCGTTTTAGGAACAGAAAAAACAAAGGAAATGATCAAAAAGTATATTGAAGTAAGATTCGGTTCCCTGGAAGTATAAGGTTGTTCAGGGTGAACAGTAACAACGGTCATGTTCCGTGGGGCTGCGGATTTGATATTTTTTTATCAAGATTATATTTAAATTTCCCTGAAAATGGAGTATACTATCTTCGGAAGTATTTTTCCGCGATTTTGGAGCCAACGGCCCTGGCAGGGTATTAAAAGATGGTTTCAAATAGAGAATAATTGAAGTATGGAGGAATAATCATGTTAGTATCAGCAAAAGAGATGTTGACAAAGGCAAAAGCAGGCCATTATGCAGTTGGTCAGTTTAACATTAACAACCTTGAGTGGACAAAATCCATTCTCCTGACTGCTCAGGAGTTAAACTCTCCTGTAATCCTTGGCGTATCTGAGGGCGCAGGAAAGTACATGGCTGGTTATAAGACTGTAGTAGGCATGGTCAATGGTATGCTTGAAGAGCTTAATATTACTGTTCCTGTAGCTCTCCATCTGGATCACGGCAGCTACGATGGCTGCTTAAAGTGCGTTGAGGCCGGATTCTCATCCATTATGTTCGATGGCTCTCATTATCCTATTGAGGAAAATGTAGCAAAGACAAAAGAACTGGTTGCTATCTGCAACGAAAAAGGCATGTCCCTTGAGGCCGAGGTTGGTTCCATCGGCGGCGAGGAAGATGGCGTTGTAGGTATGGGTGAAGTGGCAGATCCTAAGGAGTGCAAGGCTATCGCGGATCTGGGCGTAACGATGCTTGCCGCAGGTATCGGCAACATCCACGGCAAATATCCCGCAAACTGGAAGGGTTTAAGCTTTGAAACTCTGGACGCTATCCAGCAGCTGACAGGAGATATGCCTCTCGTTCTTCACGGCGGCACAGGTATCCCTGCAGACATGATCAAAAAAGCCATCTCCCTTGGCGTTGCCAAGATTAACGTAAATACAGAGTGCCAGCTGGCATTTGCTGATGCTACACGTAAGTATATTGAAGCTGGTAAGGATCTGGAAGGCAAGGGCTTTGACCCGCGTAAGCTTTTAGCTCCCGGCGCAGAAGCCATCAAAGCAACTGTAAAAGAAAAGATGGAATTATTCGGTTCTGTTGGCAAAGCCTGAGTCTGAACGGATGTGAAAACATAAAAAGCCATGGAGCAGGAGATGATCTCCTGACCCGTGGCTTTTTTTGGTCCCTTGATCACCTGTCCGAGGGAGTGATAGCCTGTATAGGCTTTTCAAGTGAAGCTGAAGTGTAAAGGACAAAGGGCAACAAGTACTTGCATTTCCATATTTTTGGTAATAAAATGGTAATGATACCAAGACGGCGGGAAAGGGCGGGCAGGAAGACGCTCCGTCACCGTCCTGAATGGTTGCAAATGACACAGACAGTGAAACGTGAAGAGAAACAGGAGTTGATTTATGAATTTGTTTCGAAAACGTCATGCAGGAATCATCCGTGCATTGACTGTTGGAATAGCAGTGCTGCTCCAGCTTATTGTGACCTGCCTTGCCGCAGTTCTCTTGCAGGAGTATGCCTCATGGTTTTATCTGGTTTTTCAGATTTTCAGCATTTTTCTTGTATTTATGCTTGTTAATGACGGTCAGTCCTACAAGTCTTTCTGGATTATCATAGTTCTCCTCCTCCCGGTCTTTGGCTTTTTCCTGTACTTTATGTGGGGCAGAAAGCGGACAAACAGCAAGGAATACCGGCGTTACCGGGAAGTGGTGGCAAAGGGCCAGAAGTACAAAAAACAGGATCCGGATATTATCGAGGCCTTTAAGGAGCTTCATCCCAATAAGGCTCAGATCAGCAAGCTGTTGATCCACTATGGATTTCCCCTTTATGAAAACACAAAAGTCACTTATTATGATGTAGGTGAAAAGAAATTCGCCGCTCTTATGGAAGATTTGCGCCATGCAGAAAGCTTTATTTTTCTTGAGTACTTTATTATTTATGAAGGAAAGATATGGCATGAGATTAAAGACATCCTGGCCCAGAAGATCCAGGAAGGCGTGGAGGTGCGTCTCCTTTTTGACGATTTCGGCTCCCTGATGATCAATACAGAAGAGTTTCGCCATGAACTGGCAGTGCTGGGAATCCGGTTCAGTATTTTTTCGCCGATCCATGAAGGCACCTCCCGGCTGACTTTTAATTACCGGAATCATCAGAAGATTGCCATTATTGACGGAAATATCGGTTATACGGGAGGTATTAATCTGGCTGATGAATATGCCAACATTATTACCCGGTTTGGTCACTGGAAGGACACGGCGGTCCGCCTGGAAGGGGACGGCGTGTGGGGACTGACTAGTATTTTCCTGGAAATGTGGGAATTTTCCAAGGGCTATGAGGATCTGGATTATACCAAATATCGTCCCACCGATTCCATGGAGTGTCCGGGCTTTGTCCAGCCCATGGCGGACGGGCCGGCAAATAATCCTCATAATCCTATTGAAGAAACGTATACCCACATGATCAATAAGGCAAGAAACTATATTTATTTTACGACCCCTTACCTGGTGCTGGATCAGAAAATGGTGGACGATCTGTGCCGGGCAGCCCACAGCGGTGTGGATGTGCGTATTGTCACACCAAGGATTTATGATAAGTGGTATGTTTACATGGTCACTGTGTCCAACTATGGCCTCCTGCTGGCTAATGGGGTAAAGATTTATGAGTATAAGCCCGGATTTATCCATTCAAAGACAGTGGTCATGGATGATGAGTGCGCCATTTGCGGCAGTATTAACATGGACTATCGAAGCTTTTATCTCCACTATGAGTGCGGCGTGTTTATGAGTGAAAATCCGGCGGTTTTGGAGATTCGGGATGATATTTTGGATACCATTAAAGAGTGTGAGCGCATTACTTATGATATATGGAAAAAGCGTCCTATTCATCAAAAGATCATCCAGTGGTGCCTGAGGCTGTTTTCACCGATTTTATAAAAAACGGAAACGGGTCCGGCGTCATATATCCCGGCGCCCGCTTTGGGGCTGCGGGTCTTTTTACAGTATCCATGGTATGGAATGGGAAAACAAGAAAATTCAGGAGGAATGATTCCTATGAAAAAAGTACTGACTATTGCCGGATCAGACTGCAGCGGCGGCGCAGGGATCCAGGCAGATCTTAAAACAATGGCTGCCCATAAAGTTTACGGCATGAGTGTGATCACTGCTCTGACGGCCCAAAATACCACAGGCGTTTACGGTGTTTTAGACGCAGGAGGCGAATTTGTGGGAAAGCAGCTGGACTGTGTGTTTACAGACATTTTCCCAGACGCGGTAAAGATCGGCATGGTATCTAATGTGGAAACCATTGAAATGATCGCTGAAAAGTTAAAAGAGTACAAGGCCAAAAATATTGTCATCGATCCGGTAATGGTATCCACCAGCGGCTGTGCTCTTATAAGTCCGGATGCAATGGGCGCCCTTATGGAAACCCTGCTGCCTTTAGGGGATGTGATCACCCCAAATATTCCTGAGGCGCAAAAGCTGTGGGGATGTCCCATTGAAAGTACGGAGGATATGGTAAAGGCTGCCGCCTATATTAGCAAAAACCTTTCCGGCAGCGTTTTGATCAAAGGGGGCCATTTAACAGAAACTTCCGATGATCTTCTTTACCACAACGGAGAGATTACCTGGTTTCGGGGAGAGCGGATCAACAATGACAATACCCACGGAACCGGCTGCACCCTGTCCTCAGCCATTGCCTCCAATCTGGCGCTGGGCCATGATATGAAAACCAGCGTGGCCAATGCCAAGGCCTACATTACCGGAGCCCTGAAGGCGGGCCTTAACCTGGGAAAAGGCAGCGGGCCCTTAGACCACGGCTTCTGTCTGACAACCCGCCTGTAAAATATAAGCCCGAAAATATAAGCCTGATCATCCCTGATTTACAGGGAGGTCAGGCTTTTTAATATGTCCGGGATCTGACGGCTTTTACTGTGGATCCGACAGACCGCTTCACTCATGTGTTCAAGATAGTGGGCGTCGGAATTCGTAATAATGCGGCATTTTTCCAGGTAGGGATGCTGGCGGACCAGCTGGGGCAGGTTCGCCATGTTTTTTACCTCAGCACAGGTAAAACGGCTGTCGGGAGGGATGAAACCCAGGTTGGACAAAAGACTTGTGGAATCCTTATCAATATGGGCAGGGATCATGATTCCGTGATACCTGGCGGTCAGCTCATAAACCTGGTCGAAGGATATATTTGTGGCATTAATAAGCAGGTGGGGGTAGGTTCCCGTGATCCGATCATCAGAGTCGCAGATCCACTGATGACCGAAAATTTCTTCGTTATTTGGAAAAAGGATCAGCTGTTTTTCCACATAAGCGTCAAAGGCCATGGCATCCTCCAGTGTTTCAAATAAACACACCACATGGACCTCCTCCTGGGTGGTAAGCTCCATTCCCGGGATCACCGTCAGGCCATAGGGCCTGGCTGCCGCCATGACCCCGGGACAGTTTTTACAGGAATTATGATCGGTAACGGCGATCACATCCAGGCCAATCAAAGCGGCAAGGCCCACAATATTGGCCGGGGTCATATCGTCATCTCCGCAGGGAGAGAGACAGGAATGGATGTGAAGGTCATAGGACAGAGAAAGCATAGGGATCCTCCTTTGTAATCGCCTTTTTTTAGGACGGATTTAAGTCTGAAGGAGCTGCCAGACCTTTAAGGCAGCTTCAAAAACCGGAAGCGGGGTGGCAAATACCGGGATGCCTTCCTGGAGGGCCTTTTCCTGACAGACCTGATCAAAAGCAGCGCCTTCCGCTAAAATAATACAGGCACACTCGGTCAGGGAGGCAACGGCCAGGGTGTTTATATTGGCCATGACAGTGACCCAGGCAGCGCCCTGAGGCGCCCGGCTCATAGCTATGCTGAGCAGGTCACAGCAAAACGGAAGGGAAATGGCTGCAGAGGTATCCTCCGGTATACATACAGGGGTAAATATCTCCTGTTGGATTAAAGATTGGACAGTCATGAAACATGCCTCCTTTATGATGCTGCCGCGTCAGAGACGGCAGGCGTGTGTGAATGTATTAATAAAAGATCGATCAATAATAAGGGCAAATATAAGCGCAGTGAACACAGTCTCCCTTCCCGGGACACTGGGGGACAGTTGATTGTCGGGGCGAAGCAAAAGCAGGCGTCTGAGTTCCGGCAGAAGAAACAGACCGGTTCGTGTCAGCCTCCGGTTCCACGGATGTTTTTTTTCGCGTCCATTCATTTTGTTCTTCAAGATGCGCATCCAGGAGGGAAACCTCTCCCATAAGTTCTTCAATGTATTGACGTATAACCTTTGTGCCGATGGTCTGCTCATCTTTAGAATCGTCTCCGGACTGGCCCAGGCTGTCTAAAAGCTCCATATAATTTTCTGCCAGCTCATGAATGTGATTTTTTAATACAGGAATACAGGCGTCCTTCGTTGCAATGCCGCGAACAATATCTTCAGCCAGAGCCCGGCAGGTGGGCGCTCCGCAGGCGCCGCAGTCCAGTCCAGGAAATTCATCGCACAAGGCCTCAACTTCCTTGAGCATACGGATACTTTCCGCAAAGGTCGCTCCAAGACGAAATACAGGCTCGTACTCGACAGGGTGGGTCCAGGCCATAGGCGGATCAGGATGATCCTCCAGGTGGTTGAGTGAAACCGGAAGGTACTTATTCAGATGTTTAAGCTTTGCTTTGGCAACGTAAGGATTTTCCACAGTCAGAACCCCGCCCACACATCCTCCGTTGCAGGCGTTCAGTTCAATAAACTGGAGATGGCCGAACTTTTCATCCTCCAGATCCTCCAATACCCGGATCACGTTTTCAATGCCGTCAGCGGCCAGATAGCTGTCTGTGATGAGTCCGCCTGCTTCTCCCCCGGCGCCGCCCCAGCCTACGCCGATTTTTCCGGCTACAGCCAGATCTTTAGGATTTAGCCTTGCCCGCTTCATGAGGGGCAGGAGCAAGGGATAAACATCTTTAATGGCAAGGACATGGTCGATCTGGCTTTTTTCCACCCCCAGTGGAGACTGAACATAAGTCACCTTAGAAGGGCACGGCGAAATAAATATAATACCAATATCCTCAGACTTAAAGCCGGTCCGCTTTTGGGCTCTCTGCCTTGCCAGTCGGGCGGCTACCTCCACCGGAGGGTTTAATGGCAGGAGATGATCGATGAGATTTGGAAAGCGGACCCGGATGAGACGTACCACAGAAGGACAGGCGGTACTGATCAGTGGCCATTTTTCCCTGTGGCCTGCAACATAATCCCGGGATGCGGCGCTGACCAGCTCGGCGCCTGCAGCGACTTCAAACACATCGTCAAACCCTAGAAGGATCAAAGCAGTCAGGACGATGTTTATATCGTCCAGGTGATTAAACTGGCTGTACAAGGTTGGAGCCGGAAGGGCTACAGTATATTTATAATTTTTCAGCACATCAATGGAGTCTCTTCGGATGAGCTTGGCATGGTGAGGACAGATGCGGACACATTCGCCGCAGTCAATACAAAACTTCCCGGTAATAACGGCCTTCCCGTGACGGACACGGATGGCCTGGGTGGGACAGCGCTTAATACAGTTGACACATCCCATGCACAGCTCTTCATCAAGATAAACAGAATGAAAAAACTTATCCATATCCTTCACCTCCCTGTGCCATCAGGCTATTTTTATGACCATGGTCACTGTAGTTCCAACACCGGGAGTGGAATCAATGGTCATTTCATCGGAATATTTTTTCATATTTGGCAGCCCCATGCCGGCGCCGAAGCCAAGATTGCGTATATTGTCCGGAGCCGTGGAATAACCGGCCTGCATGGCCTTTTCCACATCCGGGATACCGGGACCTGTGTCTGCCAGGACAAGGGTAATATCCTCCGGACCGATGGTCACGGTGATTTCTCCCCCATTGGCGTGGATGACCATATTGATTTCTCCCTCATACATGGCAATGGCTGTCTTTCGCACAACCTCCGGAGGAACGCCCAGCTGCTTCAGCTTTCTTTTTACATTGCTGCTGGCCTCCCCGGCGCGGGTAAAATCATCCGGAGAAACCGTATAGTGGAGGATAAGCTGATCATTCAATTAAAGCACCTCCCCGGAGTCCGGCAGTATAAAGGACGCCGCAGGCAGAAAACATGGGGAGCTGGGTGGACAGCATGGCAATATCCCGCTGGTCGGCCAGCCGGATCATATTTTCATCCGGAACCTTTCCACGGACAAAGACCAGGCAGACAATGTCCATCATTTCCGCTGTCCGTATGACCTGAGGATTGCAGAGGCCTGTGATCAGCACAGACTGATCCTTGACAAAAGCAAGTACATCGCTCATCATATCCGAACCGCAGGCTGTGTGGACCTCCCTGGCTAAAAATCTTTCCCCGCAAAGCAGCCGGGCGTCCAGAAGCTTTTTAATATCCTGAACTGTCATAAAAATATACCCCCTTCAAATGTGTTGACTTAATACATTTAGTATAGCATCCGTATTATTTGATTTCAACAAATAGTTATTGTTAAATAAGGCGTTACTGGTCACCATGAGATCGGTAATCATAAAAATCAGAGAAAAAAGATAGAAAATTGACAAAAAATACACAATCTTTATATGGAAAATTGTTAATGGTAATGTTATAATAAAAATGCTGTGAACGCCGGATGTTGGTTATTTTGCATATTTGCGTCCGGCAGCCTTTATTGGCGCGCAGAAAATAAAACATAATGGGCCTGACCGGCCCGTGCATTGCAAACAACCTGATATTTTATATTTCAAGGAGGGATTTACTTGAGTTCTACGAAGCAGACGGTTCCTTTTAATGGAACAAAGGAGCAGGAAGAGCAGCTTCTCAATGTTATTGCAGAACTTAAATCAGAGCCGGGCGCTTTGATGCCGATCATGCAGCAAGCCCAGGAAATCTACGGCTATTTGCCCATTGAAGTGCAGACCATTATTTCCAACGAAACCGGGATTCCATTGGAAAAGATTTACGGCGTGGCAACATTTTACTCTCAGTTTGCCCTGAATCCAAAAGGAAGGTACCAGATTTCCGTCTGTCTCGGTACGGCATGTTATGTAAAAGGTTCCGGTGATGTTTATAATAAGCTGATGGAGCTTTTAGGCATCGTTGGGGGAGAATGTACATCCGACGGGAAGTTTTCTCTGGACGCCTGCCGCTGCGTAGGCGCCTGCGGACTTGCGCCGGTCCTTATGGTCAATGATGATGTATACGGACGTTTGACCGTTGATGATATTGCAGGTATCCTTGCAAAGTATCAATAGACATCATGATGACAGAAATTGCGTTAAATGTGCTGGATGTGGCCCAAAACTCTGTCCGTGCCAAAGCTACTTTAATCCGCGTCAGCGTTGCGGCGGATACAGAGAAGGACCGGATGAAGATCGTGATCGAGGATAATGGCTGCGGTATGTCGCCCCAGCAGATCTGTCAGGTAGAGGATCCTTTTTTTACTACACGAAGTACCCGGAAGGTTGGACTGGGCGTGCCGTTTTTTAAATATTCAGCCCAGTGTACCGGCGGGGATTTTCACATTGATTCACAGGCAGGGAAAGGAACCCGGGTGACGGCAGTGTATGTGCTGTCCAGCATCGACCGGATGCCCTTAGGGGATATGCCTGGGATCATTCACACATTGATCACATTTAACCCTGAGATTGACTTTGTGTATACATATTCTGTGGACGGACGGGGATTTGTGTTAGATACCCGTCAGGTTCGGGAGATCCTTGAGGGACTGCCTCTGGATACGCCGGAGGTTTCCGCCTATATTGAAGATTTCCTTAAGGAAAATACCCGGGAGACAGACCAGGACGTCCGATTGTAGATGATGTTTGCGCCTCCGGGAGAGGATCAGTGTCATCCGGATTCCGGCGGCGGTCTGAAATAAGAAGGAGCGTGAATTTATGAAATCACTTGCGGAATTAAAAGCAATCCGCGAACGTATGCAGGGCCAGGTAGGGATGCGTTCTGAAAACGATTCCCAGATCCGGGTCGTTGTGGGGATGGCCACCTGCGGCATTGCCAGCGGCGCCCGGCCGGTGCTCAAAGCCCTTTCTGATGCGGTTCAGGAAAAAAAGCTTTCTAATGTAACGGTCACACAGACCGGATGTATCGGTTTGTGTAAATATGAGCCTATTGTGGAGGTTATGGAGCCGGGAAAGGACAAGGTAACTTATGTAAAGATGACTCCGGAAAAGGCGATGGAGATTGTAGACCAGCACCTGATCCGAGGCCAGGTTGTGACCGGATACACCCTGGGCAATATTAAACTGTAAGGAGGTCAAGCGATGTATCGTTCACATGTGTTGGTCTGCGGGGGTACCGGATGTACATCCTCCGGCAGTCAGAAGATCATTGAGGTGCTGGAGAGAGAACTGGAAAAGAACAGTCTGACCGATGAGGTGGCTGTCGTTAGGACAGGATGTCATGGTCTTTGCGCTCTTGGCCCGATCATGCTGGTTTATCCTGAAGGCTGTTTTTACTCTATGGTAAAAGAAGATGACATCCCGGAAATCGTATCTGAGCATTTGCTCAAAGGCCGTGTGGTATCCAGGCTCTTATATAAAGAAACTGTGACCGAGGAAGGGATCCGTTCGCTTAATAATACGGATTTCTATCAAAAACAGACACGTATCGCTTTGAGAAACTGCGGTGTCATCGATCCGGAAAATATTGACGAATATATTGGTACCGGCGGTTATGAAGCTTTAGGCAAGGTACTGACAGAGATGACGCCGGATGAAGTGATCCAGACGATTTTGGACTCCGGCTTAAGAGGCCGGGGCGGCGCCGGCTTCCCTACAGGGCTTAAGTGGCGTTTTGCCTCCGGAAACCGGGGAAATGTACAAAAGTACGTGTGCTGTAACGCGGATGAAGGGGATCCGGGCGCGTTTATGGACCGTTCCGTTTTGGAAGGTGATCCTCATGTCGTGCTGGAGGCTATGGCTATTGCCGGTTATGCCATCGGCGCGGACCAGGGGTATATTTATGTCCGGGCCGAGTATCCTATTGCCGTAGACCGTCTGCGTATTGCCATTGATCAGGCCAGGGAGTATGGTCTTCTTGGAAAAAATATTTTTGATACGGGCTTTAACTTTGACATTGATCTTCGTCTTGGAGCCGGAGCCTTTGTGTGCGGCGAAGAGACTGCCCTGATGACATCCATTGAGGGCAAGCGGGGTGAGCCGCGTCCCCGGCCTCCATTCCCGGCGGTCAAGGGTCTGTTTGGAAAACCGACCATCTTAAATAATGTAGAAACCTATGCAAATATCCCCCAGATCATTTTAAATGGTCCGGAATGGTTTGCCTCCATGGGAACGGAAAAGTCTAAAGGCACAAAGGTGTTCGCGCTGGGAGGCAAGGTGAATAATACCGGTCTTGTGGAGATCCCTATGGGAACTACTTTGCGCACAGTGATTGAGGAAATCGGCGGCGGGATTCCGAATGGGAAAAAGTTTAAGGCGGCCCAGACCGGCGGACCCTCCGGCGGATGTATTCCGGCAGAGCACTTTGACGTGTCCATTGATTATGATAACCTGCTGGCTATTGGCTCTATGATGGGTTCTGGCGGTCTGATCGTTATGGATGAAGACAACTGTACGGTGGATATTGCCAAGTTCTTCCTGGAATTTACTGTGGATGAATCCTGCGGAAAGTGTACCCCATGCCGTGTAGGAACAAAGCGCATGTATGAGATCCTTGATAAGATCACCAAAGGCCACGGTACTTTGGAGGATATTGATAAGCTGGAAGAACTGTGCTATTACATTAAGGACAACGCTCTGTGCGGCCTGGGTCAGACAGCGCCCAATCCGGTACTCTCCACACTCAGGTATTTCAGGGATGAATATATTGCCCATGTGGTAGATAAAAAATGTCCTGCCGGTGTGTGCAAGGATCTTCTTTTTTACAAAATCGATCCGAATAGGTGCCGGGGCTGTACCCTTTGTGCCCGGACATGTCCTGCCGATGCCATTGAGGGCAAGGTTAAGGAAGCTCACTATATTAACCCGGATAAGTGCTTAAAGTGCGGCGCTTGTATGGAAAAATGCCGTTTCGGCGCCATCTACAAAGAATAATGGAGGAGTCTGACATGGAAAATGTTACAATGAAAATCAACGGTGTCCAGATCAGTGTGCCTGCCGGCTCAACCATTTTAGAGGCGGCCCGGATGGCCCATGTTAAGATCCCGACACTGTGTTACTTAAAAGAGATTAATGAAATCGGCGCTTGCCGGATCTGTGTAGTAGAGGTCAAAGGGGCAAAAAGCCTGGTGGCGTCCTGCGTCTATCCTGTCAATGAGGGCATGGAGGTGTGGACGAATACGCCAAAGGTGATGGATTCCAGGAAAAAGACCCTGCAGCTGATCCTATCTACGCACCGGAAGGAATGTCTTTCCTGTGTCCGCAGCGGAAACTGTGAGCTTCAGCAGCTTTGCCATGAGCTGAAAGTAGATGATGAAAATAAATATGACGGAGAGATGCATCCGTCTCTAGTGGATGATTCCGCTGCCCATATGATCCGGGATAACAGCAAGTGCATTTTGTGCCGCCGCTGCGTAGGCGTTTGTGAAAATATTCAGGGGATTGGAGTGATCGGGGCGAACGCCCGGGGATTTTCCACTTATATCGGGCAGGCCTTTGATATGGGCCTGGGAGAAACCAGCTGTGTATCCTGCGGACAGTGTATTGCCGTATGTCCTACAGGCGCTTTGACTGAGAAGGATAATACAGATCAGGTATTTGCTGCTCTGGCAGATCCGCAAAAACATGTATTTGTTCAGACAGCGCCTTCTGTGCGGGCCGGGTTAGGCGAAGCGTTTGGCATGCCTGTCGGTACCAACGTGGAAGGTAAGATGGTGGCTGCTTTGCGCCGCCTTGGGTTTGAAAAGGTGTTCGATACAGATTTTGCCGCGGATTTGACCATTATGGAGGAAGCCCACGAATTTCTTGAACGGGTGAAAAACGGCGGCGTGCTGCCTATGATCACATCCTGCTCTCCAGGATGGGTCAAGTATTGTGAACATTACTTTCCGGATATGACAGAAAATCTCTCCTCCTGCAAGTCTCCTCAGCAAATGTTCGGGGCTGCCTTAAAAACCTACTATGCTCAAAAGGCAGGCATTGATCCAAAGGATATTGTCAGTGTCAGCGTGATGCCCTGTACGGCGAAAAAGTTTGAGATCGGGCGGGATGATGAGAATGCTGCCGGTGTGGCAGATGTGGATATTTCCCTGACCACCCGGGAACTTGCTCGGATGATCAAGCAGGTAGGCCTGGACTTTACAGAGCTTCCTGATGAAACTTTTGACGATCCTTTAGGAGAGTCTTCCGGCGCCAGTGTAATCTTTGGCGCTACCGGCGGTGTGATGGAAGCCGCTTTGCGTACCGCGGTAGAATCCCTTACGGGGGAAACATTGGAATCCCTTGATTTTACTCAGGTGCGGGGAACTAAAGGGATCAAGGAAGCTACTTATACAGTAGCGGGCATGGATATTAAAGTGGCTGTGGCGTCCGGCCTTGGCAATGCCAGAACTCTTTTAAATAAAGTAAAATCCGGAGAGGCTCAGTATCACTTTATTGAAATCATGGGATGCCCCGGCGGCTGTGTGAACGGCGGCGGCCAGCCCCAACAGCCTGGCAGTGTGCGGAATTTCACAGATATTCGGGCATTGCGGGCGAAGGCCCTTTATGATCAGGATGCGGCCATGCCCATCCGCAAATCTCATGAGAATCCGTCCATTAAGCGGATTTATGAGGAGTTTTTAGGTGAACCGGGCAGTCATAAAGCCCATGAGCTCCTTCATACCACTTATGTGAAGCGAAGTGTAAACGGTTAAGACTTGAAATGCGGCGGTTGCCGTGGCTTTTGTCCATGGCGTAGCCTCGGCCTCCGAAATATGAAAATTCAGTGCCAGGGCATTGCATAAACGCAGTGTCCCTGGCTCTTTTAATTCTATCTTAATTCTTATTAAATCCATGCATCCAGTTCCCTTTAAAGAAATAGAGAAGGAAAATTATCGAGCTTAAACACCAGGTAAGGGGATAAGCCCAGAAGATCACATGAATGTCTCTTATAAAATGAATGGCCGCAGTAATGTATGTAATCCGGATGACGCACCAGCATACCAGCATGACCAGCATGGGGACAGCGGCCTTTCCTGCGCCTCGCAAAATACCGGCCACGCAGTGGGAGAAGGACAAAAGGAAGAAAAACAAAGTCACTGTCCGGGCCTGGGCCGTACCGTAGGCGACCACCTCCGGGTCATTGTTAAAGGCAGCGACAAATAACGGCGCCAAAGCGTATATACACAGACCAACCACTTCCGCCAGGATAACGGAACTGATGATTCCAAAGCGGGCCCCTCGTTTTACCCGGTCAAATTTTTCTGCCCCAAGGTTTTGTCCGATAAAGGTCGTCAGAGCCATGGCAAAGCAGGTAATAGGCAGGAAACCGAAGCCCTCAATTTTAGAATAGGCGCCGCAGCCGGCCACAGCCATTTTTCCAAAGCTGTTAATGTTTGACTGGACAATCACATTGGCGAAGGAAATAATAGAGTTTTGCAGACCTGAAGGCAGACCATAAGAAATGATCATTTTCAGGTGGCGTTTGTGGAAACGGATCTTCTTTAGTTGGATCCGGTAATCCGTCTTAAGCCCCATAAGTCGGAGCAGACATAAAAAGGCGCTGACAAACTGGGAAATGATCGTGGCAAGAGCTGCGGAGCCTACACCCCAGTGAAAAACGCCTACAAACAAAAGGTCCAGTACAATATTAATAATGGACGAAATGATCAGATAGATCAAAGGATGCCGGCTGTCGCCTACCGACCGCATAATACCTACAAGGATATTATATAAAACAAAGGCAATGGAACCGCAGAAGTAAACCCGGAAATAGACGACCGAATTGGCCAGCACATCCTCTGGCGTTCCCATCCATATAAGGATCCTGGGAGCAAGGACCAGGCCGATCACCGTTAAAAGGATGCCGGCGGCCAGACCGAAGGCCACATTGGTGTGAATCGCCTTTGATAGATTCTCCTTGTCCTGGGCCCCGAAATACCGGGCAATAACAACACCGGCGCCTACGGAAATCCCGTTAAAAAAACCTACAAGCAAAAAAATAAGACTGCCTGATGAACTTACGGCAGCCAGGGCGTCGCTTCCCAGAAAATTTCCTACGATCAGGGAATCGGCTGTGTTGTAAAGCTGCTGAAACAAATTGCCGAAAAAAAGCGGGATGGCAAAGGTGACGATTTTCTTCCAGATCGGGCCCTCAGTCATTAAGGTGGCGCCGCCGGAGGACGCAGCTGTTTCTGAACTCATGTTCCATCATCTCTTTCTAATTGTAATTTTTGGCATGAACCTTAACTATTATATCACTAATTTTTTATATTAAAAGTCTTATTTATTTAAAAATACCCTTGATTGTGAAGAAAAAGCAAACATCTTAACATTGATTTTACAAAAACTTTATGAAACTCCATGAATAAATTTTACAAGACCCTCTTATACTGTGTTTGTACTTGATGAGAGGACAAAATAAAAACTTACATAAACCATTCTTCTTCAGGTACAGCCGAAAAAATCTGAATAAAAGAAGAAATCAGAAAAGAAGAGAGGAATTTTAACGATGAAGAAATTTATGAGTCTTGTAATGACAGGAGCTTTAGTTTTAGGTATGGCAGCTTGTGGCAGCAGCAACACAGAGACACAGGCGCAGGCAGATACATCCGCAGAAACTACAACAGAGGCAGATTCCGAGGATGATGCTTCCGGCGCAGCTGGTATGGAAGGCCTTATCAATGTTATTTCCCGTGAAGATGGTTCCGGTACAAGAAGCGCTTTCGTTGAGCTGATGGGCATTGAGCAGGAAGATGAAAACGGTGACAGTGTAGATATGACACTTCCTGAAGCTCAGATCAGCAACAGCACATCGGCTGTTATGACTACAGTTGCCGGAGATGTTTCAGCAATCGGTTACATTTCCCTTGGTTCTTTAGATGAGACAGTAAAGGCTGTCAGCGTCAATGGTGTAGAGCCGACAGCAGACAATGTTAAGAGCGGCGACTATGTAGTAAGCAGGCCGTTTAACATTATCACAACAGCAGATCTTAGCGAAGTTGGACAGGATTTTGTAAACTTCATTATGAGTACAGAAGGACAGGCAGTTGTTTCTGAAGAAGGATATATTCCTGTAGATGACGTTACAGCATTTGAAGGAACACAGCCTTCCGGGGATGTTACTATAGGTGGATCTTCTTCTGTAACACCGGTTATGGAAAAATTAGCAGAGGCTTACGCAGCTGTGAATCCTAACGCGAACATCGAGATTCAGCAGTCTGACTCTACAACAGGCGTAACCTCCACAAGCGAGGGTCTTTATGACATCGGCATGGCTTCCCGTGCGCTGACTGATGAAGAAATTGCTTTAGGTCTTACACCGACAGTTATCGCTACAGATGGCATCGCTGTTATCGTAAATAATGAAAATCCTGTATCTGACCTTACAAGCGAACAGATCCAGGCAATTTACACAGGCGAGATTGAAGATTGGTCCGAGCTTAACTAAGCTGGCTGCTAAAAGAACATTGAAATATCCGGCAGAGTAAGGCGGATGTTTATAGGAATCAGGCTGGAGAGAAACTTCAGCCTGATCTTTTAAGGAGAACGTTTATGAAAATAAATTATATTAGAGAAACGGTGATGAAGGTCATTTTCTTTATAGCCGCCTGTGCATCTGTTCTTGCGGTTGTCCTCATTTGCGTTTTCTTGTTTGCAAATGGTATTCCGGCAATGGGAGAGATCGGTTTTTTCAAGTTCCTCCTTGGCACAGAGTGGAGACCTTCAAACGACATTTACGGAATACTTCCTATGATCCTTGGAAGTATTTATGTTACGGCGGGAGCGATCATCATTGGTGTTCCTATCGCCCTTCTTACAGCAATTTTCCTTGCTTATTTTTGTCCTAAGAAAATTTACAAGATCTGCAAATCCGGTATTAACCTTATGTCCGGTATCCCATCGGTTGTTTACGGCTTTTTCGGTCTTGTACTGATGGTTCCCCTGATCAAATCTATTTTTAATGTCCGAAGCGGCGCGACAATGCTGACAGCATCCATCCTTCTTGCCATCATGGTGCTGCCTACGATTATCAGTGTTACAGAGGCCTCTTTACAGAGTGTTCCTCAAAGCTACTATGAAGGCGCGCTGGCCCTGGGCGCTACCCATGCCCAAAGCGTGTTCTTTACCATGGTTCCCGCAGCAAAATCCGGTATTGTTACCGGCGTTGTTCTTGGTATTGGCCGTGTGATCGGTGAAACTATGGCCGTAATCATGGTTGCCGGAAACCAGGCAGTTATGCCGGAAAGTCTTCTGGCCGGTGTCCGTACAATGACTGCAAATATTGTGCTTGAAATGGGTTATGCCTCCGGTCTTCACCGTGAAGCGCTGATCGCTACCGGCGTGGTACTGTTTGTATTTATTTTGATTATTAACCTTATTGTAGCTGCATTAAAGAAAGGGGCGATTCAGCATGGAGACTAATAAAGTGACAATTACTTATAAGAAAAGCCGCTTTTCCAAATTCCTTACAGGAATCACCTGGGTAGCAGCTGCAATTTCCATGATTGTCCTTGTATTCCTGGTGACCTTTGTCCTTATCCAGGGAATCGGCAATTTTTCACCGGACCTGTTTGCCCTGGAATATACCAGTGATAACGGCTCATTAATGCCTGCTCTGTTCAATACTATTTTTATGGTCGCTCTTTCATTGATCATTGCAGCGCCTTTAGGTATTTTTGCAGCCATATTCCTTGTAGAATACGCGTCCAGCACAAATAAATTTATTACAGTGATCCGTATGACAGCAGAAACGCTTTCCGGTATCCCGTCCATTGTTTATGGTCTGTTTGGTATGCTGTTTTTCTCATCAGCGCTCCATTGGGGATATTCCATGTTGTCCGGCGCGTTTACTATGGCCATCATGATCCTTCCTTTGATCATGCGTACCTCAGAAGAGGCGCTGATGGCAGTTCCGGATTCCTTCAGAGAAGGAAGTTTCGGTTTAGGCGCGGGAAAATTGAGAACAATTTTCCGTATTGTACTTCCCAGTGCAGTGCCAGGGATTTTATCCGGTGTTATCTTGGGGATCGGCCGTGTTGTTGGTGAGACAGCGGCTCTCATGTTTACTGCGGGTACTGTAGCGGACTTTGCCGGATTAATGGATTCAGGGCGTACACTGGCTCTTCATATGTATGTGCTTTCCAACGAAGGTCTGCATATGGACAAGGCTTATGCAACTGCCGTCATTCTCATGCTTCTTGTGCTGGGGATCAACGCTTTGTCCAGCTTTGTGGCAAAGAAGCTTACGAAAGGATAATCAAATATGGATAAAATTACCGTTGAAAATATGAATCTTCATTATGGAGATTTTCATGCGTTAAAAAATGTCACCCTGAATATGGGCGCAAAAGAGATCACAGCCTTTATCGGACCCAGCGGATGCGGAAAGTCTACGCTGCTTAAATCCCTCAACCGTATGAATGACCTTGTGCCGGGATGTAAGATCGATGGAAAGATCTGCCTAGACGGAGAAGACATTTATGATAAGAAAATGGATGTAAATCAGCTCAGAAAAAGAGTAGGTATGGTTTTCCAGAAGCCAAATCCATTCCCAATGAGCATTTATGATAATATTGCCTATGGTCCAAGAACTCATGGTGTCCGCAATAAAGCAAAACTGGATGAAATCGTGGAAAGATCCCTGCGTCAGGCAGCGATTTGGGATGAGGTTAAAGATCGCCTTAAAAAAAGCGCCCTGGGGATTTCCGGCGGTCAGCAGCAGCGTCTTTGCATTGCAAGAGCTTTAGCTGTGGAACCGGAGGTTCTTCTTATGGACGAGCCTACATCTGCTTTGGACCCGATTTCAACTTCTAAGATCGAAGACCTTGCCATGGAGCTGAAAAAGGATTATACGATCATTATCGTCACTCATAATATGCAGCAGGCTGCCCGTATTGCGGATAAGACAGCATTTTTCCTGCTGGGACAGATGATCGAGTACGGAAATACTGAAAAAATGTTCTCCATGCCGGAAGATCCCAGGACAGAGGACTATATTACAGGGAGGTTCGGTTAAATGCGTAAACAATATGATCAGGAACTGGAAAATCTTCACAATCTTTTGGTGGACATGGGTAATCTTTGCCAGGAAGCGATTTTCATGGCAGCCCGGATTTTACAGGATAAGAATACTTCAAAAGAAGCCGTAGATGAAAAGGAAAAAGCTATTGATAAAAAAGAACGTGAGATTGAGCAGCTTTGCATGCATTTGATCCTGCGTCAGCAGCCTGTTGCGTCAGATTTAAGACGGATCGGCGCCGCGTTAAAGATGATCACAGATATGGAACGCATCGGTGATCAGGCCGCTGATATTGCGGATTTATCACGCTTTATTTCAGGGAAGGAAAATCAGGGAGAAAGCCAGGGACATCTGTGGGAGATGGCTCAGGCCACAGTAAAGATGGTTACAGACAGTGTTACATCTTTTGTCAATGATGATTATGATCTGGCGCTGCAGGTTATGAAAGCAGACGATGCTGTAGACACATTATTTGAAAAAATCAAAAAAGACATTATTGATATGATCCGTAATCAGCAGGTAGACGCGGAAGGATCTCTGGATCTTTTAATGGCCGCAAAATACTTTGAGCGTATCGGCGACCATGCGGTAAATATTGCCGAGTGGGTGGAATATTCCATTACCGGCGGACATGAAAACAAAGAAGACTGATCTGTGAGATCACAGGGAAAAGTTTTACATGCCCCCTGCAATTTGTTAGAAAAAGAACGAGAGAGCTGCCATTGGAAAACCGGTGAGCAGCTTTTTTTAGTTGAGTTTTTTTTCGCTTTATGAGAAAATATACCTGTATAGCATGGGTTCAAAAGCGCATGCAGGCTGCGCTTGCCCAGACAGAAGTTTTCAAAAAGATATAAGGAGAGGTTTACATAATATGAAAGTTATAGACTTTAAAACTGCAAGCTGCAAGCATTGCTACAAATGTGTCCGGTCTTGCTCAGTAAAGGCCATCCGGGTGACCAACGCTCAGGCTCAGATCATGAATGATTACTGTGTGCTGTGCGGTCACTGCCTGGAGGTCTGTCCCCAGAACGCCAAGACCTTTGCCAGCGATCTGGATGTGGTCAAAGGGTATCTGGCCCGGGGCGAGCGTGTGGTTGTGTCCATTGCTCCGGCTTATTTAGGAATATTAAAGTTTGATCATCCCGGCCAGGTGGTGGATGCTCTGAAGCGTCTGGGATTTTATGGGGTCCGGGAGACTGCGGAAGGGGCTGCCTATGTGACAGCCGCCTACAGCCGCCTTATGACTGAGGGGAAGATGAAAAATATTATTACCACCTGTTGTCCCAGCGTAAATGATCTGGTGGAAAAATATTACCCGGATCTGACGCCTTATATGGCACCGGTGGTTTCACCTATGGTGGCTCACGGGATGCTGATTAAAAATATTTACGGTAGCAGCACAAGAGCGGTTTTTTTAGGGCCGTGTATTGCTAAAAAGGAAGAGGCGGAAGAGGATGTGCGCACCCGGGGCTATGTGGATGCGGTGATCACCTTTGAAGAGCTGGAACAGTGGCTGGACAGTGAAAATATCTGCCTGTCCCAGTGTGAATGTGGCAGGATGGATAATCCGGATCCTAAGGTGAACCGGCTGTATCCGGTACAAAACGGGGTCATTACCTCTGTTTTGAAAAATCAGGATGCTTCCAGGGCAGAAGATGAAGGGCCTGTCCGGTATCAAAAGCTGTTTGTAGACGGGATCCAGGCCTGCCGGGAGTTGTTTGAGGGCATGGAGCGGGGCGAATTTGAACATTGCTTTATTGAGGCAAATATGTGCGAAGGCGGCTGTATTAACGGCCCGGCAGTCAATCGCTCGCATGTTTCCAGGTTTAAGGCAAAAATGAACATGGAGCAAAAGGTGGAATATGAGGATCCGGGATATGAACCATTTCCCCAGAACCTGCATATTGAAAAGCTATTTTATTCCAGGACAAACAAGGACCGTCTGCCTACAGAAGAGGAGATCCAGGTCATTTTAAAGGCTACAGGCAAGTATAATAAAGATCAGGAGTTAAACTGCGGGGCCTGCGGGTATCCCACATGCCGGGATAAGGCCATTGCCGTGTTCCAGGGCAAGGCGGAGCAGGAAATGTGTCTGCCCCATGCTTATGAGAAGGCACATTCCATGGCGAATGTTGTTATGGAAACCACGCCTAACGCTATTTTTATCCTGGACAGTGATTTAAAGATCCTGGAATTTAACCGGATGGCTCAGAAGTTTTTCGGAATCAGCAAGGAAGACGCCCTAAAGTCCTATTTGTTTGAAATCATGGAAACACAGGATTTTGACGATGTGCTTAAGTCCCATGTGAATATTCTGCGGCGGAGAGTGGATCTGCCTCAGTATGACTTAAAGACTCTGGAAACCATTGTCTATATCCGGGATATGGATGGGCTGCTGTGTATTTTACAGGATGTAAGCAGGGAAGAAGAGCGGCTGGAAAAAGAGTATGACAAAAAGCTTCAGATGGTCAGCAGCGCTCAGGAAGTTATTGATAAACAAATGATGGTGGCTCAGGAAATTGCCGGTCTTTTAGGTGAAACCACGGCGGAGACAAAGATCATTTTGTCAAGGCTTGGGGATCTGATCCTGGCAGAAGACGGTCAGGATCAGTAACAATTTAGCTGGCCAGACTGTTGCCTGACTAGGCTAAAAGTAAAAGGGGGCTTACGGGTGAAAGTCAGTACAGAAATTGCCTGGAAAAGTTTAAATAAATATAAAGAAGAACTGTGCGGGGACAAGGTGGAGGTATTAAAGCTGGAGGATTCGGACGTGGTGATTCTGGCGGATGGTATGGGCAGCGGCGTAAAGGCAAATATCCTTGCCACTCTGACCTCAAAAATACTGCGGACCATGTTCGCCTATGGAGAACCTATTGAAAAAGCAGTATCTACGATTGCTAAAACTCTGCCTATATGCAGCGTGCGCCAGATCGCCTATTCCACGTTCAGTATTCTTCAGGTTTTTCATAATGGGGATATTTATCTGGCAGAATATGATAATCCGGCATGTATTTTTATCCGGAGCCGGACCCTGGCCAGGATTCCCTTTGAGGAGCGGGAGATTGAAGGCAAGAAGATCCGTGAGTGCCGTTTTAAGGTTCAGCCGGGAGACTGTTTTGTCCTTATGAGCGATGGGACGATTTTTGCCGGTGTTGGAGAAATCTTAAACTTTGGATGGACTTGGGACAGTATGGCCGAGTATGCGGTAAAGTGTACGAAAAAAACATTGTCCGCGTCAAGAATCGCGTCCATGCTGTCCCAGGCCTGTGATGATCTGTATATGCAGCGGCCGGGAGATGATACCACCGTTGCTGTGGCCCATGTGATGGAGCAAAAGATTGTCTGTCTTTTTACCGGACCGCCGAAGGATGCAAGAGATGACGCAAAAGTTATGAAAGCCTTTATGGACGGCGATGGGAAAAAGGTCGTCTGCGGAGGCACCACTGCCAAGATCGCGGCCCGGTATCTGGATCAGAAAATATCCAATAATAACGACGGTACAGCTCAGGTGCCGCCAACCTCATCTGTTGAAGGCCTGGATCTGGTGACAGAGGGAGTTTTGACCTTAAACCAGACCGTCAGGCTGCTCAGAGCGTATGCCAGGGATGATGTGGATCCGGAAATATTTATTGCCCTGGATGAAAATAACGGGGCATCCCGCCTGGCAGATATGATCATTGAAAACTGTACGCTGCTGAAGCTTTACGTGGGGACTGCCGAAAATAACGCTCAGGAGAACCTGGTGCCGGAGATCAGCATCCGGAAAAATATTGTGGAACAGTTAACGGATGCGGTCCAGGCTCTGGAAAAGACAGTGGAAGTCACCTATTATTAAAAAACGAGACAAGCGGTAAAAAAGGCCATTGGGCTGCGCTTTTGCCGGCAGATACTTGCCTTACTGGATCGGCATGGCAGCCAGCATATACATAACAATGAAGTGGCAGAAGCTTCCACCCATAACAAACAGGTGGAAAATTTCATGGGAGCCGAAATTTTTATGGCGTCCGTTAAAAACCGGCAGCTTCAAAGCGTAAATAATGCCGCCTGCTGTGTAGATAATGCCTCCGGCAAGGAGCCATAAAAAGGCGCTTCTTGGCAGAGCGTTTAAAATCTGGGTAAAGGCCAGCAGGCAGGTCCAGCCCATGCCAATATAAAGGATTGAGGACACCCACTTGGGGCAGTTGACCCAGATGGCTTTAAAAACAATGCCCAAGATAGCAATCCCCCAGATGAGGGCCAACATTCCATAGCCTACAAAGCCTCGTATGGCAATGACACAAACCGGAGTATAGGTTCCGGCGATAAGGACAAAGATCATCATGTGATCCAGTTTTTTCAGCCGCCGGTTGACTTTTTCGTTAATATCCAGGGAATGATAAATGGTACTGGCAGCATACAGGGCGATCATGCTTACAATAAAAATCGTCAGAGAGATTACATGGATCCGGTCCGGAGACGATGCAGCTTTTATAATCAGCGGAAAAGCAGCCAGGAGAGCCATAAGCCATCCGATAAAATGTGTAATGGCGCTTCCGGGATCCTTTGGAACAAATTTCATATAAACCACCTTCCTTATTACTACTTTATGAAAACAAAAAAGACTATACATGGTTTTTAAAACTACGTCTTGCGTATCATAATACTATCACATGAAGCGAGAAATTTCAATACCAGGAAATGAGAAAAAAATGCAGCTATTGTTGTATATCACACCCGAATCACCTGCTGTTTTTAGGGATATTTTGATTTGACAGACCTGCGTTCATCTGTTATGCTATACGGGTTACGCTTTTTAACCCCATACCCTTAGGGGACAGGGGAACTGAGTTGGCTTTAAGGAACATTTTTTTATGTCCCTTTCCTTTAAGGTCGGCCTATATGGAGGTAAATATTTTGAAATTTGAAGAATTAGGAATTAGTGAGAAGATCGTCCGTGCGGTTACAGAAATGGGATTTGAAGAGACGACACCCATCCAGGCCAGAGCTATTCCTGTTGTTATGGAAGGCCGGGATATTATCGGCCAGGCCCAGACGGGAACCGGAAAAACGGCAGCCTTTGGTATCCCTTTGCTGGAACGGATCGATCCTAAAGATAAGCATGTCCAGGCTGTTGTTTTGTGTCCTACAAGAGAGCTGGCCATTCAGGTGGCAGATGAGATCCGCCGCCTGGCAAAATTTATGCACGGGATCAAGGTCATCCCTATTTACGGAGGGCAGGATATTGTAAAACAGATCCGCTCTTTAAAATCCGGCGTCCAGGTGATTATCGGAACACCAGGCCGGATCATGGATCACATGCGCCGTAAAACCGTTAAATTTAACCATGTTTCCATGGCTGTGCTGGATGAAGCGGATGAAATGCTGAACATGGGCTTTCGGGAGGATATTGAAACCATCCTTGAGGCTGTGCCTCAGGAACGTCAGACGGTCATGTTTTCCGCAACCATGCCTCAGCCTATTATGGATATTGCGGCCCAGTACCAGAAGGATGCCCAGCTGATCCGTATGGTGCGTAAAGAACTGACAGTGAAAAATATTGAGCAGTATTATTTTGAGGTGCGTCCAAAGTCCAAGGAGGAGGTTCTTTCAAGACTGCTGGATATTTACAATCCACATTTGTCCATTGTTTTCTGTAATACGAAAAAACAGGTGGATGAGCTGGTTACCGGACTTCAGGGCCGGGGATATTTTGCGGAGGGCCTTCACGGGGATATGAAGCAGCAGCAGAGAGATCGGGTCATGAACGGTTTCAGAAATGGCCGGACGGATATTTTAGTGGCAACGGATGTAGCTGCCCGAGGCATTGACGTGGATGATGTGGATGTGGTCTTTAACTATGACCTTCCCCAGGATGAAGAGTACTATGTTCATCGCATTGGAAGAACCGGGCGCGCGGGAAAGACCGGACTGGCATTTTCCTTTGTTGTAGGACGTGAGGTTTACAAGCTGAAGGAAATCCAAAGATACTGCAAGACAAAGATCATTGCCAAACCGATTCCTTCTTTAAATGATGTGGCCAGCACAAAAGCGGATATGATCTTTAAAAATCTGGGAGAAATGATTACTCAGGAAGACCTTTCTTCTTATGTGTCCATGATTGAAAAACGTGTCAATGAGGAAGATTATACAGCTATGGATATTGCCGCCGCGTTTCTTAAAATGGCCATGCGGGACGGAACAGACGTGGACGGCGCTATGGAAGAGGATGAGTTTAGGGATACTGGCGCTGAGGAAGGAATGGTGCGTCTTTTCATTAATGTGGGACGCCAGCAGAAAGCGCGGCCCGGCGATATTTTAGGCGCGATCGCCGGAGAAACCGGCATTTCCGGACGGCTGATCGGAAGTATTGATATGTATGATAAATATACATTTGTGGAAGTTCCCAGAGAATATGCCAGAGATGTGCTCCGTGCCATGGATCACGTAAAGATCAAAGGCAAGAGCATTAATATTGAACCGGCAAACCGGAAATAAACCCTGTGCAGCAGTAGTCCGGCGGTTTTTGTTTGTTCAGATCGGTCTGATTTATGGCGCCCTGAATCTGCTTTTAGAAGGGTATGAAAAAAATGTTAAGCCCCGGGTCTTATGAGGAGATCCGGGGCTTTTAAGATTCTATGCCACTGGCCGCTGCGTCTTATGAAGCTTCAGCCACCGCAAAGTATCTTTTAAAGTTTCTTTTAAGGACCGTGGCCGGTATCCCAGTTCCCTGGTGGCCTTGTCATGAGAAAAATGGCCGTTGCTGGTAAGGGTATACAGGGAGTACCGGGTATACAGAGGCTTGCTGTGGCGCATCTTTGCTCCCAGGCCTAAAACCGGTACGGACATTTTGGCCATCCACATGGGGATCAGAGGAACCTTTTTGGTTCCGGTCATGGTTTTCACGCTGTCCAGCATTTTCTTCATTTCCAAATGTTCATTGGATAAAATGTAACATTCCCCGATTTTTCCCTTAAATATAGCGGCAAGACATCCGGCGGCCACATCCCGCACATCTACAAAATCATAGCCGCCCCGGACACATGCGGGAAGCTTTCCGGTAATGTAATCCCGGATAACAGCCACCATATGGTTGCGCTGGGTATCGTAAGGGCCGATGATCCCGGAGGGATGAACCACAATAGCCGGAAGTCCAAGGGCTACATTATCAAGGACAAAACGGGTGGCTTCAGCCTTTGTTTTGGCGTAACCGCCGACAACCTTGTCCGGGGAAAAATCTTTTGTTTCAGTCATGGTTTCATTGTTGGGAAGTTCCGGGATCGCATGGACAGAGCTTACATAGAGAAATCGGTAAACTTGATGACTTAAGGCAGCAGCAACCATGTTTTTTGTGCCGTCTACGTTGACAGCCCGCATCTTTTTTGTGACTTCAGACGCAGTAATATCAATAATGCCAGCAGTGTGGATCACAATGGTCCTGCAGTCTTTCGTGTGTTCAAAAAGCGGTACCAGAGACGGAATGTCTGTCACATCGCCGTAATACCAGCGGATATATTTGTCTTCCTTAAATGGCGGCTCTTCGCCGGGAAGGATCAGCCCACGGATCTCCAGGTTCTGGGAGGAATGACTGGCAATCTGCCTTTTTAATAAGCGTATAATGGTGCTGCCCAAATGGCCGTTTGCACCAGTGATAATATAAATATCTTTCATAATGGACGCCCCCGTTTTATACAATGTGTTGATTATCTTTATGTAAATTATTATAATATAGAGGGAATGATTTTTAAATCATCAATACCGGGAGGAAGTGTCAGTTAATGAACAATCGGACTGTATTGTGTTGAAATCGAGGTGAATTTTTTGTGAACAGGAAAAAAGACAGCGCCAGAGTGCGTATGACGAAACAAATGATGCGCCAGGCATTTACACAGCTTTTGCTGGAAAAACCGATTCAAAACATTACGGTTCGGGAATTATGTGAAAAGGCGCAGGTGAACCGTGGAACTTTTTATCTTCACTATAAGGATATTTATGATCTTATGGCGTCTATTGAGGAGCAGATGACACAGGAGCTTGGCAGCGTTTTAGCGGAGATGGATGCGTCGCCGAAGAATATCCATGGTCTGGCGTATACTTATCAAAAGATTTTTGAATTTTTAAAGCAAAATTCAGATATGTGTATCATTCTTCTTGGAGAAAACAGCGATTACGCCTTTATGAACCGGCTGATTAACATTGGAAAAGAATACAGCCTGAAACAATACATGGAATGTTATCCTATGGCAGATAAAAAACAGACAGAGTATTTTTATAATTTTATTTCCTCCGGATGCATCGGTCTGCTCCGCCAGTGGGCGGCCAATGATTTTAAAGATTCTGCCGCATCCATTGCCATTATGGCGCAAAATCTCATGCTGGGAGCGGCTAAAGCCCTCCAGACGCCTATGAAATGGGCATAATGAGCGGGAAAAGGGAGGTTTTAGGAACATGGGAGATAAAGATTGGAAGCTTGAGCTTGTAAAGGAAGCAATAAAAGCCAGGGATATGGCCTACGCGCCCTATTCCGGATTTAAGGTAGGCGCGGCCTTGTTGTGTGAAGATGGAGCCATTTATCCTGGCTGTAATATAGAAAATGCCGCATACACACCCTCAAACTGCGCAGAGCGCACCGCATTTTTTAAAGCTGTCAGTGAAGGAAAGCGTTCCTTTAAGGCCATTGCCATTGTGGGCGGCAGCGCGGCCAAGAATAAAGAGAACCCTCTGGATCAGGAGAATCCGTTAAATCAGGAATGGCCTCCCTGCGGCGTCTGCCGCCAGGTAATGGCTGAATTTTGCGCTGGAGATTTCCAGATCCTTTTAGGGCGGCTTAATGAGGACGGCCAGCCGGTGTATACAGAAACTACCCTTGGAGAGCTGCTGCCTATGGCTTTTGGGTTGGAGATAATATGATTCCAGCGCGTAAATCCATATATCTGTATGAGACTGAGCGACACTTCCCATGAACATCCCCCTATCTTTTCACGAAAGAAATTAGTCCTCCAATAATATTTGCAAAATCCTTAGAGTGTGATAAAATTGAGCCATGGCTTAATTTTAATACGAAATGGAGATTCATTGAGATGGGAAAATATTTTGGAACTGATGGTTTCCGCGGTGAGGCAAATGTAGACCTGACTGTGGAACATGCATTTAAAGTAGGACGTTTTTTAGGCTACTATTACGGTAAGGAACACAAGGCAAATATTATCATCGGCAAGGATACCCGCCGGTCCAGCTATATGTTTGAGTATGCTCTGGCGGCAGGCGTAACTGCCAGCGGAGCAAATGCTTATCTTCTCCATGTGACCACTACTCCCAGTGTGTCTTATGTGGTGCGCACAGAAGACTTTGACTGCGGTATTATGATTTCCGCAAGTCATAATCCTTATTATGATAATGGCATTAAGATCATTAATGCCCAGGGGCAGAAGATCGAGGCGGAAGTTGAGCTCCAGATTGAAGACTATATTGACGGAAAAATCCCTGAGCTGCCGCTGGCTACCCGGGAGGATATTGGCCGGACTGTCGATTATGCCATGGGCCGGAACCGTTACATCGGACATTTGATCTCCCTGGCTACCCGTTCCTTTAAAAATAAAAAGGTGGGCCTAGACTGTGCCAATGGTTCAGCTTCCGCTATCGCGAAAAGCGTTTTTGACGCTTTAGGAGCAAAGACATTTGTAATCCACGCAGAGCCGGATGGAACCAATATTAATAAAGACTGCGGTTCTACCCACATTAAGTCTCTCCAGAAATATGTTGTGGATAATGGCCTTGATGTAGGCTTTGCCTATGACGGCGACGCGGACCGGTGCCTGGCTGTAGATGAAAACGGCAACCTGGTAGACGGAGATATGATCATGTATGTCTGCGGCTGCTATATGAAAGAGTGCGGCAAGCTGGCCAATAATACGGTTGTTGCCACAGTTATGTCCAATATCGGTCTTTTTAAAGCACTGGATGAGGCTGGCATTTCCTATGAAAAGACAGCAGTAGGGGATAAATATGTTTATGAAAATATGATGACGAACGGCCATTCCCTTGGTGGTGAGCAATCCGGCCACATTATTTTCAGCCAGTATGCTCGCACCGGCGATGGAATTTTAACCTCCATCCAGTTAATGGAAGTGATGCTGGAAAAGAAAATGAGCCTGTCTGACCTGACAAAGCCCATCCATATTTACCCGCAGCTTTTGGTTAATGTTAAGGTGGCAGACAAGGCGGCAGCCATGAACGATCCCAAGGTCCTGGCAGCCGTTGAGGAAGCGGATAAAGAGCTTGCGGGAAATGGACGTATCCTTGTGCGGGAAAGCGGTACTGAGCCAGTGATCCGCGTCATGGCGGAGGCTGGAACCGATGAGCTGTGCCGTCAGTATGTTGACCGGATCATTGACATATTAAAAGCAGACGGCCATGTGATCGTCTGATCGGAAACGGCTCGATCAAAGCCGGGCTGAAACAGAAGGAGCAACCATATAAGCGAACAGAATTGTAGCAGGAAGGGGGATGCCAGATGAAATTAAAGATAAAAAGGATCAGTAAAGGGCTTTTGGCTGCAGCTCTGGTTTTATCTGTGGCCGCTGGCTGCCAACATAATGAAACAGAAACCATAACGGATGCCAGTCAGGAAACGGAGGCCCAGACGGTGATGAAGGATACAGTGATCGCCGTATCCATGCCGTCGGCCACAGAAGGCTGGGATTACGATGCGGTCAGGAGCGCCGGAGATTATCTGTTCTCCATAAGCAGTGATACGCTGGGATACATTTTATTTACAGCCTCATCTGCCCAGGAGCAGTCCGACCAGCTGGACAGTCTGGTGGGGGAAAATATCCATGCCGCGGTGGTTTATCCGGTAGATGATTCCCAATCCCTCCAGGGCGCGGCCAATCTTAAAAATTCCGGAGTTCCTGTTGTGGCATTTAACGGAGAATTATCCGGAATCACCCCGGACGCTTCTGTAACCATGGACGAGGGGGTTTTGGGAAGAAATGCGGCGCAAAGTATAGAGGATGCCGACTGTGAAGGGATGAATGTACTGATGTTTACAGATGAGGAGAATGAACAGGAGGCAGAGCGGATACAGAGATTTGAAAGTGCGTTGCCCTCGGGCATTTCCACGATTTCTGTGGCCACAGGCTGCTCCGACCGTAATGAGGCAAGTGAGGCGCTGACCGACTGGCTTAGCGGTCAGGAGACAGACACTTTAGCGAATGTAGGGGCTGTCTTTGCTTCCGGAGAGGAATCCCTGTTAGGGGTCCTGGAAGGGCTTGCCTCCTATGAAGCGGCAAACGGCACAGCATTTCCCAACTTAAAGATTATTGCAGGCTGCGGCAGCAGCGATGACCTGCTGACATGGCTGAATGATAATGATGTATATTCTGCCCAGACATGGTTTTATTCTTCAGAGGCCATTAACACAGCCATTGACCTGGCCATAGATATTACAAATGGCAGTTTGACAGAGGATACGGTTGCGGTGGAGGCTGTTAGCGCGGACCATTCCTCGGCAGGCTCCTATATGGCAGAATCTGACGGATCAGGACAGTGAATCT
>CAZMGH010000018.1:0-50911 GCA_964565805.1 uncultured Lachnospiraceae bacterium
ATTCAAAAAAAGTCAGGATACCAGGCACAGAGGATATGGAAGAATATAAGGACTATCGTTTTCATATCAGGCAGTCCTGTATTGGTATGCTTCTTGGCCTGCCCGCCTGTCTTGCAGTGGGAGCGATTACAGCAATCCTCTGATCCGCCATCAAATGATATAGAACAGAATATGATTCTCATTCAGCAGGAAATCTTTTTTTTACGAGTTCTCCTGCTTTTTCTTTACTCTAAAACGGAGGGAGGTTTCCTATGGCCCGTCTGGGAACGCAGACAGCCATAGGAAAGAAAATCCGGAAGAACATTCATGCGTTGTAACAGTTCAGCCTTCTAGCTGAACCCACGGGTTTTACACCGGCTAGAAAATAGCCGGTGTGCCCATAAATAACTGCTTCAGATTTTCAATCCGGCTTTGCGCCCGCTCTTTGTTCTTCCGTTATAGGTATTTGCTGGTCTCCCGCCTTTTTGGTCTGTAGATGGCGGTAGGGAACTGTTTGAACTGTCATTATTTATGATACTTTTTAGGCGAGCATTATCAGCTTTAAGGGATTGGTTTTCCTGTGTCAAGTCTTTGATTTTAGCATTCAGACGGTCTACATCTTCTTTGTGTTCAATTTTTTCTGTACGGAGCTCCTTTTCAACGGCATCCAGGCGAGCCATAACATCCATAAGCTGGTTATAAATGCTTTTTTCATAATTTCCACCCATTTATGGTCGCCTCCTTGTCTGATCTCTGATAGCTAAAGTATACCAGAATTTAAGGTGCTATTCTGCAAATTTTAGAGAAAAAAGGGTAGAGTTATCCACAAGAACAAATTTAAATACATTTTCCTTCACGTTTCTCCGAAAAAGACTACTTTCTTGTGGATAACTCCATCGTTATGACTTAAAAAATTTCGTCACTTTTTTATTTGATCTCGCTAGAAGGCTGAACTGTTACCATGCGTTTGGCGTGTCTGAAAAAAATATTGACATTTCCCGAAGAAGATGGTATTATATTCTACGCGGTGGTTATCACAAGAGATTTGCCGGTGTGTCGGAATTGGTAGACGAGACAGACTCAAAATCTGTTATCTGCAAGGGTGTGTGGGTTCGAGTCCCACCACCGGCATCAGAATTTTCAGCCCTGAACTTCCAGAGTTCAGGTTTTTTTCTGTCCGATGGTCTGTGCCTCGGTGCTCTTCTGGGAATATCTGCTTTAAATGTCTTCCGTTTCAGTTCCGCAGGCAGAGTTTACATAATAAAATTATGTAAACTCTGCCTGCGGAAAACCATCCGTTTCCGGATAGTGACTCTGATGCTTTCTGTTCTGTTAGGGTTTTAAGACGACCTTCATCACATGATCTTCTTTATTTTCAAAAAGCTCATAAGCCTTCATGGCATCTTTTAACGGGAAGCGGTGGGTAATGAGACAAGTGGTATCCAGTTTTCCCTGGCGGATCAGCTCAAGGATCCGGGCACAGTCGCAGGCATCTACGCCGCCGGTTTTAAAGGTAAGGTTCTTTCCGTACATTTGAGGAAGGGGCAGTACCTGATCTTTCTCATAAAGAGCCACAACAGTGACAACAGCATTGGGGCGGGCGATCTTCCATGCCATCTGGAAGGTGTCTGATCCTCCGGCAGCTTCAATGACCACATCCGCACCCCGGCCATCGGTGATCTCCCGCAGGATCTGCTCCGGATCTGACACGTCAGGGTTAATGGTCACATGGGCGATCTTATTATCCCGCGCCAGGGCCAGACGGCTTTCATCTCTATCAATGGCAATGATCTGGGATGGTTCATAAAGACCGGAACACAGCATAGAGCAGATTCCTGTAGGACCGGCGCCAATGACAGCCACCACGTCATCTTTTCGGATCTCACTGATCTTAGCGCTCCAGTAGCCGGTGGAGAGAATATCCCCGGTAAAAATCGCCTGTTCATCAGTCACCTGGTCCGGAATCTTTGTCAGTCCGTTTTGGGCAAAAGGCACACGGACATATTCTGCCTGGCCGCCGTCAATACGGCAGCCTAACGCCCAGCCGCCGTTGGCGTCAGTACAGTTATTTACAAATCCCTTCTGGCAGAAATAACATTCCCCGCAGAAGGTTTCTACATTTACAGCCACCCGGTCCCCTACAGAAAGTCCCTGAACGCCGCTGCCAAGCTGGACGATTCTCCCAACCATTTCATGGCCGACTACAATGCCGGGAACCGCTTTTGGTACAGCGCCGTGCTTAATATGCAGATCACTGGTGCATATGGATGCCAGGGTTACTTTAACAATAGCATCCTGGGGATGGATAATCGTTGGAATCTTCCTCTGCTCCAGGGCAAATTCGCCTTCTTTTTTATAAACCACTGCATCCATTACCGTACCCCGGGTCATCATTTCGTGTTCTTTATTCAGTTCTCTGTGGAGCATTAAAGAATTCCATGAAGCATTGTGGGCTGTAACAATGGCTTTTAAGTGGATCCTTGGAATCTTATTTTTCCTCATCTGACGGAGAAGTTCATCTAACCGGGCATTGGAAAACCCGCTCATGACCATCATTTTATCGTTAAAAGCTTCTCCCTCATAGACCTGGTCTGTCATTTCATAGCCTTTTATGTGGGCCAGGGCCCCAATGGTCTGAAGGTACATATCTGGCGTAACCATGCGCGCACGGATTCCCATTTTTAAAAAGATCATTTTCAGTCCACGAAGCTTTGGGGAATTTTCAAAATTATATAATAAAACAGTTTCTGTTCCGGCCATAAAGCCACCTCCTGATCGCGTTTTCCTCTATTAATATAACCCATTTTTGGAAACAGTTCAATCAGTCCCGGGCATTTAGGACGTGAGAAAATGCGTGAGAAAATGATTCTGGTAAATAAAAGATAACCTTTATAAAGTTCAAAAAAAGTGTTATAATAGAGCAGTTCAGACAGCTAAGCTGTTACGATATAATGGACCAGGTAAACAAACATTTTTTAATGTTTAGGAGATAAAAGACATGGATTGCAGAGAGGCCCAGGCGCTGATCGTGCCATTTATTGAGGGAAAGCTAAATGATGAACAAAATGAAAAATTTATAAAGCATATTGAAGGCTGCGGCGACTGCTATGATGAGCTGGAGGTATACTATATTGTTATGGTGGGCGTAAAGCAGCTGGATGAGGATGAGCATATCCTGGTGGACTTTAAAGGAGATCTGAAAAAGTACATTGCTTCAAAAAAAGAAGCCATTGCAAGAAAACATTCCCGCAGGACCCGGCGCAAGCTGGGAGGGATCACCGCTTTGATCTTGCTTTTGTGCATAACGGGATTTATTTCTTACAATGTGTATAACCATCCAGATCTGACGGCAAGATATATTCAAAGGATTGCCAGTGCTGTAAATGTGGATGTTTCCGTGTCCCACGGGACGACCAGGTCTTTTATTACCCGTCAGCCGGAAGATTATTTTGTAAACAGCAGCTTTGACATGCCTCTTCGGCGTGTTCAGACTGCAAGTGAGGAAGGAACAGATAATGAGTAAAGCAGTATTAATTGATGGACTTAGTATTTTAAACCGTGCCTTTTACGGCATACCGGATCTGACCAATTCCGAAGGACTTCATACCAACGCGGTCTACGGTTTTTTAAATATTATGTTTAAGATCTTGGATGAGGAGACCCCCCAGTACCTTGGGGTGGCCTTTGATGTAAGCGCTCCCACATTCCGCCACAAGTTATTTGATGATTATAAAGGCACCCGGAAGGCCATGCCGGATGAGCTGCGCCAGCAGGTGCCGGTGATAAAGGACGTCCTTGCCGCTATGCACATAAAGACTCTGGAAATGGAAGGGTATGAGGCGGATGATATTATCGGCGCCCTTAGCGCCAGATGTGAGGCTGCCGGCATGGATGTGTCAGTTATTTCAGGAGATCGGGATCTTTTGCAGCTGGCCACCGATAAGGTAAAGATCCGTATTCCAAAGACGAAAATGACCGGGACAGAGATCGAGGATTATTACGCCGCTGATGTTGAGGAAAAGTATCATGTAACGCCTGCAGAGTTTATTGATATGAAAGCCCTTATGGGGGATTCCTCTGATAATATCCCCGGGGTTCCGGGGATTGGGGAAAAGACGGCGGCAAAGATTATTTCCGCATACAAAAATATTGAAACCGCCTATGATCATGCTTCTGAGATCAAGCCAAAGAAGGCATCGGAAAATCTTGTCACCTATTGGGAGCAGGCAAAGCTGAGCAAGGTCCTTGCTGCCATTGACACCCATTGCCCTATAGAGACATCTCCCCAGGAGCTGGCTGTGGAAGATATGTATACACCGGAGGCCTATCTATTATTTAAACGGCTGGAATTTAAAAATATTATTTCCCGCTTTGATCAGAACGCCGCGCCTGATGCCCGGGAGATTCCTGAGGCGTGCTGGGAAACTTCGACGGACGGCCTTTGGGAGGCATGCGGCGCATATAAGGGGACCTGCGCGGGGATTTATTACCACGATCAGGCGCCGGAAGGTATTTGTGTCAGCCTGGATGGGCCGGACCATGCGTTTTTTATTCCTGAGGAAGTATGTCCCAGCCAGGATGTGGCGGACGGGCTGATCCTCCGGGGATATACCCTGTGTCTGTGCCATGTAAAGGATACTTTGACTCATATTAAGCTGCCTCAGGATAAAGTGTTTGACAGCTCCATCGCTGCCTACCTGATGAATCCGCTGAAAGATACCTATAATTATGATGATATTGCCAGGGACTTTTTAAATATTACGCTGCCTTCCCATCAGGATATATTCGGCAAAAACAGCCATGAAGCCATCTGCAGACAGAATCCTCAGGCGCTTTATAATTTTCTGGGATGGAACTGCGCTGTGCCCCGGATGAGCTATGGTCCCCTAAAGGATGCCCTTACCCAGGCTCAGATGGATCAGCTTTACGACCAGATCGAGCTCCCTCTGGCCTTTGTTTTGCGGTCCATGGAAGATTATGGTATTAAGACTCAAAGAGATGCCCTGAAGGCTTACGGAGATGCCCTGATTTCCAGGATCCGGGAACTGGAAAAGAATATTTATGACCTGGCAGGAGAGGAGTTTAATATTAACTCTCCAAAACAGCTTGGGGTGATCCTGTTTGAAAAGCTTCGGCTGCCTTACGGCAAGAAGACAAAGACTGGATACTCTACCTCTGCGGAAGTGCTGGAAAAGCTCCGCACAGAGGATCCTATTGTAAACTTTATTCTGGAATACCGCCAGCTGACCAAATTAAAGTCTACCTACGCAGATGGCCTGGAAGGCTATATCCAGGAGGATGGCCGGATCCACGGTAAGTTCCACCAGACCATTACAGCTACCGGACGGATCAGCAGCACAGAGCCGAATCTTCAGAATATTCCCATCCGTATGGAACTTGGACGTCTGATCCGTAAAGTTTTTGTCCCTGAGGACGGCTATGTTTTTGTAGACGCGGATTATTCCCAGATTGAGCTGCGGGTGCTGGCCCACATGTCCGGGGATCAGAACCTGATCCAGGCTTACAGGGAAGAGCAGGATATTCATAAGATCACCGCTTCCCAGGTGTTTCACACCCCGTTAGATCATGTAACGCCTCTGCAGCGGCGCAATGCCAAGGCGGTAAATTTTGGCATTGTCTACGGAATCAGCTCTTTTGGACTGAGCCAGGATCTGAGTATTACCCGGAAAGAAGCGGGAGAGTATATTGAAAAGTATTTCCAGACCTATCCTCAGGTCAAGACCTTTTTGGATCGGATGGTGAGGGATGCCCGGGAAAAGGGGTATTCCATTACCATGTTTGGGCGGCGCCGTCCTATGCCTGAACTTAAGTCCAGTAATTTTATGCAGCGGTCCTTTGGCGAGCGCATTGCCATGAACTCGCCGATCCAGGGCACTGCGGCGGATATTATTAAGATTGCCATGATCCGTGTTAAGGACCGGCTGGAATCCATGAATTTAAAATCCCGGCTGATCTTACAGGTTCATGATGAACTGCTGATCGAGGCGGCAAAGGATGAGGAACTTCTTGTGCGGGATATTTTAAAAGAAGAAATGGAAAATGCCGCCCACCTGGAGGTCCCTCTGGAGATTGATATTCACACAGGAAATAACTGGTATGAGGCAAAGTAGGGCAGGAGGTAACCTATGACAAAAAAAGTGATCGGTATTACCGGCGGCGCTGGCAGCGGAAAAACAGAGGTGCTGCGGATCATGCAAGAAGATTATCATGCTCAGATCATCATCGCTGACGATGTAGCCCGGGAGCTTTCCTTACCGAGAGGAAAAAGTTACAAAAAAATCGTTGAGACTTTTGGAAAAGACATTTTGCTGGCAGACGGGAATATTGACCGGCCAAAGCTTTCCGCCATTGTATTCCGTCAGCCGGAGCTTCTTGAAAAGCTGAATAATATCGTACATCCGGATGTGCGCGAGGCTATTGAAATGGAGATTAGCCAAAGCGTCAGTTCTTTAATTGTTTTGGAGGCAGCCCTGCTTATTGAGTGCGGCTACAGAGATCTGTGTGATGAATTTTGGTATGTCCATTGTGATGAAAGCGTCCGCCGCAGGAGGATGAAAGAGACAAGAAATTATTCCGATGAAAAAATCGACGGCATCATCCGCAGCCAGCTTTCGGAAGAGCAGTTTACTAAAAACAGCGACCGGATCCTGGAAAACAACAGAGATTTATCTCATCTCCGCCAGGAGATTGAAAAATTAATCCATCAGCTTCAGTAAAATATTAAAAAATCTTTGGGGCGCCGCACTAAGTGCGGCGCTCCTTCTTTTCCGTCAGGACCACTTAACGAAGCCCAAGGCGCCAAGCCACCATCTGAATCCCAGTCTTTATCATTTGCTGCAGAACGGTTAACAAATATGTAATATTTTATCAAAATAAGCAGGTCAATAATATCCAATTGGTATAAAAACCAGTTTCGGGCGCCTTGAAAATTATTACATAAATATTACATGGTGGGGATTTTCCCCAAAATTATCGTAAAAAACACCATAAAAATATTATGTAAATCTTGTTTTATTGATGAAATAGTGGTTTCTCAACAAAAGATTGACAATTGCACAAGTTTTTGGTACAATATGAAACTGTAATATGTATGTAATATTTAGTAACACTTTATTAAAATTATATCTACATATTATGTAAATCACTACAGCGGTTTCTATAGATATAGGAAGTCTGTACCAAAACTATTGCTAAGAGGTGAATTTATGGTAGGCAAAACTTTTAAAAAGACCATCGCTAAAGCGACTGCATCTGTGATTGCTGCTGTTTTTTTAGTAGGAAGCTTTTCGGAAATGAGCTTTGCTGCACAGCTGGATGATACCCTGGCAGAAGCTGCAGCATATCAGCAGATAGATATTTTATCATTGGTCATGGATTCTGCCCAGGAACTTACAAAAAATCCTTTTGAGTCCCTGATCGTCAGCAACTATGAACCATATCTGGCTGTTTACGAAGAGGCAGATGCTGCCAGTGAAGTTGTTGGAAAATTATATCCCGGTTCATATGGCGAGGTTGTTGAAAAAGGTGAGCAGTGGACAAAAATTACTTCTGGTGACGTGACAGGTTATGTTTTAACTGTCGATGTGGCCTTTGGTGAGGAAGCGGAAGCTCTTGCTGAGGACATTGGCGAAAAAGTTGTTAAGGTAAATGTGGAATCTTTAAATATCCGCAGCGGCCCTGATTTTTATTCGGATGTAATCTCTTCCGGAAAGAAGGACTCTACATATCGTATTGTGCCTGAGGGCAGTGAATATGATGAAGAATCCGGAGAGATATACTGGACAGAGGAATGGATCGAAGAAAATATCTCTGAAAATGAAACAGCAGATCAGGACACGGAAGCTTCTGCTGAGGCGGAACGTTTAAGCCCTTCAGCTGAGGAGATTACAGATCCTATTGATGACTACAGCGGCGGACAGTGGTACCGTATCTGTCTGGATGATGTTTATTATGGATATGTATATGCCGATTATGTCAGTGTGGAAACCCAATTAGAGGATGCTGTTTCTGCCGAGGAAGAGGCTGAGCTGGAAACTCAGCAACAGGCTGTCCAGGCTGCCGACCAGACCCAGGAAACTCAGCAGCAGACTCAGGCATCGGAGACTCAGACAGAAGCGTCTGAAACCCAGGCACTTTCAGTAAGCGCTGATGACGCATATCTTCTTGCGTGTCTTGTTTACTGCGAGGCTGGAAATCAGTCTTATGACGGTCAGCTGGCTGTGGCTAATGTGGTTTTAAACCGGGTAAAGAGTTCTTTATTCCCGAATACCATTAGTGAGGTTATTTATCAGTCCGGTCAGTTCAGTCCCGCGTCCAGCGGAAGCCTGTCAAGAACTTTGATCAATGGTCCGACAGATTCCTGTATTCAGGCAGCCAACGATGCCCTGGCAGGAAATAACAATATTGGAGACTACCTGTTTTTCAATAATTTCGGCGCACCGTCCAATGCCAGCAGCTACTATTGGCTTGGCGACCATGTTTTCTATACATATAATTATTAATAGAAGCTTTTAGTAAAGGAGCTGGAAATTCCCTCAAAAGGCTGTTTTTAAACGTCTGAAGCCGGGATTTTCCGGCTCCTTTTTATTTATTTTTGTTGAGGTTAATGGCATTTTGTATTATAATGAGAACGGTTCCCCTCATGCCGTGAGGGGATACGGCAATAATAATGAAATCCCGCAAGGGGATACCCTCATGCCGTGAGGGGATACGGCAATAATAATGAAAGGATGGTTGTTTCATGTATTTTGGGACCATCGCCAGTGGCAGCAGCGGAAACTGCCTATATGTAGGAACGGATACGACGCATGTGCTTGTTGATGCCGGGGTGAGCTGTAAAAAGATCCTGGCCGGTCTTTCGTCGTTTGGTGTTGACGGGAAGGATATACAGGCGATTCTTGTGACTCATGAGCATAGCGATCATATATCAGGCATTGGCGTTTTGTCGAGAAAGTTTCATATTCCGGTTTATACCACCTGCAAAACTGTTGGTGAAATACATAAATGCCGGTCTTTAGGGGATTTAAGTAAAAGCAGCTTTTTTGCCATTGAACCAGACCGGCCTTTTAATATTGGAAATCTCCGGGTGGAGGCGTTTTCTATTCCCCATGACGCGGCAGATCCGGTGAGCTATACTTTTGAAAGTGAGGGTTCAAAGATCGGGATCGCTACAGACCTGGGATATTTTGATGATATGATCGTACACAGTCTGGAAAATTCTGATCTTTTGTACCTGGAAGCCAATCATGATATACATATGCTCCAGGTCGGGCCATACCCTTATCCGTTAAAACAGCGTATTTTAGGAAGCAGGGGCCATTTGTGCAATGAAATGGCAGGAAAATTAGTGGCCCTGCTGCGCAATGAACATTTAAAGCATGTGATCCTGGGGCATTTAAGCAAGGAAAATAATTATCCGGACCTGGCCCTGCAGACGGTTCTCCTGGAAGCTTTTTCAGAACCTGAGCAGGAGGACCGGCCGGAGGTTTTTGTTGCGCCAAGAGACGAAGCATCTGCTCTTGTGACCATTTAACCCCTAAGATATTTACAGGCATAGGGCCGGTGTGATTATATGACAGGCATTTGCCTGGCAGCAGGCGCTTTTTTGGGGCCGGACACGGATGAATGTCGTTTCTTTGCGGCACACTATAATCAAACCCTGTGACAAAGGGAGATAAAGGAGTTAAAAGATGAAAAAAACAATTATTACTGTCATCGGCAAAGACACTGTAGGAATTATCGCAAAGGTATGCACCTACCTGGCAGACCACCAGGTCAATGTACTGGATATTTCTCAGACCATTGTCCAGGGATTTTTTAACATGATGATGATCGTAGACGCGAATCATGCGGACAAGCCGTTTGAGACACTCTCCAGTGAGCTTACTCACCTTGGTGAACAGATCGGTGTATCTATAAAAATGCAGCACGAGGATATTTTCAACAGCATGCACAGAATCTGATAAAAGGAGAGGCCTATGATAAATTTATTTGAGGTTCAGGAAACAAACAAAATGATCGAGGAGTCCAACCTGGATGTGCGTACCATTACGCTGGGGATCCGTCTGTTGGACTGCTGCGACAGAGATGTGGACCGTCTCTGCGAAAACATATACAACAAGATCACAACCGCAGCCAAAGACCTGGTTGCTACCGGGGAAGCGATTTCTCTTGAGTACGGAATTCCTATCGTAAACAAGAGGATCTCTGTTACCCCCATTTCTCTTGTAGGCGGTTCCTGCTGCAAAAGCCCTGAGGATTACGTGAAAATTGGAAAAACTTTGGACGCTGCCGCAAAGAAGGTGGGCGTAAACTTTCTTGGAGGCTTTTCCGCCCTTGTATCTAAAGGAATGACAAAAAGCGACCGTCTTTTGATCGACGCGATTCCGGAAACATTGACATCTACAGAAAGAGTGTGCAGCTCTGTCAACGTAGGCTCCACAAAAACCGGCATTGACATGGATGCAGTAAAGCTCCTTGGGGAAAAGATTCTTGAAACTGCTAAATTAACAAAAGATATTGATTCCGGCGGCTGCGCCAAACTGGTGGTTTTCTGCAACGCTCCCGATGACAATCCATTTATGGCAGGCGCTTTTCATGGCGTAACCGAAGGGGATCTGGTTATTAACGTAGGTGTCAGCGGACCCGGCGTTGTTAAGCGGGCTTTGGAAGAGGTCCGGGGAAAAGATTTTGAAACCTTATGCGAAACCATTAAAAAGACCGCGTTTAAAGTGACCCGTGTGGGACAGCTGGTAGCTTCTGCCGCAGCCCGCCGCATGAATGTGCCTTTTGGTATTGTGGACCTTTCTCTGGCTCCTACACCGGCCATTGGCGACAGTGTGGCAGAGATCCTTGAAGAAATCGGTCTGGAGCGGGTCGGCGCTCCCGGGACAACAGCAGCTTTGGCGCTTTTAAATGACCAGGTAAAAAAAGGCGGCGTTATGGCATCTTCTTATGTAGGCGGCCTGTCCGGCGCGTTTATCCCTGTATCTGAGGATCAGGGCATGATCGATGCTGTAAATGCAGGCGCCCTGACTCTGGAAAAACTTGAGGCCATGACCTGTGTTTGTTCTGTAGGTCTGGATATGATTGCTGTTCCCGGAGATACAAAAGCTACGACAATTTCCGGCATTATTGCTGATGAGATGGCCATTGGCATGATCAATCAAAAGACTACGGCAGTGCGTCTGATCCCTGTATGGGGCAAGGGCGTGGGGGAAGTGGCTGAGTTTGGCGGTCTGCTGGGCTACGCTCCGGTAATGCCTGTAAATTCCTTTGGCTGTGACGCGTTTATCCGGCGGGGCGGACGAATTCCTGCGCCGATCCACAGTTTTAAAAATTAATAGGAGACGATAGTATGAGTAATGTGCTTAACGGCCTGGAGCCTTCCGGCGTTTTTCGTTTTTTTGAGGAGATCTGCAGGATTCCCCATGGTTCAGGAAATGTAAAAGCCATCAGCGATTTCTGTGTCGCTTTTGCAAAAGAACGGGGCCTGGAAGTTTATCAGGATGATGTATATAATGTAATCATTAAAAAACCGGCAAGTCCGGGGATGGAATCAGCTCCCGGAGTGATTCTTCAGGGCCATTTGGATATGGTATGTGAAAAAAACGCGGACGTGGACTTTGACTTTGAAAAAGACAGCCTGCGCCTTGCTGTTGACGGAGATGACATTCACGCTCAGGGAACGACACTCGGCGGCGATGACGGCATTGCGGTAGCTATGGGCCTGGCGATTTTGGATGATGATTCTATTCCCCATCCGCCTTTGGAAGTACTGTTCACCACAGAGGAAGAGACTGGTATGGACGGAGCCCAGAACTTGGACTGCTCTAAGCTGAACGCGAAGTATATGATCAACATTGATTCAGAGGAAGAGGGCGTGATCACTGCCGGATGCGCCGGCGGCTTAAAAAGCCATGCTGTTATTCCGGCTCAGTGGATGGAATACAGCGGTGTAAAATATACGCTTAACGTCAGCGGTCTTTTAGGCGGCCATTCCGGTACAGAGATCCATCTTGGCCGGGCAAATGCCAATAAGCTTATGGGACGCCTTCTGTTTTCCCTGAGTAAAGCTGCAGAGTTTGGGCTGGTTTATGTACAGGGCGGCGCTAAAGATAACGCGATTGCCAGAGATGCTGATGCTGTGGTAGTGATCCCTCAGGATCAGTGCGGTCAGGCAGAGAAAGTCATTAATGCCTGCGCGGCTGATTTTAAAAATGAATACCGGGCCTGTGACCCTAATGTTACAGTAAATTTTGAGAAAAAAGAGGCTTATGAGGGCGAGGCCTTTACTTTTTCCACTGCTCAAAAAGTGATCTATCTGCTTTTAAATACCCCTTATGGCGTACAGACCATGAGCGCGGAGCTGCCCGGACTGGTGGAAAGTTCTCTGAACCTAGGGGCAGTCACTATGGATCATGAATCTGTTACCCTAACCTGGGCTGTGAGAAGCAGCGTCAGCTCAAGAAAATGGCTGATGAATGATCGGTTAATGTATATGACAGAAATGCTTGGAGGCACTTACACTTACGGGGGGGATTATCCTGCATGGGCATATCGCTCCCAGTCACCTCTTCGCGACTTGGCTGTGGATACTTACGAAGCTATGTTTGGAAAAAAGCCCCAGGTATGCACCGTCCACGCAGGACTGGAGTGCGGCCTGTTTGCAGAGAAAATGCCCCAGGAAGATATGATCTCTATCGGTCCGGATATTAAGGATATTCATACACCGGGAGAACGCCTGAGTATTTCCTCTACGAAACGGACCTTTGACTATATATGCCAGATGTTAAAAAGTTTTGGGCGGTTGGAGAAATGATCGCAAGTATCTTATTTGATATGGACGGGGTGCTGATTGACAGCCAGCCGATGCACTATGAAGCGGACGTAGAAACTTTGAAACATTTCGGCGTTTGTGTGACTGTAAAGGATGTGGAAAAGTATGCCGGTACCACGAACCTGGACCGGTATACCCGCTTTAAAGAAGATTATGCCATGGACGCTTCGGTGGATACTATGGTAGCGTACCGGGAGCAGTGTATTATGGACATGATCCATTCTCGGGATATTTCAGTTATTGAAGGGATCCGGGAACTTTTAAAGGACATCCGCGGCCGTCATCTAAAAACCGCCGTCGCTTCATCCTCGTCCTATGATCTGATTTATGCTGTCCTGGATAAGCTTTCGATCCGGGAGTATTTTGATCAGGTGGTCAGCGGGGAGGATTTGAAAAATTCCAAGCCAGCTCCGGACATTTTTCTGAAAACTGCCCGGCAACTGGAAAGTGATCCTGAGGAATGTGTGGTTATTGAAGATTCGGGAAATGGTGTTCTGGCAGGGATCCGGGCTGGGATGAAGGTTGTCGGTTATGTGAATCCCACCTCCGGAAAGCAGGATCTTTCCCTCGCAACAAGGATCATTACATCCTTGTTAGAGATTACAGCCAGGGATCTGTTAAAACTCTGATTGAATGAAAAATAACTGATCACCAAAAGATAGATAGCAATTTAAAATAGATAGATTGCGTATTAAATAATTATTTTGCGATCTATCCGATCCAGATTTTTCTTTTTTTTTATTTCGGTATCTAGCTTTATGCCAGGCTTTTCTTCGGCGCCGGGCCGGTGGATTCCCGAATAATAAGGCTGGCGTGGAGCAGGAGCGTTCCCATAGGGACCTGATCTAAAAGGCTGGACAGAGCGTAGTAGCCGCTTTTTCCCAGCATGATCCTGTCCTGATGCACGGAGGTCATAGGGGGAGAGGTGTAGGCACAGATCGGCAGGTCATCAAAGCCGATAATGCTTATATCTCCGGGAACGTTATAACCTAACTGCTGGCACTGGATCATCGCTGCGTTTGCCAGAAGGTCGTGGCTGCATACAATAGCGGTGGCGCCCATTTTTAAAAGCCTGGGGACATGTTTTTCCATAGATTCCGTTATGTAAAAGGAGGCCCCGGACATGGAGGGATCTGTATGAAGGCCGTTTTGCCGCATAGCATTAAAAAAAGATTTGTGGCGGACCTGCATAACAAAGGATCCCAGGGCGCCGCTTAAATATCCGATCTTTTTGTGGCCCTGTTTTTTTAAGTAAGTTACAGCCATGTCCATGCCTTCATCGTTATCGATACCTACACTGGCCACACATGGGTTTGACTTTATATAGTTATCATACAAAGCTGTAGGGGTGCGGCAGGTTTTAAAATCCTTCATCCACGGATCGTTTAAGGAAAAACCAAGAACATAAGCTCCGATATAGTGGTTTTGAAGCATAAAAACATCGTAGGAAATGGATTTCTGCAGTTTTTCATCCACCGGCACCACATCCACCATATACCCTGAAAGCTCGGCCATTTGGCGGAAGCCTGTAATAAAATCATAGCCAAACTGGTGGGGCTTTTCGTATTCAATATTTTCTATAAGGATACACAGCTTCTTTTCGCCGGTCTTTTCCCGGCGGATCTTTGAATAGCCCATAGCAATCGCTGTTTCTAAAATATTTTTCCGGAGTCCCTCGCTAATATCCGAAGCTCCGTTTAATGCTTTTGAAACGGTACTTTTGGAAACTCCCATTTCGTTAGCAATATCTTGTAATGTTACCATAATCATTGCGTCCCTTCATTACATTTCTGGAGATTTATCTTTATTATAGTCTATCTCATAGATAAAATCAATAATATTACGAAACATTTTCAAAGGAGTTTCGTAAATGTGAGTAAGAGGTGTTCCGTAAAAATTCACAAAAACAGTCAAATAAAACTGTATAAAACAGAGAAAAGCATCGCATATGCGCAAAAATAAACAAAAACCGTCTTGACGTATTTTGAAAACGGGACTATGATAAGCACAACGAAACAAATCGAAACCATATGTTTCGAGAAAGGGGATTACCATGAAACGAAAAACAGTAACAGCAATGACAGTCGCCCTGACCATCGCCCTGGCTACGGGACTTGGTGGCTGCGGCAGCGCCAGCGCCAGCGAGCAGGGAGAAAGTGTACGTCTGATGGTCTGGTCGCCATCGGCAGATCAGTCAAAGGATTCTGGGGAATGGCTGCAAAAGGCCTGCGAAAATTTCGCCGAACTCCATCCGGAATGGGACATTACCTTTGTCTACGGTGTAGCTGATGAGGCTAGCGCCGCCAGTCAGGTGGCCCAGGACGCGGAAGCCAGCGCCGATGTGTTTATGTTTGCCAACGACACATTAACAACCATGACTGACGCTAACGCGCTGGCAAAATTTGGCGGAAAGTACAGAGAACAGATCGAGGCCACAAACTCCCAGGAAGTCCTGGACTCCCTTACAATGGACGGAGAGCTTTACGGCGTGCCTTTTACAACAAACACATGGTTTATGTACTATGATAAATCTGTGTTTACGGAAGAGGATGTAAAGAACCTGGATACGATGCTAGAAAAAGGGGTTGTTTCTTTCCCGTTTACCAACTCCTGGTACCTGCCGGCCTTTTACCTGGGCAACGGCTGCACTCTGTTCGGCGATGGCACTGATGAAGCGGCAGGCGTTGATTTTGGCGGCGAAAAAGCTGTGGAAGTTACCCACTACCTTATTGACCTGATAGCCAATCCAAACTTTGTTGTAGATGCTGATGGTTCCGGTTTGGCCGGACTGAGAGACGGCAGCATTAACGCGATTTTCTCAGGTTCCTGGGACGCTGCCTCTGTCCAGGAAGCGCTGGGAGACAACATGGGTGTGGCAGCGCTTCCTACTTATACTTTAAACGGCAAAGAAGTCCAGATGCTGGCCTACGCAGGATCTAAAGCCATTGGGGTGAATCCTAACAGCGAAAATATGGTGGCAGCGGTAGAACTGGCTGTATATCTTGGCTCAGCGGAAGCTCAGCAGCTCCACTATGATCTAAGAGCAGTGATCCCGTGCAATACAGAACTTCTGGAATCTGACACCCTGGCCTCTGATCCTCTGGTCCAGGCACAGAACAAGACATTTGATGAAACCTCTGTGCTCCAGCCTTTTGTATCAGCCATGAATAACTGCTGGACACCGGTGGAAAACATGGGCAAGGGCATCCGAAACGGAAGCGTGACTCATGAAAACGCCGAAGAGCAAACAAATGCCATGAACGAAGCTATGAACAGCAACGGCATTTAATAGAGGTGAGAGATATGAAAAGATTAAATAAATTTGTCGGTGAATTCGATACACCTTATACCTGTGTGAACGCCATTAAGCAGGGGGGACTTGAAACTAAGCTGTCTATGATCCTTATGGGCTTTGGAAATATGGTCCACGGACAAAGAATCAAAGGACTTATATATCTGGCTATTGAAGTATTTTATATTGTATTTATGATCATGACCGGTGTAGGCTGTATCGCTATGCTGCCCTCATTGGGAAGTGTCGAGCAGCAGGAAGTTTGGGATGAAGTCAATCAGGTTTATATCTATACCAAGGGAGACCAGTCTGTCCTGATCCTTTTGTACGGACTTGCAACCATCCTGATCACAGTGCTCATGGTGCTTGTATGGAGAGGGGCCTTAAAAAGCGCTTACAAAGCAGAGTGCCGTCACCGTGCAGAACTTCACGTAAATAATTTTATCGAAGATTTAAAGTCACTGCTTAATGAAAATCTTCATAAGCTTTTAATGACACCTTCCATGGTGTTCATCTGCGGACTGACCATTCTGCCCCTGATCTTTATGATCTGTATGGCATTTACCAACTACAGCAAAATTGATGAACATCTGATGCTGTTTGACTGGGTAGGCCTAGATAACTTTAAAGCGCTATTTGATTCTAACAGTATTTTAGGAAGTACATTCTGGTCTGTATTGATCTGGACTATCGTTTGGGCTTTCTTTGCAACCTTTACAAACTACTTTTTTGGAATGATCCTGGCAATCCTCATTAACCGTAAAGAGACAAAGGGAAAAGCTTTTTGGAGATTCTGCTTTGTATTATCCTGTGCAGTTCCCATGTTCGTATCCCTGCTGATCATGCGTACCATGCTCCAGCCGGACGGCGCGGTGAACGTTCTTTTAAGAAATCTGGGAATCATTGCCCAGGATGCCAGCCTTCCGTTTTTCACCAATCCTACCTGGGCGAGAGTTACAGTTATTGTGGTCAATATCTGGGTAGGCGTACCTTATACACTCCTTCAGCTGACCGGTGTACTCCAGAATATTCCGGAAGAGGTTTATGAGGCTGCTAGAGTAGACGGCGCGAATCCGGTGCAGATCTTTTTTAAGATCACTCTTCCCTATATGTTCTACGTAACAACACCGTATCTGATCACAACCTTTACAGGAAACGTAAACAACTTTAACGTGATCTATCTGCTGTCCGGCGGCGATCCGGTGACAAACCTGTCCTCCACCGCAGGAAGCACAGACCTTCTGGTAACCTGGCTGTATAAGCTGACAGTTGATAAACAGTATTATAATATTGGCGCGGTTATCGGTATTTTAACATTCATCATCCTTGCTGTAGGATCTCTGTTTGTTTATCACCGCAGCAAATCTTATAAGGAAGAAGGAGGATTCTAAAATGGTAGCTTCAACAAAATATCGTTCCGCCAGAAAAAAACGGGTGATCAACAATACCATCGTCCATGTAGTTTTAGCGATTCTGGCTGTAATCTGGGTATTCCCTATTGCATGGGTCGTACTTACCAGCTTCCGCGCGGAAAAAGGATCTTATGTATCTACCTTCTTCCCTAAGGAATTTACATTAGACAATTACATTAAGCTGTTTACGGACACATCTGTGCTGAACTTCCCTCAGATGTTTATGAACACTTTGTTTATCGCCATCTGCACCTGTATCCTGACGACCTTTTTTGTACTGTCCACATCCTACTGTCTGTCAAGGCTGCGCTTTAAGTTGCGTAAGCCTTATATGAATATGGCAATGATCCTGGGTCTGTTCCCCGGTTTTATGTCCATGATCGCTGTTTACTTTATTTTAAAGGCTGTCGGCCTTACAGAAGGCAATCTGATCCGTCTGGCCCTGATCTTGTGTTATTCGGGAAGCGCTGGCCTTGGATTCCAGATCGCCAAAGGATTTTTCGATACGATCCCTAAAGCTGTAGATGAGGCCGCGCTTATTGACGGGTGTACCCACTGGCAGATCTTTTCAAAGATCACCTTGCCTTTAAGTAAGCCCATCATTATTTACACAGTCCTTACATCCTTTATGGCTCCATGGCTTGACTTTATTTTTGCCAAAGTTATCTGCAGGGCCAATTCCGACCAGTACACCATTGCCATCGGTTTGTGGCGGATGCTGGAAAAGGAATATATTGACAGCTGGTACACAAGCTTTGCTGCCGGAGCCGTGCTGATTTCCATTCCTATTGCCATTTTGTTCCTGTGCATGCAGAAATACTATGTTAACGGCGTATCCGGCGCTGTTAAAGGATGAGGATCCTATGATGAGCACTTTAGATACTGCTATGGTAAAAGATCTTAAATCTTTGTACAGCAGCAGGGAATTTGAAGAAAAATATACATATACAAAAGCCGACCTAGGTGCCGTATGCACCTGGGACGGCACGGAATTTACCTTGTGGAGTCCTATGGCAGCCCAGGTATGGCTGCTTTTGTATAAGACCGGCAAAGATGAACTGCCATACCAGAAGATTGTTATGGAAAAAGGCCCCAAGGGAACATGGAAATACCGTACCAGGAAAAACCTTCACGGCGTTTATTATCAGTATGACCTTTTAATGGGACAAAGCCATGTGATCACCGGGGATCCTTATGCCCGGGCCTGCGGGATCAACGGACAAAAAAGCATGGCTGTTGATCTGTCAAAAACTGACCCTGAGGGCTGGAACCTGGATCAGGCGCCCCAAAAACCGGTGGAAAATATTATTTATGAGATCCACATTAAAGAATTTTCCTGGGATCCGGCAGGAGGTTTTCCTGAGGATTTCCGAGGAAAGTACAAGGCTTTTACCTGTGAGCATACCACATTAAATAATGACGGTATCCATGCAACAGGCCTGGATTATTTAAAAGCTTTAGGCGTGACCCATATTCAGCTGATGCCGACCTTTGATTATGCCACAGTGGATGAAACCGGAGAGGACAATCAGTTTAACTGGGGCTACGATCCTCAAAATTATAACGTACCGGAAGGTTCTTACGCTACGGACCCATCCCGGGGAGAGGTACGTATCCGTGAATTTAAGGAAATGATTCAGTCTCTTCACAAAAACGGCTTCCGGGTAATCATGGATGTGGTGTACAACCATACCTATTCTCTGGATTCTCCCCTTCAAAAATCCATGCCCTGGTATTATTACCGGAGTCATCCTGACGGAACCTGCGCCAATGGCTCAGCCTGCGGCAATGACATTGCCAGTGAGCGGAGCATGTGCGCCAGATATATTTTAGAATCGGTCCTTTACTGGGCCAAAGAGTACCATATTGACGGCTTCCGTTTTGATCTTATGGGCCTGCTGGATACAGAGCTGATGAATACGATCCAAAAAAATCTGGATGATGCTTTTGGTGCGGGAGAGAAGCTGATCTTTGGCGAACCTTGGTCTGCCGGGGCCACACCTATGGAAAACGGCCATATTCCCGCATTAAAGAAAAATGCCAAATATCTTGATCCCCATGTGGGAATGTTTTGCGATAATACACGGGATGCCATTAAAGGCCATGTGTTTGAAGGAAATGAGCCCGCCTTTGTCAACGGGAGATCCGGCCTGGAGGACGATATTTTAAAATCCGCCAGAGCGTGGTGTCATACCAAAGTGCCTGTGAAGGCCCCCTCCCAGGTCATTTCTTACGTGTCCGCCCATGACAACTGGACCTTGTGGGATAAGCTTTTTCTCACTACAGACCCGGACAGCGGACTGTCTATGGAAAAGGCCTATCGTCTGGCCGCGGGAATCTACATGACCTGCCAGGGGTCTTTGTTTATGCTTTCCGGTGAGGAATTTGGCAGGACGAAAGACGGCTTGGAAAACAGCTATAACGCGCCCATACAGATCAACCGTCTGGACTGGACCCAGGCCTGGGCCAACAAAGCGCTTGTGGATTTTTACCGGGGACTCATTGCTTTAAGAAAGTGCCTTCCCGGACTGTGTGATAAAACCAGTGCGGCTTATTTAAGATTTAAAGAATGTTTTACCCGCCCTATGGCCGCCGGCTATCTTCTGGACAACCGGTCAAAAGACGGCGCCGCTCAGGACAACTTACGGTGGGATGAGATTTTTGTTGTATATAACAGCGGAATGAAATCCAGGACCTTTACACTGCCAAAAGGGACCTGGGAGTTTCTGGCAGATAGCCAGGACAGTTTTTTATGGCAAACCCATGAAACCGTTAAAACAAAAAGTATTACAGCGGCGCCCCAAAGCTTTGTGATCCTTGGGGCTGCCGGGAGGAATGACAACCAATGAAATGGGTTTATGGAAAACAGGACTTACGAAGTCTGGAACGAAGTGAAGAAAACTGCTTTTTAATGACCAACGGCCTGGGAGGTTTTTCCTCCCTGACCATGGTCGGAGGAGCTGCCCGCAATGACCATGCCGTCTTTATGGCATGTACCAGCGCGCCAAACCACCGCTGCAATATGATCCACCGGCTGAAAGAACGGCTGTATGTTCATGATCAGTGGAAAGATCTATCCACCCAGGAATTTGCCAACAAGCCCCCGGAAGAGGGCTATCAGTATGTGTCTTCCTTTATTTATGAGGATACGCCTTTGTGGCGGTTTGATACAGACGGGGTGGAGATTGTTAAAGAAATGGGGATGGCTCAGGAGGAAAATACCGGGGCTGTCCGGTATATTGTACACAACGGAAGCAAAAACAGATGTATACTGGAGATTACTCCGTTTTTACAATTTACCCCTAAAGGCCATGATCTGGATAAGGCCACAGTTTTTACAGTGTATCCGGAGGAAACCGGTGAAAAGACTTTAGGGGAAAGTTCCTCACATTCTGATGGGAAGGATGACTGTGGTCAGACCTGGCACATTTTCGCTAATGACTTGGCGATGACCTGGCATGTAAGGGGACAGCTTCTGACAAAAGAGGGGAACGGCAAAAGGGATGCCAAAGAGCGCCATGAGCCTTTGGCTGCCACCTGTGAAGTACAGGAACTGGAGACCTATTATTACAGCTATGATGTGGTGGATGGCCGCAGAGCCACCGGCACAGGACGAGCTGTCGTTCAAACCTGGCTTTATGTTCCCGAAGGCGCTTCGGCTTGTGTGGATATTGTTTATTCTATGGAAGATAAGCCTTCCAATCAGGGAGAACAGATTATTGAAGCCACAAAGGAGTACCGGCGCCGCCTTTTGGAAACTGCCGGATTTAAAGATCCGGCAGCAGATGCTCTTGCAAAGGCTGCCAGCCAGTTTGTCAGTCTGAGGGCTTCTACCGGAGGTAAGACCATTCTTGCCGGGTATCCCTTTTTTGAAGATTGGGGCCGGGATACGATGATCGCCCTTCCCGGGGTGTGTCTGTCTACCAGACAGTACGAGGCGGCACACTCCATCCTCCAAACCTTTGCGGCCCACGAAAGTCACGGCCTTATGCCGAATCTTTTCCCTGAAGGGGGAAACGAGCCAATGTACAATACAGCAGACGCGGCTCTTTTATTTATCAACTGTGTCTATCTGTATGCTGAAAAGACAAAAGATATATCTTTTGTCCGGGAAATGTTTCCGGTGATGGATCGTATTATCCGGGGCTATAAAGAAGGGACGCTTTACGGGATCCATATGGATGAAGATGGGCTGATCTGTGCCGGACAAGGGCTGGATCAGGTTACATGGATGGATGTCCGGGTGGGAGAGGTGCTTCCCACGCCCCGCCATGGCAAACCGGTGGAGATTAATGCCTACTGGTATAATGCCTTAAAGATCATGGAATATTTTTCAGAGACAATGGGCCGGGATAGCAGCGCTTATAAAACTCTGGCCCAAAAGGTCAAAAAGTCCTTTAATGAAAAATTCTGGCGGGAGGACGCCGGATGCCTTAAGGATGTTTTATCACCGCCAGGAGATCAAACCCAGTCATCTAAAGATAAAACATCAGCGGACGATCAGATCCGGTGCAACCAGATCTGGGCTGTGTCCATGCCATTTTCCATGCTGGATCGGGAGCGGGAAAAGCAAATCGTGGAAAAGGTTTATGAAACCTTATATACCCCCTGCGGCCTGCGGACCCTGTCCATGGATGATCCGGATTTTCATCCCATCTATGAAGGCAAAACCTTTAACCGGGATATGGCCTACCACCAGGGAACCGTATGGGTATTTCCCTTAGGCGCTTACTACCTGGCCTACCTTAAGGTCCATGACAACAGCCGGGAGGCCCGGCAGATGGTCCGGGATCAGCTGGCAGCAATAGAAGCTGCCTTAAGGGAAGGCTGCATCGGCCAGCTGCCGGAAATCTATGACGGAAAGGTCCCTGCCGCCTCCAAAGGGTGTTTTGCTCAGGCCTGGAGCGTGGGAGAGATCTTGAGAGTATATGAAATGCTTGAATAGGAAAGGAGTAACCCCCAAGGGGATACCCATATGGGCAGAGGACGGCCCAAGAAAGGAGAAACTATGGAGAAAGCATTACAGCAGTTTTTATCAGAGCATTACCATAAAACCATTGAAGAAGCGTCTGACAAGGATCTTTACGAGGCTCTTTTATGTATCACAAAAGAAAAAATGAAGGAAATCCAGCCGAATCATGGAAAGCGGAAACTGTACTATATTTCGGCAGAGTTTCTTATTGGGAAACTTTTGTCCAACAACCTGATCAATCTGGGCCTGTTTGATGAGACACGGCAGGTTCTTGAGGCTCATAATAAAAGTCTGACAACAATCGAGGATGTTGAGCCGGAGCCGTCTCTTGGCAACGGCGGACTGGGACGCCTTGCCGCCTGCTTCCTGGATTCTATTGCCAACCTGGGGCTTTGCGGCGACGGGGTAGGTTTAAATTATCATGAAGGGCTTTTTAAGCAGACTTTTGCAGATTACAAGCAAAAGGAAGAGAAAAATCCCTGGATCACCTCTGAAAGCTGGCTGACTCGGACAAATATCCAGTTCCAGATCCCTTTTAAGGATTTTACGCTGACTTCCGTGATGTATGATATTGATGTGCCGGGATATGACCAGGGATGCAACAAGCTCCACTTGTTTGATATTGATACCATTGACGAAAGTATTATTGGCGATGGAATTGATTTCGATAAAACGGATATACCTAAAAACCTTACATTATTCCTCTATCCGGACGACAGTGATGAGGCCGGACGGATATTAAGAATCTATCAGCAGTATTTTATGGTCAGCAATGGGGCTCAGCTGATCCTTAAGGAAGCAAAAGAGCGGGGCTGCGCAGATCTGTCAAAGCTTGATGAATACGCAGCCGTACAGATCAACGATACCCATCCGTCTATGGTGATTCCTGAACTGATCCGACTTCTGACTCAGGAAGGCATCCCTGCAGATACTGCAGTTGAAACCGTATCCCGCACATGCGCCTACACAAACCATACCATCCTGGCGGAAGCTCTGGAAAAGTGGCCTATGGATTATCTGGAAAAAACCGTGCCTCATCTGATTCCTATGATCCGGGATTTGGATGCCCGGGTACGGGAAAAATACAGCGACAGCCGAGTATATATTATTGACAGTGAAAACCGTGTTCACATGGCCCATATGGACATTCATTACGGTTATGCAGTCAACGGGGTTGCGGCTCTTCATACCCTGATTCTTGAGGAATCTGAGTTAAAGCCCTTTTATGAAATCTATCCAGAAAAATTTAACAACAAAACCAACGGCATTACTTTCCGCCGCTGGCTGATCCACTGTAACTATCCTTTGGCTCAGTATATGGAATCTCTCATTGGCAGTGACTATAAAAAGGATGCTTCCAAGCTGGAGAAACTGTTAGATTATGTGGATGATAAAAATGTACTTTCTGCCTTAAGAAAGATCAAGAAAGACGCAAAGATTCAATTAAAGGAATATTTACAATCTACCCAAAACGTTGAAATCGACGAGAATTCTGTATTTGATATACAGATCAAGCGTCTTCATGAATATAAGCGCCAGCAGATGAACGCCTTATATGCCATTTATAAATATAAGCAGATCAAGGCCGACAACCTGCCTAAGCGTCCTCTGACCATGATCTTTGGAGCAAAGGCCGCGCCTGCTTACACAACAGCGAAAGACATTATCCATCTGATCCTTTGCCTTAGCCAGATCATTAACAATGATCCCCAGGTCAGCCCTTGGTTAAAGATCGTTATGGTGGAAAATTATAATGTAACAAAAGCTGAAAAGCTGATTCCTGCCTGTGACATTTCCGAACAGATTTCCTTGGCATCTAAGGAAGCTTCCGGCACAGGAAATATGAAGTTCATGTTAAACGGCGCCGTAACCCTGGGAACTGAGGACGGGGCCAATGTAGAGATCCACTCTCTGGTAGGGGATGACAATATTTATATTTTCGGTGAATCCTCTGAAAAGGTTATTGACCTTTACAATACCGGAGCTTACAGCGCAAAAGCCATCTATGAATCTGATGACATGATCCGGGATCTGGTAGACTTTATTATTGGAAAAGAACTGATCCTTACAGGAGATCCGGTATGTTTAGTGCGTTTGTACCGAGAGATCGTGAACAAAGACTGGTTTATGACCCTTCTGGATGTGAAAGATTATATCCGCACCAAAGAGCAGATGCTGAATGATTACGAAGATGAAACTGCCTGGGTGAAAAAATCTCTGATTAATATTGCCAAAGCCGGATACTTTTCATCAGACCGGACCATTGAAGAATATAACAAGGATATTTGGCATCTGGATTAAAAATGTGCCGGAAAGGAGCAGCATATGAGAGAAACAGGCATTTTAATGCCAGTGTTTTCCCTTCCCTCGTCCACCGGTGCGGGGGATCTGGGACAGGCAGCATACCAGTGGGTGAACCTGCTGGCTAAAAGCCATATAGGGATCTGGCAGATCCTGCCGTTAAATCCTGTGGGCTATGGAAATTCTCCCTACCAGCCTTATTCTTCCTTTGCGGGAGATGACCTGTATATCAGCCTGGACCGGCTTTATGAGCTGGGGTTGATCCGGGAGCTGCCGGGAACCTTTATGGAACATACTGCCCGGGTAGACTATTCTCGGGTAAGAGCCTTCCGGGAGCCTTATCTTCGGGAAGCCTTTGAGAATTTCCTGGAAGACGAGGATTATCAGGTTTTTGCCAGCCAGTCCTGGGTATATTTGTACGGTGTTTTCCGGGCCTTAAAAGCCAAAAATAATAACCTGTGCTGGAATGAGTGGCCGGAAAGGGACAAAAACTGGCCTATTTTCAGGGAGCCTTTCGATGAGGATATTGAAAAAGAGGCCCGGTATCATATGTTTTTACAATATATGTTTTACATCCAGTGGAAAGCTTTAAAGACTTATGCCAATGATCATGGCATAAAGATCATGGGAGATATTCCCTTTTACGTAGGCATTGATTCACTGGATGTGTGGGCGGACAGAAAAAGCTTTTTGCTGGATGAAAACGGCGTTCCGGTATTTATCGCCGGTGTGCCGCCAGACTATTTCAGTACTACCGGACAGCGGTGGGGAAATCCTATCTATGACTGGGATTATTTAAAGGAACAAGATTATGATTTTTGGATCCAGAGGATCGGATATAATCAAAAAATGTTCGATATTATCCGTATCGACCATTTCCGGGCCTTTGACACTTACTGGAAGATCCCGGCCACATGTTCTACAGCCATGGAAGGGGCATGGATTGAAACCCCGGGCTATGAAGTTCTGGATATGATCTTTAAAAAGATCCCGGATGTGTATCTTGTGGCAGAAGATCTGGGGATGCTCAGACCTCAGGTCCATACCCTGAAAAACCACTATCATTTAAAAGGCATGAAGATCCTTGTATTTGCACTGGATCCATCGGGAAAATACGCCAAAGATATTGAGCCGGAAAGGGAAAATATGATCCTGTATACCGGGACCCATGATAACGATACGATCATGGAATGGTATGGCAAGCTTACCCCGGCGGCCAAAAGAAAAATCCGCCGCTTCCTTAAGGCCAAAGGCATTAAAGAGGGGAGTACTGCTCAAAGGCTTATCACCTATGTGTTAAGGAGCAGACCGGATATTGCGGTGATCTCCATGCCGGATGTACTGGCTCTTAGAAAAGAAGGGCATATGAATACTCCGGGAACCGTAGGCTCCCCCAACTGGGAATGGCATATGCCGGCGTTTAAAAAGGCAGAAAAACAGCTGTTTCAGCTGAAACAGCTCATCGCTAAAAACCGCTGAAAGTCGTGCCCGGCAAATATATACCTGTAAAAAAGGCCCTGCCTGTGAAATATAAGATCACAGGCAGGGCCTTTTTTATGTTTTTTAGGCGCCCTTTAAGGCGCCAAAAGAAAAATCGCCTAAAGAAAGATCAAAGGGTATCCTGACGTTTTACATAGCCTGGATTATCCAGCTCGCCGATCAGCTCATTAGCATGGATGATCTTTGCCTCTTTATCAACGACAAAGTTTTCCACACGAACATTTTCTCCGATCAGTGTTCCGGGAAGGAGAACGCTGTTTTTAACAACAGCGCCTTTCTGGATGACGCAGCCGCGGCCTACAACGGAATTTTCCACATAGCCTTCCATGTTGCAGCCATTAGATACAACAGAGTTCTTTACGTCGGCAGTTTCAAAATACTGAGTCGGGCAGGAGTCGTTGGTCCGGGTATAGATCGGCCAGTCTTCATCAAACAAGCTGCGGGCTGTCTTAAAGTCGATCAGGTCAATGGTTGCCTTGTAGTAGCTCTTAAAGTCAGTGATGGCAGCAAAGTATCCTCTGTGGGAGATCCCCCGCACATCATAATCCTCCGTTGCGCATACAGCGCTGACAATATCTGCCAGAGTATACATGGAGGATGTTTTATGAGCCTTTTCGATCAGTTCCACAAACAGATCCTTCTTCATGATATATGTATCCATGAAAATGTTCCTGTTCTTGGCAGTCCCCCGGTTTGGTTCAATGGAAAGAACGCCCTTTTGCCGATTTAAGTTCAGTGTATTGCAGTTTAAATAGGCCTCGTTGGCATTATCCACTGAATGATACAGGAGGGTAATGTCCGCTTCTGAAGCAATATGAGACTGGAGCAGAGTGCTGAAATCTATAGCATAGATCATATAGCTGGGCGCAATGACTACGTAAGGATAAGGCTCTTTTTCAATAATATCAATGTTCTCCCGGAAAGCGCCAATATCCGTATTATAAATGTTTTCATTATCCATACCGTCCTCAGAGTAGAGGATGCGCAGCTTGCCTCTCTTGGAGTTAATGTTATAGTGACGTCCAGTTCCCAGATGCTCTGTAAGAGAACGGGGTTTGCGGCGGATATAGACCTGGATATGGTCAATGTCACTGTTGCTCATATTTGAAATAGGGAAGTCGATAATACGGTATCTTCCCATAAATGAAAATGCGCCAATGGGACGATACTTCTGAAGTCCCTTCACCCATATATGATTTCCGGAGAAATTTACAATTCCAAATGCTTTGCTCATCTTATTCTGCCCCCTTTACACGTTTCGCAACAAGCTCGATGTGTTCGCTGTCCGCGCTTCCAACGACGGCCTGTTTTCCAATCTTTATACCATCGGCAACAAGGGCTCTCTGGACAACGGCTCCATCCTCCACTTCAACGCCAGGCATAAGAACGCTGTCAATGATCTTCGCGCCTTTGCCAACTCTGACGCCTGTGAATAAAACAGAGTTTTCCACATCACCGGCAATAATGCAGCCCTGGTTGATAAACGCGGATTTAATATTTGCGTCCGGTCCTATGTAATGGGGCAGGGTGGTAGCATCCTCTGTATAGATCTTCCATGTAGGATCGCTTAAGTCAAGCTCATTATTCTTGTTTAACAGATCCATGTTGGCTTCCCATAAGGAGTCAATAGTTCCCACATCCTTCCAGTAGCCTTTGAATCTGTACGCAAACAGTCGTTTGCCTTCCGCAAGCATCTGAGGGATAATGTCTTTACCAAAATCGTGGTTTGAGGAGTCATCCTTCATATCAGCCACCAGCATCTTACGCAGCTGTTTCCAGTCAAATAAGTAAATACCCATAGAAGCAAGATTGCTCTTTGGATGTTCCGGCTTTTCCTCAAATTCACGGATACGGTCTTCTTCATCTGTGTTCATGATACCGAAGCGGCTGGCTTCCTTTTTAGGAACTTCGATCACAGCAATCGTGGCGTCGGCTTTATGTTCCTGATGATAAGCAAGCATTTTGGCATAGTTCATTTTATAAATATGATCACCAGAAAGGATCAGCACATATTCCGGTGCATAATTATCAACAAAGTCAATGTTCTGAGAGATAGCATCCGCTGTTCCGCGGTAAACGTTAAGGTTTTCCTCAGCTTTTTCACGGGGCGGAAGAACGAACACACCGCTGTCTCTGGCGTCCAGACCCCAGCGGCCGCCGGCTGCCACATAGCTGTTTAATAAGATGGATTCATATTGGGTCAGCACCCCCACAATATCAATCCCGCTGTTGGCGCAGTTACTCAGCGGAAAGTCAATAATACGATACTTGCCGCCATAAGAAACGGCTGGCTTAGCAACTTTTTTTGTCAGATCGTGAAGCCGCGAGCCGCGGCCGCCGGCTAAGATCATTGCTATCATGTTGTTTTGCTTCATAAATAAGCCCTCACTTTCATTTTGATGCTGTTGACTATATTATACAATTTTTTTTAGTGTTTTAACACGTTTTTGTGTAAAAAAATCATAAATTTTTTTGATGAACTTTTTTACACTGATAGAATATCACTATGGTAAAACAAATCCAGGCGTTGGGAAGGGCGCTTTAGGATTTTGATGAGTTTTTTTGTATAATGATGCGATTTAAAAAAACTGGATTGTGCTATTTTTCAGCATGATACTTCTTTTTTAAAAAGACGCGAAACCGTATAATAAAAATGTCCAATGAGCCTTGCGGCCGCGGCTCAGGTAAAAGGTAAAAGGATTTTTTGTATGGGAGGTATAATAATGAATCGGAGAATCATAGCCATGGGGCTTACGGCAATACTTGCTTTTTCTATGACTGCGTGCGGCTCAGGAGAAAGCGCATCGACAGGAGATACGTCCTCTGGCAGTCAGGATCAGGACAGCGGAGAAGTCACTAAACTTGTCATGACATTTTATACATGGACAGGCGCACCGGCAGATACTCAGGCGGTGCAGGACGCCATGAATGAAATCACAAGAGATTCCTTAGGGATTGAGGTGGAGCTGCAGATTTTGGATTTTGCTTCCTATGGTCAAAGTATGACCCTTGCCCTGTCTGCCGGTGAGCAGATTGACATAGCTGTATGCTCCAGCGGAACTTTAAGCTACGGAAATGCGGTGACTCAAGGGTATCTGATGGATCTGGAGGAAAATGACCTTCTCGCCACTTACGGCCAGGGGATTATAGAAGCTATGGGATGGGATTACATCGATGCCTGCCGTGTGGGAGGCGTCCTCTACGGTCTTCCCAATAATAGAGATATAGCTACCGGCCGGGGCTGCGCGGCCATTGCCACAGAATATCTTGACGGGATCGGTTATGAATTTGACCATGAGGCAGAGATCGTATATATCAGTATTGACGAGTTGAATGATATTTACGCGCAGCTTCACGAAGCGTATCCGGATCTGGAAGTTTACCGTCCCGCCTCAACTGCTATGGGACAGTTTTCCAATGTAGACGCTCTTGGAGGTAATTATTTTGGTGTTTTACTAGATAACGGAGCAGAGCTTACGGTAGAAAATCTCTTTACCAGCGATTTTTACAGAGAATACTGTGAGCGTATATACATGTATAATCAGAGCGGCTATATCAGCCAGGATGCCGCTACAGATACGACCAGTGTAACAGAGCTTGTAAAGGCAGGAACGCTGATGAGCTATACGACCGGAGGAAAACCGGGAATCAAGGTCCAGGAGACCAGTCTGTGCGGCAGAGACATGACGATTTTTCAGACCATGGATAATGTTCTCTCATCCACAGCGGTATCATCCTTTCCATGGGTTATCCCAATTACCTCCGCTGATCCTGAAGCAGCTATGACGTACTTAAATGAGCTTTATACCAATGAGGACCTGGCAAATCTTCTGGGATGGGGGATTGAGGGGGAACACTATCAGATCGGAGAAGACGGTCTGGCTACCTATGCCGATGGGGTAGACGCAACCACGTCCGGCTGGAATCACTCTATGCAATGGCTTATGCCAAACGAGTTTATTACATATGTATGGGAAGGCAACGATCCCGACCTTTGGGAACAAATGGAGGAATTTAATAACAGCGCCATCGTATCTGCTGCCAGCGGTTTTACTTTCGACTCGTCTAATGTAGCCAACGAGATCACAGCAGTTACAAATGTTTACAATGAGTATCAGGCCAGCGTGGAATACGGCTTCGTCGATCCGGAAACCGGCATTGCTGAAATGAATGAAAGGCTTATGGCTGCAGGCCTTCAGGAAATCATTGATGAAAAGCAGCGCCAGCTGGATGAATGGGCGGCTTTACAATAAACTCAGGGAGGCCAGAAAACTATATGCGAAAAGAGACAACAGCCCTCATGCCCGGATATGTTAAGGCGGAAAAAAAGAAAATGACCTGGAAGAAGTTTAAGCGCTTTATCCCTATCTATTTATTAATGCTTCCGGGACTTCTTTACCTGTTTATTAACAACTATATGCCTATGCCAGGTTTAGTCATCGCTTTTAAAAACTACAACGCGGGTAAGGGGATTTACGGCAGTCCCTGGGCAGGATTTTCAAACTTTGAATACCTGTTTACCACCAGCGACGCCTGGGTCATTACCCGAAATACGATTGGATATAATGCCGCGTTTATTATTATCAACACAACGCTTGCCATTGTGGTGGCCATTATATTAAGTGAACTGACAGGTAAGATCAAGAAGTTTTATCAAAGCGCCATCTTGCTTCCAAACCTGCTCTCCAGTGTTATCATCGGCTACCTGGTATTTGCTTTTTTCAGCGTGGAAAACGGTTTTGTCAATAATACCATTTTAAAAGCCTTTGGCGTGGATCCGGTGTCATGGTACTCAGAAGCAAAGTACTGGCCGTTTATCATTATCTTTGTAAGCGCGTGGAAATCTGTAGGATATAACTGTATTATTTATCTGGCCACCCTTATGGGGATCGATAAATCTTATTACGAATCCGCAAAGATCGATGGAGCTTCAAAATGGAAGCAGATCCGTTATATCACCCTGCCTTTGCTTAAGCCGACGGTGATCATGCTAACACTAATGGCTATAGGACGGATCTTTTACTCCGATTTCGGGCTGTTTTACCAGGTGCCGATGAATCAGGGCGCTTTGTATTCCACTACCAATACTATTGACACCTATGTATACCGGGGGCTGCTCCAATTAGGAAACATTTCCATGTCCGCGGCAGCCGGCGTATACCAGTCCGTTGTCGGATTTATCCTTGTCCTTGGCGCCAACCTTCTGGTGCGCAAAATCGACCGGGAAAATGCACTGATATAGGAGGTATGGACTATGTTGACTAAAGGCGATAGAATCTTTAACTTTTTCGGCCATATCTTTATGATCTTTTTAACGGTCATGGCTCTGGTACCGATTTTATTGATGTTTATTTCCTCATTTACGGATAACAATACGCTGCTGCAAAACGGGTATTCCTTTTTTCCGGAAAAATGGAGCGCTTATGCTTATGAATGGATTTTTAGTTCCAACGGCGCCATGGTAATAAGAGCCTACGGCATCTCCATTATCCTGACGGCCTTAGGCGTGATCTGCAGCCTGCTGATCACCACATGTCTGGCCTATGGCCTGGCAAAAAAAGACCTTCCCGGGCGGCGCCTGTTTACATTCCTTGTTTTTTTTACAATGCTGTTTAACGGGGGACTTGTCCCTACATACATTAATTACACAACGGTGTTCCACATTAAAGACACCTTTTTAGGGTTGTTGATTCCATCGCTGCTGATGAATGCTTTTAATGTCCTTCTTATGAAGAGCTATTTTGTCACAGGTATTCCTGACGAAATCTTGGAAGCCGCCTATATTGACGGCGCCGGCGAACTCCAGACGATGTGCCGGATCGCGATCCCTTTGTCTAAGCCTATTGTGACCACTGTGGCTATGTTTTCCGGAATTGCGTATTGGAACGACTGGAATAATGGGTATATCTATCTGGTAAGACGGACGGATTTGTACAGCATACAAAACCTGCTGAACCGGCTGATGCAAAATATCCAGGCCCTGACCCAAAATGCTACCAATATTTCCAACGCCAGCGAGGGTCTTTCCCAGATCCCGTCAGCAACGGTGCGTATGGCCATGGCGGCGCTTGGCATATTGCCTGTTATTTTGGTTTATCCGTTTATACAGAAAAATTTTGTTAAGGGAATTACTTTAGGTGGCGTAAAAGGATGAAAATACCCGAAAATAACCCTCGCCGTTCATTTAAGAACGGCGAGGGTTATTTTCGGCGGAATTCTCTGGGCGTTAGGCCAGTAGATTTTTTAAATTGGCGGGAAAAGTAGGAAATATCTTGAAATCCGCAGGAAATGGCAATGTCCCGGATGCTCATATCTTTTCTGGATAAAAGCTGTTTAGCCAGACGGATACGCTCGTCAATAATGTAGTTGGTTATGGACATGCCGATTTCTTTTTTGAATATGTGGGACAGGTAGTCCGCGTTTAGATGGACCATGTCAGCCAGAGTGTCCCTGGTCAGGTCTTCATATAAATGGCTTTTAATGTACTCACATATGCGGTGAATCGATTCATTTTGTCCCCGATGGCATGCAATAGTCCTTTGATAGACCTCCAACGCCTGCCGTATCCATTGCCGCATATTCCGGACGGATTCAAAAGGCTGTTCCGGGGCGGATGCGTATAGCTGTCTTTGGAAAGATGCATATTCCTCAGGGTTTTTATTTGCGGTTTCAAAGATCAGATGGAAGAAACTGTGGCAAAAACTCATGAGGGATTCCCGGGAGGCCGCGCCTGAGGCTTTCATATATTCCATATAGTCGGACGTTTCCGCAAGCAGCTGTTGGTTTTGGTTTCGCAGTAGCAGATCTGTCCACCGCTCCAAAGGTAACTGGCGCGTGTCCTTTTGGGAAACTGCCTGCTTTGGCTGGGCCAGGTCAAAAACATTATTTTCCATAGCCACATTTTCCCTGGCGTTTTTTTTCAGCTCTTCATAGACTCTTGGGATTTCATCCATAGGGCAGGCACGGGAAGCTACAAAGAAATTAAAGGCATAGGGAAAATGGGGGACAAAATCCGACAGGGCGCCGCGGCACAAAGCAGCCACCGAGGGCTGCGTCCTGCCTTCTGCTGGAAGGGGAAGGATATAGCGATTTTGCCCCATCCGTACAATGACCGGCAGTTCTGTATCAATGTAAAAATATTCCCTGGCAATATTTTTCAGGGCAAATTCAAAAACGTCCTGATCTGGCAGCTCGCCCAGGGAGTAATCGCACTGGATGAGTACAAGGATAAAGGATCTGTCCGCCCATTCCGGTGAAAGTTTCCGGAATTCCAGCTCAGACCGGATCTTTTCCCGGTAGTAGGGGAGCGCTCCCTCCAAAAGCTCCTGGAAAAGGTGTTCGGTCATATAAAGCTCGCTTTCTTTCCAGTATCCTGCATATAAGGTGTTTTCTGTATTTTGTTTTTGTTCTTCATACATGGCGGCCGCTTTGTCAACCGCTGCCAGCAGCGGGCCCTCCTCCACAGGCTTTAGCAGATAGTCGCAGCTGGAAAGCTTCATGGCCCTGGATATGTAATCAAATTTCGCATAAGCGGTGAGAAAGATACAGGCTGTATGCAGGCCATTCCCCCGGATCTGCTCTAAAAGCTCCAAGCCGCTGCCTCCCGGCATTTCTATATCACAGATCATTACTGCGATTTCATATCTGGCAAAATACTCCAGCGCGTGGTTTAAATTATAGGCGGATAATACCTGTTTAAATTGCGGACGCTTTTCACAGATTTTCATGCGCAGGCTTTCTACTGTATAATATTCATCATCCACGATCAGAAGATTCATAGGGATCGCTCCTTCCTATAAGATTTTTCCGTCGAAAGGTATATAAGGCAGATCTATGTCGATCTGCGCCCCCTTGGATGGCCGGTTAAAAAAGGTAAACCGGGCGTCCTTATAAATATGCCGGGCGCGCATCACCACATTGGAAATCCCGATATGCTCACTTTCATTTTCCAGGTAACGGTCAATATCTGAAAGGCTTGAAAGCGCCTTTTGGGAAAAGCCTTTGCCTGTGTCCCAGATATGGATCGCCAGCCTTGACTGACCGTCCTGCTGATAGGATCCGGCTTCGATATGGATTTCCAAAAGCTGGCCCATGGATACTTCGTGTTTAATAGTATTTTCCACAAAGTTCAGCAGCAAAAGAGGGATCGCTGTGGCTGAATACAGCTCCCGGGGACACTGGCATATATATCGGATGCTGTACGGATAACGGATGCCGGAAAGCTCAATATAATTATCCACAAGTGAAAGTTCCTCCCCTAAAGATACCGTCTGTTCGGAAGAAAGGATAAACCTTAAATGGCGGCTCAGATCTTTGAGCATTTCCCTGGTCAGATCATAGCGTCCGGTTTCTGTCAGCTGATATGCTGTGTTCAGGCAGTTGATCATAAAGTGGGGAGTGATCTGCTGCTTCAGGTACAAAGCCTCCAGGCGCTGGCTGGCCAGCTTTTGTTCATAAACATCAATCTTCAGATTCTTGATCTCACAGACCATAGTATTAAAAGCATTTGTCATATCCTGAAATTCATCTAGCTGGCCTCTGGCTGCCACAGAAACCTCAAGATCTCCTCTTTTCAGCTGTTTTATGGCGCTGGTCAGGAGTCTTACCGGCTTTAAGATCCATTTTTCCATATAGGCCACAAAAATGAACCATATGAGAAAAACGCCCCCAAAGGCAGCGGCAACCATCAGGATCATATCGCTCCTGTTTTGAGAAAAATCCTCCTCAGGAATAAGAATGGTCAGATATAAAGGAGAGCTGGCCATTTTTTTAGATACTGTGAGAAATCGCTCACCGGCGATCATTTCTATGGCATAAGGATCTTCCTTTTCCTCCGGAGGCGTAATCGACGCCGTTTCACTGCTCCCGGTGAGAAGACGGCCGTCAGAGGATGTAAAACAAAGCTGGAAGGGAGAATCGTTATTTTGGATCACTTCATTGAGCAAGGTGTCCAGGGATACCCAGGCGCCTACATAAGCATTTTGAATGTGCAGGGTGCGCAGCAGGTAATAATTTCCCATATCACCATAAACCGCCCAGTCATCCAGAGGAAGGCTATCCCCTTCGGCGGCGTTCCGCATCATTGAACGTATGGAATTTGCGGCGGCATCATAGCTGGCTGAGCCGGTAACAAATGTATCCCGACCTGGAATATAGCAGAATATGTCGTCCATCGTATAAATGGCCAGGGAATTTTGCAGGTTGTTTTTCAGCTGGTACAAAGCCTGGAACCAGGACGTGGTACCGCTGCCTGTATATTTCAGGGTGGTCAAACTGCTGTTATTGGTAGATACAGTGAATAAAAAAGTCTGTGTGCGTTCAAGGGCCTGATCCAGATGCTGTTCGTAAAGCATTAGAGTATGTTCAGTATTCTGATAGATATTTTTTAGCAGTAAGGCATAGGCGGCATAATTGTTATAGGCTATAAGGCTGCCGAGCAAAAAGATGATCAGGATAAGAACGAGGATCGTGGAAAAACGCAGAGAACGGATTTTTTGCCGGATGACCGAAGGGATCCGGCGCAGGAATAAATGTTTCATTTTTACGCTTTTCAGGTCTTTATAGCAAAAGCTGTGCTTATTCCCAGGTCTGCGGCAAGCTCTTTCATGGAAATTTCTCCTGCCATAAAAACCTTTACCTCCTATTTTGCGGATGTTTGAGAATCTGTTTAAGTCAAGCATACCAATGTTAAGCAAATAAGTCAATTATATTAGATAAATATTAACTAAAGCTTCCGAGCTGCTGTCCCGGGTGGTAGAAGGGGCAAGGCGCAGAGGTTTGGACAGCTGGTGATGATGAGAAAAAATATCATAAGCCTTCGTATCCCTTGGCTTTTCTTGTTTGATTTTTTATAATGATCCTACCGGAGGGCAGATAGGCTTGCTTTTCACGCAGGCATGAAAAGCGTGTCCGCTTGTCTGAAAAACTCCGGAAATATGGACAGGAGAGGATTGATATGGTAAAAATCACCGCAGATATTAATGGTATGTCATGCAGTATGTGCGAGGCTCATGTAAACGACGCCATCAGAAAAAATCTGAAAGTAAAAAAGGTAAGTTCTTCTCACCGGAAAAATCAGACAGTCATCATTGCCCAGGAGGATATTTCTGACGAGGATATAAAAAATGCCCTGGAAGGAACCGGGTACACGGTGGCGGATATTTCCCGGGAACCTTATGAAAAGAAAGGTTTTTGGTCACGCGGCGATCAATAACAGGGCGGTTCGGGTGTGGCGTGTAACAAACATGGTCTTTTCTTAAAAAAACTTGCAAAATATAAAATATAGGTTAAAATAGTTCCTGTAGCGGGGCAAGTCAGTTATCTGATCTGCTGCGCGGCAGTTCTCTGCCAAATAGACAAACCGGAGAACAGATAAAGGAGTGAAGACTATGATGAATACCCACGAAACACTGTCCGCCGACAGCTTTGCTCAGGCAGATCCCGCCGGATCCCATGGCGTTCATGAAGAGTGCGGCGTTTTCGGCATCTATGACCTTAGCGGCAATGATGTGGCAGCATCTGTGTATTATGGGTTATGTTCCCTGCAGCACCGGGGTCAGGAGTCCTGCGGTATTGCGGTGACAGATACGTCAGGCGCTAATGGAAACATTGCTTTCCATAAAGATCTTGGACTTGTGCAGGAAGTTTTTAAAACAGAAAACATCAGCAAGCTTTGCGGCAACCTTGGCGTAGGCCATGTACGTTATTCTACCACTGGCGCCTCCACCCGTGAAAACGCCCAGCCTCTGGTCCTTAATTACATTAAGGGAACTCTGGCCCTGGCTCACAACGGAAACCTGGTCAATGCAGCAGCTTTAAAAAATGAGCTTATTTACGGCGGCGCGATCTTCCAGACAACGACAGATTCCGAGATGATTGCCTATTACATTGCCCGGGAGCGGGTGCATACAAAAAACGTTGAGGAAGCCCTGTTAAGAACGGCCAGAAAAATCAAAGGCGCTTACGGCCTTGTGGTCATGAGCCCGAGAAAGCTTATGGCGTTAAGAGATCCTTGGGGCTTAAAGCCTTTATGTCTTGGAAAACGGGATAATGCCTATATCGTAACATCCGAAAGCTGTGCCCTTCATGCTGTAGGCGCTGAGTTTATCCGGGATATTGAACCGGGAGAGCTAGTCACTGTCCACAGCGATGGAACAGTAACCTCAGATAAGAGCCTTGCCCAGGAGGAACGGGCCCACTGTATTTTTGAGTACATTTATTTCGCCCGTCTGGACAGTACCTTAGACGGTATCAAAGTTTATGACGCCAGGATACGGGCCGGCCGGGCTCTGGCAAAAGCTTATCCGGTGGATGCGGATATTGTTACTGGCGTTCCTGAGTCCGGATTGACAGCTGCAAGAGGCTATGCTCAGTATGCCAACATTCCATTTGAACTGGCATTTTACAAAAACAGCTATATTGGACGTACATTTATCAAACCTACTCAAAAAGAGCGGGAATCGGGCGTTAAGCTGAAGCTGAATGTTCTGGAACCTGTTGTCCGGGGCAATCGGATCATCCTTGTAGACGATTCCATCGTCCGGGGAACCACCATGGCCAATCTGATCCAGATGCTGAAAAAAGCCGGCGCAAAGGAAGTCCATGTACGCATCAGCGCTCCGCCGTTTTTACATCCATGCTACTACGGAACCGATGTTCCATCCAACGATCAGCTTATTGCATCTTCCCACACAGTCGAAGAGATCCGCCAGATCATCGGCGCAGACTCTCTGGGATACATGAAGATCGAAGATCTTCAGGAAATGGTCGGCAACATGGGCATCTGCAAAGCCTGCTTTGACAACTGTTACCCCATTAAAACCGAAAAAACGCAATGACAAGGGCGCCGGGTGTACTTAGTGGGAATATACATCCCGCCCCGGATCTTCTGCTGGAATCAGCGCCGTCATGGTCAGTGACCGTCCGTCTGCAGACGCAGCCCAGATTTTTCCTTTGTGGGCCGCGGTCACAGCCCTGGCAATGGACAAGCCGATGCCGTAGCCTTTTACTTTTCCGCTGCCGCTGCGGGACTCATCTCCCCGGTAAAACCGCTCAAACAAATGGGGGAGCTGCTTTGGGTCAATATTTTCCGCTGTATTGGTCACAGTAAGCCGGGCATGTTTTCCGGTATAGACCAGGGATACGGAGATCACGCCGCCCTCAGGGCAGTATTTCAGGGCATTATCCATAAGGATGGCCACAAGCTGGCCCAGGGCCTTTTCATCTCCACGCACGCAGATCATGGGCTGAATATCCGCATGGAGCTGCTTTTTCTGAGTCATGGCCATAGCCTGGAAGGACTGGAGTGTTTCTGAGACAAGATCTGAAAAGGGGAATTCGATCATGGTCACTGCATCCGGACCTTCTTCCATGCGGGACAGATAGATCAGATCCTGGGTCAGCGCAGCCAGACGCCGGGTCTGGAGCTGAATATCTCGAATCCATTCATTATCCCCAATATCCGCAGACAGCACCTCCGCGTCTGCGTCAATAATCGTAATAGGGGTTTTGATCTCATGGCCTGCATCTGTAATAAAGCGTTTTTGACGGGCATAGCTTTCTGCCACCGGGGCCACCACCCGGCCGGAGAAAAAGATCAAAAGCACCAGGACCGCTCCCAGGCCGATCAGGCTGATCAGGCATCCGGTGAATAAAAAGGAGCCAAAGGTGTCAATATTTTGACGGCAGTCCAGAAAAATGATGAGGGTTTCTCCCGCATTTTCCAGGACACCATACCGGTACATATCCATAAATCCCCTGCTGCGGTTTAAAGTCCATACCTGGCTTCCGTAATCCCCGGCATCCGCTTCATCAACAGCAGCGATTTTTCCTGTATCTGTAGCAAGAACTTCACCGCTGTCTGAATCTAAGGTTACGGTAAAGTACCGGGTAGAATAGGGGGTTTCAGGAGACATGTTTTCTGCGGGCCCTTTGCCGCCCTGAGTATAGGGTTCCATAAATGCGCCGTCATTGTCCAGCAAAATAGACAAAAGGCCGTCAGCTTCATCCACCATATGCTTATAATTAAGAAAATACACGGCCCCCATGATCACTGTCAAAACAAGGAGCAGCGACAGCATGGAGACAATGACAAATTTGATCCGAAGCTTTTTTATCATAAGATTTCCTCCAGTAAATATCCGGAATTTCTTGCAGCTGTAATTTTAATATTCGCCTTTAAGGCGGTCAGCTTTTTTCTTAAATATGAAATATAGACCCACACCACATGCATATCCACATCACTGTCATACCCCCAGATTTTTTCAAGAAAACGTTCGCCGGGAATAATATGTCCAGGATTGGAGATAAGGGTTTCCATGATCTGGAATTCTTTATTGGCCAGGCGGAAGCTGCCAAATGGGGTGGACAGCTCAAAGGTGGCCCGGTCCAGGGTGGTATTGCCCATGTGCATCACAGAGCTGGCCTGGGATGTATTTGTCCGGGTCATGGCCCGGATCCGCGCAAGAAGCTCCTGTGTGGCAAAAGGCTTGGTCAGATAATCATTAGCTCCAGAATCCAGGCCTTTAACTTTGTCCTCCACCTCTGATTTTGCCGTAAGGAGGAGGACCGGCGCGGCAATGCCTTCTTCCCGGATCTTTTTTAACACAGTGATCCCGTCCAGGCCGGGCATCATAATATCTAAAACCGCGCCATCGTAGCTGTCTGAGAGAAGATAGTCCAGAGCATCCCTTCCATTATATACAATATCTACAGAATAATTATTTTTTTCCAGGATCGTCCCAACAGCTCTTGCCAGGGACTTTTCATCTTCAGCAAGTAGTAATCGCATTATTTTCATCCTTCCTTATGTTCTTTATAATACATTCCAGATTTAAAATTGTAAATCTTTTTCTTCGCGGCTCTATGTGATTTTCTGATAATAATCCTTCATAAAATCTGATGTTTATGATATAATAGCCACAAAGGTGACGATTATACCGCGTCTTTTTCGCGGCGGCTATCGTATAATATGGCAAATATCTGTAAAAATAAGTACGTAAAGGAAGGCAGGTGTGCATGGATGAGAGAAGTGCTTGATCGGATCCGGGCTGCGGAGGAGGCGGCCAAAGACCAGATGAAAGTGGCTAAAAGACAGAGCGATGATGCCCTGGCTTTGGCCAAAAAAAATGCCAGCGAGCAAAAAGAAAAAGCAAAACAACAGGCAAAACTGATGCTTCAGGAAGAACAGGGAAAGGCAGAAAAAAAAGCAGAGGAGGACGCGCAGAAGATCTGTCTAAAAGGTGAGGCTGAAAGAGAGCAGTTAAAAGCTTTGGCTGCCCAGCGGCAGACGGAGGCCATCCGGCAGATCTTCATTTATTTATTGGGACAGGATCTGGGAAATCCTGGAGCATAACAAACGCTCATGCCAGGCAGTACAGGGAAATACAGACTCGCAAAACGTGGAAACATAAACTTAGGAAGAAGGTGATATAAAGATGGCGGTAAAAGAGATGACAAAGCTTTTTGTTTACGGATGGCGGTCATCCGGGGATGAACTTCTGGAAATTCTGCGCCGGAAGGGGACGGTACAGATACAAATAGAGGATCCGGAAGATAGCTTTTTTAAAAGAAAAGATACCCAGACTCTTTGTGATTTCTGGGAAAAGACCCGGATCAGGGCAGTGAGAGCCTTAGAAATCCTTGATGCACAGGTTCCGGAAAAAACATCTATGCTTTCCTCTCTAAGGGGAAAACAGGAGCTTACACAAAAGGCCTATAAAGGCTTGGAGGAAAAAATCCCTTTTATCACAGAAACTGCAGATACATTGATCCGCCTTTGGGATGCGCTGGGATCCGTCAAGGCAAAGGCGCGAAAGCTTAAAGATGAAATTGAGCGGTTAGATCCATGGCTTTTAATGGATATTTCTCCAAAACTTACAGGCACCCGGTATACAGCCCTGATGACAGGTACACTTCCGGGAGCGTGGGATGAACCTAAGATCCGGCAGATTCTCGGTGACGCCGGGAATGGGGGGAACGCTGAGACCGCCGGGGACGCTGAGGCTGCCGCGGAGATTGAAATTTTAAACCAGGATACCTCACAGACCTGCTTTATGCTCCTGTGTCTTTTAAGTCAAGAGGAAGCGTTGGAGGAGAATTTGCGGCTTAATGGATTTGTCCGGACTGCCTTAGACTTCTCTCAGCCTCCCGCCAGACAGAAGGAGGCTTTGGAAAGGGAACTTTCCCAATGTAAAAAAAGACAGGAGCAGATCCTTGGGGAAATCCATAATCTTGCCGGAGAGAGGGAAAAGCTTCGATTTCTGGAAGATCACGCCAGAGGACAGGTTGAAAAGAATCAGCTTTTAGGACAGCTCCTTCAATCGGGCCATGTGATCTATTTATCCGGCTATACGCCCAAAGATCAGGCCAGTCCGCTTACAGCCATGCTGGAGTCCCGGCTGGACTGTGTCACAGAGCTGGAGCCTGTTCCGGAAGACGAGGCCGCTCCGGTGCTTTTATCCAATAATGCTTTTGCGGGACCTACTCAGGGGGTTGTAGAGTCCTATGGCCTTCCGGGGAAAGATGAAATAGATCCAACCGGCATCATGGCCATATTTTACTACTTTTTCTTTGGCCTGATGCTGTCAGATGCAGGTTATGGGATACTGATGGTCATTGGCTGCTTCGCGGCCTTAAAAAAATATCCCAAAATGCCGGAAGGGATTAAAAATACCCTGACCATGTTTTTTTACTGCGGGATTTCTTCCACCATTTGGGGAATACTATTTGGCGGTTATTTCGGAGATGTGATCCCTGTGGCAGCCGAGGCATTTTTTAACGCACAGGTGACTGTGCCTGCCCTGTGGTTCGCTCCTCTGGATGATCCTATGAAGCTTCTGGTCTTTTCCTTCCTTTTCGGGATTATCCATCTGTTTGCGGGACTGGGGATTAAAGGCTATCTTTTGCTGAGGGATAAAAAATATATGGACTGTTTGTGCGAAGCAGGTTTTTGGTACATGCTCCTTGCGGGACTGATCCTTCTGCTCCTTCCAAGCAGTATTTTTTCCTCCATGGCAGGGACGGTTATCCTTTTTCCCGCCTGGGTCCATACGTTGTCTGTGATCCTGACGGCAGTGGGAGCGGCAGGGATCGTTTTTATGGCCGGACGGCGAAAAAAGAATTTTGGCCTGAGGCTGGCCCTTGGCGCCTATGAGCTTTACGGGGTGACCAGCTGGCTTTCGGATGTGTTGTCTTATTCCAGGCTTTTAGCCCTTGGTATAGCCACTGGTGTGATCGCTTCTGTTATTAACACTATGGGGGTGATGATGGGCAGTGGGATCGTGGGAGTTATTGCTTTTGCGGTCATTTTCGCCGCGGGACATACCCTGAACCTGGCCGTTAACCTGCTGGGGGCTTATGTTCACACAAACCGGCTCCAATATGTGGAGTTTTTCGGAAAATTTTATGAGGGAGACGGCAAGGCCTTCCGTCCTTTCTCAGATGCATCCAATAAATACATTAAAGTAAAGGAGGAAGATTAGGTCATGGAAAATTTTGGTCTTATTTTTGCGCTTTTAGGTGCAGCATGCGCTACTTTATTCGCGGGCATTGGCTCTGCATACGGTGTAGGTATCGGCGGACGAGCCGCGGCGGGAGTTCTTTCAGAAAAGCCGGAACTGTTTGGAAAGGTGCTTATTATCCAGCTTTTACCGGGCACCCAGGGCATTTACGGGATGCTGGTGGCTTTTATTACTTTAAGCCGTATCGGTATTTTGGGCGGCAGCTCAGATCTGACCATGGAACAGGGGCTTTTATATCTTGTGGCCTGCCTCCCCATTGCATTTGTAGGGATGATCTCAGCGATTTATCAGGGCAAAGCTTCTGTAGCAGCTATTGGTATGATGGCAAAGCGGCCGGATACTTTTGGCAAGGCTATGCTCCTGCCGGCTATGGTGGAAACCTATGCCATCCTGGCCCTGCTCATTTCCCTTTTAGTTGTGTTTAATCTTTAAAGGAACCGGGAGGAGGACAATGGCAGGAATCGATCGTATTATCCAAAAGATACAGGAAGAGGCAGATCAGGAGATAAAACGCCAGGAAGTTTTGGCAGAAGGGAAAGTTAAAGAAATCCAAAAGGAATGTGAGGAAGCCTGCCAGAGGATCCTGCTGGATGCGAAAGATCGGGCAAGGCAGGAGGGGGATCTGTTTTTATCCAGGGAACATTCCAGAGCTTTGATGGAAGAAAAAAACCGGACCCTGGCCTATAAACAGGCGCTGATCAGTCAAACCCTGGAAAAGGCGCTTGAGCAGGTGTGCTCCTTAGAAGATAAGGCTTATTTTGGGCTGATCCTCTCCATGGTTTTAAAATTTGCAAGACCCGAGGACGGGGTGATCTGCTTTTCTCCAAAAGACTACGCCCGTTTGCCTGAGCATTTTCAGGAAGCTCTTGACCGGCAGACAAAAGATCTGGGAGGCAGTTTAAAAATCGGTACAAAGACACAGCCTATCCGGGGCGGTTTTGTCCTGATTTATGGGGGGATTGAAGAAAACTGTTCTTTTGGGGCCATCTTTCAGGCGGAGGATGAGTACCTGCGGGATCTTTTAAATCACTGCCTGTTTGACTCGGCGGATAAGGAGGCGGCCTATGAAAAATGACTATATTTACGCAGCCGCCAGGATCCGGGTGTTGGAAACGGGACTTTTAAAACGGCAGGATCTGGATCAGCTGGTAGGGGCGCGGGATGTATCCCAGGCTCTTTTACGGCTGACGGAACTTGGGTGGGGGCCGAGGGACAGGACCATGGCGCCGGAGTCTTTGCTTAAGGACCAGGAAGAACGTACTTGGGCCCTCGTCAATGAACTGCTGGCCGATCCGTCAGTGCTGGATCCCCTGAAATACCAGTATGACTATCACAACTTAAAGGCTGCCATAAAGCTTTGTTATACAGGTTCCCCTCTTCCAAAAGAACGTTTTTTTATCTCCGGAGGCACTTTTCCCTGGAAAAAAATGGATCAATGCATCCGGGAAAAGGATTATGATGCCCTTCCGGAGCCTATAGCTAAGGCGGCAAGGGAGGCATTTGAAACTCTTTTGCATACTGGAGACGGCCAGTTATCAGACAGTATTATCGACCGGCACTTTCTTGAGGATTTTGACCGGGCCTGTCAGGAAAGCCCAGCCCGGGTATTAAGAGCATACGGGGAAGCGTTTACTGTATTTTCCGATCTTCGTATCGCCCTGAGAAGCTATAAGACTCAGCGGCCCATTTCTTTTTTAAACCAGGCCCTGGCAAAGTCAAAGGCGATTAATATTCAGGATCTGGCCCAGGCTGCCGTGAAGGGGCCGGAGCATATCGCCCAGGTGGCGGGGAGCACAAAGTTTTCATCTGCAGGTCCGGCCATCCGCGCCTCAGAGGCAGCCTTTGAAAAATGGTGTAGCGACACCACCATAGCTTTGATCCGCCCTGAGCTGGCCGATTCATCCACTTTGGGACCGGTGATCGCCTATGTGCTGGCCCGGGAAAATGAAATCAAATACGTGCGTCTGATCCTGTCAGTAAAGCAGAATCAGCTGCCGGAAACGTTGATTTTAGAAAGGCTGGGTGATCTATATGTATAAGATCGCAGTAATGGGGGATTATGACAGCATTTACGGTTTTATGTCCCTGGGACTTTCTGTATTTCCCGTGAACACCCGGGAGGAAGGCCGGAAACAACTTTTAGAACTGGCACAGGAAGACTATGGGATCGTTTATATAACAGAAGCTTTGGCAGCCCAGCTTACGGAAGAAATCGCAGACTTTAAGGACCGAGCAACCCCTGCCCTGGTGCTTATTCCGGGGATTTCCGGTAATACAGGAAGGGGCATGGCCCTTATAAAGGAATTGGTAGAGCAGGCTGTTGGGGCGGATATTTTATAAAGATACCGAAGGGGGGAGCGGCTCCCCTAAGATTTATGATAAAGGCAGGTGACTTAAGGGAACATGAGCACAGGTTATATCAAAAAAGTCGCTGGTCCTCTGGTAATCGCCCAGGGGATGGCGGACGCAAATATGTACGATGTGGTCCGGGTATCGGATCAGCGGCTTATGGGAGAAATTATTGAAATGCACAAAGACCAGGCGTCCATCCAGGTTTATGAGGAAACGGCAGGCCTTGGACCGGGAGAAATCGTCACATCCACAGGGATGCCTTTAAGCGCGGAGCTTGGCCCCGGGCTTTTGGGCCGGATCTTTGACGGGATTTTGCGGCCTTTGGATGATATTATGAAAACGACCGGAAGCAATCTTTTAAAGCGGGGCGTAGATGTGCCTGCCCTGAACCGGGAAAAACATTGGCATTTTGTGCCCTCTGTGGAGCCGGGGACAAAAGTGGAGGCCGGGGATGTGATCGGCACGGTTCAGGAAACGCCGGTAGTGGTCCACAAGATCATGGTTCCTCCGGGAATGGATGGGACGATCCTTTCGATTCAGGAAGGGGACTACACTGTAGAAGATAAGGTGGCCGCCCTGCAGTCCGGAGATGAGATTAAGGATTTGACTCTGATGCAGAAATGGCCGGTGCGGTTTGGACGTCCCTATAAAAAGAAGCTGGCGCCTCAGATGCCTTTGACCACCGGACAGCGGGTCATTGATACCCTTTTTCCGATTGCCAAAGGCGGCGTGGCGGCAGTCCCTGGGCCCTTTGGTTCAGGGAAAACCGTGATCCAGCACCAGCTTGCCAAGTGGGCCCAGGCGGATATTGTGGTTTATATTGGCTGCGGAGAGCGGGGCAATGAAATGACAGACGTGCTTAATGAGTTTCCCCAGTTAAAAGACCCAAAAACCGGGTATTCCCTTATGGAGCGCACCGTGCTTATCGCCAACACCTCGGATATGCCGGTGGCTGCCCGGGAGGCGTCCATTTATACCGGGATCACTATTGCCGAGTATTTCCGGGACATGGGCTGCAGCGTGGCTCTTATGGCAGATTCCACATCCCGGTGGGCGGAGGCTTTGCGGGAAATGTCCGGCCGTCTTCAGGAAATGCCGGGTGAAGAAGGCTATCCGGCTTATCTTGGAAGCCGTCTGGCCCAATTTTATGAGCGGGCCGGCCGGGTGATCGCCCTTGGAAGCGAAGGTCGGGAAGGAACTCTGTCCGCTATCGGCGCTGTATCCCCTCCCGGGGGCGATATTTCCGAGCCGGTTTCCCAGGCGACACTGCGCATTGTAAAAGTTTTCTGGAACCTGGATTCCAACCTGGCCTATAAGCGCCATTTTCCGGCCATTAACTGGCTGACCAGCTATTCTTTGTATACAGACCGGCTTTCTGGATGGTATGAAGATCAGGTCCATCCCGATTGGATGACTCTGCGGGGACAGATGATGCGCCTTTTACAGGATGAAGCCCAGCTTCAGGAAATCGTCCAGCTGGTGGGCATGGATGCCTTGTCAGCTCCCGATCGGTTAAAGCTAGAGGCTGCCCGGTCTATTCGCGAGGATTTCCTTCATCAAAATTCTTTCCATGACGTGGATACCTACACTTCCCTGGAAAAGCAGTATCTTATGATGAAGCTGGTGCTTTCCTATTATGAGGTGTGTGAGAAGGCCTTAAAGGCCGGGGCAGATGTAGAGACGCTGTCCGGTCTTAAGGTGCGGGAGCAGATCGGTCGTTTTAAATATGTTTCAGAAGACCAGGTCAAAAATACTTTTGAAAAGATCTTAAAGGAACTGGAAGGAGAAGCGGCTCTGGCAGCAGGACCGGATACAGGAAAGGAGGGGCAGCAGGATGCCGAAAGAATATAGGACCATTCAGGAGGTGGCCGGGCCCCTGATGCTTGTTTCCGGCGTGGAGCATGTGACCTATGATGAAATGGGGGAAATTATTTTAGCGGACGGGCAGACCCGCCGGTGCCGGGTCCTGGAGATAAACGGGACCAATGCGGTGGTGCAGCTTTTTGAAAATTCCGCCGGGATCAACCTGGCCAACAGCAAGGTGCGCTTCCTTGGCCACAGTATGCGCCTTGGGGTGTCGGAAGATATGCTGGGACGGGTTTTTGACGGCCTTGGCCGCCCGGCAGATGACGGGCCAAAGCTTCTGCCCACAGCCCGGATGGATATTAACGGCCTGGCCATGAATCCCGCAGCCCGAAGCTATCCGGAGGAATTTATCCAGACCGGCATCTCTGCCATTGACGGCTTAAACACCCTTGTCCGGGGGCAGAAGCTGCCCATCTTTTCTGCCAGCGGACTTCCCCATGCCCAGCTGGCGGCCCAGATCGCCCGGCAGGCAAAGGTGCGGGGAACACAGGAGCCTTTTGCTGTTGTTTTTGCGGCCATGGGCATTACCTTTGAGGAGGCGGACTTTTTTATCCAAAGCTTCCGGGAAACCGGGGCCCTGGAGCGGACGGTCATGTTTGTCAACCTGGCCAACGACCCTCCAGTAGAGCGTATCTCTACCCCACGGATGGCCTTGACTGCGGCGGAATTTCTTGCCTTTGAAAAGGATATGCATGTGCTGGTGATCATGACGGATATTACCAATTACGCTGATGCTCTCCGGGAAATTTCCGCTGCCCGAAAGGAAGTCCCCGGGCGGCGGGGCTATCCGGGCTACATGTATACAGACCTGGCTACCATGTATGAGCGGGCCGGTCGGCAAAAGGGAAAGAAAGGTTCCATTACCCTGATCCCTATTTTAACCATGCCGGAGGATGATAAGACCCATCCTATTCCCGACCTGACCGGGTATATTACGGAAGGCCAGATTATATTAAGCCGGGAGCTGTACCGGAAAAACATCGCGCCTCCCATTGACGTGCTTCCAAGCCTTTCCCGCTTAAAAGACAAAGGGATCGGTGAAAATAAGACACGGGCCGACCATGCCAGCACGATGAACCAGCTGTTTTCCGTCTATGCCCGGGGAAAGGAAGCCAAGGAGTTGATGGTCGTCCTTGGGGAGGCCGCCCTAACGGAAATGGATCGGCGATATGCCCGTTTTGCCGATGCCTTTGAGGAACAGTATATTTCCCAGGGATATTATATGAACCGAAGCATTGAGGAAACTTTGGATATTGGGTGGACGCTGCTGACCATGCTCCCCCGGTCAGAGCTGAAACGGATCGATGATAAATATCTGGATATGTACTATACAGGAGAGGAGGGGTGATCATGGCTTCTGTACAGATCATTCCCACCCGCATGGAGCTGACCCGCCAGAAAAACAAGCTCGCCACAGCCCTTCGGGGCCACAAGCTGTTAAAAGATAAGCGGGATGAGCTGATGCGTCAGTTTCTGGACCTGGTCCGGGAAAACCGCAGGCTCAGGGAAAAGGTGGAGGCAGGGATTGCCGCCTCCAATAAGGACTTTGCCCTGGCCAAGGCCTCGGTTTCAGATCCGGTGATGAATACGGCCCTATTAGTGCCGAGGCAGGAGGTTTATCTGGATATAGAGACAAGAAATGTTATGAGTGTAGAGATCCCTCAATACCATACCACAACGAAAACAGCCAATGGGGGAGATATTTACAGCTATGGCTTTGCCTGCACCTCCTTTGAGCTGGACCGGGCCATTGGCGGACTTTCCGGACTGCTGCCGGATATGCTCCGCCTGGCCCAGGTGGAGAAGTCCGTTCAGCTTATGGCCTCAGAGATTGAAAAGACCCGGAGAAGGGTCAATGCCTTGGAGCATGTGATCATACCCCAGGCTCAGGAAAAGATCCGATACATTTCCATGAAGCTGGATGAAAATGAGCGCAGCACCCAGGCGCGGCTTATGAAAGTCCAGGATATGATGCTGGAGGCGGCCCGGCAGGAGAGGATCAAAGAAGAAAGCATCTCATGAATCAGAGCAAAGCCCCAGCTCACGAAAAGCGCTGAGGCTTTGCTGTTGTATGTTTGTTTATCTGTTATCTTATACGCTGAGCCAGGTTGCTGCAGAACTGCGCCATATATTCCACACTTTCTTTCATGCCGTTTTTGAACCAATCAAGTAAAATCTTATTACACGCCCCTTCCAATGCAAGATTGTGGTAACGGTCATCCGCAGAGGTTGATGGCCAAATCATTTCCGCTAAAGGCTCTGGGTAAATCAATTCCGGGAAAATTTGCTGTATGTTTGCCTGCAGCAATAGACGAATGCTTTTTTTATTCTTTTTAACTGCCGAAAATATGCCAAAGAAAAACGAAAAACTTCCTTCCTTCCCCCCTTCTGTAATCGCATATTCTTTAAAACTTCTGAATGCTTCCTCGCAGATTTCTTTTACAACATCTTCCTTTGAAGAGTAATTTCGATAAAAAGCAGAGCGTGAAATTCCTGAACGAGTAATAACTTCGCTGACAGTGATTTTTTCAAAGGACTTTTTTGTCATCAGATCGATCAACGCAGTCTGTATACATTCCTTTGTAAGTTTATGAGACTCTTCATTAGAAAGCCTTAAAATATTTCGTTTTTCTAATTCTGTTTTATATTCCTCCATAAAAACCTCCTGGCGGACAGAACAAAACAGGCTGATTTTGTTCTGTCCGTACGTGTTTGTCTTGATATATTTGTAAAACTATGATATGATAATACCGGCAATACATATGTATTGTCAATATAAGTATATCGCACGAAATCAAAATTGTCAAATAATACGGCAACAAAACTGATTAGGAAAGGAGTGCTTGAAATGGCAGTTTATTGTACGAATTGCGGTGCAACTATAGACGAAGGAGCAAAATTTTGCCCTCAGTGCGGCGCCTCATTGACTGGCAGTGCTGGCAACGGCAAGAAAGAGTGGTCGGATACAGCTAAAACGGCAGCTGCTGTAGGCGGCGCTGTTCTTGGCGCGTCCGCGCTGAGCAGCCTTGTTAGAAGAATGACGCACAGGAGAAGACCACCTTATGGTGCGCCTCCGATGGGCGGCCCTGGCCACGGACACGGCCCTGGCCACGGACACGGCCCAGGACCGGGAATGCGTTAACCGGTCAAAGGTCCGCAGCAGGCTACGGGACGTCAAAGTTTTAAAACCACAAGAAAATCCACCAATATCAAGAGAGAACCACTAACGAAACGGAGGAACGTAAAATGGGAACATTGCGTAAAGTGAAAAATAAGATGAAACGAGATAAAGACTTGCGGAGGACCTTGGTTCGCAGCGCAAAAGATGAAATTTTGATCGACATTGACGGGGATGGAATGCCGGATATTGCTCTTATGGATTCCACAGGTGACGGAAACATCGACACGTTGGCAGTCAATTTGACGGATGACGATGAATTTAATCTTTACTTCCATGATTCAGACGGAAACAACCTGCCGGACATGGTCTTGCTTGACAGCGAAGGTGACGGAAACGTTGAAATCCTTGGCGTTGGCCCGGAAGTGGAAACCAGGATGATCATGGTCGCCCACGCTATCTTTGCAATGATGGATCTGGGGGATTATATCGCCGAGAAACTGGATCAGTCTTTTGATGAGATGCAAAACGCGCTGGAAGATGCGAGAAAAATCTTAAAGAAAATGTAATTTTTTTAAAGGACGGACGACAGCAATGTAATCGTCCGTCCTTTTATTCTTTCCCCAAAATTGAGTAACAAATTGCGATGGTATAGGAGGTGGTCACGATAAAAGCAGCAATCAGGTATTTTTCAAGAGGCGGGAACACAAAGAAGCTTGCTGACGCTATATCAAAAGAAA
>CAZMGH010000019.1:0-3295 GCA_964565805.1 uncultured Lachnospiraceae bacterium
TTCCAGTTGAAAAAAATCTCTGGTATAATTGTGGATTTTGTATTATTATAATAAGAGAGTTTCGTCAAAAAGTATCTTAATTAGAGGAGGTTTAGAAAATGCCGGAAACCATACCCGATGGAACCATGAGTCTGATTTTGCTGGGTATTTCTTACAGCTTTATCATTCCTCTGCTGCTCTTCATTATTTTCAAGAAACGCTTTAAAGCCCATGCGAAGCCGTTTTTTCTCGGTCTGCTGGCTTACGGGGCCTTTTCTTTTTGCCTTGTAAACATTGTCAACGGACTGCTTCTCATGTTTGTGGACCCTACAAACTTTTCCACACCGCTGATCTTTATTTATTCCCTGTTTACACAGATCATCGGCGTCCTTATCGGACAAGCGGGAAAATACTACGCTTTGAGCATTTTAAAAAATGACGCGAATCCCAACAAATATGCCATGCGGGGCGAAGCCATGGTATTTGGCGCGGGATTTGGCGGCCTGGAAATGATCTTAACCGTAGGCGTGACCATGGCCTCCTATTTTTCTTATGCCACGATCATGATCAACGGTCAGGCAGACGCGTTTATGGAAAACCTTACCGGTGAAGATCTTGCCAATGTTCAAAGTATTTTTGATACTCTGGCAACAACCACATCGGCAGATTACATGAGCCTTTTGCTTCAGGGGCTTGCCATGTTTTTATTCCAAATCGGCTCCACACTCCTGGTCTTCAGGTCTGTGTTTGGCTCAGGGGTGAATGAGAAAGCATACTTGCGTCTGGCGATGGTTTTCCATATTATTATGATCGTCCCGGGATGCTTTATATCCGCAGGCATTATCAGCAATCCATGGTTCCAGACCATTTTAATGCTTATCTTCAGTATTGCTGTCCTTGTCTATGGTTACGATAAGATCAGGGAATATGAAAAACAGCATGTGGCCGACATGGTTAATGCAGCTAAAGGGAAAAAAACAATACATTTTAAATAAGGGAGGTACTCTCTATGAGACATTTAATCAGTCCGCTGGATTTTTCCGTAGAAGAAACCGAGCATCTTCTGGATCTTGCAGAAGATATTGTAAAGGATCCGGAAAAGTACAGCCAGGTATGTCGGGGGAAGAAACTGGCTACGCTCTTTTATGAGCCCAGCACCCGGACCCGGTTAAGCTTTGAGGCTGCCATGTTAAATCTTGGCGGCAGCGTTCTTGGATTTTCCAGCGCGGATTCCAGTTCTGCCGCAAAGGGAGAAAGTGTTGCCGATACCATTCGGGTAATTTCCGCTTATGCGGATATTGCGGCCATGCGTCATCCCAAGGAAGGCGCCCCATACGTAGCATCCCTTCATTCTGGGATTCCGGTCATTAATGCGGGGGACGGCGGACATCAGCATCCTACCCAGACCTTAACAGACCTGTTGACCATTCATTCCCTGAAAGGCCGTCTGGGAAATCTTACTATTGGTCTGTGCGGAGATTTAAAATTCGGCCGTACGGTCCACTCCCTCATTAATGCTCTGGTGCGGTATCCCGGCATCCGTTTTGTCATGATCTCACCGGAAGAGCTGCGCATCCCTGCCTATATCCGTAAAGAAGTCCTGGAGGATAGAAACATTCCTTATAGGGAAGTGGAAGTCCTAGAAGATGTTATGCCTGAGCTGGATATTTTGTACATGACCCGTGTTCAGAGAGAGCGTTTCTTTAATGAGGAGGATTATATCCGTCTGAAAGACCGGTATATCCTGGATGCGGCAAAGATGAAATATGCCCGTGAAGATATGCTGGTCCTTCATCCCCTGCCCCGTGTCAATGAGATTTCTGTGGAAGTGGACAAGGATCCCAGAGCCGCGTATTTTACCCAGGCCAAGCTTGGTGTCTATGCCCGTATGGCTTTGATCATGATTTTACTGGAGGTGGAGAAACCATGTTAAGTATCAGCGGAATTGATGAAGGTTATGTGATCGACCATATCCAGGCCGGAAGGAGCATGGATATTTATAAATATTTAAAGCTGGAAACGCTGGACTGCCAGGTGGCTATTATAAAAAATGCCACCAGCAATAAGATGGGAAAGAAAGACATTATTAAAATCCAGGGTCCTATGGCGCTGGACCTGGATATTCTTGGCTTTATTGACAACCATATTACCATCAATGTGATCCATGGGGGGAAGATTGTTGAGAAAAAGAACCTGACTCTTCCGGAAACAGTGACCAATGTGATCAAATGCAAAAACCCAAGATGCATCACCTCCATCGAGCAGGAGATCCCCCATATTTTTAAACTTACAGACCCTGCCACCCGGACATACCGGTGCATTTACTGCGAAGAAAAATTTAAGTAAAAAATTTAAGAAAATACAAGAAACGGTTCACTTGGCAGGCCCCGAAACTAAAAATCGATGCTTCGGAGCCTGTTTTTATGCCATCCACGATCCTTGCCATGGCCTGTACCGTATCTTTATAATGTTGTCATTTCCATAGATTCTACTGTATCTTTAATATAAGGCTCCACATCCTTAAAATTTATCCCTAAAGCAGCGGCCAGTTCTCCGTAAAACAGATCTTTCGCCCGCTTCATATAGCGTTCATCTACCTGAGCCGGCTTCTTGCCGCTGTCCGCGGCTTTTTTATTTCTCACGTAAATCGTCCGGATCAAACTGATCAGATCTTCACACTTATGGCTGCTTAAAGACGCCTCATACTGGTCAGAGATCATTCTCTGATTTTGATACTCCACCTTTTTTTCCGGAATTTCAGGAATCTTCGCGATCAATTCCCTGGCTTCCTCCGGAGACATGATCATACGCATAAACACTTTGGAATCCACAGGGGCATAAATGGTCCCCTTACTGTCATAAACAGGCTCCAGCGTATAGTAAATCCGTTCCGGATTGGCTGATGAAATGCCTTCCAGGGTACCGATAGCCTTTACCCGGCATACTCCGGTATTACCATAAACAATCAGATCATTCTCATGAAACATAATTTTCAACCTCCAACCTTTTTTGCGTATCAATAATCACACAAACTTATCCTTGTGATCATAAATTCCAGTGGCTTACGTGCATCGGCTTTTTTGCAGCGAGTGACTAGGTGACTGTGTACAGATAGATCTTGTAGAACTAAAGCATAAGAAAACCGCCTGGGCCAGAAATATGTCCGTCCAGGGCGTACAGGAAAAGAACCTTATCTGCTGAAAGAAAAACAGCAGACATTTTCCATCTGAATATATTTTAACACAAAAATACTAGAAAATGTAAGAAGAAAATTAATTTTTTTACTACAGGATCGGCTCAATAACTGCCCGGAAAT
>CAZMGH010000019.1:3395-50312 GCA_964565805.1 uncultured Lachnospiraceae bacterium
CCGGAAATGTGGTTGATTAAAAAATCCTGCGGAATATCCCTATTGTTTTCCTGTTTTGATCAATGAACTGGACTTGTATCAATTTGTTTAAGCTGTCTTTGAAATACCGCAGAAAAAGTTCACTGCTTTCAGGATGATTGCCGGTAAAGGCTTTCTGATGTACTGCGCCCGGAAGCAAAAGACATGGTATCCCGACTTTCGGATATGTGCACCCGTACCGTTTTACTTACCGGCGACCACCAAAAAACGGCGGATCATTTCGCGCGGCAGGTTGGAATATCCGAAGTCCGGGCAGAATTGCTACCGGAAGAAAAAGTACGTAGTATTAAAGCCTTACAGGAAGACGGCCGTAAAGTTTGTATGATCGGTGATGGCGTCAATGACGCCCCGGCTCTGAAAACAGCTGATGTAAGCGTAGCCATGGGAAGTATAGGAAGCGATATTGCTATAGACGCGGCAGATATTGCTCTAATGAGCGATGATATTTCCAAAATCCCGTATCTGAAACGGCTGGCAGGAGCAACGGTAAACACGATCAAGGCAAGCATTACCCTGTCCATGTGCATTAACTTTGCGGCAATCATACTGTCGCTCATGGAAGTATTAACACCTACCACCGGGGCGCTGGTACACAATGCAGGTTCCTGCTTCGTTGTACTGATCGCGGCGCTGCTTTATGATAGAAAATTCCAGTAACTTACATAACAAAGACAGCCGGTGAGCGGACGGCCGGGATAAACGGAAATCCCGCGACGCACGCTCACCGGCTCCATAACGATACAGGCGCTTATCGAGCCATCTTCCTGTTGTTTTTCGGCGGAGCCATTACTTTATCATAGGACGGACAGGTTGCGATCAATATGATCGTAAGCAGGACCATCAAAATCAATATGCCGCAGCCGATCAGAGGCGCATAAGCGGTCCCGTCCTGTTCTGAATACCCGATAATGCTAAGTCCTGCTGTTATAGGGTAAATATCTGTCAGTTTACGTCCTGCGGCAAAAATACCGCAAAATCCATAAAAGAAGGCGATAGCTACTCCTGCAAAAAAACTGTCCTTTTTTCTCCCAAACCATGCGATCAAAGGGGCGACAGCCACAAAGTTAAACAGCGCGACAGCGCAGATCTGCCAGAAAGAACGGAATATCTCTGCCATGGTCATATCTATGCAATGCAGGACAAATCCCCCTGCAAATAACGTACAGATAAAACTAAATATTCCAAACAGTATGGTAAGTAATCCTGTAACAGCCAGTTTTCCGAGAAAAAGCCGCGGTAAAGACACAGGAATAGTCATCATGGACTTTAATGTATCATCCGTATATTCACGATTGATAATATACCCGCCAGTAAGCATGATCACAAACGGAAACCCTAAACTAAAATTATTCCAGATAATGTTATTATAAAAGGCTTCATAAGTAACGGTTTCACTGCCGGACGAGGTTTGAAAAACAGCCACAGCAGCTACAAAAAACACTGCGGCAATCCCAATCCACAAAATACTATACCGCTTTAATTTTCCAAATTCGACGATTATAATATTCACCATATCCAATTCCCCCTATACATCGCTTTTTTTGTAAAAAAACATTGACAGCAGCGAAAACACACAACCATAAGCAACCATTATCCCAATAGTATGCAGCCAATCGATCGTATAAGGAAGAACATATGAGAGAGCTTCTTCTACAGGTACAACCCCCAAGTACCACTTCATAATAAGGGGGATTGGAAGGATTGACGCAATAGAATCAACCATCTCAGGGGTTGAAGTGAACATCATGGTAATCGTAAAACTGATGACAGCGTACGCAAACGAGAGAATGATAGAAAAAATATAACTTCGATTGCTGACCAGAATTATCATTATAACAGGGAGCGACGCGATCAATACGAAAATCCCTAAAGCCACACTGATCCCCAAACGCATCAGTACGCCATCTACACTGCCAACAATCAGACCTCCAATAAGTGAAGCGCCTAAACCGGCGACAGAATAGATCAGCGATAAACCCAGTAAAACAAACAATTTCGCAAACAGTATGTTTGTTTTAGAAACCGGAATCACCAGCAGATTTTTTAATGTGTCATTGTCCCTTTCCATTAAAAAAAGCATAGATGCTATGATCCCTAAAACACACGGTAAGAACAGGAGATCGCCGAATAAAACCGCTGCTCTAAAAAGCTGGTCAAAGCTTTGACTGTCTCTTGCCATTAAAATGGTAAGAGGGATGGGAAAAAGGACTGCTGCGCCTATGGTAAGCTGTATGAACTTCTTGCGTTTTAATTTCTGAAATTCGCAGGAAATCATATTAAGCAATTCCCTCACCCCCTGTTACCTTTTTGAAGTAATCCTCCAATGTTGATTCAAACAGGTGGGATTCAAAAAGCTCGATACCGTTTTCAATTAAAGCGCGGTTGATCAACGCAATGGGCAGAGACACATCATAAAGAGCAATACGCCGCTCATTTATGATCTTGAAATTTTCAGCTTGAAAATTTCTTTCTAAAATCCGGGCTGCCTGTGCAGTGTCAGACACTTCCAGACGGATATACTTACTGTTTTTTTCCTCCAGTTCATCCAGACTTTCTTCCTCCAGCAATACGCCATGGTCGATAATGCCAATGTCATCTGCCAGCTGAGAAATTTCCGAGAGGATATGACTGGAAATCAGGATCGTTTTCCCTCTTTCATTACATAAATCTCGGATAAATTTTCTCACTTCCGCAATCCCAATAGGGTCAAGACCATTGATCGGTTCATCCAAAATGAGTAACTCCGGGTCGTGCATAATAGCAAGCGCGATTGCAAGCCGCTGCTTCATGCCAAGGGAATACTGGGAGAACAGTTTTTTATCACGGTAGGGCAAGCCGACCACTTCCAGGGCAGAAGCAACCGCGTTCCGTTTTGGTATCCCCCTAAGCCGCGCAAAGATATTTAAATTTTCTGTTCCGGTAAGGTTTGGATAAAAGCCGGGGGACTCTATAAGACACCCGACACGGGGAAGGATTTTCTTTGCATCGGTCTGAATATTTTTCCCGAAAAGGATAGCTTCGCCTTCTGTTGGAGTAGTAAGCCCCAGGAGCATTTTCATAGTAGTCGTTTTACCCGCGCCGTTTCTTCCAAGCAGGCCGTAAATCCTGCCTTGTTTTACATGGATGTTCAGGTTCGCAACGCTTTTTTGCGCATCGTATTGCTTTGAAAGATTTTTTGTCTCGATAATATATTTATTCATGCTTAAAACCTCCTAAGCTGCCATTATAGCGCTTTCACCTTGCATTAACCTTGCCACAACCTTGCATTAACCTTGCAATTTTGGATCCCCCAGCGGAAACAGCAAGGTAAACTGCGTACCGTTTCCAGGGGAACTTTTCACTGTGACTGTACCATTCATTTTTTTCGTAAGCCGCCGCACAATTGATAGTCCAAGGCCGCTTCCTTTTTCAGAGCGTCCTTTATCACACTTATAAAGTCTTTCAAAAATATGTTTCAAATCTTCTTTTTCAATCCCTATACCATTATCGGAAATACAGATCCGCAAAGATCCTTTTTCTTTTGACAAAGTAATTCCTATTATATCCCCATGGCTGTGGGAAACCATATTTTGTATGAGATTATTCAAAATACGCATATAGCAGTCCGTATCAACGCTTATCATAAATGGCTGTTCAGGAATGTCAACATGGTACTCTATCTGCTTGTCCTCAAATATCGGTATCCAATCAATTAATATCCCCCTCGTAAGCTCCGCCGCTTCAACGGTACGTATCTTCAGAGCGAACTCATCTGAATTTAGTTTGAACCAATCAAAAAGCACGTCGATATATTCCTTTAGATCGTGTGCTTTCCGGCGGGCAATTTTTATATAATCTTCCTTGTCTTTTCCTGTAACAATTCCTTTATACGCAGCATCAAGATACCCGATCAACGTCGTCAGAGGCGTTCGCACATCATGTGATAGGCTTGTCATAAGCTGTTTATTCGTTTCTTCTGTTTGACGGAACCCAGAGATCCTGTTCTCGTAAGACATGATAATATCATTGATTTCATAGACCAGCGGCGCAATAAGTGCATTTGACGCAGCTAAAATACGCCTGTTTCCGTTTCCGCCCTTAACATCAGCTAATGCGTCTGAGATTTCGGATATTTGATTTTTTACCCGTTTGACAATGAAGCAGGAAATAAGGGCAGAAATTATGGCAATGATCATTGATACAGCGGCAACAAACTCCATGTAAAATCATACCTCCCTATTGAAACGGTAGCCAATACCTTTGATCGTCTGGATATATTTCGGGTGTCCAGGGTTATCCTCTAATTTTTTCCGCAAGCGGCTTATAATTGCCATGATATTGCTGTCATCATAAAAATAAGCTTCTCCCCAGACTTCTTCATAAATCCTCTGCTTTGTAAGGATTTTTCCCTGGTTTTTCGCACAAAAAAGAAGTAAGTCAAATTCCTTTGGAGGAAGTTCAAAGGTTCCATTGTCCGTTGTAATGGAACGGTTTTCAAGATCGATTTCCAAACCGTCAAAATGAAGCCGCCGCAGTTCTCCGTCTGGCTGATTGAAACACGTATAGCGCCGTATAAGTGAAACGATGCGGGCTATCAATTCATCCATATCAAAAGGTTTTGTCAGGTAATCGTCTGCGCCTGCCCGCAATCCCCGCACTTTAGAAGCGCTGTCATTTTTAGATGTGAACATAAGAATCGGAATGCTGCTCCTTTCTCTGATCTGTTCCAGTGTTTCAAAGCCGTCCATTCCAGGCATCATAATATCAAGGATCACAAGCTGATAGTCCTGTTCCTTTAGCCTTGCCAGCCCTGCTTTACCGCCATTGCAAAAATCCGCTTCTATATTTTCAGATAAAACGCTGCGCTGGATTAAAACGCAAAGCTCTTTATCATCATCTATGATCAAAATTTTATTCATGTTTCAGTTCCTTTCTTTTTTATCCTTCATTTTATCCGATTCCAATTATAGTGTCAATAAAACCAGATAGCGAAAAATCAGCCAAGCCTGCCCATTTACTGTGCAGGTCTGGCTGATTTATAATGTTTATCCCCTTACTCCTTAAGTCAGCTGCGGCTGCTCCTCCTGAGCAAGGCGTTTCTCCCGGTCGCAGGTTTCAAGAATATCCATAAATTCTTTACCTGTAATAGTTTCTTTTTCAAGAAGATATGATGCTGCCCGGTCCAACTCGATCTTGTTCTCCTTTAAAATCCGGACAGCGGTTTCATAGGCCTTTTCAATGGTCTGACGGACGATCTCGTCAGCCCGGCTCATAGTCTCATCCGAACAGGTCTTTACCGGACGGCCATCCATATACTGGCTACCTGGAAGCTCCAGGCCCATCATACCAAATTCACTGGACATACCATACATGGTGACCATCTTGCGGGCAAGATCCGTGGCCTTTTCAATATCGTTGGAAGCGCCGGTCGTAATAGTGCCAAACTCTACTTCCTCTGCGGCGCGTCCTCCAACCAAGGTTATGATCTCCTGAAGGATCTCCGGCTTCTTCATAAGGAACCGCTCCTCCTCAGGCATCTGCATGGTGTAGCCTAACGCTCCGGAAGTACGGGGGATAATGGTAATCTTCTGGATGGGCTGTGTGTCCTTCTGCCGCGCAGCTACAAGGGCATGGCCGATTTCATGATAAGCAACGATCTGACGCTCTTCCTTGCTCATAATATGATTCTTCCGCTGCTGCCCGGCAATGATCACTTCCACAGACTCAAACAGATCCTCCTGGGAAATAAACCGGCGGCCAAAACGTACCGCGCGAAGGGCGGCCTCATTGACAATGTTGGCCAGGTCAGCGCCGGAAGCGCCGGAAGTTGCCAGAGCGATTTCTTCCAGATTTACAGTATCATCCAAACGGACATTGCGCGTATGCACTTTAAGAATATCAATACGTCCCTGCTTATCCGGCTGAGTAACCGTAATGGTCCGGTCAAAACGTCCCGGACGGCGAAGCGCCTTATCCAGCACTTCAGGACGGTTGGTAGCGCCAAGAACTACAACAGCCTTTGTCTCATCAAAACCATCCATCTGAGTCAGCAGCTGGTTCAGTGTCTGCTCACGCTCGTCATTTCCTCCCAACTGATTGTCACGACTCTTACCAATCGCATCGATCTCATCAATAAACACAATACATGGGGCCTTTTCTTCTGCCTGCTTAAACAGATCCCGGACACGGGAAGCACCCATACCAACAAACATTTCCACGAAATCTGAACCGGAAATAGAGAAAAACGGAACTCCCGCTTCACCGGCAACAGCCTTTGCAAGAAGCGTCTTACCAGTTCCCGGAGGGCCTACAAGGAGCGCGCCCTTTGGCAGCTTTGCGCCAATATCCATATATTTTTTAGGATTATGAAGATAATCCACGATCTCCATAAGGGATTCCTTTGCCTCGTCCTGACCGGCCACATCCTTAAAAGTCACGCCGGTGCCTTTTTCCATGTTGTAAACCTTGGCATTGCTCTTGCCTATACCGCCAAGTCCGCCAATGCCTCCGCCCATTTTGCCCATAAGCTTCCGGCTCATAAAGGACATAAGCCACCATACAATGAGCAATGGCAGTACCCACGATAATAAAATGGAAAGGATGGGCGACTCTTCCGTAGGAATGGCAATACTTGTATCTACATCATACTCCTCCAGTGTCTGGATCAGGTTAGGATCCTGGCCATTATAACCGACAACATAGTAGGCCACATTAAAAGGCGTATCATCGCTCTCACTTGGAAGAGCTATAAGATAGCCTTCACTGTCCTGAATATTAACACCGGCAATATCCCCGGCTTCTACCTTGTCCAAAAACTGCGTATAGCTGATCTCCATCTCACTGCCGGAACCCAGCATACTGGTCACTAGACCGTTAAGGAGCATGGTCAGTAAAAGACCAATGACAATAAAAATGATGATCCGATCAAACCGGGGCGCGTTCGGTGTGCCGCCCGATCCGCTGTTATTATTCCCGGAACCTCTGGGAGAGCCCTGATAACCCCCTGAATTTTTCATATTCAGGTTGTTTTGTTCACTATTTTTATCCATATGATTTCCTCCTGTAGTTCGTTCATATGTACTGCTGCCCGGTTTTCAAAATCTTAACTTTAAGATTTCATGCCGCCAGCAAACATCCGCATGTTATCCTGTCAGGGCAATACCCTGTTTTTTTGTTAGCACTCTTGTTAGTAGAGTGCTAATCCACTTTTATCATACCATACTTTTACATGTTTGCAAGAACCACCGTGAAGATTTTATACTTTTTTAATCCTTATTGACAGATTTTAATAAATCTTTCAGCTCATCTACTGAAAACTCATAATTTTTATTGCAGAAATGGCAGTTTACCTCAATGGGCTTTTCCTCATCAATCATGTCCTGGATTTCCTTTCTGCCAAGGCTGATGATCACCTTTTCCACTTTTTCTTTACAACAGTCACAGTAAAACCGGGTTGGGATTTTATCCAGGATCTCCAGATCCATCCCTTCCGTCAGCTTTTCAAGCATCGTTTCCGGCGTATCGCCGCCCTGAAGCATGGTGGTTACAGAAGGAAGCTTTTTCAGATTTTCCTCCAGCTTTTCAATCACAGCCTCTTCAGTAAATGGCATGAGCTGAATAATAAATCCTCCGGCCTGCTTTACAGTATTATCCTTTTCCATGAGAACCCCAAGAGCCACACTGGAGTTTACCTGCTCGCTGGCGGCAAAATAGTACGTAAGATCCTCGGCAATTTCTCCGGACACAAGCTGAGTCTGTCCCACATAAGGGTCTTTAAGCCCCATATCCTTGATCACACTTAAAACGCCGACGCCAAGGGCTCCGCCGACATCCAGCTTTCCATACGGATTTGGAGGAAGCATGACTTCCGGATGATTCACATACCCTTTCACATCTGCCTTTCCGTCCGCTGTTACTAAAAGCCCGCCAATAGGGCCGTCACACTGGATTTTTAAGGTCAGCTTGTCATCCTCCCCCTTTTGCAGGCTCCCCATCATGGCTCCGGCAGTTAAAAGCCGTCCAAGGGCTGCTGTTGCCACCGGACTTGTCCCATGAGCCTGACGGGCAGTTTCTACCAGATTTCTGGTGGTCGCGGCAAAAATACGTACCTGATGATTTCCTGCTGTTGCTCGAACAATATAATCTGTCATTTTATCTTTCCTTTCTCTCTCGCAATAATATACATACGCTCGCTGTTTTGTTTTGCCGGATCCTTTGTAAAGGCATCATAGGCGGCTACAAATTCCATACCTGCCTGACAAAGCAGATCCTTAATCTCCTCTAAGGTATACGCTCTTTGAAAATGGGTCTCCCTAAACCGCAAAAATGGCTCGCCCTCCATATCATCCCATGGATCTTCTTCCACCGCATCCTTTATAAAAATGCTCAGCTCATATTCATTCATACGGCTTTCTTCATCATAATAGTTATCCCAGATAAAGCTGCAGTCCTCACGATTTTCCGCAATGGTCCGCTCTCCCAGCATTTCCTTATATTTGTAAAGAGTGTTCATATCAAAAATAAATATACCGCCAGGGTCCAGATAATTATTTGCCAGCTTAAATACCTGACACAGGTCTTCCGGCTGGGTTATATAATTCATGCTGTCGCAAATACTGACGACTGCCCTTACGGTCCCGTAAAGCTCAAACGCGCGCATGTCCTGAAGAAGATATAAAATATTCCCGGAATCCTCCATGCTTTTTTCTCGGGCGATCATAAGCATTTCCTCAGAATTATCAACTGCAATCATATCATATCCCTTTTCAGACAGCAAGCGGGTCATACTTCCCGTGCCGCATCCCAGCTCCAAAACAAGACCATCCTTAACGCCGTATTCCTCGAGCAGCCCAGTCAGATAACCGGCCCACTGGGCATAAGGAATATTATCCATAAATGTATCATAAACCTGGGCAAAACCTGTGTAAGCTTCCACGATCTCAGGCTCCTTTCCTTAGTTTTCTAAACCACAGCTTCAATCCGAATCCGATCCCCAATAATAATTTCCCCGGTTCACCAGTTACCCATATTGTAATGGCATAATTTTTTTCCGTCAAGTGAAACAGCTTCTGCTACTGTTGCTGTTCACAAAGGGGGCAGTAACCTGCTGCTTACATATAACTGAAACACTGCGTTCTTTCCTTGCCTTTATGCCTGGATTTTGCTAAAATATACTTGCATTTACAGCTCATAAATATATTGTAGTAGGAGGTATTATCATATGACAAAGTATTATGCGCCTACATGTAGCGCGGTCAGCTCATCAGAAAAGGCTCATATGGAAGCTGTAAGAAAGTTTGCTCCGGAGTGTATCGTTCTTTTGGAAAATGACGGAGCTCTTCCTTTAAAGGAAACGGGAAACATAGCCCTTTACGGAGCTGGAGCGCGCCGTACAGTTAAAGGCGGCACCGGATCGGGAGATGTAAATTCCCGTACTGTTGTGAACATTGAACAGGGCTTTGAAGACGCAGGGTTTACAGTAACTACAAAGGCATGGCTGGACGCTTATGACACAGATGAAGCTCAGGCCCAAAAAGATCATTTCGCCAATCTGAAGAAAAAATCCCAGGAAGAAGGCTTAAGCGAGTTTGCCCTTATGCTGTCCTATCCTTATGTCCAGCCTTCCGGCGCGGCTATCACAGAGGAAATGATTAAGGAATCTCAGACCGATACGGCGGTTTATGTCATTGCCCGTAATTCCGGGGAGGGCGCGGACCGTATGATGGGCCGGGGAGATTATATGCTTACCCAGGATGAACTGAACCATATCCGCACACTGGCTGCCGCTTACGAAAAACTTATCGTTCTTTTAAATGTAGGCGGAGTTGTGGACACGACAGAGCTGAAGGCTATCGAAGGGGTTAATGCCATCGTGCTCGTAAGCCAGCTGGGAAATATAGGCGGCTATGCTGTGGCAGACGCTCTCCTGGGCAAAACCATGCCATCTGGAAAGCTGACCACCACATGGGCCGCGGATTATAAAGACTATCCTTCCTCTGAAGAGTTCAGCCATAACAATGGAGATACAGAAGACGGCTGGTATACAGAAGGTATTTATGTTGGTTACCGATATTTTGATACCTTTAATGTTACCCCGAATTACTGCTTTGGCTTTGGCCGCTCTTACACGGAGTTTTCCATTGAAACACTGGGCGTTCAGGCTGACGAGACAACAATTTCCGTGAAAGTCAAAGTAACCAACACCGGTGCAGAATATCCAGGAAAAGAAGTTGTTCAGGTTTACTATTCCGCTCCCGCAGGAAAGCTTGAAAAGCCTTATCAGGAACTGGCTGCTTTTGGAAAGACAGACCTTCTTGCCCCAGGTGAAAGCCAGGTTATGGACATTTCCTTTAAGACCGCTTCCATGGCTTCTTACTGTGAAGAATGTGCTTCCTGGGTACTTGAAGGAGGAAAATACTACATCCGTGTAGGAAACAGCTCCAGAAATACCCACATTGCGGCTGCTGTAGAGATTAAAAAGACTCAGGCAACCGAAGTGCTAAAGAATCTGTTTAAAGACAGCGAACCTTTAACTGAGATTTCCGCCGCCGGACATGGGCCTTTTACATATGAAGGAGAAGTAGCGGAGAAAGAAAACGCCCCGGTGATTTCTATTGAAGAGGATAAAATTCCTGTAAAGAAAGCGGTTTATCAAGAGGAATGCCAGGCTCTCGCTCCGGTACAGACCGATAATAAGCTGACCATGGATGATGTCCTGTCCGGACGGGCTTCCTTAGATGATCTTGTATCCCAGCTGACTGTAGAAGAAATGACCCAGCTTTGCATCGGAACTTCCCGTTCCGGAGGAAAACAGAGCATTATCGGCGCTGCTTCCGCCAATGTTCCCGGGGCAGCCGGAGACACCACGTCCCTTATGCTTCATGACCGGAATATCCGCAGCCTGATCCTGGCTGACGGGCCTGCCGGACTCCGTCTTACCCCGGAATTTGTGACCACCGCCGACGGAACCATGCTGGATACAGGCATGGTTTTCGGAAATATGAAAACTGAAGGCACAGATGCCATTCCTCAGGATGCGGTTCACTATTATCAGTACTGTACAGCCATTCCTATTGGTACTGCCCTGGCTCAGTCCTGGAATATGGACCTGCTACAAACTGCCGGAAGTATCGTTGGTGAGGAAATGGAACAGTTCCATGTGCATCTGTGGCTGGCGCCGGCGATGAACATTCAGCGCAATCCATTATGTGGCCGGAACTTTGAATATTATTCTGAGGATCCCCTGGTCGCGGGTATGTGCGCGGCTGCCGATACCCTTGGGGTTCAGTCTCATAAAGGCGTAGGCACTACCATCAAGCATTTTGCGGCAAACAGTCAGGAGGATGACCGGTATTTTTCAAATGCCCACATCAGCGAACGGGCCATTCGTGAAATTTATCTTAAAGGCTTTGAAATTGCCGTAAAGACATCCCAGCCGATGTCCATTATGTCCTCCTATAACCTTTTAAACGGCGTCCATACAGCCAACAACTACGACCTGCTGACCGCTGTGGCCAGAGACGAGTGGGGTTTTGACGGACTGGTGATGACCGACTGGTTTACAACTCAGAATATTGTTTATTATCTCAGCCCCAGAACAGATTATAAATACAAACCGTCATCTCCGGCCCTGTGCATCAAAGCCGGAAATGATCTGATCATGCCCGGCGGCGAAAGCGATGTTGAAGGGATCCTTTCCGCCGTAGACGCCACAGAAGGGGACAGCATTACCATTGCTGACCTTCAGGCATGCGCTAAAAATATTCTCCGGGTCCTTATGCGTTCTTCCTGCTATGATGGGGCTAAACCTTACGGTGAATATTTTGATCTTGACTGGGTAGTAAAGACAGAGTAATTTTAGGAGACGAGAAACATGACAAAAGAAACAGCACAGACAAACACTGCCGCAGCGACACAAAAGCTGGTCCTTTCGGCCCTTTTTATCGCTTTCGGAGTGGCTACCTCCACCCTGCTCACCTTTCCCATTGGCGCGTCCAAGTGCGCGCCGGTGCAGCATTTTGTCAATGTATGCGGCGCGGTCATCCTTGGACCGGGATACGCGTTGATCAACGCCTTTTTAATCTCCCTGATCCGCTTTTTCCTTGGCACCGGCAGCCTCCTGGCATTTCCGGGAAGCATGCTTGGAGCTGCCCTGGCAGGAATCCTTTATATGCTCTTTAAAAAAGATCTTGCAGCTTTTGTAGGGGAGGTGTTCGGCACAAGCGTTTTGGGAGGTATCAGCGCCTACTTTGTGGCAAAGCTGTTTTTAAGCAGTGATTCTGCAGCTGTATTTGGCTATGTCCTGCCCTTTTTCATCAGCACCATTGTCGGCAGCATCATCGCCTATGTGGTCATTAAGCAGCTTCGCCTTTTAAAGGTATTAAAATAATGATGATACCAGGATCAAGCCGCCATGCTTCTATGAAAACATGGCGGCTTAATGCCACAGAAAGGATACACTATGGAAAAATATAAGATTCCATTTTCAGATGATGAAAAAGAATTTGCAGAAAAAATAAAACAGCTGCGGAAGCGGATCTTTGAAAAAAAGCCGGTGGTCCATCATATTACAAATTTTGTGACCATGTACCAGTGCGCCAGGATCACGGCATTTTTAGGGGCAGCTCCTATTATGGCTTTTTCCGAAAAGGAAACTGCTCAGGTAACAGCAAAATCTGACGCCCTGGTGATCAACACCGGAACACTGAATGATGAAGTCATCCGATCTATCCCAAAATCCCTGGAATATGCCAATGCCCACCATATCCCGGTGGTGCTGGACCCGGTAGGCGCCCGCCTGTCCCAGTACCGTTTTGACTTTATCCACAGTCTTTTAGACCGCTTTCACTTTGATGTGATCCGGTGTAACGGGGCCGAGCTTTTAGGCCTCTACGGACAGGCCACTGACGGAAAAGGCATTGACGGGGCAGTCTCTGATCTTAAGATCCCCCAGGCAGCCTCAGACCTGGCAAATAGGTACCACTGTACCGTAGCCTGTACCGGCCCTGTCGATCATTTAAGTGACGGGACACGCAGCGTTACCTTAAACCGGGGATGCGCCCAGCTGCCTAAGCTGGTAGGTACCGGATGTATGGTCAACTCTCTCATCGCGTCTTATCTCCCTGCTGCGGACACCCTTTTGGACGGGGCGGCGGCAGGTATTTTAACCATGTGCCTGGCCGGAGAGGCGGCTGCGGCCCGCCTTTCCCAGCCGGATCAGCTTGGCGCCTTTGAAACATACCTCATGGATGGGATCAGCCAGCTTTATGTAAAGGAGTAACACGTTAGGGGCGGTTTGCCCTGCCGCCTCTCCACACAGCTTTACCGCACCACTCTTCCGGCTCCGTCACTGTCCATGAGGGCTTTGACCTCATGAACAGAGGTAATGTTTAAATCTCCTGGAATGGTATGCTTAATGGCCGCAGCGGCTAAGGCAAATTCCAGGGCCTGTGAAGGGAGCATCTGTTCCAGGATGCCGTGAAGAAAGCCTGCGGCAAAGGCATCGCCGCCGCCTACCCGGTCTGTAATGTGAAGCATGTATTTTCTTCCTGTATAAAATCCATCTTTCCAGCACACTTCTCCGCTCCAACCATTATCTGACGCGCTAATGCTCTCCCGCAAAGATGAGACTAAGTATGTAAAACCATAGGCATTTCTCATCGTTTCCATATTTTTTCGGGACACGCAGGATTCAAAAGGCCCTGAGAGAAAGTCCTCCCCTGCCTTCGTCCAGCCCAGACATTTTGTACCGTCCAGGACATTTCCAAAACAAATATCCGCATAGGAAGCAAGTTTTGCCATCACCTGCTGCTTTTCCTCCACATGTTCCTCCCACAAGCGCTTCCGGTAATTCAAATCTAAAGACACCGTCACGCCATGGGCCTTTGCCGCCTTTGCTGTCTCCAGGCTTAAACGGGCGCAGGAGTGGCTTAATACCGGAGTGATCCCTGAAATATGGAACAGATCCACATTGTGAAAGATTTTGTCAAAATCCAGCTCATCGGAGTCCATTTTTGAAAACGAAGAATATTTCCGGTCATAAACCACACTGGAAGGCCGCACAGATGCCCCGTTTTCCAGGAAATAAATGCCAAGGCGCTCTCCGCCCCGAACCATATGGGAGCAGTCTACATTATATTTTTTTAAAACACCTACGGCCGCGTCTCCCAGGGCATTATCCGGCGCCTTGGAAACAAAGGATACCTTATGGCCAAACTGGGCCAGAGACACAGCTACATTTGCCTCCGCTCCCCCATAATTTACATCCATGGACTGAGCCTGGAAAATACGGCTTTGTCCCGGCGGAGACAGCCGGAGCATGATCTCCCCTAAAGTCACCACATTTCCCATAACTTAGTCCTCCTTTTTATCCCGGACCACATAAACCAGGCCGACCGCTTCCTTTGCCAAAGCGCGGATCTGGTCAAAATCTCCGGCGTCAATAAGTTTTTTGGGAGCGATCCAGCTTCCCCCGCAGGCCAGGATCCGGTCATCGTTTAAATAATCGGTGACATTTTCCGGATTCAGCCCTCCCGTAGGCATAAACTTAAGATTTGTATAAGGTGCGGCTACTGCTTTGATAAATGCCAGTCCTCCCATAGGCTGTGCTGGAAAAAACTTTACCACATCCAGACCCAGCTCCATGGCCAGTTCCATTTCCGAAGGGGTGGCTGTCCCGGGAATCACAGGGATATGGTTTTCCACACAATAGCGGACCACTTTTGGATTTAACCCGGGACTTACTATAAACCGAGCGCCGGCCTCTACAGCTTCCTGAACCTGGGAAATGCTGAGCACAGTTCCCGCCCCTACAAGCATGTCCGGGCAGGCAGCCGACATTTCCCGGATCACCTCCAGGGCGCCGTCACATCTTAAGGTAATCTCAGCACAGGCCAGGCCTCCGTCACATAATGCCTGCCCCAGCTTTCCGGCCTTCTTTTTATCCTCTGCTGTCACCACCGGCACGATGCCAAAGCTGCCTAACTTTTCAATTACTTTATCCATAAAACTTCCTCCTGCCACTTTCTAAAAACGCTCTGCAGTTATAATAACATATATTCTCTGTCATTTCTCCAAGAAATTCCATATCTTTAGGATATTCTCCCAAATCTACAAGATTTCCCGTAAAATCACATAAGATCCGGCGGAAATACTCATGTCTTGGGAAGGATAAAAAGCTGCGGGAATCCGTAAGCATACCGATAAATACCGGCAGCAGCCCATTGCTTGAAAGAGCCTTTAGCTGGCGGATCATTCCGTCCTTATGATCTCCAAACCACCAGGCGCTGCCCAGCTGGATCTTTCCCCGGATCCCTTGATCATTGCCCTGGAAATTTCCTGCCATAGCGGCCAGCATGTCCATATCCTGGGGATTTAAACCGTACAATACCATCTTTGGCAGCTCATCGGTCTGATCCATAGCATCCATTAAAGCCGCCAGGGACGCAGCGTAGGAAAAATCTCCCATACTGTCAAACCCTGCATCTGCCCCAAGACGGGCAAACATCCGGGAGGATGTATTTCTTAAAGCTCCGATGTGAAGCTGCATAACTAAATCTCTTTTACAGTATTCCCGTCCAAGGGCTGTAAGCAAAAATCCCCGGTACATAGCGGCTTCCGTGACGCTTACCGGTTGTCCCGCCAGCCCCTTTTGATAAACCGCATCTGCCTGCTCTTTTGTGGCCGGTACATAAAAATCCGTGTCCAGAGAATGATCCGATACCCGGCACCCGGCTTCCACAAAATAATCCAGCCGTTTGACTAAAGCCTTTAAAAGACCGTCCAGATCAGAAACATTTTCATGGGTCTTTTCAGATAATAAATGAACGTAGTCACAGAAATCCTCTGCCTCAATACTTAGCGCCCGGCCCGGTCGAAAGGATGGCAACACATCAATGTCAAATCCGTCCTCCTTCAGCTTCTTGTGCCAGATCAGATCCTCCCCCGGATCATCGGTAGTACAAAGCATTTTGACCTGCTGCATCCTAAGGAGGTTTCTCACGGAAAATTCCCGGCTGCGAAGCTTTTCATTGCATGCGTCCCAAATATAGGCGGCATTTTTCTTATTTAACACTTTGTCCACATTAAAGTAACGCTTTAATTCCAGATGGGTCCAGTGATACAGGGGATTTCCGATGCAGTTTTCCACAGTCTTGGCCCAAACCTGGAATTTTTCAAAATCATCCCCCTGGCCGGAGATCAGCGTTTCAGGAAAACCCATGGCCCGCATGGCCCGCCATTTATAATGATCCCCCTCCAGCCATACCTGGGCAATGTTATCATAACAGGGATCTTCATAAATCTTTTTCGGATCCAGATGGTTGTGATAATCAATAATAGGCATATTTTCCCCATGTTCATGATACAGCGTCTTTGCCGTTTCCCCATGGAGCATAAAATCCTCAGTAATAAAAGCCATATCCTTAACCCTCCTTTGCCAGCGCCAAAACTTCCTTTAAAGTACGCCGCACTGCCCCGGGGCCCTGGCTCATGGCGCAAAAATCCTGACACACAATCCGGGCCAGATCCGCTTTAAACAGGTTCACCCCGAAAATCTCCTCATTTTCCAGTACGGATCTTAACTTTTCCATAACAATCTCAACCGGCTGCCCCTCCAAACCGCGGACATAAGAAGAAATGTCCTCTGCCATAGGGTCCGGACTTAAAGCCATGGCATTTCCTTTATCATCCGTGCCTGTAAGATACCTGAGCCATCCGGCCAGCACCAGAGGGATCCGCCGGAGAGAATGAACGTCCAGCCCCGGATCGTCCATATATGCCCGGATCGTTCCCCCGAAACGGATGGCCAGCTTTTGGGACGTATCTGTAGCAATGCGCTGAGGCGTGTCCGGCATAAAGGGATTGGGCAGCCGCACATCCACCACGGTATCCAGAAAATCCACCGGCTTAAGGATGCCCGGATCTGCCGCAGCGGGAAGCCCCTCCTTGTACCCGATCCCCCGGACAAGGGCGTTTAGCTGCTCATCCTTCATTTCATCACAGATCTTTTCATAGCCAAGGAGACAGCCGAAAATAGCCAATGCGGTGTGAAGAGGATTAAGGCAGGTGCATACCTTCATCCGCTCCGTCATCTCCACTGTGGCCCGGTCCGCAAAGATGATCCCGGCTTTTTCCAGCGGCGGCCGCCCTGCGGGAAATGCGTCTTCAACAACAAGATACTGGCTTTCCTCCGCATTAACATAAGGCGCCACATAAGTATGCTTTTTTGTCACCACAGGAGCCATAGCCTCAAGTCCGTCCCCCTCAAGGATCTTTTGTACCGCCTCACTTGGCCGGGGGGTAATCTTATCGATCATGGTCCACGGGAAAGTCACTTTCCCTGAGGAACACACATAGTCATAAAATCCCCCCTCAGCCAGGCCGTTCTCTTCCCAGCATTTTGCAAAAACCTTCATGGCATTTTCCAGCCGTTCTCCGTTGTGAGAGCAGTTATCCATGCTCACCATAGCCAGAGGATAGGCTCCGGCTTTAAACCGGGTATACAAAAGAGCAGCCACCTTGCCCAGGTAGCTTTCAGAGCTTTCCGGTCCTGCCTTAATGTCGGATGCCACCTCCGGCAGCAGGACATTTTCCCTGGACAAGCTGTAGCCTTTTTCCGTAATGGTAAAGGAAGCCATCTGAAGAGATGGATTTGAAAAAAAGTCCTCCAGCAGGTGAAATTCCTCAGTCTTTGCCCGGTTTAAGCATAAGGTTTGGGTAATGCTCCCGGTGACGCTTTTTTTCACAGAGCCATCGCCGCACAGGGTCACGGCAATGCTGTAATCATCACATGGCCGGTTGATCTGCTCAATGATCGCATCATCAAAACCTTCTGCCCCAATGATCCCCCGGTCCATCAGTCCCTGGTTTAAAAGTGTTTGGGCCGCTTCCCCCATAAATGCCCTGAAAATATTTCCCACGCCAAAATGGATCCACACCGGATGCTTCCTTGTCTCCTGTTCCACAGCTTCCCGGTCATACTCCGGAAGCCGATACCCTCTGTCTGTCCACCACTGACGATTTTTTAAGCCTTCTTTATTTAATTTCATGGCCCTGCCTCCCTTATCTTTCATACGCCTAACAACTGCATTTTTCTGTTTTCACTGTTTTTCCTGATTTCTTCCATTTTTATTATGCTTGCCCGTGGTTTTACAGATTGCTTCCCAAAGACCGTTTAAATAGGCTGCGCCAAGAGCCCGGTCATATAAGCCGTAGCCGGGCATGGCCTTTTCTCCCCAGATCATCCGGCCGTGGTCAGGGCGGATGGGCCCGTCAAAGCCAATATCATAAAGCGCTTTCATAATCTCGTACATATCAAAACTTCCATCGGAGGACAAATGGGCCGCTTCCTCAAAGTCTCCCGGAGCGTTATGCCTCAGATTGCGCACATGGGCAAAATGGATCCTGCCGGACATCGCCCGGATCATTGCCGGAAGGTCGTTTTTTGGATTCGTTCCAAAAGATCCGGTACAGAAAGTGATCCCGTTGTGAGGATCATCCACCATGTTAAGGAGCCTTAAAGCATTTTCCTGATTGGTCATGATCCTTGGCAGGCCAAAAACGCTCCATACCGGATCATCCGGGTGAATGGCCATATAAATATCATATTTCCGGCACACGGGCATGATCTTTTCCAGAAAGTATTTAAGATTTTCAAAAAGAGCTTCTTCATCCACCCCTTTGTACAGCTGAAATAATTCTTTGATTTTTTCCATCCGTTCCGGCTCCCAGCCAGGCATGACGGACCCATTCATATCCCCGGAAATGGAAGAAAACATTTCCTCCGGTTTAAGGGCATCCACATCCCCCTGATGATAAGCCAGCACTGTGGAGCCATCGGCCCGCTTTCTTGCCATCTCTGTCCGAGTCCAGTCAAAAACAGGCATAAAATTGTAGCATACCAGGTGAATGTCCTCTTCCCCAAGATTTTTCAGTGTTTCAATATAGTTTTCAATATAAAGATCCCGGTTTGATCCCCCAGCCTTAATGTCATCATGTACATTTACGCTTTCAATCCCTGCTGCATGAAGTCCGGAAGCTTCCACCTCTTCTTTCATCTGCCGGATGCGCTCCCTGGTCCACACCTGGCCCGCAGGCACATCGTACAATGTGGTGATCACCCCTGTCACACCGGGAATCTGGCGGATCTGCTCCAAAGTTACCGTATCAAAGGCTGAACCATACCATCTTAAAGTCATTTCCATAAAAATATACGCTCCTCTCTGCCTGTGTTCCGTCAAGGACTTTCTTGTCATTGAAAAACACCTTCTGCTTACATCTGATCGTAGTGTATCATCAATTTTTTCAGCAGCCCATTGACCAGATTGCGATGAATATTGCAAAAATTGCGGTAAAAGGAAATGGTGGAATGTCTTCCCTGATCGGGCTGCTTTTTATTATGGGCAAATTCCATTTCTTCATTTGACGGCTGATTTCACCCTACCGCAACTTCTGCAAACTTTTTTCTTGTTTTTGCAATGGCTACCACCCCCATCTTATGCCATAATGTATATATGAAAGCTGCGGGAGTGCTATAAGCACGGAGCAGTTGGCTTTTCAAACATTTGCCAGTAATCAGTAAAATTTAGGGAGGTTTGATCACTATGCTTTATCCAACATTAACAGATTCCCGGTGTGTCATGGATTTAAGTGGAACATGGGAATTTAAAAGAGATGCTCTAGGGAAGGGCTTTGAAGAAAAATGGTACGCGGCGCCCCTTAAAGATCCCATTACCATGCCGGTTCCCGCATCTTACAATGATATTACTGAAGACGAACAGCTCAGGGAACATTACGGCTGGGTATTTTACCAGAGAAATGTGTCCGTTCCTGCCATTTACCAGTCACAGCGGGTTATGCTGCGTATGGAAGCCGTGACCCACAAAGCAAAGGTTTACTGGAATGACCAGCTTATCTGTGAACATAAAGGAGGATTTCTTCCGTTCGAGGCAGAGGTCACACCTTACATAAAAAATGGGGAAAACCGTCTCACTATTGCTGTAGATAACCGTATTGACCGGACAACCCTGCCTGTAGGCGGCGAGGCTCCCATGTACTTTCATGGTGAAAACACCGTCCAAACACATAATTATCCCAGATTTGACTTTTTTAATTACTGCGGCATTACCCGCCCGATAAAAATTTATACAACACCAAAGGAATATATTGAAGATGTGACCCTGATTCCGTCCATCTCCGGCACTGACGGTATTATTGACTACAGTGTACAGCTCTCTGACAGCCAGCTTCCAGTATGTGTCAAAGTGTTTGACAAGGACGGCGTCCAGTCCGGTATCAGCAGCGGCGCCAGCGGACAGATTGTCATCCCCAATGCTCACTTGTGGATGCCGGGAGAGGGATACCTTTATCAGGTTCAAATTACTGCCGGAGAGGATACCTATACCATACCCTTTGGAATCCGCACTGTAAAAGTAGAAGGCGCCCGCTTCCTTATTAATGGCCGCCCCTTCTATTTCAAGGGTTACGGAAAACATGAGGACACCTTCCCAAATGGCCGTGGATTTAATCCAGTGATGAACGCCAAGGATCTGAGCCTTATGAAATGGCAGGGTGCCAACAGCTTCCGCACAAGTCACTATCCTTACAGCGAGGAAATGATGCGCCTGTGCGACCGGGAAGGCATTGTTGTTATTGATGAAACTCCAGCAGTTGGCGTTAATCTGAAATTTGGCGGAGGCATTTCAGCATTTCAAAAAGAAGTCTTTACGTTTAAACCTTATGAGGAAGGCGGTATCGGAACCTTTGAACATCACAAAGATGTGATCCGCGAGCTGATCAACAGAGACAAAAACCATGCCTGCGTTGTTATGTGGAGTCTGGCCAATGAAGCGGATTCTGACAGCGACGGGGCCTATGAATATTTTAAACCATTATTTGACCTGGCAAGAAGCCTGGATCCTCAAAAACGTCCCTGCACCATCGTCAGCATGCAGGTGGTTCACTGGAAAGAGGATGTAACCCTTCGCTTATCCGATGTGATCTGTCTCAACCGGTACTACGGATGGTACAGTTATTGCGGTGAATTAAAAGAAGCTCAGAAAGCTTTAAGAGAAGAGCTGGAATGGTGGAACGCCCAGAACCGCCCCATTATGATGACCGAATACGGCGCTGACACTGTGGCTGGTCTTCGGGACAGCGCCCCGGTAATGTTTACTGAAGAATATCAGGTAGAGTATTACAAAATGTACCATGAAGTTTTTGATACCCTGGATCACTTTGTCGGTGAACAAGCCTGGAACTTTGCCGACTTTGCCACCTGTCAGGGAACCGGCCGCGTCCAGGGCAACAAAAAAGGCATCTTTACAAGAGATCGCCGCCCGAAAATGGCAGCCCATTACTTTAAAGAGCGGTGGGAAAAGATTCCGGATTTTGATTACAAATAAAACGATAGACAGCCAGCTCTGTACACTATAAGTTCAGAGCTGGCTGAATCATTATGAAAAATCAATCTAATCCGTCACTTCCCTATCTCTTTTTCCATTTCCTCCCGATATTCCTTTGGAGACATACCGTAGGTCTTTTTAAACAGCCGGAAAAAAGATGAGTAATTAGCAAAGCCAAACATGGCCGCGATTTCTTCTAAAGATTTTTGAGTGAGGAGGGCATTTTTACAGGCCTCGATCCGTCTTTGCATCATATACTGATGGATGGAAATCCCCATGCTTTCCTTAAAAATATGGGAAATATAATATTTGTTCATTGAGAAAAATCCGGCAATATCTTCTAAGGTTAAAGGTTCGCTTAAATGCTCTTCTACATATGTACATATTCTGGCGCGAAGAGTCACCGGCCCGGCGCTGCCCCCATTTTCTTTTTCGTAAACAGACCGGGAGATAGAAAAAAGAACCGACGAAAGCAGCAAAGATAAGGAGACATTTTTCCCAAAACGTTCCTCATTCTTTTCCCGGATCATCTGAAAAATCTTGTTTTGAAGATCATTAAAAAGCACCGGGTCCACAGTCAGCACCGGGCTCAGTCCTTTAGGGTCCCTCTCAAATAAATACGCGAAAGCCTGCTCATGAGCAAAGCATTTTTCATAATAATCTTTGTGGATCCACAGGACAAACCGCCGGTAAGGGGTCTTAGGATCAATGAAAGAAGGAAAATGCCATATCCCCGGCGGAATCAGCACAATATCCCCCGGATGGACCCGAAAAGTATTTTCTCCCAAGGTCATTTCCACATTTCCCCCCAGGAAAAAGTACAGCTCATAAAACTCGTGCTGATGAGGCTCAACGCCCCGCACAGGGTGATCCCTGTAATAATACAGCTCATAGGACTGGCTCAGCATATATTGCCGGTATAAAAACTTTGTACTGTCCGGCTGTTTCATTTCCCGTCACCTCGTTCCTTTCTTTTAAGCCCAAATTTCCTTTCCCAAACCAAGGGAATAGATGATTTTTTCCTTTACTGTTACCCCAGTGATCTGCTCCAGGGCAAGGGCATAGTAATCCAGCTGGGCCTTATATTTCTTCACAAGGCTCTCCCCATCATCAGAAACATAGTCGGTTTTGTAGTCCACGATCACTGCCTGGCCATCTTCCACAAACCAGGCGTCAATGATCCCCTGGATCAGGACCATGTCATTTTCATCACCGGTCCCGTGAACCTTAGACGGGGAAACACCCATAACAAACGGTTTCTCCCGGTACAGGTTCCCTTCTTCCTTTGCCCTGGCCATACGGCGGGCGGTTTTAGACCGGGCAAACTGGTAAAGTCCCGGCACATACACTAGGGAAGCTCCATATTCGCTGATCAACCCCGAAGATGTGAGACGGTGGACCAGGGCATACACATCTTTTGGGGAATGGATCGAAGCAATATCCATCCGCTCCAGGATCTTATGCACCGTCGTTCCCCGAAGCGCGGCCCGCTCCAGCCGTTCCTGGCGGGTCAGCGCCCGGTCCGTAGCCTCCTGCTCCGGCTCATACAAAGCATGGGGTTCTTCCGCTTCTTCCAAGCCGGTGTCCATCTGGCTCATGCGCTTTAGCTCGGATACTGACATTTTCATATGAAGTCCCCGCTCATGGGTAAATGGGTACTCCCATTTTAAATACATGTCCATGGCCTCATGCATTTCCGGAAGATAAACCCGTTCTGTATCCCAGTGGTCTAAAAGCTCCCGTTTTAACATACCATGGGCGCCTTTATGAGCAATAGCTGTAAAGATTTCCCGGGCACGGATCTCCCGGATGGCGATACTTACATCTGCCTCATAATCCGGGTTAAAAATCGGGCTTGTGACCCCATAAGCCTCTAATAATGGGTGGGCGCTCCGGTGGTATAAAAGCACCGGCATGATCCAGTCCAGGAAACTTCTGGCGCTTTGCCGCACATTAAAGGGAAGAAGTCCCTGACCCTGCTGGGACATCCACCGGCCTAAGGCCTTTGGCATGTCTGCCACATAGCCGGTAAGCACCAGCATTTCCCGGGCACGGGTAAGGGCCACATAAAGGACCCTCAGCTCTTCTCCCAGATTTTCCAGCACAGTTTTGGCTGCCAGGATCTTCTTCTGGATCGTTGGCGCCTTTAGCCGCCATTTCGTATCGATCACATCCGGGCCAAAACCAAAGTCCGCATGGATCAGCAGGGAGCTTCGGGCATCTTGCTGATTAAAGGCCTTGCCAAGACCGGACACAAACACAATGGGATATTCCAGACCTTTACTTTTATGGATACTCATAATGCGCACAGTATCCTCATAGCCATTGCCAGACGCCGCCTCGCCAAAGTCTACCTCATACAGCTTCAGCCGCTCAATATACCGGGAAAAGTTAAACAGTCCCTGATCGCTTGTTTTCTCATAATCCACAGCCTTTTCCACTAGCATATCCAGATTGGCACGTCGCTTCTGTCCCCCAGGCATGGCGCTGGCACAGGCATAATAGCCGGTCACATCATAAACCTTTAAGATCAGCTCATGAACCGGAGTAAAGGCCACACATTGACGAAGATCTGAAAGCATACTCATAAAGCGCGCCAGCTTTTCTCTCACCATCTGTATGGTTTCAAGGGGATAATATTCCTGTAAAAACAAGGTACTGTCCTCCTTAAGAAATGTCTGGCACTCATCATACAGGTCGTGTTTTCCGCTGCTTCCCGGCCCGTAAACGCCGGAAACCATCGCCAGCTCTTCATCCGTTAATCCTCCTATAGGGGATTTTAAAACCGCTGCCAGAGGAATATCCTGGCGGGGATTGTCAATAACATTCAGGCAGGCCAGGACGACCCGGATCTCAGGCGCTGAGAAAAATCCGGTGACCGTTTCTGCCTGGGCGCTGATATTTTCCTCCCCAAGAACCTTCACAAAAGTATCCGCCCAGCCGGACATGGTCCGAAGCAAAATCACAATGTCCCCGTATCTGGCCGGACGAAATTCCCCGGTTGCCTTGTCTGTCACATGAAAAGGATGCGGGCCCTCCACCATTTCCCGGATGCGCAGGGCCACTGCCCCGGCCTCCAGCTCTCTTGATGTTTTCTCTTTAGACTCCTGGCTGTTTTCCTCAGCTTCACCTACATTTTCCTCCCCCGAAGTGACTAAAAGCACCTGGGCATGATCCGCGTACAGTGTGTCCGGATCTTCCGGGGAAGGAAAAACGGCGCCTGGATATAAGGCCGCGTCTTTGGTATAATCAATGTCTCCCAGATCCCGGGCCATGAGCCGGTAAAACAGGAAATTCACAAAATCCAGGACCACAGGGCGGCTGCGGAAATTTTTGTGAAGCTCGATCCGGTGGTACTTTTCCCCCATATTTGGGTAAGACTCATACTTTTCCATAAACAGCTCCGGCCTGGCCAGGCGGAACTTGTAAATACTCTGCTTTACATCGCCTACCATAAACATATTGGGATTTCCCTGCCGCTCCCGGGAAATACTTGTCAGTATTGTCTCCTGAACCTGATTGCTGTCCTGATACTCATCAATAAGGATTTCAAAGTATTGACCGGACAGCTCCAGGGCGGCCGGTGACGGTGACAGGGTACCATCTGCATTAAGGACCGTGAGAATGTCCAGGGCAAAGTGCTCCAGATCTCCAAAATCCACCATGTTTTTCGCTGCCTTAGCCTCCTGGTAATCCTGGGAAAATTCCACCACCAGCCGGGTCAGGGTTTCCATCTGGGGCTGCATCCGCTTAAGCTGGGCTGCCGTAGTTTTCCCATCCTTTGAAAAATAGTCCTCCTTCAGCTGATTTAGGGTATCCTTCACAAAGGCCCGGAGAGTTTTCACCTGCTCCTTTTTTTCCGGATCCGCATCGGGCATTTTCTTCCTGGATAAGGCCATAAAGGACAGATCCGATAAAAGGCCATGGTAATCATCAAAGGTACGGCAGACCTTAAGCCGTTCTACTGTTTTTTGGTCTGAGGCCAGCATTTCCTCATAAAATACCGGGCCGTCCGGTTCCCGGCACAAGGCAAGGCCCCTTTCCAGGGCATCGGACATTTCCTCTGCCAGCTTACTCACATAGTCCATTAAAAACCGGACGGAGGACAGACGGGACAAATCCGCTTCATCCTGAACCTGGAAGCTTTTCAGACAGTCCTTCAGCCACATCTCAGGCTGAGGATAACTGCGGGAATACTCATACACCTGAAGGATCAGCTCTTCAATTCCTTTATCCATTTTCCCTTTGGCAAAGCACTCCACAAATTCCAGGAAATCCGGATCCTCCGCCTCATAATGGCGTTCCATCAAGCTGGCCGCCACGTCTCCCCGCATGAGGGTCAGCTCCGTCTCCTCCCCAATACGAAAGGCCGGGTCAACATCAATCTCATTAAAATGGGTTCGGATCATCTGAAGACAGAAACTGTGGATGGTCATGATCTGAGCGCTGCCCATAGACGCCAGCTGCCGGGCCACATGATCATTTTCCGGGTCTTCTTCCAGGCTTTTTAAAAGCCGGTCCTCCACCCGTTCTTTCATTTCCGCGGCAGCGGCGTTGGTAAAGGTTACTACCAGAAGATTATCCATATTTAAAGGATGCTGCCGGTCTGTAAGCAGGGTAAAGATACGCTCCACCAGCACCGCCGTTTTTCCCGAGCCTGCGGCGGCAGATACTAAAATATTTCCATTCCGCTCCCAAATGGCCTGCTTTTGTTCATCGGTCCACTGAGCTGCCATGATCCTTCACCTCCTTGTGATCCTCATTCCACTGAAATATAGCCTTCCATGCCTCATCCGCACTCATCCCGGTCAGACGCCGGTAGGAAAATCCCCGGATTCTTTCATCAAAGCCGCATACACTGCGAAACAGACAGTAGGTACATGCGTTTTTATTCCCCCGGGTATAAGGATTAATGGAAATATTCCCATTAAGGATCTCCTGCCCCAAAGTCTCCACCTTTTGCGCCGCAAAAGTTCCCAGAGCGTCAAACTGATCGGAAGTGGCTGCCTGGGATCTTTTGGACAAAGCACCGGAGGACGTTAAGGACACGGGGATCACAGAGGAATCCTTTGTAAATTCCCGGTCAAACATGCGGATCACCTCAGGGCTGGAATTTACCAGACCATTGCTTTTCAGCTTTAAAAGCACATCCTCCATGATCTCCTCCCGAGCATTTTCATTGTCCATGATTTCAAAATCGTCTCTCTCGATCATAGGATCGTCAATATTATAATACAAAATCCCGGCAGGAATCACCGTTTTCCCGGGATGCGTCTTTTCCTCCAGAGCTCTGGCCGCATTCATATACACCACCAGCTGAAGGGAAAGGCCGTGGTACAGTTCCACAATATCAAATTTCTGACTTCCGGATTTATAATCTACAATTTTTACATAGAGGTTATCCCCGGCCTGGCACACATCGATCCGGTCAATGGTTCCTTTCAGCTTCATCATCCCGTCATCGCCGATCATAATATCTGAGAAATCCTTTAGGGCATCACTGTCAAAGCGAAGCTCAAAGGCCTCCGGCAGGAAATCCCCCCGGCCAAGCTGCTGCTTAATGGCCCAAGTGGTCCGCAGCACATACCGCGCCAGACGCTGGATCTGATACTGATTCCGCTTTGTTTCCAAAAGAATGGTATGATTAAAGCCTTTGGCCGCTTCCATGGCGCAGTCACGGCTTAATTCCTCCCTCACATCCTCCGGCACATCCCGCCAGGTATAGTTTCTGGCCTTTAAGCCGGCAGCAAAAAGCTCCAGGGCCCGGTGAAGGATGATCCCCAGATCCGGCGTCCGGATCTTATTTTCCTCCCGCTGGGAAAGGCACAGGCCATACTGAAGGAAATGGGCATAGGCGCAGGCCGAGTAATTTTCCAAAGTCGTCACGCTGTTTTCCAGACGGTTTCCATAAAGGGCTCGGACCGCCGCCTTGGACAAGGGGGTGGAGATATAGGAAATAAATGCCGCGTCTAGCACCTGATCCACCAGTTTTTTATATTCCGGCTGTTTTAAAAACCATGAATAAAGCTCCATCCATAACGTATTAGGGGCCTGCTCATGAAGCTGATTTAAACCGTCCACAAAATAATCAAAGGCTTCGCTTGGGTCATCTACCCACTCCTGCCAGTTTTGGGGCTCCTCCCACATCTTTACCTTTAATCCTGGGAAGATCCGGATAATCCGCCGAATCAGGGAGGAAGGCCTCAGGCTCTTTCCCCCGGCGCTGACCTGGCTGTAGGAAAGATAGACAAGATCACTGACCGATGAAAGGACCGTATAAATGTAAAACTGTTCAAAATATCCCTTTTGCCGGGCCGTTGGCGCCAGCTCCATATGCATATTTAAAAGCTGCTCCTTTTCCCGGTCACAGATCAGTCCCCCGTCCTTGGCCGACGTTGGCACGATACCTTCATTCATGCCCATAAAAAACAGTACTTTCACATGATCCAGCCGTGTCCTTTCAATATCCCCCACCATGACCTGGTCCATTGCCGGAGGAATCAGGCCAAGGCGCTCCTCATTCAGGCCTGCGTCTAAAATCTGAGCGTATTCTCTCATGGAAATTCTTTCATCCCCAAGAATATCTCCGTATTTTTCCAGCAGATCCATAACCACATCATACACCTGACTGTACTCCCTGGCCATGGAAAGCTCCCCTTTCTGGTCAAAGGCCCGGGATATATCCTCAAGCTTTGCCTTAATGTCCATGCGGTAGATCCACTGGCGCAGCCCATCGGTCCGCTGCCGGACAGTAGATTCCCGGTCAGAAAACACTTCATGCACAGGCCAGATTTCCTCAAAGGCGCCCTCACGGATCTGATTTAACAAAAGAAGACGGACATCATCCATATGCTTTGACCGCTTCATCCATGTGTTTTTCCAGCCTGAAGCTCCCCGGATGCCAAATTCCAGAACATAATTTTCCATTAGGTCAATATCTTCCTCGGAAATCCCGGAAAATCCGCTGCGCAAATACCGGAACACGCTTTCATAAGAAAAATGATCCGCGAACATTTCCAGGATCGCTCTTAAACATTCCACAAAAGCATTGCCTAAAATACTCCGCTTCATATCAATAAAACATGGAATATCCATTTTTAAAAAGCCCCGCTCCACCATATGCCGGTACCCGGCCACATCGGCGCAGATCACGGCAATATCCCGATACCGGTAGCCCTGATCCCGCACAAGCCGCCGGATAGTCCGGGCAATCTGCCGGGTCTCCTCTCCCGGATTTTTAGCGCAGTTTAATGTGATCCTCTCCACAGGCCCCTCATAGGGTTTTGGGCCTCTCCGGTAAAGATTGCGCTCCAGGTGAAAAAGCTCCGGCCTTCCTTCAAATCGGCCCTTCTTGCCCCCTTCCAGCAAAAGATCCTCCTTCCGCTCACAGCGAATTTCCCTGCACAGCTTTTCCAAACGATAGATGGTTTCTTTTGTCAGATAAAACAGCTCATAATTATTATAAATATGATAAGGGTTGGCGCGAATGTCCACAGTCAGAGTTATGACCACATCCCTGCTGCATGTTAAAAGCTGGGCCAGCACCTGATACTGGGCCGGAGTAAAGCCGGTAAAATTATCCAGGTAAATATAACTGTCCCTCACCAGCGCAGAGTCCCGGATCAACGGGCTCAGGCAGGTCAGTATCTCCTCCGCTGTAAGGAAATGGCCTTCAATATATTCCTTAAATCCTTCATAGATCACCGCAAGATCCCCAAGCTTTCCTCCAAGGACGCTGTGATCCGGAAGCTGCCGAACACAAGCGGTCAGCTGTTCCACGGAAACATTATACTGTAAAAGCTCGGAAATCATGGACTTAATCTCTCCGGAAAAGCCGGTCTTTGGGATACTTCCCCCAAAAACCTTAAGTTCCCGCCGTTTTTGCTCTAAAACCTTCCGGATGACCATACGCTTTCCCGTATCCTCCAGGACCCGGGCGTCATTTCTCCCCAGCTCTTCAAACACCCGGAAAGCCAGACGCCCGAAACTTAAAATATCAATATTCATCACCCCATGGCGGGGATGCATGGAAACTATGTTTTTTTGTGTCTGCATGGTATACTGCTCCGGCACGATAACTATATAATTTTGCTGCGGATGCTCCGTGGATGCCCTGATCAGCTGTTCATACATCCGGTGGGATTTTCCGCAGCCGCAGCTTCCCAAAATCAACTGCAGCGCCATTTTCATCACCTTTTTCACTCATATTTTCTTTTCCGGCTCATAGGATATATTAAAAGATCGTTAATGGAGGGTGCTTATGAAATCAAATACACACCGGAGTAAAATCACCAAATCCCCCGAAACGCTTTGAGGCGGACAGACGCCGTCACCTTTTTAAGCGCCGGGGGATTTTACGTTTTTTTAATCCTGTAAAAGTCTTTCCAGATCCTTCTGCCACAAAGCCACACAGGCATCGCTTGGCATACGCCAGTCACCTCTTGGGGAAAGGGCAACGCTTCCCACCTTTGGGCCGTCCGGCAGACAGGAACGCTTAAACTGCTGGGAAAAGAACCTCCAGTAAAACTTTTTCAGCCACTTTAAGATGGTCTCAGAGTCATAGACCCCCTCAAAAGCCGCGCAGGCCAGGCGATAGATTTTGGATGGGCGAAAACCAAAACGCATCACATAATACAAATAAAAATCATGAAGCTCATAAGGCCCTACAAGATCCTCCGTCCGCTGGGAAATCTCCCCATCCTTAGGCGGGATCAGCTCTGGGCTTACCGGAGTATCCAGCACATCCATCAAGGTGTCTTTTAATCTTTGATCTCCGGCGGTATCCATGTAATACCGCACCAGATGGCGCACCAGGGTTTTAGGCACAGAGACATTCACCCCGTACATAGACATATGATCCCCGTTATAGGTGGCCCAGCCAAGAGCCAGTTCAGACATGTCACCGGTGCCTACCACAAGGCCGTCCTGCTGGTTGGCAATATCCATGAGCACCTGGGTCCGCTCTCTGGCCTGACAATTTTCATAAGTCACATCATGGACACTTTCATCATGGCCAATATCCTCAAAATGGATCCTTACAGCGGCCTTAATATCCACTTCTTTCAAAGTGGCTCCAAGAGCCTTGACAAGGCTGCAGGCATTATTATAAGTCCGGTCTGTGGTGCCAAAGCAGGGCATGGTCACAGCAATAATATTTTTCCGGTCCAGGTTCAGCATGTCAAAGGCCCGGACTACGACCAAAAGAGCCAGGGTAGAATCCAGTCCTCCGGAAATCCCCACCACGCAGCAGCGGCTTCCTGTATGGTCCAGACGCTTCTTTAATCCCATGGCCTGGATCTTTAAAATCTCCTCACAGCGTTTTTCTCTCTGAGACCGGTCAGAAGGCACAAAAGGCGCCGGATCGATAAACCGGCAAAGCTGCTCCCGGATGATTCCCAGCTCAAAAGGAACGATCACATAATCCTCCCGTCCCCAGGGCACAAATGTCGTCATGCGCCGCCGCTCCGCAGCCAGCTTTTCCAGATCCAGATCCGCATAAATCATCTGATTTTCAAACCGTTTGGATTCCTTCAGAAGAACACCGTTTTCCGAGATCAGGTTATGACCGCCAAAAACCAGGTCTGTGGAAGATTCCCCTTCCCCCGCGTCCGCATAAATATAGCCGCAGACCAGCCGGGCAGACTGGCCGCAGACCAGTTCCCGCCGATACGTATCCTTTCCAGTCACTTCATCGCTGGCAGACAGATTGGCGATCACTGTAGCCCCTGCGCAGGCGTGGCTGATACTTGGCGGGGCAGGCACCCACAGATCCTCGCAGATCTCCAGGGCCAGGACAAAATCACTCCTATTCGTACATGAAAAAAGGATCCTGCTGCCAAACCATGTTTCCTGATCAAGAATCTTTACCTTTTCAGCCTTTATTGGCCCGGGATTAAAATGTCGGGCCTCATAAAATTCAGAATAGTTGGGGATATTTTCCTTAGGCACCAGGCCAAGGATGCGACCCTTTTGGATCACAGCCCCCACATTATAAAGCTTCTGGTTAAAAACCACCGGAAGTCCTGCCACGATCACAAGATCCTCATCTCTGGAAAGCTTTAACAGCTCCCCAAGCCCGGCAAGGGCTCCCCCAAGAAGACTGGACTGTAAAAACAGGTCCCCGCAGGTGTAGCCGGTTATAGAAAGCTCGGGAAAAACCAGCAGCTTTGCCCCTTCATGACAGGCATCCCGAAGACACTGAGCCATCTGTTCTACATTATACTCGCAATCTGCCACACGAAGCTTAGGCGTTGCCGCTGCAACTCTGATAAAACCGTCATTCATTGTGCACAACCTCATTCATCCATAATCAACTGTAAGTGGTACAAAACTTTAAAAGCTTAGCCGATCACATCTGCCATAGCATACATGCCCGGAGCCTGATCCTTTAAAAATATGGCAGCTTTAATGGCGCCTTTTCCAAAGATAGCTTTAGAATATGCTGTATGGCGGATCTCTACCACTTCATCTGTTCCGCAGAAGAAAATCTCATGCTCTCCTACAATATTTCCGCCCCGGACGGCCTGGATGCCGATCTCCTTCGGATCCCGGCGCTCACGGACCTGGCTCCGGTCCAGCTTGTAGGTATACTCATGGTTTAACACTTCATTCATGGCGTCGGCAATGGCCAGAGCTGTGCCGGACGGAGCGTCTATCTTTTTATTGTGATGCTTTTCCACGATCTCTATATCATAGCCGCTTTTTGCAAGAACCTGAGCAGCAGCGGCTGCCAGCTTAAATACCATGTTGACACCTAAGGACATATTCGCGGAGCGAAGTACCGGAATCACTTTTGCCGCCTCGTCCACCCGGACAAGCTGCTCCTGGGATAATCCTGTCGTGCAAAGCACCAGGGGAAGTTTTTTCTCCAAAGCAAAATCCACCACTCCGTCTACTGCGGCCGCTACGGAAAAGTCTACGATCACGTCCGCAGGTTCCCGGCAGTCTTCGGGATTTACATAAACGGGATACTCATATAATCCTTTATCCGCAATATCCAAGCCTGCGACAATCTCCACATTTTCATCTTCTGCTGCCAGGCGGCTGATCACCTGACCCATGGCTCCGTTACAGCCATGCATGATAATTCTGGTCTTTGACATATTTATCTCTCCTTTGCATTTTATAAGCGGGCTGCTTCTGCCGGGGTATAGCCCCGGTAAATGATCATTCGGGAATGATCGATAAGACCGGACAAAAGAGCTTTAAATTCCCGGCACTGACGTTTTGTACGGCACTGGATGCCGTAGCGTCTCAGTTCATCCTGAACATTTCTCAAGGTGCAGCCGATATGTACCGTATTTTCCAACATAAAACATATATCCGCAGCCAGATCATCGGAAATCCAAAGCTGCTGGGTCATATACCGGTACAAAACCAAAAGGTACTCTGTTGAAGTGGGAAAGCCGACCTGGCACCATTCCTCCACTTCTTCTCTGGAGGGAATGTAATAAGGAATATTTCCCTGGAGCTTTAACAGTTCTCTGTAATTTTTTCTAAATACAGTATCCACAAAATATTCATCAGCATACACAAAATCACACCGGTACTTTTCAATGATCCGATAGGTATGGATCACCTCAGCCCAATCCGTTTTCTTTTTCTCATACTGATTGAACATTTTCACCACCTGCATGGGCGGAGTAACGCCGTACAGATAATTGGCAATATGACTATAATTACCTATGAGACATACCCGGCGGCGTTTTTCTTCAAAATCCTCTGTATCCAGTCTGGCGAAACCTTCCAGAACCTCCCAGGGGATGCCGAATTCCAGATTTTTCGTAAATCCGGCATAGCCGCCGATGATCATATACGTAAGCGCCGCAGGCTCTGTTTCATCCACAATACCGTCATAATCACCGGCCATACGCACATATTCAATTTCGCTGTCATTCATACAGATAAAGTAATTGTAAAGCACCTTTTCATTTAAAATATATCTGGAAATCGCCTTTATGAGCCCGGCCTTATTCAGGTCCGAATAGCGGCGCATCCCATGGCGTTTACAAAGACTGATCAGTTCTTTCCTGGTAAGCTCTTCCAGAATCTCCGTAAGACTTATTTTATGGATGTATTCAAAGCTTCCGTATACCTCTGCCACATAAGCCACCTCCTTTAAACGGAGTCTATACTTTATCATAGCCTAAATGGGATGATATTTCAATCCCCTCCGGTAACATGAAGGTTTGCGTCAAGAATTTCCTGCTTCCGGTCAAGAAGATCATTGGCAAGAAGCAGCTGCTCTACATTTTCAAAGCCAAGACGGTCCACGGTCTGGGAGAAACGCTCGCCGGTCCTGCCCTGTTCTCGAAAAAGAAGGATGGCTTTTTCGATTACATTAAGCGCCTCCTCTTTATCGGTAAAGATCTTTGTTAAAGCACGGCCCTGCGCCACCTTTTTGCCCCAGCGTCCGCCAATATAAATCTTATATCCGGTCTGGCCGTCTTCAATGGCGTCAAACCGGCACTTGCCCACGCACCGGCCGCAGTTATTGCAAATATCTTTGTTCGTCCTTAACACGCCGTCCACAACCTTTGAGGCCCCCATAGGACAGGCAGCCTCAACAGAACATTTTTTGCAGCCGTTGCAGCGGTTCTCATCAAAATCAGGGATCCTCTGTCCGATGATTCCCAGATCGTTCAGATCCGGCTTTACACAGTTATTTGGACATCCCCCCACAGCAATCTTAAACTTGTGGGGAAGGCATACCCGACTGCAGCCTTCATAAAATCGATGATGGATCTCCTCAGATAAGGCAAATGTATCAATCAAGCCATACTGGCAGGTGGTTCCCTTACAGGATACTACCGGGCGAACCTTAGATCCGGTGCCGCCGGTAACAAGTCCGGCCCTGGCTATGTACTGCTGAAATTCCTCAATCTTTTCATAAGGGACCCCCTGGACCTCCACAGTGAGACGGGTAGTAAAGGTCACTGTCCCGTTGCCGTACAGCTTTGCCGCCTCCGCGATACATTCCATCTGCTCTGCTGAAATCTTTCCATTCACTGTAATGATCCTGGCTGAAAAATTATCCGTTCCCTTATTACTTAAAAAGCCCATGGCTTTTACCCGCTTTTCATTTTCCGGGCTTACTGTTAAAGCTGCCATATATTCTCCTCCTGATCTTTAAGTTTAACCTAATTAAATGTCGGTCCGTTATAGCCTGGCTTTACGTCCTCATTTTCATAGTATAGCACTTGATATAATTTAATAAAAGTGATATTTTATAATCATAATCATAGATAAAATCTATGTTACGATTCACGGCAACCGTAAATCTCGGCATTTTCTGCAAAAAAAGTGATTCGGATAGATTTAAGGAGGTTTTTATGACTCTGCGCCATCTTAAGATCTTTGTAGAAGTTGCAAGAACAGGAAAAATGAGCGCGGCCGCTCAAAACTGCTACATTTCCCAGCCTACGGTCAGTCAGGCGATACGGGAGCTGGAGGAGCATTATCAGGTCCTGCTTTTTGAACGGCTTTCCAAGAAGCTTTTTATTACCCCGGAAGGAAAGACCCTGTTTAACTATGCTGTGCGCACCCTGGAGCAGTACCAGCAGCTGGAGGATGCCATGAACGGCATGGAAAAGGGAAATTTCCTGCGCTTAGGGGCCACCATAACCATTGGCACATGCCTGCTCCCGGGGATCATTAATGACTTGGATCAGGCCATCCATTCCCTGTCTCAATATACCTATGTAGGAAATACCCACACCATTGAAGAAATGCTTTTAAAATCCCAGCTGGATATAGGTATTGTGGAAGGGATCGTAGAAAGTCCCGATCTGATCAGTATTCCCATTGCCAAGGATTATCTTGTCCTGGCCGCTGCCCCGGATCACCCCATCGCAAAAATGCCCCAGGTCCACATCGCCCAGCTGAAAGACTACAGCTTTGTCCTTCGGGAACCCGGCAGCGGCACACGAAAACTGTTTACAGATTATATGACCCGGGTAAATGTCCCCCTTCAGGTCATTTGCGAAGCCGGATGTCCGGACGCCATTAAGCGCATTGTCTTATATAACCGGTGCTTAACAGCCATCTCCGTCCGCCTTGTGGAAAGCGAGATGAAAAACGCCAGCCTGAAAATCTTCCTGAACAAGGAAAATGCATGGGACCGGTCCTTTTATCTTGTCTATCATAAAGATAAATTTGTCACCGAACCCATGCGGACCTTAAGGGATATTCTGAAAAAATATAAAGAGCCCTGGCTTCCACATCCGGAAAATATCGGCTATATTACCGAAAGCTGACAGCCCGAAAGCGGTCGGCGTCACGCCAGGCTTTTCGGGCCGGGATCACAGCCGCTGGCGCCGCGCCACGCTTTTGCTCCACTGTAGGGCTCCGGCCCTGTTACAGCAGGATCACATCCTTGCCGGAAAAAGCCGCAAAACACTGTCCCTGGCTGGTGATCTTGGCCTGGCCGCTGGTAGCCTCAGTAAGCTTCTTAATAAACGAGGCCTTTTTATCTGCCCGTACCAGCCAGGTGGCGGTCACAGAATCCGTATACACGGAATCCAGGCAGGGAACATCCATGTTTCCTGCAATATACTGGATTTTCCCAAGAGAGGGATAATCCGATGTAACAAGGATCTTCTCACAGGTTTCCCGGGTAAGGATCCGGCAGTTTTCTAGACCTGCCGCCACTGCCTTGGAATAGGCCCTGACCAGCCCTCCGGTTCCAAGAAGCGTTCCGCCAAAATACCGGGTCACTACAGCGATCACATTATGTACCCCTGCCCCGTATAAAACATCAAGCATCGGACGGCCTGCGGTCTGAGCCGGTTCTCCGTCATCGCTGCACCGGGCAATCTCATCCTTTTCCCCAAGAACATAGGCATAACAGTGGTGCCTTGCATCCCAGTATTTCTTTCGTATAGACTCAATAAATTCCAGCGCCTCCTCCTGAGTGGATACTGGCCTTATATCCCCAATAAAGCGGGACTTTTTCTCTTCGATCTCACTGCTCCCGCCCTGATAAATGATCTTAAATTCCTTTTCCATAAACGCGCTCCTGTCTGTTGACCTTTTGACGCTTGTCTCATCGTCTAGTGTATCATAATCCAGGCCTTGTGGGAAATAATTTATTATAAAATTTTGTTCTTTATTTCATCACATTTATTTGCTATAATAAAACAGCATATACTTAGTCAAAGGAGGAATCAAAGAATTGGATTACAGTAAATATGGCATATCGAAAAAGAAGCAAAAACTGCGTTCCAGTGCCAAAAAAGCTGAGAAAAAAGTCGTCTTTACCGTATTCCGGGTGTTTATCATATGTTTTATTTTAGTTGCAGTCATCGGAGTTTCTGCCGGCCTCGGCGGATTTCAGGGCATTATTGACAGCTCCCCGGAACTGGACCTTACCGCCATTGCGCCAAAAGCGTTTAAATCCTACATTTACAGCATTGACGGCGAGCTGCAGCATGAAATCGTTGGAACCGAATCCAACCGTATCTATGTATCCATCGACCAGATCAGTGAGAACGTCCAGAACGCCTTTATTGCTCTGGAGGATGAACGTTTCCTCACTCATAACGGTATTGACCCGAAAGGTATCGTCCGTGCCTTCTTTGTGGGCCTTGCCAATGGTGGTAATTTTACCGAGGGTGCCAGTACGATCACTCAACAGCTTTTAAAGCTTACTGTATTTTCCGGCGGCGCTGAAAGCAACCAGCTTTTACGTTTCCGACGTAAGTTCCAAGAACAGTACCTGGCCCTTGAACTGGAAAAACAGCTGAGCAAGGATGAGATCCTGGAAGCTTACTTGAATACCATTAACCTTGGCAAGAGCTGCTATGGTGTGGAAGCTGCCGCAAACTATTATTTTAATAAAAGCGCCAGCGAACTGGATGTTTCCGAAGCAGCGGTTTTAGCCAGTATCGCCCAGAGTCCTACCAACAACAACCCGGTGGACAACCCGGAAACCAATAATACCCGCCGCGAAACAACGATCAATTATATGTATGAACAAGGGATGATCGATGAGGCTACACGGGACGAGGCGCTTGCCGACACAGGCATTTATGAAGAAATCGCGGCAAACGCCGCAGCTTATACAGCGGAGCAGGCAGAAGTGTATACCTACTACGAGGAAGCCGCCATTGAACAGGTCATCGAGGATCTTCAAACCATTGCGGGATATACTCAGGAAGAGGCCTATAACGCTATTTACAGCGGCGCTTATAAGATTTATCTTGCTCAAGATCCGGATATTCAGCAGATCGTTGATGAGGCTTACGCCGATGATTCCAACTTCCCTAACACAGAGTACTTGCTGGAATACACTCTGTCTATTTATACGAATCCGGATGATGCGGACGATGATACGACGGTAAATTACAACACAGAGAACCTTCTGGAGTACACCGGCGAAGATTACGCCTTCTTCTCCACAGAAGAAGAGGCCATGGAAACGATACAGAGCTACAAGGATTCCTTAGGCATTGTTGAAGGCGAGACAAAGTATGTGGAAAGTATTAGCCTTTCCCCCCAGGTCCAGTCCTCCTTTGTTGTCATCGAACAGTCTACCGGTTATGTTTCCGCTATTATCGGCGGCCGGGGCGAAAAGACGGTAAACTTTGCCTTAAACCGTGCTACAGATTCCACCCGCCAGCCAGGTTCCGCTTTTAAGATCCTGTCCACCTACGCGCCGGCTCTGGATGCCTGCGGAGACACTTTGGCCACCACAAAGATCGATGAAAATGTTGTAACAACATCCGGTACTGTAGAACATACTGTCCGCAACGTAGACCTGGTTGAAACGCTGCAGAATATGACCTTCAGGGATGCTATCGCCCAGTCTAAAAATACCGTAGCCGTCCGCACCCTTCAGGAAGACGTAGGTATTGATCTGGCGCTTCAATACTTAACGGAAAACTTCCATTTTACAACGATAGACCTTGTAAACGATGCGGTAGACGTACTGGCCATCGGCGGTATTTATAATGGCGTCACCAACCTGGAGCTGACTGCCGCTTATGCAGCCATTGCCAACCAGGGACAGTATATCCGTCCGGTATTTTATTCGAAAGTCCTGGATGCCAATGATAATGTGGTTTTGGAAAATTCCGCCACTTCTCCGGAAACCTCCACAGCCATTAAAGCAACCACGGCCTATGAATTGACCAGCGCTATGGAGGACGTTGTCAACACCTCTGCCGGTACTGCCAGCAGTTATGTGAATGTTCCGAATATGCACATTGCAGGAAAGACCGGTACTACAGACAGCTATAGGGATACCTGGTTTATTGGATATTCTCCATACTATACTGCAGGCATCTGGTTTGGCTATGATAACAATATTAATCCCACGGACCGAAGCGGCTTCAAATTGTATCAGCATGAAGTTCTGTGGGCAGAGATCATGACTTCCATTAATACCGTCAAAGACCTAGAGGACAAAGAGTTTGATGTGCCTGACGGCATTGTAGAGGCTACGGTATGTACCGAAACTGGTTTAAGAGCCAGCTCCTCCTGTGATTCTATTACAGAGATCATGGCATCGGATAAAGTGCCTACGGAAACATGTACCCAGTGTACAGCAGCCCGCATCTGCACCGTATGCGGTGGACTGGCTACAAGCAACAGCTCCAGCGTCAGCTGGGTCCGGGGTTCCGAGATTCCGTCCTACTACTGTACATGCGAGGCGGAAACAGAGAGTTCTGATACATCCACGGATACATCCACGGATACATCCACCGATACAGCGACAGATTCTTCTGACGACATTGACTCGGCTGACGACGGAACGACTACAGTAATGTCGGATCCGGAAGCGACTACAACACAATAACAGCATAGCGGCCACTTGCCAGGCGTGTCGCGCGTAAAAAAGACGATCCAGTAGACAAAGCTTTGATGCTTTTGTTTACCGGATCGTCTTTTTAGGATAACCTTAATGGAGCTCCTTTATACAATTATAATGGACGGGTGTAAACCTTCAGCCACTCCCGCTCTTCTTCCGTTAAATACCCGGAAATGGTATCATAAACCATTTTGTGATACCGGTTTAGCCGTTCCAGATCTGTGGCGGTCATGTATTTTGTATCGATCACATCCAGGTCAATAGGGGCAAAGGTAATGGTTTCAAAGTACATAAACTGGCCGTACTCATTCTTTTCACCCTTCCGGCATACCAGCTCATTTTCAATACGGATGCCGTGGCTGCCTTCAATATAAACGCCAGGCTCATCGGTAGTCACCATGCCGGCCTCAAGAGCAGCTCCATCGTCCCGCTCAGGAACCCGTTTCCACCGAAATCCGTTGGGCGCTTCATGAACGTTAAGAAGATACCCTACGCCATGACCTGTACCGCACCGGTAATCAATGCCCATATCCCACATAGGGCCTCTGGCAAGAATATCCAGGTTCAGGCCGATACACCCATAAAGGAAATGGGCATTGGCCAGATTCAGCATCCCTTTAAGCACTGCGGTATAGTGCTTTTTGATTTCATCAGACACAGGCCCCAGAGCCATGGTTCTTGTAATATCCGTGGTACCTTCATAATACTGTCCGCCGGAATCCACAAGGAGCAGTCCTTCCGGCTCAAGTACGGCGTTTTGATCGCCTTGAGCGCTGTAGTGCATCATGGCCGCGTTTTCTTTATAGGCGCAGATCGTATCAAAGCTTAACTCAATAAAGCCTTCCTGGCTGCGGCGGCACTGTTCCAGATAGTCGCTGGCGGAAATCTCAGTCATAGGGATCTTCCCTACGTTATTTTTCAGCCAGCACATAAATTTAGTAAATGCCACGCCATCTTTAATATGCGCCTTGATCAGGTTGGAAATCTCTGTATCATTTTTTACAGCCTTCATAAGAAGGGTAGGATTTTCACAGTCAATCACCGGGCTTTGAGCAGGAATATTTTTATAAATAGAAAAATTGATCTTTTCCTTATTGTACATCACCGATGTATTTGCCGGAATGTTTTTCAGCCATTCATAAATATCATTATAAGGCATAAGGCAAACGTCATTTTGAGCAAAGTGCTCCTTCATGGCCTTATCAAACTTTTCCTCATGAACAAACAGATAGACCTTATCTTTTGTCACTGCGGCATAAGACAGGATCACCGGATTGCAGGCCACATCATTTCCCCGGATATTTAAAAGCCAGGCAATGTCATCCAGGGATGTAAGCACATGAATATCCGCCTGACGCTCTGCCATCTTCTCTCTCACCCGGGCAAGCTTTGAACGGACAGATTCCCCGGTATACTTTTCATCCAGCAAAAACGCCGGTTCCATGGAAAGGGCAGGACGGTCATCCCAAATCTCACCAACCAGATCTTTATCATAAATCACCTGTCCGCCATGAGCATGGACATAATCTTCCAGGCCGCAGCCCATTTTCGCGGGAATCACCCGGCCGTCAAAGCCGATGTTTTCATGATCCTTTAAAACAGATTTTAAATAATCTTCCATTACCGGAACGCCTTCGCTGCCCTGCTTAAACAGGGTAATGGCACTGCCCTCCAGCTGACGTTCCGCCTGGATATAATATCTGCCGTCGGTCCACAGGCCAGCTTCTTCAAATCCCACTAAAAGCACGCCCGCGGATCCGGTGAAGCCGGACATATACTTTCTTGCGCCAAAATATTCCCCTACATATTCGGATAAATGATAATCATTGGTAGGGATGATGTAATACTGGATATGATTCTCACACATAAGGGCGCGGAGCTTTTCCAAACGTTCTTTGATCATTCCTTTTATGTCTCCTTTTATGTTTCTGTCACTTTTCCCAGGGTAAACAGCCCCCTGCTTCTGTCAGATTCCCACGTTGCCGCTGTTCATGCCCTGGTTTACACCTTCAAGAGGCAGCCAGTCCAGAATCGTTTTTATATACCGGTCCCAGAAATCCCACTCATGGGCTCCCGGAGCCGTCTCAAACTTAAAGGGCACGCCTTTCGCCTTCAGATAGTCGGCAAAATCTTCGTTTGCTGCCAGCAGGCTGTCATCCAGACCGCAGGCCATAAAAATCTTTGGAAATCCTGCCTTTTCCTCAACCAGGCGATCCACCAGCACCTTGGGATTTACGTCACTTTCCAAGGCAGCCTTTAAGTCCTGTCCAAAGCAGCTTTGAGCATACTGCTTTGTCTCCGCGAAAAACAGGCAGTCATTGGTCCGGTCCAGCAGACGCTCATTCACCACTAAAGCAGCGGACAGGGCGCCGATGCAGCCAAAGGTGTCATGATACTTGAGGCCATTATAAAGGGCGCCGTACCCACCCATGGAAAGTCCGGCAATATACGTATCCTCCCGCTTATGGGATAAAGGAAACGTCTTTCTTGTAAATTTTACAAGCTCTTCCCCGATAAAACGGCTGTAATAATTACAGTTCCACGGCTGATCTACATAAAATGCATTATCTCCTGAGGGCATGACCACAGCCAGGTCCTTTTCCTCTGCCCACCGCTGGATCCGCGTTCCATGGAGCCAGTCTGTATTATTTCCAAGGACTCCGTGAAGGAGATAAAGGGTCTTATAAGGCTTGCCCTCTTCCCGCCTCGGCATCCCAGGGAAATAAAACTTGTCTGTAGGCAGGATCACATTGACACTTACCGTTCTTTTCAGCTCTTCCGAAAAGAAATTCACAAAAAAAGTTGCCATACGGCATTCCTCCTGTTCTTTTATATATTTTCGCGACAATTCATTCCGTTGAACTGTCACATGCAAAAATCCATTTAAACAAAAACGTAAACCATTCTATATCTGTTAGGATACGCATTTATTATACAAAAATATGTTCTGTCATTCAAGAGGACTTGAAAAGCTTTTCCATTTTAAGTTTTTTAAAGGCAGTATTAAAAAACCGGGCCACCAGTCCCACACACAGGGCTGCCGCTACAGTCCCTTCACGAACGCCAAAAAGGCCGTGAAGAAAAATAAAGGATAAAATACACGCCAAAATCACTAACGTCACATCAAAAGCGATCTTCATGTTGGCAAAAGGCTGCTTAAACCGTTTGCACACAGCCAGAACAACCCCTTCGCCGGCCAAAGTCACCACATTGGCAGTGACCTCACAGCTGACTCCCAGGCCTACAAGAAAGATCCCCACAATACACAAAAGCCACTGCTGCCAGTAAGCAGAATAAGTAATGCCTGATGTGACCCACACACCAAGATCCGTCAAATACCCGAAAACAACAGCGACCGGCAGCTGGATCAGCTGGATCCTCTCATAGGCCTTTCCAAGAATAATGATCTGGAGCAGGATCAGGACCATATGCATCAATATGGTCATGTTTCCCACAGTCAGCGGGGTAAAAAGGCTGACCACGTAAGGAAGACTGGAGATCGGCGAAGTCCCCAGATCTGCTTTAATTGAAAACGCCACACCAAAAGCCATAATGGCTAGTCCTGCGCAAAAGAATACATACCGTTTTAAAAATTCCTGCCATTTTCTTTTGCTATTCACATAAATTCCTCCTATCCGGCCTTTCACAGGCCATAGATAATCTGTCCCTAAAAGCAGACGCATCCATTAAATTTCCATCCTTATTTATCATAGCATTTTACCACGATCTGGTCAAAAAATATTTTCTTTCCCTGCTGCCACAGCGCCTTGCTGTGGGCAGCACGTTGGCCAACAGCAGGTTAAAGCTGTCGGCGTCTTACGATTTTTCTCTGATTTTTTTGCCGTTCTTATTGCAAATTGCATAGGCACACTTTTCGACCAGTGTTCAAATTATCTTTAAATCTGTCAAAAATCGTAGAAATATACGCTTAAATTTGAATTGAATTTTATTCTTATATTTGCTATATTATTTACGAAACATGAGACTGTATCGGAAGATTGCCGCCATATTCGACCATCGGTCGAATATGGCGGTGCCTTAATGATACTTTGCTATTTACCATTTTCAAAAAAGAGGAAAATTATGATTACTTACGAAAATACTAAAACCATTTATGACCTGGTGCAACACGCCGGGAAAGAGTACGGTGACCGGGTTTTCATCCGCTATGAGGATAATGACGTTGTTTATGATGTAACCTATCACCAGTTTGCTGATGAATGTCAGTCTATCGCCGCATGGACCAAAGAACAGGATGCTGTCATTGGCCATAAGGTCCAGGTAGGGCTTATGGGCAGCTCAAGCCATCATTATCTTGCAGTGATGCTGGGCGTTATGAGCAATGGGAACACTGTTGTCCCACTGGATGTACAGCTGAATGTGGAAAATTTTTCAGACTGTTTAAACCGTTCTGATGTGGACATCCTGTTTTACGATTGGGAGCATCATCCTTTAGTCGAAGGCGCAAAGGAACGCTGTCCGCGGATCAAATCATACATATCGCTTCAGCACGGCAAGCATGTCCCCTGCTCGGATAACATTTTAAAAGAATTTGCCGGACGTACTGTGACACCTAATGTCTCTGAAAATGACTGCGCCATGATCTTATTTACCTCCGGAACCACAGGACGAGGCAAAGGCGTTATGCTTTCTAACCGCAATTTGATCGACAATACATTCTGCACATCTGATACTATATATACCGACGATGAGATCTTTTTAAATATACTGCCAATCCATCATGTGTTTTGTATTAACAGTGATGTCCTTGTTGCTATACGCCACGGGATCCTTCTGTGCCTGAACCGGGATATGAGCAAGCTGTCCCAGCACCTTCTCCTGTTTGAGCCCACCTCCTTCCGTGCGGTACCTATGGTGGCCAAAGCTCTTTATAACCGTTTTTGTCTTCTTAAAAAACAGCATCCGGAGCGCTCCATGGAAGATCTTAAAGCAGAAGTTTACGGCCATCGGATCCGGCGGGTCGTATGCGGCGGCGGCTATTTAACGCCGGAACTGGCGAAAAACTATATGGATCTTGGAATCACCATTGGGCAGGGCTACGGTATGTCTGAGTGTTCTCCCGTTATTTCCGCTCCGGACTGGGATCGTCCCGACAAAATCGCTTCTGTTGGAAAAATCGTAGACCGGTGCCAGGTACGTATTGTCAACGGTGAAATCCAGGTCAAGAGTCCCTCTGTTATGATGGGATATTATAAAGACCCGGAAAATACAGCAAAGGCGATCACAGAGGACGGATGGCTGTGTACTGGAGATCTTGGGTATGTAGATGATGAAAATTTCCTGTATCTTACCGGACGCAAGAAAAACCTGATCATCTTAAGCAACGGAGAAAATGTAGCTCCGGAAGAAATTGAAAACATGTTTGAAGATGAAACTATTGTGGAGGATATTCTTGTATTTGAGGAAAACGATACCATAACCGCAGAAATCTATCCCAACTTTAAATATGCCGAGGCCTGCGATATTGAGGACATTAAAGGGGCCGTAGGGGAAAGCATCGCCAAGATCAATCAGAAGCTGCCTTCCTTTAAGCGTATCCTTAACTTCCGTGTCCGCAAGGATCCATTTGAAAAAACAACCTCAAGAAAGATCATACGCTCTCATTATTTCAGCCAGAGGCAGGCAGAACAGGACAGCCTTGCAAAGCTTGTTATGCCTAAAACAGATATGCAGAAAAAAATCTATGACTGCGTGTCAGGGGTTTTAGGACATCAGCATTTTGGCATCGATACAGACTTTTACAGAGCCGGCATGGACTCTATGGGCAGTGTTATGCTTTTAACCGATCTTTCCGAAAAGCTTAACTTTTCCATTACCCTGGATGACCTTATGGCTCACGCTTCGGTGGAAAAGCTGGAAGCTTACTATAATGAAACCTTAAATGAAGAAAAGACCGACTACTCTATCCGCCCGGTTTATCCTTTAACAAACTTGCAGATTTATTTTGCCTATGTTATGCGGGGAAATACCACAGCGAACCTTCCGTCCCTGATCCGCCTGGATCCCAGCGTAGACCTGGCGCGGCTCCAGAAAGCTGCGGAAGATTTGTTTGATATTCATCCCGGATTAAAATCCATTATCCAATTGGATGAGGGCGTTTATAAGAGCTTCAGAAATGACAGCCGGAGAGTCCACATCCCAATTATAAAGCAGACCGATGCTGAATTTGAAGAAACCCGCCAGCATCTTTTAGTCCCTTATACGTATGAAAAAGACGAGCCTTTATATCACGCGGGAATTTACCAGACAGACAGCGCGAACTATCTGTTCCTTGATATTGCTCATATTGTTGGCGACGGCATGACCTTAAAGATCATTTTTGAAGACTTAAACGATCTTTATGCGGGAAAACCTGTAGAAAAAGAAAAATATAGTTTGTTTGAATATGTTTTAGATGAAAAAGCCCGGGAAGCAAAAGGCAAACGTGAACAGGACATTGCCTATTATGTGAAGCTGACAAAGGATATGCGCATCAGCAAGAGCATCCTGACCCTTAAGAATTTCCATGACCTGGATCGCGGAGAAAATGCTTCCCTTAAAGGCCGCTTCCGGATCAGCCCAAACCAGTTAAATGCTTTCTGCCGGAAAAACAGAGTTTCGGAAAACGTTATGTTCTTAACCGCTTATAACTACTGTATCAGCATTTTCAGCAACGAAAAGGATACCGTATGCACCAGTATCCACAGCGGCCGTACAGACAGCCGGTGGACACGTCTGGCAGGACCGTTGTTTCTTAGCTATTTGTTCCGGTATACCAAGACGCCTCATGAAACTGTCCCTGCCCTCTTGTCCAAGTCTGCCCGTCAGATCATGGAAACCATGCGGTGCCACCTGTCCGCCCTCCATGCGGACGAAATGTTCTTCCAGTATCAGGGCGACATTTTAAACCTGGATGAAATTGGCGGCGCTCCAGCTCGCCGTGAGCCGATCCAGTTAGACTCCCTGCCTTTCCATCTCCAGGTAATGTCCAACAAAAAGGGCTTTTACTTCTATGAGCTCAGATACTGGAAAAACCGTTTCGATGAGCAGCAGCTTAAGATTTTCATGGAGTGTCTGGATGTGATCATGGAGGCTATGCTCACAGAACCCTCCGTGCGCCGGTTAAAGAAGCATCTTCCGGAACATCTTTTTCCAAAGCATTACTTTGTGGAAGCTGGCGCTGTAAACGAAGCTGCCGGGTATGAACTGATCCATGATGTTCCTGCTGATACTAAGGTGAAAGCTTATGTCTTTGATGAAACCTGCCGCAAGCAGCCCTTTGGCGCATGGGGAACGCTTTATATTATGGATCATCCCACCAGAGACTGGACCGATAAGCTTACAAATCCTTACGGTCCCGGCGTTCTTTACCAGACTGGCCTTAATGCCCGCATCCTTCCGGACGGCAGCCTGGATATTTTGGAAACCTGCGGCCGCACAGTCATGACAGAAAATCTTACCGGCCGTGCCTTCCTGGATCTTGGCAGACTGGAGCATGTTCTGCGCAATTATAAAGGTATCGATCACGCTGAGGCTTATGTTGCCTGGAGCGCTCAGCACCGACCTATCCTTTGCGCGGATATTTCCGGCACAAAGGAACCGGATATGGACAAGCTTAATGAATATCTGACAGCAAATTGTGAAGAAATATTAATTCCCAAACAGATTAATTTCACAGAAACCATGTAA
>CAZMGH010000020.1:0-14985 GCA_964565805.1 uncultured Lachnospiraceae bacterium
GGGCACGCCCATTCCTTCGCAAGCTCAACGCTCTCCGTGCAGTAAAAGCCCTGCCTGTAATCATTGTATTTTCAGCAATATACATGAATCCCATAAGTATGCCATATCCGCCGGGGATCCATATCGTTTATCGTTTCTTTTTAATCTCTATAATAGTTGATCAGGCAGCCTTTCAGGATGATTTCACGCTCATCATCGGTAAGATCGCCAAGGCGCAGGGTGAATGGAGATAAGCCATTTTCGCCGACTACGTAAGCCTGTACCTGAGATACTTTATCCACGATGGCCTGACGGATCGCCGGGATAAACAGATAATCTCCGTTTTTAAAGGGCAGGTCACCGACATCAATCAGGAATGGAAGCATACCCCAGTTGATCAGGTTGGAGCGGTAACGCTTTGTGGCGTATTCATTAGCAATATTAGCCCAGCCCCCTAAAACCTTCTGGCAGGAAGCGGCCTGCTCACGGGCGGAGCCATCGCCAGGCTTCACGGCAAAGATCGTGCTGCCGATGCCGGTATTTTCCATGGTCACATCCGGATAAGCAGACTTAATAGATGCCAGAACCGGAGCAATCTCCCCAAAGGCCTCTTCCGGAGCCTGTCCGGCCACTCTGGCCTTTTCAGCCTTCTGAACGTCCTTGGCTCGGCCTACATAGGCAGGGTCCTTTCTGGACAGGGCAAATTCTGCCAGCCCTAAAGGATTAGAGCGGTATGAGGATGTCTCGCCGGATGGGATCAGCTCATCCGTAGTCGTTACCGGATCATGGATCTCAGAAACAACCTTAAGGACAAGATTGTCTGTCAAAGCTTCCATGGCCGGCCAGTCTTTAATATTAGGGCCAAACTGAATCTCCACAGAAGGATCTGCCACGCCCTTGCTGTCAAAGACACGGTTATCATAAATCCGCTTATCAAAGAAATACTTAGGTGTTGTATAATTCACATCCATATCTGTTGCCGCTGTCAGATAGCCCTTATTGGCCGCTGTTGCCGCAATAGAACGGGCATCCATAAGAGCCACGGAAGCAATCTGGCCGCTCTGAAGCTTGGAGCCTTCACGGTTAGGAAAGTTCCGAGTAGAATGACGGATGCTTAAACCGTTATTGGCCGGGGTATCTCCAGCGCCAAAGCACGGGCCGCAGAAAGCCGTCTTAACAATAGCGCCGCACTCCATCAATGTGGCAACAGAACCATTTTTCACTAATTCCATATAAATCGGCGTACTTGCGGGATATACGCTTAAAGAGAACTCATCCGGGCCGATGCTGGCGCCTTTAAGAATGTCTGCCGCATCACAGATATTTTCAAATCCGCCGCCGGCGCATCCGGCGATAATGCCCTGTTCTACATAAAGTCTGCCATTATGAACCTTATCCTTCAGCTTAAAGTCCACGGCTCCGTCTAAGCTTACAAGAGCTTTCTTCTCGCAGTCATCTAAAATATCCATCAGGTTTGCGTTCAGCTCCTCAATGGTATAGGTATTGCTTGGATGAAAAGGCATGGCGATCATAGGACGGATCGTGCCTAAATCAATTTCAATCATGCCGTCATAGTAAGCCACGGTTCCAGGATTCAGTTCTTTATAATCTTCCGGACGATAATGGATCTCATAAAACTCCTTCACCGCGTCATCCGTTTTCCAGATAGAAGACAGACAGGTAGTTTCTGTAGTCATAACATCCACGCCAATACGGAAATCTACGCTTAAGTTTTCCACGCCGGGGCCGACAAATTCCATTACCTTGTTATTTACATAGCCATTGGCAAAAACCTCACCAATAATAGCAAGAGCCACGTCCTGAGGTCCAACGCCGGGAACCGGCTTTCCGGTCATATAAACGCCTACAACGCCAGGCATATTAATATCATAAGTCTTATTTAAAAGCTGTTTTACAAGCTCAGGTCCGCCTTCCCCGATGGCCATGGTTCCCAGGGCCCCATAGCGGGTATGGCTGTCAGAACCTAAGATCATCTTGCCGCCGCCGGCAAGCATCTCTCTGGCAAACTGGTGGATTACTGCCTGATGAGGCGGTACATAAACGCCGCCGTACTTTTTCGCGCAGGTCAAACCAAACATATGGTCATCTTCGTTAATGGTTCCTCCTACGGCACACAGACTGTTATGGCAGTTCGTGAGCACATAAGGCATAGGAAACTTTTCCAGACCGGACGCTCTGGCCGTCTGGATAATACCAACATAAGTAATATCATGGGATGTAAGTTTGTCAAAACGGATCTTCAGCTTCTTCATATCCGGCGCTGTATTATGATCCGCTAATGTCCCGTAGGCAATGGTTTGCCTGGCTGCATCTTCTTTCGTCACTGAACATCCTGTTTTTGCGGCAATAGCCTGGGCAGCCTGGGGGCCGTCCTCCACGATCTCCATGCCGTTTAACAAATATGCTCCGCCTTTATGTAACTTAATCATGTGGGACCTCCTTTTTAATTGTATACAAGCATACAAACGCTATCTATCATTATAATGGGCCCGAAATATTTTTGCAACCCTTAATTCCCATTTAGCTGACTGAAAGATTCCCACGCAATGAAGAAGGTCAAAGGGGATTCCGCTGACCCAGTAGGAAAGCGCGGCATAAGGGCTGTCAGCGATTCCGTAAGGGATAGCGCATAAAAAACCATAGAACAGGCCCTGAGCCTCAGCTTCCCGGCACTCCCGGTGATCCCCCACATTCTATTTCGGCCCCTTTTTTCCCGGCACAACGCAGCTGATGAAAATATCATACATATCTTTATTGGACTTTTTCAGAGAAACCGGCTTCATCTGAGGGGTAGTAAAACAGTGTCGGGTCAGACCCCAGGCACAGAGCTTTCCAGTCTCCTTGTCCACAATATCATACTCCAGGATCATGCGGATTCCGTTAAAATACGTCACCTTAGGATAAATTTCCACAGTCTCATCAAAGCGCACATAATTTTTATACTCGCACTGAGCCTCCAGCAAAGGAATCAGGATCTGGCTATCCTCCACAGTTTTGTAGGGCAGGCCGATAAATTCCATATAGGCAATACGCGCCTCCTCCATCCACCGGATATAATTGGAATGATGGACGATCCCCATCTGGTCAGTTTCATAGTAATGTGCCTTGCGCTCATAGGCATAGGGTTTTTCAATTATAATCTCTCTCATAGTTTTATCATCTCCTAATATGTCACTGTTCGCAAAATACACAGTAACCCTATTGTCCATATTCTATCAGACACAGGCTTTTTTGTAAAATCATTTCCAACTTTGCATATACTACTACTTCAGCTACTACTTGTCCTGACTCAATATATGCCGGGCAAAAAGGCTTAGAACAAGACACGGCGGGGCATTTTTAAAAAAGCCCGGAAAGAAGCCAAGCTTCCTCCGGGCCAATGATCACGTCTTTTTTATAAACTTTGTATGGCACTTAGGGCAGGTGATTTCAATCTTGCCCTTGCCTTTTGGGATCCTTATCTTTTGCTTGCAGCCGGGACATGAAAAAATCCGGTAGTCCTTCCGCTGCTTCATCATATACTTTTCTCTTCCAAACAACCGCCGGATTCCTGCGGTAAGCCGCATAAACTTCTCATTCTCAGCATAGCGCTTCTGATGGTTTCTGGAAAACACCCGGATATATCCAAGTACTACCAGGACCACTCCCACAAGATAGATCAAATTACTTACCAGCAGCGAGCGTCTGGCAAAACTGGCAATGATCACAACGATCAGTCCCCCGATCGTCATCACCTGAGAAAGCCGGTCCAGACCATAGCGGCCCTGCATGAAACGAATCAATCTTTCCTTCATAGGCTAATATTACAAATACTCCTTTCCGTTGAGCTTGCGCTCCTTTAAACGGTCCTCCTCACTCATATACCTGACGAAGATCCGTTCAAAAATAAATGTCAGCACCAATGCCCCTAAGGTAGGCATAATGAGCAAAGTAATCGGGATCAGCCACATGATAAACGCTGAAACTGCCACCACAAGCACTGCCAGAAATGACCATGGCAGGTGGCGTATCATCATAAACGTACAGTTTTTGGCAACGCTTTTCATAGGCGCTGAAAATCTGGCAACATATGGGAATATGTACATGATGATCATACACAAGACCGCCATCAGGACGATAAAAAATACTTTAGCCGCGAAAGTCAGATTACCGCCGTTCAACAGTCCGACGATCTGAATATCGTTATAAAGCAAAAACAAGATCAGCGCAAAGATCAGCCATAATAAGGTGGACTGCTTAAATGAAGACTTAAAACCTCTCCAAAACTGCTGCCACACATAGCCGCGGCTGTTTCTTATGGTCTTATTCGCCGTATAATACAAGGCAGATGTAGACGCTCCGAAAGTGATCAGAGGAATGGAAAAAACCACCCACAAAATGCTCAAAAAAACACAGTCCAAGATCTTGCTCAGGCCCTGCATCAGCGGACTGTCAATGCTGAATATTCCACCCATTTTCAATAAATCCCCTTTTCTGATAAAGTATCCCCCTGCAGACTCAGGGGGTTCTGTAAGAATTTTGTTACTAATCACATATGTAACAAATTATGTTTATTATACATAAGTTTTTGCGCAAATTCAACCCAACCGTACCCTGTTTATGAATATTTAATAAGTTTCGTTACTGGTCACATCCGCAGCTTCTATTCCCGGCGCCGCAAAGCCGGAAGCTTTTTAAATACTATGGAATCCCTTGCCTACGATCTCGCTTGTATTTGAGATCAGCACAAAGGCCGACGGCTGAGTCTCATGGATATAATTGCGCAGACGCACAGCCTCAGGGCGGCTTAGAACAGTATTGATTATATGCTTTTCATGACCGCTGAAAGCTCCTGTAGCCGCAATCCTTGTGGCGCTCCGGTCAAGATCATGGATAATAAAATGGCATATAGGCTCCGGATCATCACAGATCACAGTAAAATACTTGCACAAATGGATATTTTCAATAATACCGTCCACCATAAAGGACTTAACTGTCAGTCCTAGGAAGGCATAAAGTCCTGTTTCAATATTAAAAATAAAACAAGCCGCGGCAGCGGCAATAATATCGGTCAGCAAAAGCGCCATACCAATATTTACGCTGGTATACTTTTTCAGGATCATTGCGATCACGTCTGTACCGCCGCTGGATGCTCCCATATTAAACAAAATCGCCGACCCCACCGCCGGAAGGGCAATGGCAAAGCACAGCTCCAGCATGGGCTGGCTGGTAAACGGCCCATCCATAGGATAAACTCTTTCAAATACCAACAAAAGAACAGACAGCAAAATCGTTGTATATGCAGTTTTTGCCCCGAATTTTTTGCCGAAAAAAATAAAACCGACCACTAAAAGGATCATGTTCAGCCAGGAGCTTACATCGCTGGCTGACAAAGGTACAAACTCTGCAATAAGCACTGCAAAACCAGTAACGCCTCCAAAGGTAAAGTTGTTTGGAAACTTAAAGAAATATACTCCTGCAGCCATAAGTACTGTGCTAAAGGTAAGCAGGAAAAATGTCTTCAGCTTTTGCGTTGTCATTTGTTTTCATTCTCCTTCTTATATTCAATAAAACCAACCTTATGTTATCATTTTCAATTGGTTTTCTCAATATGTTTAACGCAAAAAAAGAAGATATGCATGTATACAGATATACCATGCGCCGCATTATTTGGCCCGGATACCTTAGCTGTGTCCTGTAGTAAAAAAATTGTGTCCTGCAATAAAAAAATTGTGCTTTGTCAAAAAACGTCCGCTTCTTTTTCAGGCGGAAATTTGCTATACTATAGCAGAGAAAGGATTGCATTTTCAGCCTATACCCAGTTCTTTACGGAGAGGAGGCGCCTGCTTTGAAGATCCATAAAAACAGCATGGTCTTCCGGCTTTTTGCCGGGATCCTGGCGTTTATGGTCCCGATCAATCTGATCCTTTTCGGGTACATTATTTTTGCTAGATACGCTATATGGAACCAATCCTATGAAAACTACTCCGACTATGTAAATCTTATCGGCAAACAGATCGATCACGATCTGGAAGAAATAGAACAGTATATTACTAATGTTTATTTTGTGGATACACAGTTCCAGCAAATGTATCGGAGTGATGACCAAAGTGTCCGTTATCTGTCCGGAGCGGAAATTACAAGTACAGCCTATAATTACATTCGCTTATATGAAAATCCCATGCTCCTATTTGTAACGTCCCAGGGATTATCCATACCTGTAGCTTCTACGTACACTTCCGGTAATAATGAAAGCCTCGCTTTATCTGATTTTATCCATGAGCTTTCTGAATCTCCCGGACAATATCCCAGTGATACGTTTTTTTTACATGATCTTAATGGACATTATTATATTATATTTTACAAAGAAAAGCTTTTAAATTATATCGGGGTCATCATTTCCTTGGATGATTTATTAACCACATTAGATTTTGACAATAATTCCCTGGCCGTTGTCTACTTCTGCGATGAGAACGATAATATTCTTTCTGATGGATCTCAGGAATACACCCTTTCAGGGCAAGTCATGCACACACGCACGGAGCTCATCCCGGACGGACTGTTCCTGGCTGTGGATATACCAGCAGAGCATATGATCGGGGAGCTTTCCCATCTTCAGATCTTTTCTGTCTGTATCCTGGTCATATCTATACTGACCATGGCTGCTTACACTTCATTTACCAGCCGTCAGCTCCGCCGTCCTTTAACACGGCTGAAAAAAACAATCCTGGAAATACAGGATGGAAATTTGGAGAAAAAAATCCATACAGAAAACACTGTTGATGAAATAGCCGAGGTCTATGACACGTTCAATACCTTCATGGAGCACATTAAAGAACTAAAAATGCAAGCCTATGAAGAAAAGCTTGCCAAACAGCAGACCCAACTCCAATATCTCAGGCTGCAGTTAAGGCCCCATTTTTTCCTTAACTCATTAAAAAGCATTTATGCTCTTGCTCAGCGAAATGAGATCCGATCCATACAGGATTATGTTTTATGTCTGTCTGAACACTATCGTTTTCTGATCTACGATACAGAAAACACCATTGAATTAAAAGATGAGCTGGCACATACTCAAAACTATATACAGCTGCAGCGTATCGGATACAATCTGACGATCCATTGTCAGATCCAGATTTCTTCTGAAGCTGCTCAGATCAAAGTCCCAACTCTAATCCTCCAGACTTTTGTAGAAAATTCTATTAAATATGCCGTTATCCCAGATCAGATCCTGCAGATCCGGATTTCTGCCCAGATCCACAAGCTTGAAGATCAAAATTTTCTGAATCTTACAGTGACAGATAACGGCCCCGGGTATTCTAAAGATACGCTGGACGAGGCAACTGCCAACAAAGAAGACTTTTACTTGCATCATAAAGGACTCGGCAATCTGATGCGCCGGTTAAAACTGATCTACCTTGATGCCGCATCCTTTTATATATATAATCTTCCGGAAAAAGGCGCTGCCGTAGATATTTTACTGCCTATAAAACCACAGGAGGGATAGAAAAATGAACCTGCTTATTGTTGACGATCAGAAACAGGTGGTTTCCGGAATCCTGTCCGGAGTAAATTGGGGACTTTTACCGGAAATCCGCAATGTCCTATACACCTATACAGTCTCAGACGCCAAACGGATTTTTACAAATCAGACCATTGATATACTTGTCAGCGACATTGAAATGCCCGGGGAGGACGGCATCGCTTTGGTCAATTGGGTTAAAGATCATTTTCCAGACACCAAATGCCTCTTTTTAACGGCTCATGCCAATTTTGATTATGCCCAAAACGCGTTAAAGTTAAATTGCGTAGACTATATCCTACAGCCGGTAAAATATGAAGTTTTAACCCAGGCTCTTGAGAAAACCGCGGCAATGATCATCGCTCAGCGGAAAGACCGGGAAATGATGAACTATAATTCATTCTGGAATAACCACAAGGACGAGCTTATCTCCCAGACGTGGATGGATTTTATAAGTCAGCCTTCCCCATCCATATCTGCCTTATACGACAGGCTGCATGAACTGGGCGTCACCCTGCCTTCTGACGGTGATTATACACTTTTGCTCTTTAGGCCTGTAGTCTCCCAAAGCTCTTTGGAAGACTGGGTAAACCATACCGCCTTGCAGAAGCTTGAAAAATCCCTTTCAGATTTTTTCAGACAATTTACAGGATACCAATGCCCCATAAAAAAATCGGACCATGACATCCTGTATCTGATCAACTGTAAATTATCTGATGAGGAATTATATGGGATCACACAAACTTTTATGGACCTGTGCATGACAAATTACGATATACCCCTGGCTGTATGGCTCGGCACTCCATCGTCCCTGAATCAGCTGCCCGCTTCTTACAAACAGCTGGAACAGTTAAAATCACAAAGCCTGGCGGTGTCCGGACGATTGTTTACGCTTTCTGAACAGCCGAAATTCTCCTGTGCCCCTTTACCATTTTCAAAATACTGGAGCGGCAGTTTTATCAGCGGCCATACAGAGGACATTGAAAAATCACTGAGACAGTATATTGATCAAAGCATCCGAAATGGCTCATTAAACGCCATGCTCCTTCTTACATTACAGCAATACTTTATCCATGCTTTCCTTACATCCCTTCAGGAACGGTCCATTCGCTTCCAGAAGGTCATGGAACAAAAAGAAGTTTATGAAGCGCTTACATTTTCCACCCGCTCTGTTGAAGACTTTATGCACTTTGTACACACGATCATCCAAAGAAACAAAGATTTTATAAATGACAAAGCTGAAGATCATGTAGATCTTATCGAACTGGCGCAAAAATATATTGCAGATCATATATCTGATGACCTTTCCAGACAGACCATTGCCGACGCGATTCATGTAAGTGAAAGCTACCTATCCCATATGTTTCAGAAAAACCTGGGCGTGTCTCTTGTAGAATATATTACGTCACAGCGCATGGAGCTTGCCAAGTCCATGCTTTCAAATACCGGTATGCCCATCCAGCTGATCGCCATAAAAACCGGATACAATAATGTCTCTTACTTTATTAAAACCTTTAAAAAAGCTTTTGCTCTTACGCCGGCAGAGTATCGGAAACAGCTGCATAAATAAAATCCAGAAGATCTTCAAATAAAAAATCCTTCATAACTCCCCATATTTTTTATGGGGTATTATGAAGGATTTTTCTTATTCTTTTCTAACAAGTTTTTCCCAATTATAATGGGAATATTATCTTTTCCAGCCAAATACAGCCATCCATACACTGGATACATACTGTCTGGCTACAGCCTTCCGAAATATCCGTTAATTCAAATTCCTGTAACCCATCTTTTGCTTTTAACGCTACCTGGCGCTCTTCATTTCTGCAGATTACTTTTAAAAGCGTATCCTTTTTTACAAATGCCTGACATCTTACGGTACATTTATGTTCAAGCCGATAAACACTATAGCATACGCTTAACCCCGGAGAAAGTTCTAACAGCAATTGCCCCAAAGGATTCGGTTTATCTCCCATGCCGTCAAACAAATACGGACGACGTCCTCCTGGCTTTAAGGGCATCTTCATCCGGTCCTCTGTACGGTAACTAAAGACATTTCCCCACAGCCAGTTTCCTGTGCTGCCTTTTCCTTTCTCCGGCGGATCATAGCCTACGGCAGGAATACTTACCCCTTGTTTTCTGAGAACATAGGTATGAACACTTTCATTTTTTTTGCAGTGATCGTACTTGCACATTTCAAGAAGTTCATCAAAAATTTTCTGCGACTCATCATAACTGGGCCTTGGCCCGCCCTTTAGGATATAATCCTTGATCCGATCCCAGCCTTCCGGTTTTTCATACCAGACAGTACCATCCTTACCCATATCCTCTTTCTCCATGCATTTCCATGAAAATAAATTAAATCCAATATGAAAATGGGCTAATATTTCACAAAATACAGTCGCAACCGTTCCGGAACCGCTTCCTTCGCCAATCCAAAGCGGTACGTTTAAACGAATAGAGGGCTCTATATATTCATAGATCGTGCGAGGTTCAGGTATAAAGCCATGTAAGTGGACAGAGTAACACCAATTATGACATTCCGTATCAAAAGGCCGATCAAAAAAATCCATATCATGAGCAAATGCCGGTCCCTGTAAAATAATCATATGTTTTCTATCGTATTTCCTGATCCGCTCAATGGCATCTTCATAAAAAGCTCTTAATTTAGGACTTAAATATCTCCAATGAGGGAGAGCTATAGGTTCATTCAGAAGCTCATATCCGCCTACAGCCGTCCGGTCTTTATACCGTTTGGCCAATTCCTCCCATAAGATCAAGGTCCTCTCCCAGCTTTCCGGCTCCATAAACAAATGGGGCACATTGTCAATACCATTGTCGCAGGATACGCCAGACTGACCTCCCGGAGCGGCATGAAGATCTAAGATTGCATAAAGATCATATTTTTCACACCATCCCACCACATCTGAAAGCATTTGAAAGCTGTCTTCATTCCAATGAATCCCAGGTTCTTCATAAAGAAATCCCCGGCCATCCAAAGGTAATCGAATACTGTTATATCCTGCATCAGCCATCGCCTTAATATCCGCTTCACCAAGATAATTCCGATACCATCTTGGCCAAAAGCGATCTGCATAGCCGCTTCCGCAAAGCTCCCGTATCGCTGCATCCATGGTTCTTCCCCGGTCAAAACGGATATTATTTTGAAATTTATTTTCTAGCGGTGTAAAACCGTACATTCCATTTAAACCAGTGACCATATACCCTTCCGGATTCATCCAGTTTCCAGCGCCCCATCCGCATAATATAACCTCTTCTCCAGCCTCATTAACCATTTTTCGTCCGTCTGTATGTAAAAACCCCTGTATATTTTTTTCTAAATATCGCTTCATCATTTCCCTCTATTCTTTTATCGCACCAACCGTAATTCCTTTTACAAAATATTTTTGGAAAAAAGGATAAATGATCAATACCGGAACAATAGCAATAACTGCTATAGCCATGCGAACCGTTGTTAAAGGAATTTCCATAGATTCTACATAACTTCCGGATTGCTGGATATATTGAACATTATCGACCATAAGCCTTAACAGCTGCTGTATACTTTGAAATGCGCTTCCAGTCATGTAATAAAGGCTGTTTTGCCAGTCATTCCAGTAGGTTAAACCGGTAAGCAGGCCGATTGTCGCAGTAATCGGAAGAGATAAAGGCAAAACAATCCTGGAATACGTTTTAAATTTGGAACAGCCATCAATCTTAGCTGATTCAATAAGCGCTGGAGGAATACTTGTCCGGAAATAATTTCTTACAAGGATCAGGTTAAAAGCGCTCATTAAAAGATTCGGTATGATTAACGCAAATACAGTATCTTTAATTTGAAAAATCTGTGTGTATATATAATATGTCGGTACTAATCCGCCGTTAAAAAGCATTGAAAAGACAACAAGAAACATCATAACATTTACAAAAGGCACGCCTTTTTGCGCTAGAACATAAGCAAACATGTTCGTAATAATAAGACTCACTGTTGTTCCTACTGCTGTTACAAGCATTGTCACCCCATAGGCTCTAAACACAACCGCGGCGTTCTGAAAAATATAGCTATATGCGTCTAGACTGAGTGCTCTTGGCAAAAGCGAATAGCCTTTAGAGAGGATTTCCGTTTCTGATGAGAAAGACGATGAAATCATAATCAAAAAAGGAATTACCACAAGCAGACACACCATGATCATGATCACATGGGAAAGAATCTGAAACCTTAGTTCTGTTTTTGATCTAACCATTTTTCTCCTCCCTAAAAAAGCGCGTTTTCCCGACTGATTTTACGAATAACACCATTTGCAATCATAACCATAGCAAAACCTACAACGGACTGAAAAAATCCTGCCGCTGCTGACATTCCCAGATTTCCCAACTCCATAAGGCCGCGGAATACATAAGTATCTATCGTCTGTGTTGTAGAAATCAGAGTACCCTGATTCAGCGTAACTTGGTAAAAGAGTCCGAAATCTGACCTGAAAATAGACCCCAGGCCCAAAATCGTCATAGTAATCACTGTAGGTTTTAGCAGAGGCAGTGTAATATGACGGATTTGTTGCCAGCGGGTGGCCCCATCCAAATTAGCAGCTTCATAGTAGTCTGTACTGATGCCTACAATGCTGGATAAATAGATGACACATGAAAATCCAAGAGTTTTCCATAGGTTGACCAATATAAGGATTGCCGGCCAATAGGCCGCTTCCGAGTACCATCGCACAGGTTCAATTCCAAATATCCCTAACACAGAGTTCAGCAAACCTACATCTGCATTTAAAAAGGCATATACAAGATAGCTGATAACAACATAAGAAATCAGGTGCGGCAAAAGAACCAATGTCTGATACAGCCGTGAGGCAAATTTCTGACGTATGCTGTTTAAAAAAATAGCGACGGCAATACCGCATATAGGTTGCAGAATCAAAAAGGCCAGATTATATCCAATGGTATTTCTGAACATGGAGAAAGCTTCACTGGATGCAAAAAGGTATTCAAAATTGCTTAACCCTACAAAATCTCCGCCAAACATACCTTTTCGGAAATTAACATTTTGAAATGCCATTCCAAGACCAAACATAGGCATATAGTTATTTATGATCAAATATACCAGTCCCGGCAAAGCCATGAGATAAAATGGTATATTCTCTTTAAAATGCCATTTTTTCTTTTTACTTTTCATTTTCTGCACCACCGCTCTTTTTACTGATTTTGTGCGATCCACTCATCCAGCTGTCTTTGAGCCTCTTCTACAATTTCGTCTATACCTGCCGTTTTTAATTCTGAAATCATATTATCAACTTCGGTTGACGGATCCAGTTGTCCGCTAAGCAGTCCAATATAGTATTTGTTATAAACATTTGTACATGCGGCAATTTGATTCTGCACCGAAGACTGATCAAAGAAAAATCCAAGATATGGTGAGTATATGACTTCATTTTCCTGATACTCCTCATACAACTGCCATTTATCCGGATTTTCATTTGCACCAATATATGTAATATAACAGTTAGGGATATTATCTTTAATATAATTGTAGTAGGAAACATTGCCTACATTCTGTCCATCCAGGAAGTCTACAATACCATTTTCACTATCAACAACCTGATAGTGTTCACCTTCAATTCCCCACTCAAGCAGGTTCGCAAGATCTGCATTAATATAAAACTCATTTAAAACTTCCAGCGCTCGCTCTGGATTCTCACAGTAGTCTGTAATACACCATGTCCATGCATTATTTGTACTGATCACACTTTTATCTGCTTGTGGCCTCCACATTACCATTTCATAGCCGGTACTATCGCTTGCTTCTGAATCTGCAATCGGACCATAGCCATAATACATTACCGCACTTTTTCCAGCTTTGATCAGGTCGGACGGCTCTGACACCTCATCGTAACCTATAAGACCTTCCTGTGCCCACTGCCATGCATATTCGCTTGCCTGTCTAAAGCCGTCGCTCTCTAATACAGAAGACACCTGGCTGTTATTTTCAGGATCCCATACACAAACAAGCGCTGAGTCTCCCAATGTATCCCTCTGTGCTCCTGTTATTGTATCGCTGTCTGAACGAAATGCCGGGGAGGTGGAACCACCCATAAGCGGCGTCATCTCAGGATAGGCTTCCTTGATCTGACGAAGAACATCGCCAAAATCGTCCCAAGTCAAGACCTCATCCAAATCAATCCCCAGTTCATCAATAATGTCCTTTCTAAAAGCATAGCCATCGCCGCCTGTGCCCCCTAAGTTCATAAAGGGAATCCCATAAGTGGCCTCCCCAGACTGAGCCACTTGAATCTTTTCCCCTACAACACTTAGTGCATCCTGGTAATATTCTTCGTAACTGCTAATATCCATCATATAACCTTGCGCGACGTACTGATTGTACATGCTAAATCCCTGGAAAATATCCAAACTATCGCCGGATGCCAGCATCATATTCATTTTGTTCGTATAGTCTGTCGGTGTAACTGTGATCAAATTAAGCGTCGTATTAAACTTTTCCTCGGTAATTTCGCTTGCTTTTTCTGCAATCTTATTTAATTCCGTTTCATTACAGTTGGGACTTACGATCAGCATGGTAATTTCTACATGTTCACGATCTTCTGAATATCCCTCTGTTCCGTCAGTTTGCGCGGATCCTGCCGTATTATTTCCTCCGCATCCGAATAACGATGCTGTCATAAGCAGCGTCAGCCCCATTGCCATCCATCTTTTCATAAATAGTAGCCTCCTCATTCATGTGTTCAACATCTACATAGTTTTAATCCGGATCATGCATATATTGTACCATCGTCAAATTTTATATGTGTGAAAATTGTGCTGTTCGTTAATAGAAATGTGCTATTTTATCAGCACATCGCCCGGATTGCTCCGGGTATGAAAAAAGCACCGGTCAGATTTACTCTGAGCGATGCTCTATGGTTACAGTTTTAAGTTCAGAAAATATCTAGCGGCAAAGAAGCAGTCTCCGGGAGGATGCCAGGTCATCTTCGTCTGTAAACATCCTGCATAAAAGCATCTGCTAATGGCAGCCAAAGCTGAAAGTTCGGATACCTGACCTCTCCGTCAACAAAACCTCTTCCGGCTACGCCATGAGGGACGCCAGCGAAAGTATGGGCTTCCACAGTAACGCCATGTTCAATTAAATCCGGATAAACCGAATTAAAATTGTCCATCGCAAAATCCTCTCTTCCTACAGCGAAAAAAACAGGAGGATAAACCACACGGGTATAATCAAAAGAAGTTCCTTTTAATCTTGGACCATAAATACATAAAAAAGCGTTTATATTCCCCGGATAAGAATCCAGTTCATCCGGAACATACTCCGGAAAATGATCTTTGACTTTTTGATCGCCAGAATAATACTGAATACAAGCTTCACCAGTCAATCCGCCATTAGAAAATCCCGCAAGAGCGATCTGATCGGGCTGAATATGATACTGAGATGCCCGTGAACGGATCCTGCGCAAAGCTCTGGCCGTATCCGCGCC
>CAZMGH010000020.1:15085-33458 GCA_964565805.1 uncultured Lachnospiraceae bacterium
GATACTGAGATGCCCGTGAACGGATCCTGCGCAAAGCTCTGGCCGTATCCGCGCCGCACTCCTGTCCGCACCATGGATTATGATTCGGCCTATTGTGGAGTAAAAAGCATTGATATCCTAAGCGGTTAAGCTCCAGGCATACCTGGATCCCTTCTGTCACAGTAGACTCCCCGTGATCCCCGCCCGGGATCACCACTACCGCGCCTTTTGGAGAAAACCCCCACGGCAAAAGAAATTCATACATATAAGGTTTAAAGTCCGGATCATGATTATATTGAAAATGCTCATTATCTGTATACTTTGTCATCTGAGGCATATTTCCATCCTCCCAGAGGTATATTTTCTCTGGTTTTCTTTCTAGTGGATGGACCCTGTCAAGCTTTTGTGTAAATTCCTCAATATAAATTTTCCTTTTTTCGCTGTCAAATTCCAAGGCTATGGCATTGTATAACCTGTTCAATTCGATTAATATCCTCTAATGGGTATGCCACAGCATCGTCAAATATAGGTACCGCCTTGTGCTTTATCTGTCCAAATTCTCTATTGACCTGCTCAAAATGTTCTTTCAACGCTTTTTCTGTCATTTAAATCCCTCCAAATACACACTTCAACTATCTTTCTTCTTTATATACCCTTACTCCATAAGCCTCCAGCTTTGTTTCTCCTAAAGCTTCGCTGTCATTAAACAGATCCGTTAATGTCTTGTTTATCCGGATCTGTACCGGCCGATCCTGATAATTTAATACAAAGTAATATCTTTCCCGGTCATTTTCCCGCACTGCCAGCTCGCAGCACTCCGGCAGTGAAAGTACTTCTTTGTAAGGCTCTGCTATTCCCAGCTTTTCCAGAAAGACCTTCGCTGTATCTGTGGAAAAAGCGCCTCCAAAATAATATACCCGGCCCTTTCCCACTGTATTTTCTATCAGGGCTGCCTCCCCGGTATAGTAATCATTTGTATAGCGGGCCAGGACCCGGGCGCCCTCTAAGGGTTCTAAAATGTCATTAAATACAGGTACTTCTACCAAATCTCCGTCCCAGTCTGCATATTCAGCTTCATCGCCGGGGCCTTTAAAGGTGTAGTCCACTACATCCGCTCCGCTTAGATCTCTTAAAAGTCCCGGAAGCTTTGCCATGACGCACTTTCCCGTCTCATCCTTATAGCCGGTGCGGCATCCTAGAATCAGTGTCCCTCCGGCCTTGACATAAGCTTCCAGCTTTTTGCAAAGTGTTTCAGTCAGGATCGTTCCGTGAGGATAAAAGATTACCGGATACCGCGAAAGTTCCTGTTGGGTTAAAACTTCACTTTCATAAACATAATCCATAGGCGCATGGAGCAGCTGGCCTGCATTAAAAATTCCTTTGCTGCTGGCCTTTTCCACAGCTTTGTGCCATACATCAACATTTGCGTCAAATTCATTGTTATAATCGCACAAAACAGCAAAACTTCCTTTATAAACAGCCCCGGCCACTTTTGACAGCCTTTTTGTTTTGTCCCAGATCTGCCCCAGTTCTCTGAGCCTGCGGTTATCCCGTCCGGAATAATCTAATATACCATGCCAGTAAATTTCTGTTCCCATAATACTTGTCCGCCATCTGAAAAAGCTAACAAAATCTGCTCCGTGAGCAATACTTTCCATGGCCCACAAAGTCATCTGGCCGGGCTTAGGCGCCGGAGCTTCCATACGGGTATTCCATCCATTGGCCCCGGACTGCTGCTCCATGATTCCGAAAATCGGGGAAATCGAACGCATCCTTGCCAGATTTTTGCTCCATTTCCGGTCATTCAGATCATCGGAACGGAGGGGATCCTCACAAAGAGCAAAGGCAAAGTCCGGATAAGAATCATACGTATAAAAATTCAAAGATTCTCGGGTCAGGGCATGGTTATCCATGTAATCGAAAAATCCGTTTGTTGTAATAAAATCTGCCGGTTTTATATGCTGTCTTAAAACCCTGCTTTGCATATGAGCAAAGCTTCTGGCCCGGTCTGAAACAAAGCGTATGTAATCCAGCATTTGATGGGGATTGTTGGAATTATGGACGACCTTGCCAGGCACATGGATCTGCTCCCATGCCGTATAAGTCTGATTCCAGAACACCGTACCCCACGCCTGATTTAAGGCATCCAGGGTTTTATATTTTTCCCGGATCCACTGATTAAAATCTTTGTCCACTGCCGGACCGTAAAACTCATTCAGTTCACAGTTCAGTTCATTATCAATCTGCCAGCCGATGATCGATGGATGCTGCCCGTAATGGACCGCCAATTGCTCCGCAATATTCGAGCAAAGTCTCCGGTAAACCGGCGAGCTGTAATTATAATGTCGGCGGGCGCCGTGATGATAAGGATTTCCTTCAATATCACAGTTTAGCACTTCCGGGTACTTATCAGTCAGCCAGGCCGGCGGCGTAGCTGTGGGGGTGCAAAAAATCACCTTCATCTCTTCAGCTTGGGCCAATTCCATAAATTCATCGAAAAAACCAAACGAATAAATCCCTTCTTCCGGTTCAAATATGGTCCAGGCAAACTCGGCGATCCGGATCACCTCAATGCCGTTCGCTTTTATCCTCTCCAGATCTTTGGCCCAAAGCTCCCTGGGCCATTGCTCCGGATAGTAGCATGTTCCAAGGGTTATATGGTCAAAATACTTATCTGTTTTCATAAGTTATCTTCGCTTCCTTAAGTCCTTCACTTTCAACAGTAACGCTCACCTTCCCCATCCCTGTGTTTTTCAGGATTGCCAGAGCATGGCCCTCAGACGCTTTGATTTTCTTCTTTTCAAATCCTTGACAGTGTACCGTTCCGGTGCTGCCAAAGGCCAGTAATTCAGCCGGGCCGTGGATCTTCAAGGATAATTCATCATCGCCGTCCGACACGATCCGTCCCATATCGTCCCTTAAGGTAATATTGAGAAAGGTCAGATCCGTCCCATCCCCATCATAAATTGAAGGCATTTTTTTATCTTTATGGAAACCGTGATCTGCTTCAGCCTGAATCCATGCTGCAGGATCTGTTGTAGAAAGCTGACACCGGCCGATCTCAGCGCCATCCTCATAAGCGATGGCCGTTAAGGTTCCCGGTTCATATACCGTATTAAACATTGTATAATACTGTGTATCCCTGCCGCAGGCCTGACGTCCAACCAAACGGTCATTGACATACAATTCAACCTGATCCCCTCCGGCATAAACCTGAATCATCACCGGTTTTCCTTCGCTTCCGGGATAATTATAATTAAAGGTACAGTCTGTAAAACACCACGGACCAAATTCTCTTGGCGTTCCAAAACGGTCCGGATCCTGCACCGCAATAACAGGACCTTTTTTCAGGCCAAAAACGATCTCCCGGTAATAGGACATAGGCCTGCGGCAACCGATGAGGGAAATATCCGCGCCGGTATTCATAAGCATAGGATATGGGCCAACTTCCCCGAGATAATCATATCCGGTCCATGTAAAGTCCCCAAGCACCGCCGGACACTGTAAAATCGCGGCCCAATTTTCGGCAATTTGTTTAGGGTAGGTTTCCGTTCCAACCATGATCCGGTCCGGATATGTATTTGCATCTTTTAAATATCGGGCTGTCATGTAATTGTACCCTATCACATCCATGGTTGTTTCTAACTTTTCAAGAATATCCGACAATATAGGATGGGTCACGATCTGAGGCATGTGCGTAGCCATGGCGCCCATAAATACATTCACATCCCCGCTGCCAGGGTCTGCCCCGGTAATGTCGTGAACAATATAGGCCAGCCCGTCTCCCGCGGCAAAGGCTCCGTTGATCCCGTTGGTGGTATATCTGGACGGATCCAGCTCATGAAACTTGTCTCCCAGCATGCGGCTTGTCTCAATGCCTTTTTCCGTACAGATTTCAGAAATTTCATTGCCCGTAGAATAAAGGATGACACAAGGGTGATTATAATCCGCATCCACCATGGCCTGTACATCCTTTTCCCAGTCTCTTTCAAAAACCGTGGAATAGTCATAATCTGTTTTATTTTTTGTCCACACATCCGAAAATTCATCCATCACATACACGCCAAGGGCATCGCAGACCCGAAGCAGCGCCTGGGAGGCAGGATTGTGGGCGGAGCGGACCGCATTAAACCCGGCATCCTTTAACAGGCGGACACGGCGGTACTCATAATCATCGTAGGTCGCCGCCCCCAAAAGTCCCTGATCGTGGTGGATACAGGCCCCCCGAAGCTTTACCGGACGGCCATTGACCCGAAGGCCATGGCGGGCATCTGCGGAAATCTCCCGTATTCCAGTGATAATGCTGTCCTCATCTACCATCTTTTCTCTATCTTTTAATGTCAGCCGGACTTTATAAAGGGCAGGCTCTTCCTCACACCACAGCCGGGGATTTTCCACATAGATAGATTTTCTCAAATGAACGGTTTCTCCACCTTTGATCCTTACCGGATACTCTCTTTGAAGGATCGTCTCTCCTTCCGGTGCGCAAACTTCAATGACTGCCCGGCGCCACACCGGCTTTATATGGGAATTTTTCAGTTTTCCTTCAATCTCAACCACAGCGCCTAAAAGATGCTTTGACCCATATTCCACAGATTTCGTTGTCAGTCTCAAGGAATAAGGAACAATATAGTCCATTTCGCCTACACACATCCATACCGGGCGGTAAATCCCGCTGCCGCTGTACCACCGGCTGTTAGGCATGGCTGAATTTTTTACAAGAACAAGGATCTCATTTTCCTGACCGTACTTTAGGTAATCACCGGCATCCACAAAAAAGTCCGTATACCCGTAAACACAGCTTCCTGCCAGAGACTGATTAATATAAATGAAGGCGTTCATGTAGATTCCTTCAAAATGGAACATGACATTTTTATCCTTATAGTCCTCAGGCACAAAAAAACGCTTATAAAACTTGTACACAGCCCCGTCCAGAGATCCGGTCTTTCCACCGTTTTTACTGTTTTTCTGCTGTTTTTCATGAATCATGGCATCATAGGGAAGGGTTACATTTTTCGCGTCCTTCGGAACCCGGAACACAAGTTCAAAAGCGTCCGTCTCCTTCCATACCATCCAATCCTGATTAAAATTTAATTTGTACATAATTGCCCTCCTGTTTACCAATTTTTATTTCTTGGTAGGACATCTTTATACACATGTAAAATTTCGTTTTGTGTAATTTCATTCAATCGGAAAAAACCTTCCTTTCCAAAATTCCATACCTTATAGCATTAATTTGCAGGCTATAAGTGTTTGACAAGATCATTATATCAGTATTCCATTTTACCATGTAAAAATATCCTGCTTCTCAATAGTAATTTTATGTTATAGTAAAAACAAAGCTTACCGTAATGCTGCCAGGCGTTCTTTCACCTGTTCCATCATATTTGTGTACTTTTCCAGCTTTTCCCGTTCAGCGGCAATCTTTGCCTCAGGAGCTTTGCTGACAAAGTTCGGATTCCCCAGCATACCGCTGCACCGCTTGATTTCTTTGTCAAGACGGTCCTCTTCTTTTCTCAAACGCTCGATCTCTTTTTCAATGTCTACCAATTCCGCAAACGGCATATAGATTACCGCATCCTGGATCACTGTAGAAACGGCGTCATCACCGATGCCGGACTTATCTGCCTGTACAAGGACCTCACTGGCATAGGCCAGTGTTGCGAAAAATACTCGGTTTCCTTCAAAAATATCCTGAACCCCTTTATTTTCAGAAACAACGATCACCTTTGCCTTTTTGCTTGGAGGAACATTCATGCCCGCCCGAACGTTGCGGATCCCCCGGACAGCTTCCTTGATCAGCTCTACAGCCTGCTCATCTTTCTCAAAGTTCCACGCATCCTTGTATTCCGGCCAGGAAGAGATCATAATGGACGCTTCCTCATTTTGAACATTACAGAAAATTTCTTCTGTAATAAATGGCATATACGGATGAAGGAGCTTTAATGCCTGGATGAGAACCGTCTTTAATGTCCACAAAGCCGCTGCTTTTGTTGTGTCTTCATCATTATACAGACGAGGCTTAACCATCTCAATGTACCAGTCGCAAAATTCTTCCCAAATAAAATCATAAAGCTTCTGTACGGCAATACCCAGCTCAAAACGGTCCATATTTTCCGTAACATCCTTGGCCAGGGTGTTGGCCTTGGATAAAATCCACTTATCTGCCTGAGTCAGATCCGAAAGCCGCACGCCTTTTGTAGAAATACCTTTTTCCTCAGCCTGCTCAAAGTTCATAAGCATAAAGCGGGAAGCGTTCCATACTTTATTGGCAAAGTTCCGGCTGGCTTCCACTCTCTCCCAGTAAAAACGCATGTCATTGCCCGGAGCATTTCCTGTAACTAAAGTAAATCTTAAAGCATCCGCGCCGTACTTATCAATAACCTCCAACGGATCGATGCCATTTCCAAGAGACTTGCTCATCTTCCGTCCCTGGGAATCTCTTACCAGACCGTGGATCAGCACGGTATGGAATGGCACCTTGCCTGTTTGCTCGATGCCGGAAAATACCATACGGATAACCCAGAAGAAAATAATATCATAGCCGGTAACAAGCACATCTGTCGGATAAAAATAATCCAGATCCTCTGTTTTTTGAGGCCATCCCAGTGTGGAAAAGGGCCACAGCGCGGAGGAGAACCATGTATCCAGGGTATCCTCATCCTGATGGATATGGAGGGAACCGCATTTCGGGCACTTTACAGGGGCGTCTGCTTTTCTGGAAACGATCATTTCACCGCAATCATCACAGTAGTAAGCGGGAATCCGGTGGCCCCACCAAAGCTGACGGGAAATACACCAGTCACGGATATTTTCAAGCCAGTTTAAATACGTTTTATCAAAACGGTCCGGAACAAATTTTAACTGGCCGGATTTCAGCGCCTCAATGGCTGGCTTTGCCATTTCATCCATACGCACAAACCACTGAAGCTTCATCATCGGCTCTACTGTAGTTTTGCACCGGTCATGTGTTCCTACATTGTGAACATGATCTTCAATCTTTACAAGAAGGCCCAGCACTTTCAGTTCTTCCACAATAGCTTTTCTGGCTTCATAACGGTCCATTCCCGCGTACTTGCCGCCGTTTTCATTAATCGTTCCGTCATCATTCATCACAATGATCTGCTCAAGATTGTGTCTTTTTCCCACTTCAAAGTCATTTGGGTCATGTGCAGGTGTAATCTTTACCACTCCGGTACCAAATTCCATATCTACATACTCATCTGCTACCACCGGAATCTCTTTGTTTACGATAGGGAGGATCACCTTTTTGCCGATGAGATGGGTATAGCGCTCATCTTTCGGATTAACGGCAACTGCAGTATCACCCAGCATGGTTTCCGGACGGGTTGTGGCGATTTCTACCATTTCATCAGAACCAACCACCGGATAGTTAATGTGCCAGAAATGGCCGGCCTGCTCCTCATAAACAACCTCAGCGTCAGAAATCGTTGTCTGGCACTCCGGACACCAGTTTACGATACGGTAGTCTTTGTAAATATAACCTTTCTCATAAAGCTTTACAAATACTTCTTCAACCGCCTTATTGCAGCCCTCATCCATCGTAAACCGCTCTCTGTCCCAGTCACAGGAGGACCCCAACTTCTTTAACTGCTGAATAATACGGCCGCCGTACTCTTCTTTCCACTGCCATGCCCGCTCCAGGAATTTTTCTCGTCCCAGGTCCGCCTTATCAATGCCTTCCTTTTTCAGCTCTTCAATGATCTTAACCTCTGTGGCAATGCTGGCATGGTCTGTTCCCGGCTGCCAAAGGGCATTGTAACCCTGCATCCTTTTATAGCGGATGAGAATATCCTGGAGGGTATTATCCAGTGCATGGCCCATATGAAGCTTTCCAGTAATATTTGGAGGCGGAATCACAATAGTAAATGGTTTCTTTGCGCGGTCAACCTCCGCATGAAAATACTTTTTATTCAGCCACTTGTCATAAAGTTTTCCTTCAATGGCTGAAGGATTGTATGTTTTTTTCAGATTCATGCATCTCTTCCTTCCTTTGATAAAATTCCCTGAAAATTCGCCCTGCGCCTACGGCTTGGGCTCATTAAATGGTCTTGACGGGCAACAGCAGAAAAGCTTCCGCCCTGTAAAGGGCGAAAGCTCGCGGTACCACCTTTATTTATGAACAATGTCTTCGTTCTGTCCAAAGATGGGCATGGGACATGATCCATATCTCTTCCATCGCTAACGGAATGACCCGTGGCCGCTTACACGCCGATCTGCCGGTTTGGGCGGTCCTGTTCAAAAGCTACCTTCAAGATCTTACATCCGGGAGAGCCTTTCAGCCGGTGAACTCTCGTCTCTGTCAGGTTGGGATCTTTACTCCTCTTTTTCATTACATTTATCCAAAAACTTTTGTAAGCCTATATTAGCCATATTTAGCCGTTTTGTCAAGACTTAATGTTTCACCCAATGCTGACCTGCATATTTATAATAAACGTCTTTACTCATAATTGTCATCTCATATATCTTTTGCTATACTAAATTAAAAGAGCCGGGCTTTCAGCCCAGCGTAAAATGCTTTTTGGAGGAATTCATTATGTTTTGTACTCACTGCGGCGCTCAGTTAAATGATAGCGCTAAATTTTGTCACTGCTGTGGAACGCCGGTGACCGGTCCACAGGCTCAAAATCAAAATCCGGCTCAATCTCAGACTCAATCCCAATTTCAAGCGCAGCCCCAGTTCCAGGCTCAGGCTCAGTTTCAGGCTCCGCCCACGTCGCCAGCTTTTAGCCAGTATTTAAATGAGATCGCTGCGCGTCTGAATCAACAGCCGGAATATGTCCCGGAGCTTAACTGTTACCAGTTTTACTGTGAGCGGTTCTCTGCTGCCCTTGCTAAAATGAAACAGTACATTTTTATCACAGAGAATGATACGCTGGACTTTCAGGGAGCCCAGGCCTATTCCCAGGCATGTATGCGCAGAGCCTTGAATATTTATAAAGGCCTTCCCAGGGGACTTCAAACCGGCGTTGTGGCTTACAATGTGATCTGCCAGACCTATGCCAATCCTTCCGCCTGCCAGTTTATACAGCAGCTTCCTGATAAACACATGGCGGCTTTTGAAATGCCTATTATCATGGAACTGTCCTCGAAAAATCTCTTTTACTGCACGAAACTTCCTGTGTGGGGACTTGCAGTCGTCAACGGCATACGCAAAAACGCGGAAAAGATACTGAGGGTGTAAAATACATAAGAGGCAACCGGGTGCTGTCCCTTTTAAATATCTTAGCCTTTCAAAGGGAATGACACCCGGCTGCTCCTTGCAGTGTTTACCGTCCAATTTAGGATTGACCAGAGGCCTTTTTCCGGTACTGGCCCGGAGTCGCCCCCATGATCCGGCTGAAAGTCCGGATAAAGTAACTGATATTTTCAAACCCGCAGTCCAGGCAGATTTCCAGCACAGTTTTTGTAGTTTCCGTAAGCATTACTGCCGCTTTATGGACACGGAAGGAAATAAGATACTGGATGGGCGTATCTCCGGACAGTTTTTTAAAAAAACGGCAGATGTACTGACTGCTGCACCCGGCTGCATCTGCCAGATCTTCCAGAGTGACCTTTTTCATATAATTCTCCTCAATATAAGAAACGATCCGTTTATACCTGTCGATCTGCTCCAGATCTCTGGCAGACAGTCCGGATACGGCTTGATTCTCCAGCAGCCCCTGATCCCACAGCTGATATAAAAATTCCAAAAGCGTTAGCTTGCACTGAAAATACCAGTGTTCTCCCTGAGAAAGTCCTGTTTCAAGCAGCCGGGAAATATATTTGTCAAAAATTTCATACCCCGGATCTTCCTTCCGGATAATATGCGGGAAACTCAGCTGCTGCAAAGACCAGGGTTCCAGCAGCGCTTCTTCTAAATAATCTTTGTAGGAAAAAGAAAGGATCTCAGGGGCAAACAAAAATACATCATGGATGGTATTTTTCACACACCCTGTAAGCTGGTGAAGCTCCCCGCTTCCAATAATACAAAAATCCCCTGGATACAGTATATATTCATCCAGATTAATTTCCGCTTTAAAGCTTCCCTTTATAATTTTTAACATTTCAATACTATTGTGCCAATGCCGCTGGACGAAAAAACGCTTTGGGTACCGAGTTCCATCCCCCACTTCAAAGCGTATTGTCATCATCGGCTGCTGAGGAGTTCCATGAGCAACCTTTTCCTTTAGTGTACTGTCTGATGTCATAAAAAACCTCCAAAAGGTAAATATTGTATCAAAATTATACATAATAATGCAAGTTTTTTCAAGAAAAAGTCTTTATAATGTTAATAGTGATATAACCGTCCGCCGCATGTCACCCCGACCATCCTCTTGCCGCGTGGTTACGGACCTGTATGATCCAGCATTACATCTGACTTTGCAAGGCGGACTTCGTATGATCTTGGAGGTTTTGTATTATGGTAAAAAAATATGTTTACGGAAATCCTTTTAACACGGAGGCTGTTGCCGCAGCCATTCCCCAGGAAGATGGCGCTTTAACTGCCGGAACCGTCAGTATTGATGACGGATACACATGGACTTATGTGATGGACGCTGATGATATTGTCTACGGCCTTGGAGAAGCTAACAGAGGCATGAATAAACGGGGTTATATTTATGTCAGCGACTGCAGCGATATTCCTAACCACACAGAGGATTTAAGATCTTTATACGCTGCTCATAATTTTATTGTTATTTCCGGAAAAAACGCTGTGGGCCTTTTTTTTGATTATCCGGCTAAGATCACCTTTGATATTGGCTATACACGTCAGGATACGCTCACTGTTTCCTGTGACGAACCTAACTTAAATCTTTTTGTTATTGACGGGATCAACGCCTATGACGTTGTAAAACAGTTCCGGAAGATCATCGGCCGCAGCTACATCCCGCCTAAATATGCCTTTGGCTTTGGCCAGAGCCGGTGGGGATATGTTACGCCGGATGATTTTAGGGCCGTAGCAGACGGATACAGGAACAATCATATTCCTCTGGATATGATTTATATGGACATTGACTACATGAAGGATTACAAGGATTTTACCGTCAACGAAGAAAATTTCCCTGATTTTAAGGGCTTTGTTGATGAGATGAAAGCAAGAAAGATCCATTTGATCCCTATTATTGACGCTGGTGTTAAAATTGAAGAAGGCTACGATGTTTATGAGGAAGGCGTTGAAAACGGCTATTTTTGCAAAAAAGAGGATGGCTCCGATTTTGTCGCTGCCGTATGGCCGGGCCGGACGCATTTCCCGGATATGCTTAACAAAGACGCAAGAAAATGGTTTGGAGATAAATACAAACGTCTTATTGACGCCGGTATTGACGGCTTCTGGAATGATATGAATGAACCCGCGATCTTCTATTCTGATGAAAGCATGGCAGAGACAAAAGAATTTTTGCAGGAATTTATTGATGATACCGAGGGTAAAATCCCTCACTTCCTTCTGTTTGGAAAAATTTTCGGCATGGCAAATAATCCGGAAGACTACAAGCGTTTTTACCACAATGTTGACGGAGTAAAAATCCGTCACGACAAAGTTCACAATATTTTCGGCTTTAATATGACCCGCGCTGCCGGTGAAGCTTTTGAGCGGATTGCCCCGAACGAGCGGATCTTAATGTTTTCCCGTTCCTCTTATATTGGCATGCACCGGTACGGCGGTATCTGGACAGGAGACAACAAATCCTGGTGGGCTCACCTGATCTTAAATATAAAAATGATGCCGTCCTTAAATATGTGCGGCTTCCTTTATACCGGCGCCGATCTTGGGGGCTTTGGGGCTGATACTACCCGGGATCTTTTAATGCGTTGGCTTGCCTTTGGCATTTTTACGCCTTTAATGCGCAACCATGCCTCTGCCGGAACACGTCAGCAGGAGTGCTATCAGTTTGAAAATGCGGAAGATTTTGCCAACCTGATTTCCGTCCGCTACCGTCTGATCCCTTACCTGTACAGTGAATTTATGAAAGCTGCCCTTTCCGATGACCTGTACTTTAAGCCTCTGGCCTTTGTTTATCCGAAGGATGAGATGGCCGCCAATGTGGAAGACCAGCTGATCATCGGCAACGAGATCATGATCGCCCCGGTATATACGCAAAACGCTAAGGGCCGCTATGTTTACCTGCCGGAAGATATGCTTTTTGTCAAATTTATGGGTGACGGCTCTGTGGTTACTGAAGAAATGTCTGCCGGACATCATTACATCCAGGTTGCATTAAATGAAGTGCCCATGTTTATCCGCAAAGGCTTCTGCATCCCTCTGGCTCAGCCTGCGGAAACGGTAGATGCCATTGACACCGCCCATATGGAGCTTCTTGGTTATGACGGCGCTTCCTATGAGCTTTATGAAGATGACGGCATCCATAAAGATTATGGCAATGCTGCCAATCGGAGAATATTAACAAAATAATCCCGCGCCCTGCGGCTTGCTTTCCCTAAGCGCTGCGAACTAGCAGCAAAGGCTCCTTGAGGGACTTGTAATCGTCCCGGGAGCCTTTGTTGCCATCAGGATCTGTACCAGTCTTTAAGACCGGCAATATATTGATCCCGCTTTTCCCGATAGCCCTGGGAGGACTGATCGTTAAACATCGCCTCCACGGCTTTCATTCTCTCATTTTTATCTGTCTTAGATTCCGCTTTCACCCGGTCAAACTCGTCTACCACTGCCTGAATCTCTTCTTCATCCATGCTGCTGTTTTCCACAGCGTCAAAAAAGGAGGTTTCATCTCCCAGAAGCTTGGACACCCAGAGAAAGCTTTTTAAGGATTCTTCATCCTGGTTCAGGCGCCATGCCTTTTTAAAGGCATCCTGAGCGGATTTAAAGTTCATCAGCCGAGTGTAGCATACCCCCAGATTGTGCCATGCATTTCCCTTAAAATCCCGGGTCACATCATCGGCCGCCTCATGCTCCATATCATAGATCACATCGCAATAACTGCGCGCCGCTTCCATATACCGGCAATAGCGCATATAATTATCTGCGGCCAGCTTTCTGGATTCTGTAGGATTTTGTCGGGAAATCTCGTCCATAACCCCTGAAAGGGCCTTAAGCTCATCCTGGGAATAATAATCCACAAAATTCATTAAATACCGGACAACTTCTTTTAGAGTGCCTCCCGCTTTAATGAGATTTTTCATTCCCTTGGCAAGCACCGGCTCATTCATTTTCTTTTCCAGCCAGTAAAAGAAATCCGCGCTGAAAGTATCCAGGTTCACTGCGTAAATATTTTCATAAACATAATAGCACAGCTCTTCCACAGTGTAGACCTTCATGCCGCTAACGTTAAAGTAAAAAGGTACAGCCTCCGCCACATCCCGATTTAAAATAAGGCGGCCCTGGGGCCTGAAATCTTTTACATCCTCATATTCCACCACATTTAAGCGCATCTTCCATGTTTTATCGGTCGCCGGATACAGGGAGCCAAAGCCCCGGTCCTCCATGACAACCTGGCAGATATTCGCGTCTTCAAATTCCAGATAAAGACGGATCCGGGTGGTCCGGTTCGGACGTTGAGGCAAGTTTTCCAGCTTTAGGGGGATAAGCCTTTCTTTTTTAGAGGCAAATTCCTGCACATGAAAAAGCACTGTATCGGTTCCGTCTAAAATAAATTCCGCGCTTTCCCGCACATTATACCAGTCGGACCCTGCTTTTACCAGATCCAGGTGAAAACTGTCCTTTCCCCGATTCACCGTCAGATAAACCGTTACCGGCACCATCTCATCACACAGACCGACAAAGGCCTGATTCTTCGCGCCGGTGGCTTCCATCACACTGTTATAGCAGGCCCCTTTTGAAAAAAGGTTCTGTCCGATAAAGCCTTTACGGTTGCTGCACATGGTCTTTAAGGAAACATCCATCCAATCCCCTTCAAAGCCTTTGCCCACAAGGTAGACTGCGGAAATATTCCGCTTCCCAAGGACTTCCTTGATCACGTCTAAAAATTTCCGGTCCAGCTCTGACGCTGACAACTTTTGGTAATCCTCACCGCTTAGATAGGCGGAAAGATCCAGCTCAGAAGGTGTGACCACAATAGGGGAATGGCGGCGGCTGATGCTTAGATGGCAGTAGGACAGGCCATTTTCATCATACTCAAACAGCCCTACGTCATGGGCCCACAACTCTTTAGGCTGGCACAGAGCATAGGCCTCATAACTGGCCACATGGCCCTGGATCTTCAGGCATCCAGGAGAGATCCCAAGCCTTCCCCCCAATTCCAACAGGTCAAAGATCAGCTTTTTGGAAAAGCTTCTGGCTGTAAAAGTCAGCCACTCCACCCTTCCATGGGGATAATACCTGCGGATCAGCTCCAAAGACCTGCTGACAAACTCAAATAAAAGTTCCTTTTTCTCAAAAGTCTGACTATTCACCGTAAGATCCGGGGTATTTTCATAATCTGTAAGGAAATCTTTTAAAAAAATCCAGTCCCCGCCTTCAGCAGTCAGAGCGTCCTCACCGTAACGCCAGGATCTGTCCTTCACATTAAAGGAAAGACAGGTGGGGATCTCATAGGCATTTTTTTTGCCTGGCAGACAGATCGAATCTGTCTCCTTTCGCCGCTCATTATAACAGCTGATCTGAGAATATGCGTTTCCAAGATCATAGCCGGTCCATAATTTTGTCACTGTCTCACTCATATTCTCACCTCCTACTGGATCATCTGGAACAGTTTCCGGGACATATAGCGGAAGGATTCAAACTTTTCCATGGTTTCCTCCAGCTGTATATCCGCGTCATCTCTGGCCATGGCGATCATCTGGTTGATCCAGGCAAGGGCATTATCCGGAGACTTCTCTCCAGTCTCTGCCGGGCAGGTCAGAGTCTGTCCGTCTGTAACGGTTTCCATATAACCGTTTTTCTCTGTAATATGATACCGTACCTCTTCATTGGCAAACAGTGTAAACGCTTTGACGAAAATTCCGCAGAAAACATGATCCATATCTTCGATGATATATTTTCCTGACGGCTGGCCTTCCTCATGGTACTCATAGCAAATGGTCACTGTATTTTTCGGATCTGTACAATACTGGACATAGACTTTATTAAGGATCTCCTCAGGAAGATCGGATACGGCCACAAAGGCTTTGAAAAATGGGAGGATGATGCCCTTTTCCATAAAATACCCCAGTTGGCGGCGGATCCAGTCTTCATGACCCTTCCGGGCGCTTTCAGAACCGGCGTAATACTTCAGCAGTGCCAGAGCGCACACCTCATAGGCCTGCTCCAGCTGCTCCAGCTCAATTTCCACAAAGCCAAACAAAGCCTCATCCACGTCCATATCCTTTACCAGATACTGGTAGCTGTAAAATGCCAGCACTGCCCGCACGATCCGGCTGTCCGGCCTGGATTTATAGTAAGATGAGAAAATGGCAATGCCATTATTCACAAAGGACTCGGAAAACAGGATCTGGCACAAAAGCTTTTCTTCCAGAACAAAGGCATTGACCTCAAAATCCTTTGCCGCTTTCCAGATGGCATACAGATCCTTTGTGGTCCCCAGATAATATTTGATCAGATATTCCAGGATCACATCATCATACTTTCCGCAGGAAAATGTGTAATACGCCATCTCTGTCATAAGGCTGTCACTGGCAAAGTCTGTGCTGCGGATCAGCCGGGAACACAAGCGCATGAGCTTTTTATCCTGGATATTTTCATAACCGTAAACTTTTATGGCATCCAGGGCCTTATCATACAGTCCCCGCTGGATATAATATTCTATGATCCTCCCCCGCTCTGCTGTGTCCATCAACCGGATGTCCAGCCGGAGCAGGTATTTTTCCAATGTTTCCCCTTCATAATTATCATAATAAAAATCAATCAGGCTTTTCAGGACATTTTTCTGATATTGTTTCCGGATATTCGGCAGCTTTAAGGTTCGCTTGTAAATATCAATAGACGCTTCATCCATTTTATGATATTTCATAGCCCGCTCGCTGCGGTTTAATAAAATCATGGGCTGAGACGGATCCATCCGGTAACATTCCTTAAGAAGAGCATTATCCTCCATCAATCGGCTCTTTGTATGATCCACAGAACCAATGTACCGGTTATCTTCCCGATCCACAAAAATGATCTGGTACTCATCCATATAAATATCAACAAAAGCCACGCCGTCGTTTAACGGATAATACACATCCTGCTCCACTTCCCGATGGGATACGATCACCCCTCGGATTCCAGGATGTTCGCAAAAGACCTGGTATTTAAACAGGACCTGGGGAAGGAAGCCTGCCATTTTTGTATTCATCCGCTCCAAAGTGACAAACTGGTGGTAAAGGACGACCATATGCTTGCTGATATATCCTTTTTTCAGCTGTTCATAAGTAAATGCCTTAATGATATTTTCATAATCCTTGTAAATCTTTGGCAGCTTATCTCTATGGTTTACCACATAAGCGTAAATAAACGCTTTTTTGGACACAGACATTTGATTATCATAATTAAAATAAATGAGAACACCTAGAGGCAGCTCTTCCACCTTTGTCTCATCCAGAGAATACATATAGTATTCATAAATATCTGTCAGCTTCAGAGAGGACTCGATTCCAAGAGCAAACCATTTATTATATTTAAAATCCGTCTTATGGCCTTTGATCAGCATGCTGCACACAGCCATAAGGATTTCCTTTTTCTCATAAATCTCACACAGCTCGATCAGCGTTTTTAAGGCCAGCTCATCAAATACCCGGCTGTAAACGCACACCTGGGCAAACTGATAAACCACATCGTTTTTCAGGCAATCATAGTGAGCAGCCCAGGCAACCAGCTGAACTTCATATCGTCCAAACTCCCGAAGAAGGGAAGGATCATCATTCAGGGCCTGGACAGCTTCCCAGTACATGAGAGGACTGCGGCAGCCTTTTTCAAACTGTTCTTTTACAAGGAGATACCGCTTCTGAGGCGTAAGCCGGTCAGTCATATGGAATATAAACCACAGAAGCTGCCAGTAATCATACTGGCGGCTGTAATCAGACTCGATCTTATCCAAAGCAAAACGGGTATACTGGTCATCGTGGCGCAGCAGGGCTGTCAGGTAGAGAAAATATCCATAATACACTACGGACTGGTGACGGATCTCCCTGCCGTTTTTATTATCCAAAAGCTCATGGGCATTATCTTCCTCCCCTGCAAGAATAGAAAAATGGGCCTCAAAAAGCTCATAGATCAGATCATTGCTGTTATTCCTGCAGCAGTCCACCGCCTCCCTTGTCTGACGGATCCACGCATCCTTGGGCATCCGTCCCATGGACAGCTTAAGGTAATTATTAAAAATATCATAAACACTGCTTCGTATGGATCTTCTCTGGAATGTGTGGGTACTCCTTACATCCTCCATACAGTTGACCGGAATCTCAATGGTCTGGTCAAAGGTGGAAATCACGATCTTTCCATAGTTATTTCCCTGACGGAAAGCTTCCGGGTAGATCATATATTCAAGCTCATAATAGCTTCCCAGGAAATCCTCTGTGGTCAGTTCCTTTTTATAAACCTGGATAAAATCTCCGACAGTCTTTACAGAAATTTTGGCGTATCCCCAGGTATCCTTTTCAATCACCAGCCGTTCGCTGAGAGGTTCCGTTATATTTTCCAGATAAATCTCATCCTGAGATACCCGGATCGTCACCGGCTTTTTCCGCTTTAATGTACACAGAAATTCCTCCAGGGCCTGGTTGGTATTCCTTGCCTTAATGAGATTTTCATAAATATGAGCATGTTTTTTATTTACCAGAAAAACCCGGGGGAAATCCCCGGACCGGAAAAGCTTTACCGCTTCATGCCAGTTGGACTGAGCCAATGCGGAAAACTGATACAAATCCTTAATATCTCCGATACTAGTCCGGCAAAATGGCATGCACACATGAGCGGAAAAAGGAATCTCAATCTCCCCGCCGTTACTGATAATACTAAAATGTCCCTCAATGGTTTCGCCAGGCTCCAGTGTTCTGGGATCAAAAGTATAATTCACCCGGCACTGCGTCCCCACGATCATATTTTCCTGGCATACGATCAGCTTATTGGAGGAAAAGACCATTGCCCTTATGGACCGCCCGTTTATGCTGCTCACATTAAAATAACCGGAACACACGGTCTGTGCTTCCGTCTCGATTTTCACAGTCTCCTCAGAAACAACAATATCAGGCTTTTCATACTCAAATATTCCTTTGGATAGTAAATTTATCTTTTCCTTCAACTTTTTCACCTGCAATTTCATGTTGGATTTTCATACGTTTTATCGTCGGGGCGAGCACCGCCCGGCTTGTTCTTCACTTCTCCGCCGGGCTTAACCGCCCGGCTTGTTCTTCACTTCTCCGCCGGGCTTAACCGCCCGGCTCGTTCTTCACTTCTCCGCCGGGCTTAACCTCGCGCTTCGCGCTCGGTCACGGGCTT
>CAZMGH010000020.1:33558-42637 GCA_964565805.1 uncultured Lachnospiraceae bacterium
GTTCTTCACTTCTCCGCCGGGCTTAACCTCGCGCTTCGCGCTCGGTCACGGGCTTCGCCCGATGATTCGTCTAAAATAAGAATTTGTCTGCAAGCAGCCAATTCTTATTTTTTCCGAATCGCCCGGCTCATTGCTGTCGTGAACATTATACCACTAAGGTTCTGGTTGGTGCAAGGTTTATGTGCGGCAAACAAATTCGGGGAATCATTTGTGGTGTCTTATATTTCATAGTTGACCCGAAAAGGTGAGTACGTTTATAATGGCAATATATGGGTCAAGGCGGCTGCCGCTGCCTGAAGTTTTCATTTTTATTGGATTTCCCGGATGATTCGCATATGGGAAATCCCGGGAAAGGTGGTATTATTTGTATGTATGGGTATAAGACATTTACAGAGATTACGGATATGGGGCCGTTTGTTACAAAGATTTTGCTGCAGGTTCCTGAAGGGATGGAGCTGGCGGAGATCACACCGGACACCCTGGAGATTTATGTAGAAAGAAAGTCTGCCAGGGATGGGAAGATTATTTTTACCAGGAATCTTTTCAATCCTCAGCTTCCCGGCAAACCATCCAAAGGTTTCCAGAAAGCAGAAAACGTCTATTCTGGAAATGAGAATGGGGAGCGGTCAGCAAATGGAAAATGGATCATTGCGGAACTTGCGCCGGATCCTCTTGGAAAACGGACAGAAGGAACCATGCTCGCCAGTGAATATGTTGTCAGTGATTATAAAATCACCCTCTCTTTTCTAAATTCAAGTCAGGAACCTGTGACTTATGTTTTTGACACAGTTCTTGGGGATATATGTCCTCAGAAAAAAGGCTGGGAAGTTTCCGGAACAATTCCTTTAAAATACGCTTATTATACCCCGGAAAATGTTTCTCAAAAGATCCCTCTTGTCATATGGCTTCATGGCGCCGGAGAAGGGGGCGAGGACCCGGAAATTCCCTACACAGGAAATAAGGCGATAAATCTTTCATCTGAAGATATTCAAAACAAATTGGGCGGGGCTGCCTGGGTCCTTGTGCCTCAGTGCCCTACCGTCTGGATGGATGATGGCAAGGAACAACTGGGCCGTTCCGGAAAAAGTATTTATTCAGAGCCGTTAAAAGACTGCATTGACCAGTTTATCAGCTCCCGCAAGGATTTTATTGATCCAGCCCGAATCCTGATCGGAGGCTGCTCTAACGGCGGATTTATGACTGTGCGCATGGCGATTGATTATCCCGGATTCTTTGCTGCCGGATTTCCTGCCTGCGAAGCTTTCTACGAAGAAAACATTACGCCGGAAGTTATTGGGCGGCTCTCCCACTTGCCTTTATGGTTTATTCATGATAAAGACGACGAGATCGTCAATCCGGCGGAAACCTCACTGCCTCTGTATCACAAGCTGGTACAGGCCGGGGCCACAAATATTCACTTTACTTATTATGACCGAAAAAACCCGGTTTTTGACCAATACGGCCCGGATTTTAAATTCCCGCCGGAACAATTTAAACATGCCGTATGGGTAAATGTTTACAATGATGACTGCTTTACGGATATTGACGGACAACCGGCCGTTGACAGCGATGGACCGCTGACTCTGTGGCAGTGGCTTGGCAAAATCCGCTGATTGCTCCATATTCGTGATGAAGACATAAAAAACAGGACTGGCGCATAACGTCAGTCCTGTTTTTTATGTAAGCGTTTAAAAAACTATTTTACGCACTCTCTTTTGGAAGGAGGAAGGATTTCAGGAATACTAAAGCCTTTAACTCTCACCTGGCTCTCTTTAAACTTGTCGCTGCTGCGGTTAGCAATAGCTTTGCCTTCATTCTCCTTAATATCATCTGCATGGATGAACTTACCGGAAAGTGTGTCATGAGCATGAGCAAGCTGCTCTTCCGGGAATACAAACTTGATCTTGCCATCTTCAACAGTAAGATCACCTTCAATACCGCAGGTCATGCAGATTGCATGTGTAGATTCCGAATCAAGATAGAAGTTCTTGCTGTGGCAGTGAGGACATACGCCCGGGTCGCCCATGTACTGAGCATTTTCAATATCTGCCGCAGCTTTTGCCAGATTACGTCCAATCTCACGAACGCGCTCAACCTTGTCATCTTCCATAATGATGTTTTTGGACCATGCAAATTTTTCATTATCAATGATCTTCCATGCAGGAGACAATGCCAGCATAGAGTGATCATATTCAATGGCTGTAGCCCAGTCAGAACCTCCGATACCGATAAAGGAAATAACCTTATCCTTTAAAAGTCTTGGGTCTACAGGCTTTCCGCCATGTTCTTCGCTGATCTTCTGGGCAACAATGTTCATACCGCGGTCAAATCTGGGTCCAAAACGATCCATAACGGTGTGATGAAGGCCGCTGCCGCCTTTTTCAAAGATAGGATCTACCCACAGAACACCGTCTGCATCCAGTAATACGCTTCTGAAATCATCAAATTCATCCCGTCTTGTGCAAATGTTTCCTTTACCTGTTACAAGACCGCGGGAACATGCCACACAGCCAGTGCAATCCTGAATATTCCAATCCAGCAGATGGATAAAGGAAACTTCAGCGCCCATCTCTTTGGCTGCGTTCAGAGCTTCTTTGCACATGGCATCATTTGAACCATTTCTTGTTCCTAAAGATACACCTACAATCTTCATTTTGTAATCCTCCGTATATAATATTTGCCATGGATAATCATAATGCAAATTTTCACATGGCATGTTTCTGGAACAAAACATATTTATGCATATTAATGCTTTTCAGATGTCATTATAACACATTTTCAGCATAATGCATACCTTTTTTTTTAATCACTCATAATAAATCGGTATCATTCCATAAGTAAATTGTATTACAAAAAACTACTTTGCTCCACTTTGGCCGTTGGACATACGATGATTCAGGCCAAGATCCATAATGCTGGCCAAAACTTTGGGCATCCCCATCTCCTGATGATAGGTCATAACCACCTTCCCCGACTCCAGGCGCCGTTCCATATTAAAGCTCTGGCAGGCCAGAGACTGGGCTGTAAGCTGCTTCAGCTTTATATCATAGGTAGATTCAATGGCTGTATCAAAAATCAGGTAATCACCGCCATACCCAAGGCGGTATACCTGGCGGCTGTAATCCACGATCACCCCCGGCCAGTTTTGATTAATGGTCATCTGAAGGTAAAGATCCCTAAACAAAAGGTCTTCACTGTCCTTCATCCACTGAATATCCCCATGAAGGATACGCTCACACTGTTCCGGGGGCAAATATGTATGCTGACGGTAAATCGTTCCACCCCGGTTGCTCTGTTTATCCAGCGTCATATGCTTCCAATCTCCATTATAAATACGTATAGAGTATATATCTTTGTTAAATGCTTCCTGGCTGGACATATCTACCAGGTAGTTAATCTCCTGATTAAAATAAAGGCTTCGCTGCCAGCCCTTGCTGCTGATCTGATTTTCCTTATTTGCCCCGATTTTATTTTTTATCACTGTATAATCGTATAATCCAATAACATTACTTTCTTCACTATAAATTTCATAGTTCATTTTTATCACACCTCCTATGCTAACCATTATATGCCACAACTATGAATTTATGATGTCCACAGGCTGAAAAATATCTTAAATTATCCATTAAAAAAATTTATACTTTTTTCATTTTTTTCATTTTTGCATCCATAGCTTATGGTGATCTCTTGTCTCTGCCAAACAAAAATGATATGATGAATTTATCCAGCAGCAAACTGCGGGAAATACGTTCAAAGGAGAAATATCCTTTATGATCACACCTATTATTGACACGTCCATAAAAGATCCTGTGTATACACAGATCTACAAATATATAAAAAAGGAAATTGAAACCGGACATCTTTCTTTTAAAGAAAAACTGCCCTCAACCCGTATCCTGGCCTCCCATCTTCAGGTCAGCCGAAATACTATAGATATGGCCTATGGTCAGCTGATTGATGAAGGATATATTGAAGCATTTCCCAAGCGTGGTTTTTTTGTCTGTGATATTTCTTCTAATTTAATGTCCATTCCCGCTAATGCCCAGGCAGCGCCCCAGCCGAAAGAAGAAAAGCCGCACTATGACTTTGATTTTTCTCCCTATGGGGTGGATCTGGAAAATTTCCCTTATGGCACATGGCGGAAAACCGTGCGGGACATCCTTTATGATGACCGGAACACCTGTCTTTTTGAGGCCGGCCCCCGCCAGGGCGATGAAGATTTCTGCCAGGCCATTGCCGACTATCTCCACCAGTCCAGAGGAGTTTCCTGTACCCCGGACCAGATCGTTGTAGGCGCAGGTGTGGATTATCTGCTCCTCCTCCTTTCCCAGATCCTTGGACGGGATACGGTCTTTGCCATGGAGGATCCTTCTTATATGCAGGCATGGCGCATCCTTACCCACCTGGAATTTCCGGTGATCCCCATCACTTTGGATAAATACGGCATGGATATTAATGCTTTGAAAAATTCCCAGGCAAATGTGGCTTATATTACCCCTTCCCATCATTTTCCTCTGGGCATTGTTATGCCTATCAAGCGGCGTCAGGAAATCCTTGCCTGGGCTCGTGAGAAAAATGACCGCTATATTATTGAAGATGATTACGACAGCGAGTTCCGGTACAAAGGCCGTCCCATTCCCAGTCTCCAGGGCATTGACACTCACCATAAGGTGATCTATATGGGTACCTTCTCCAAAGCCATTGCGCCCTCTATGCGTATCAGCTATCTAGTCCTGCCGCCGGGACTTTTAAATATTTACAGGAAAAATTACAGTTTTTATTCCAATACTGTTCCACGAACTGAACAAAAGCAGATGACAGAATTTATCCGACAGGGCCATTTTCAGCGCCACTTAAATCGAATGAGAAATATTTACAAAGCAAAACGTGACTACATCTTAAAAGTCCTTGAGCCCTATGAACGAAAGATTCACATTTCCGGGGAAAACAGCGGCCTGCATATGCTCATTAAGTTTTTAGACGGCCGCAGTGAAGAAGAACTTCTCCTCCAGGCCCAAAAGGAGCACCTTCATCTCTTCGGGATTTCCCAGTATATGGTTGGAAACACATTACCAAAGACTTTACAGTCAACAGTGATCCTGGGTTATGCAAGTCTTACCTCCAAACAGCTGAAGGAAGGGATGGACCGTTTTATCCGGTGCTTCTTTTCATAAACTTTGTCCCTCCGGACACGGACTGGATGATCCCGGCTTTTGCCGACATATGTAAAACACAGGTAAAATCCATGTGAAACGCCTGTTTTTTAAGCAGGCTTTTTACTGTTTTCCAGTTTTTTATAGTATTTTCAAGTCAGCTTTATATCCGTATTTAAAGCAGTTTTTAATAATCATTATTGTTTTAATATTGCATAAATTCCGATACAATTTATTTTTATGTAAGATTTATGTAAGAATACTATAGAAATTTATTATTTTTTAGACACAAAATGGACACATTTCTCCGATATGATAGGTTTTGTAACGAGAGGTCTGATACATAAATCTCAAATTGCAAATCTATTCAAGGAGTGATTGATGATGAAGAAATTTAGAGTATTCGCAGCTATGTGTGTTCTTGTGTTAGCTATGGGCGCTATGACAGCTTGCAGCGACAATAGCACAGAATCCTCAAGTGCGCAGACAGAATCTGATGCAGGAACAGATTCTGCAGCAGCCGCTGATACTACCGAAGATACAACAACCGATGCTGAGTCTGATACAACAAGCACAGCTGAATCCGACACTGATGTTGCTGAATCTGTAGAAGAAACTGTTGCAGAATAATCTGCTTATTAAGGATCAGAAAGTAATTATCTCTTAAACAAGACTCACCCCAGAGGCCGATCCCTTTTAGACGTAGCCGCTGGGTTGAGTCTTTTCAATCCTTCCAGACAAATTTTCGGTTAATGGACTCTCCCCCGTCAACGATAATACTTTGTCCGGTACAGAATGTGTTAATCACAGTGAGGAAATAAGCCCACTGAGCGATTTCTTCCGGTGTTGCCCACTTTTTTAAAGGTGTCTCATCCATGATCCGAGCCCACAGGTCAGCATCATTGATCACACAATCATTTAAAGGGGTCAGCACCCCGCCGGGATCCAGGCTGTTGCATGTCGCGCCAAAAGGCGCTACCCGCATGGCTACATTCTTCGTATAAGCCACAACGCCTCCTTTGCTTGCACTGTATTCAGGAAATTCCGAGCCTGTATGTCCGCTGGCGGAGCCAATATTTAAAATTGAGCGGATCTGATTTTGAATCCCATATTTTTCAGTAATGTGGATCAGAGCCTTCAAATTGACATCAATATCCGCTTCATTTTGAGTGCCAGCATTGTTGATCAGAATATTAACCCCCGGAATCTCCGGAAGATAATCATAATCGCGGATGTCCATCTGATAATGGGTGTAGTTTTCATGACTGATCTGAGTCTCCTGCCGGTCAATGCCTGTCACCTGATGGCCATGATTTAAAAATTCCAGAGCAATGGCTTTTCCAATACCCTGAGATGTCCCTGTAATGAGTATTTTCATTGAATATTAGTCCTCCTTAATACAGTCAAGATACTCCCGGCCCACATGATCCTGTTTCCACCTTTGTGTCACTTTATACCCTAAGGGCGAGAAAACAACCTCCATGACCAACTCTGCTGTTGCCCCTGTTATCGAGCACATAATACACTGAAGGATCGTCCAGTGGAATCCATCCCAAAAAACCGGCGCAAATACTGTAAACACGATCACAGCAAAAATCAGATTATCAAAAAACTGACCAATAAAAGTAGATACGTAAGACCGGACAGCAAAAGCCAGCTTTCCATCCGGATTATTTTGAAATGCCTTTCCTATCGTCCAATTAAGACAATTATTAATAACTGCCGACATCAAAAAGGCAATGGTACTTCCCAGAAGAATAAACCATGTTCCTCCCAGGATCCCATTTAGGGCCGTATAATCGTCTGCCTCTGAAGGGATAATACTGGCAATGTAAAAGATTGCGCAGGTCATTAAATTGACCAGCGCCGCCAAAATCGCGATTTTAGTGGAAGCTTTTGGTCCAAAATGCTTTGTGATAATATCCATACACATAAAGGACAGCCAGGAGATTAAAATTCCGCCGTCTAAAGCGATCCAGTCTGTTTGAATCAGAGTTTTATTGGCAAGGAGATTCATGCAGATCACGCTCACCACAAACAGGGAAACAACGGCTGCGGGAATACACCGAAGCAGTGCTGCTGTCTCCTCTTTTTCTTTCTTAAGCCATTCTCCAAAAGCAGAACTATTCTGTTTTGATGATAAAGTTTCCGTATTCATATTTTTCCTCCCATGAAAGCAGTGATACAAAGCCAAAACTGCTTTCATGAAAAGAAAACGGCTCTGCAAAACGCAAAGCCGCTATCATCACCTTATTATGAATAGCAGTCCTGGTTTTGTTTTACGACAGGATGGTACAAACGAACTGTCGGCATCAAATTGACGCGTGATTATTATATATGATAATTGGGCAGATGGCAAGAGGATTTTGGGTATTTCTCACGACAAACGCATGAAACGGATCACCGCGCGGCCAGTGACAGCCGCAGTAAATGTTCAGGCCTAGCTGAAGAGCCGCGGGATCACTTTCGTGACATACTAAATTCCAGATCATCATACTTGGCGCAGTTTTCAAGTACACCACGACTGTCTGCCTGCTTGATCTGGGCATTTCTGTCTTTCATATATGTACGGCTCCGGTTAATAATGGCCGGACCGTTGACACAGCCGCCTACGCAGCCCATACCCTCGATAAAGTCTTCCGGAAGCTTTCCGGCCTTCAAGAGCATAAGAGCCTTCTTGCACTCTAAAGCGCCGTTAGCCCGGCAAACCTTAACATCAATTTCCTCATTGCGCTCTTTAAAGGTGGAAAGCACAGCATTGGTCACGCCGCCGGATACGGAAAATTCCATGCCAAACACACTGCCCTGCTGCATTTCCCCTTCAAAATCCGCAGGATCAATATCCTTTGCCTCAAACATACTGGCCAGCTCCTCATAGGTCATGGCATAATCCGCGCCGCCTAAGGTAATGGAATCAATAACCTCGCCCTTCTTAGCGATACATGGCCCGATAAATACACATACCGCCTCCGGATCCATAGCCTTGATCAAACGGCCTGTGGCAGTCATGGGGGACACTGTGGCAGACACTGCATCCAGCACCTGTGGGAAATGCTTTTTGATCATATTTACAAATGCAGGACAGCAGGATGTCGTCATCTTCTTGCCTTCCTTCACATGCTCTTCCAGCTCCAGAGCTTCATTTTTGGAAACAAAATCCGCTCCCAGAGAAACCTCATACATGTCGGTGAATCCAAGAGTCTTAACCGCCTCACGGATCATGCCGTTGGTGACATTTGCGCCAAATTGACCGGAAATGGCCGGAGCCACCATGGCATAAACCTTCGCGCCGCTGTTGATCAGTTTAATCACATCCACCATAAAGGACCTATCTGTAATGGCGCCAAAAGGACAGTTAATGACACACTGACCGCAGTTAATGCACTTTTCTTCAGCAATGGCTACGATATTATCCTCGTCCATCGTAATCGCGTCTGCCGGGCAGCTGCGTTTGCAGGGACGCATCAGATCGGCAATGGCATTATACGGACAGGCTTCGGCACAGCGGCCGCACTCTTTACATTTCTTAGGATCAATGTTGGCATGACCCCCTTCAAAGGTAATGGCTCCAAAATTACATGCGCTCATACATTTTTTAGCCATACACATCTGACAGCTGCTTGTAACGCTGAACCGATTGATCGGACATCCTTCACATGCCGCCGGAAGCACCTGAACGATATTTTTGTTGGCCTTTGTTCCTACAGCAGGCCTCCCCTCTGCCAGGTTCACTCTCTGACGGACAATCTCACGCTCCCGATACACGCAGCAGCGCCATCTTGGAGCATTCCCGGGAATAATGGTATACGGGATTTCATCCCGGTGTTCTTCCAGCTCCCCGGCAAAAGCAAGTTTGGCAACTTCTACACATACCTCATATTTGATCATATTAATATCTGTTCCAAATTGTCTTTTCATACTCTATC
>CAZMGH010000021.1:0-7525 GCA_964565805.1 uncultured Lachnospiraceae bacterium
TGCAGCGGCTTTCCAGGCCATCAAACCCTAAAACCAATGGTCAACATGTTTCGATTCATAAAATTTTCTTAAAGGTGTTGGATGAACAGGGATTTTGGTATATAATAAGAGAGGACTTGCAATGATATTGTAAAGGTTTATTAACAAACACGTAATAGCCTGCACCGGTATCTCAGAACCGTCAAGGCGGGGCCGGGATGCGCTGCGCGAAGATGAATGATATGGAGGCAGCTAATGATTTTTGATACCCATGCTCATTATGATGATGAGCAGTTTGATGAGGATAGAGAAAAGCTTCTTTTAAGTCTCAAGGAAAATAATATTGGCCGGGTGGTGAACATTGGGGCCAATATCCAGTCTACAAAGTCTACGGTAGCTTTAACGAAGAAATACCCCTTTATTTACGGCGCTGTTGGCGTTCATCCCAGCGATGCGGGGGAGATGAATGAGGATGTGCTGGCCTGGCTGAAAAGCCTGACCGACCTGGATAAGATCGTGGCTGTAGGGGAGATTGGTCTGGACTACTACTGGGATAAGGAGGAAGCGGTGCGGGAAAATCAGAAAAAGTGGTTTATCCGCCAGCTTCAGATGGCCCGGGAGTGTGATCTTCCGGTGAGTATCCATTCCAGAGACGCGGCAAAGGATACTTTGGATATTATGAAGGAATATGGAAAGGATCTGGGGGGCGTGATCCACTGCTTTTCCTATTCTGTGGAAATCGCCCGGGAATATGTAAAAATGGGCTATTATATTGGCATTGGAGGTGTGATCACCTTTAAAAATGCCAAAGCGATCAAGGAAGTTGCGGCAGATATTCCTTTAGAGCGGATCGTTGTGGAGACGGATTGTCCTTATCTGGCGCCGGCGCCTAACCGGAGTAAAAGAAATTCTTCCCTGAATCTGCCCTGGGTGATCCGGGCGATCAGTGAGATCAAAGGGATTCCGGAAGAAACAGTGGAGGCTGTGACCTGGGAAAATGCCATGGCCCTTTACCGAATGAAAGAGGTGATCGTATGATGTGTAAAAAGTTTGCTGCTTTGGCAGCAGTAATCATGCTAGTGGGAACAACGGTTTTGTCCGGATGCTCCTCAGACGGGGAAAGCTCCGGGGATTCCGCTGCTGTGGAGGATACAAAAAGTGAGGTTAAGCTGGGAGAGTATAAAGGGATTTCCGTGACCGTGGAAAGCCTGTCGGATGTGACAGAGGATGAGGTGGAGCAGATGGTCCAGGCCTCCGTGGACGATGCCACAGTCAGCGTCCAGATCACAGACCAGGCAGTAGCCCAGGGGGATACGGTGAATGTGGATTACACCGGCTATATGGATGATGAAGAAATACCCGATTCTTCTGTGGAAGATTATAATATGCTCATTGGCTCCGGCATTTTCTTTAACGGGGCGGAAAGTGAGCTGATCGGCGTAATGCCGGGAGAAACCGTGGATATTTCCGTGACCTTTCCGGAAGGCTATCCTCAGGAAGATCTGATTGGGAAAAGCGCTGTGTATAAGGTGACGGTGAATTATATTGTTCAGGAAGAGCAGGCCCAGCTCACCGATGAATATGTGGCCAGCATTTCCGACTGCAGTACTGTGGACGAGTACCGTCAGATGATCCGGGAGGCTTTGGAGGCCAGCCGGGAAAATGAGCGGGAAATGAACCGGCGTAATGCTGTGTGGGATCAGGTCCTTGAAAACGCTCAGGTCATCTCCTACAGTCAGGCAGATATTGATGCTATTGTCCAGGAGTATACCAGCTATGATACAGCGGTAGCGGAGGATTTTGGCATTTCCCTGGAAGAGTATGTCCAGACCTACCAGGATATGACCCTGGATGAGTATAACACAGCAGTGGAGGATCTGGCCAAAGCTGAGATAAAAAATGAACTGGTCATTGACGCCATTGCCCAGGCGGAAAATATTGACGGAGCGGACATGACAGAACAGGAGATGGAACGGTGCGCCCAGGAACAGGGCTATGAGTCTGTCGATGATTATAAAAATGATAAAGACCAGGCCGCTATGGAAGAAGACGCCAAAGGGCTTCGGGTCATAGATTTTGTCGTCAGCGAGGCTCAGATCACAGAAAACTAATCAAGCCAGAAAGGAGGAAATCCCACAGGGGGATACCCTTATGGCCTGAGGGGCAGGCTAGAAAGGAGGAAACATGGCGAAACGTAGGAAAAGTGGAAATTATCTGGGTGTAGTGATCGGGATCACGGTATTTCTGGTCATTGCTTTTGTGGCCGTTGCAGCCATTGTCTGGTTCTATTTGTTCCGGGAGGATGCCCAGGAGGCTACCCAGGCCGTATATGATGAATATACCCAGGATGTTGTTAATGGAAATTATGAGGCGATTTATGACTTGATCCATGAGGATGTTCAGGCGAACGTGGATGAGGATACAGTCACTGCCAGATATACCAACATTCTTACAGGCATTGGCGCCCAAAACATTACCTTTACCCTTCTTGAAAGCAGCGAGGATGAGGATGGGAACGGGTGGTATTACCGGTATCGGATGACTATGGATACATCTGCCGGAACGATGGAGAATACATACAGTATGCAGATCTGTCGGGATTCCCAGGATCAGTATAAGATCATGTGGAGCTCTAATCTGATCTTCCCTCAGCTGGACGACACAGACACTGTTCGGGTGAACACCCTGGACGCAAAGCGGGGGACCATTTATGATGTGAATGGCAATGTTTTGGCGAAAGACGGGGAAGGCGCAAGTGTCGGCCTTGTTCCTGGAAAAATTTCAGAGTCCACACGGGATGAGGATCTGGAGACTTTGGCCTCTTTGCTGGAAGTCTCAGTAGATTATATTAACGAGCAGCTTTCCGCCTCATGGGTTACAGATGATGTATTTGTTCCCATACGCTCCGTGGCGGTGGATGATGATGAGCTGATCAATCAGGTCCTTGAGATTTCCGGTGTAATGGTAAGTACCACCAGCGCCCGGGAATATCCTTACGGGGAAACTCTGGCCCACTTAACCGGCTATGTTCAGGCCATTAGCGCGGATGAGCTGGAGACCATGGCCGATCAGGGCTATACCAGCAGCAGTATTGTAGGAAAAAGCGGGCTGGAACAGATCTATGAGTCTTATCTCCGGGGGACTGACGGGTGTGAGATCCTTATTTTATACAGCGATGGCACGGTAAAGGCAACTTTAGGCTACCAGGCTGCGGTGGAAGGACAGGATGTGCATCTTACATTGGATGCGGACTTATGCCAGATTTTGTATGACCAGCTGGACGGAGACAATGGCCTGGCAGTGGCCATGAACATGAAAACCGGGGCGATCCTTTCTCTGGTAAGCACACCGTCTTACAATCCGAATGAATTTGTAGCGGGTATTACCAACAGCAGTTGGGAGGCGTTAAGCACCGATGAAAACCTTCCTCTGTACAACCGGTATACATCCACATGGGTGCCGGGATCGGTCTTTAAACCCATTACAGCAGCCATTGGACTGGATAATGGGACGATTGATCCGGATGAGGTTTCCGACAGCAACGGCTTAAGCTGGCAAAAGGACAGCAGCTGGGGAGATCTTTATGTTACTACTTTGCAAACCTACGGGGATGTGACCCTTCAGAAGGCTCTGGCGTATTCGGATAATATTTATTTTGCTCAGCAGGTGCTGAATATGGGCAGATCGGCATTTATTTCCGGACTGCAAAATGTAGGTTTTGGGGAGACGATGCCTTTTGAAATGTCTCTTGGAACATCCAGCTATGGGACATTGGAGGATTCCTCAGATGAGGTTATGCTTGCCAACAGCGGATATGGACAGGGAGAAATGCTTGTGAATCCTATTCACCTTGCATCCATGTATTCCGCTTTTATGAATGACGGCAATATGCTTCAGCCGTATCTGGTATCCAACAGCGATGAGCTGGGCGGCGAAGCGCCTCAGCCGGGAAGCTACTGGAAGACGGGTGTTTTCACTTCCGAAACCGCTCAGATCATTAACGAGGATCTGCGGACAGTAATTACAGAGGGGACCGGCACTCAGGCACAGAGCGCAGGGGTGACTCTTGCAGGAAAGACAGGAACTGCGGAAATCAAGGATTCTCAGGATGATACCGACGGCACGGCTCTTGGATGGTTTGTAGCCTATGAGGTGGATAACACAGATGATCCTATCTTGATCCTTATGATGGTTGAGGATGTTCTTGACCGGGACGGCAGCCTTTACGTAGTGACTAAGGTAGCTGAGGCGTTTCAGCAGTATCGGGGCACAGGAGAATAAAGCGCTGATTGGGGCAAGAAAGGTTGTTCTGAAATCATCTTCAGAACAACCTCTTTTAATTAGAAGCAGTATTATCAATACTGTAATAGACGATAGCGTTATAAATAGAGGAGACTTCCTCATCAGTAATGGTATATCGCCCGTTGTCATCCGGCGCTACATGGACCGTCACTGTGGTTGGCTCCCGGTAAGTGAGGGTATCTTCCAGATCTGTCAGGATCTGGATCAGGGGAGAAAGATACTCTCGTGTAAATTCCTCATCTGTATAATCCTGAAATTCATAGTTATTATTTCTTTCCCGAAATTCTTGGTTAAATTGTAAAAATTCCGGATAAATCTCATTATAAATATCCAAAGGTTCAATATCAATGGTCACATTGCCCTCCTGGTCTGCCTCTTTTACCGTATAACGGACCTGACTGTAAATGGTCTTAATGGCATCCGTCAGCTGGCTGTCCAGATCATCCGGGATCACGTCGTCATCGGTGAGACCGGCAAAGCGTAAGAATATATCCGCTTCATGACGGATAAAATCATTGTAATCCGTTTCAATGGCTTCAACACTGGAGCCGGTAGCCTGGGCGTAGTCTTCAAATTCCCCTTTATAGGTGGCGTCCAGCATTCCTTGAATATAGCCGGACCGGTCAAATGTTTCCATACAGCCGGTAAGGCACAGGCATACACTTGCGATGATTAGAAAAATTCCTGTGGTTTTTTTGATAGATTTCATAACAGATCACCCTTAATCTTAAGAAAAGTATCATCATAGTATACCTACAGTATATAACTTTATGTTTATCTCAGTCAAGCCCTTGTCCCATAGGATTCGGTCTGGTATGATGTACATAGTTGTAAATTTATACAAAGAAAGGCAGAGTTTATGGAAAACGATCAGAAGCTTTCAAATCCTAAAAAGACCATAGAAATTATTCAAAAATATAATTTTAATTTTCAGAAGAAGTTCGGACAGAACTTTCTTATCGACAGTCATGTGCTGAACAAGATCATAGCCGGAGCCGGTGTGTGCGGGGAGGATATGGTCCTGGAGATTGGGCCGGGGATCGGAACCATGACTCAGTATCTGGCGGAGGCGGCCCGGAAGGTGGTGGCCGTAGAAATTGACCGAAGTCTGATTCCGGTGCTGGGGGAGACTTTAGGCGTTTATGATAATGTTACAGTGATTAATGAGGATATATTAAAGATGGACCTGAGGGCTCTGGCAGATGAATATAATGATGGCAGGCCGATTAAGGTCGTGGCAAATTTGCCCTATTATATTACCACGCCGATTATTATGGGATTGTTTGAAAGCCATGTTCCTGTGGATAATGTTACAGTCATGGTCCAAAAGGAAGTGGCAAAGCGGATAGAGGCCAGACCGGGGAGCAAGGACTACGGCGCCCTTTCTGTGGCTGTCCAGTATTATGCAAAGCCTTATATTGTGGCCAATGTACCCAGAAACTGTTTTATGCCAAGGCCAAATGTGGATTCTGCGGTGATCTGCCTCACCTGTCATGAGAAACCGCCGGTGGAAACCCCGGATGAGCATTTGATGTTTCGTATCGTCCGGGCGGCATTTAACCAGCGTCGGAAAACCCTGGTTAATGCCCTGAATAATTCACCGGAGCTATCTGTAGATAAGGCGCAGATCCAGGCAGCCCTGGAGGCTATGGGGCTTTCTGCCACTGTGAGGGGCGAGGCATTGACGCTTGACCAGTTTGCCCGCCTGTCCGCTTACTTTTTAGAAGATAGGGAGAACTGCATAGGATGAATCCATTGATCGAATTAAAAAATCTTACGGAGAATTTTGAAGACCAGCAGGTTTTGCGAGGTATTCACCTGGATGTTTATGAAAATGAATTTCTGATTTACTGGAATGTTGATTTATAAGAAATGGAAGGGAGTTTGGAGCTCATGATTTATATGGCCTTTGCCCTGTATTATGAGGCCCGGCCCTTTATTCAGGCCCTTGAGCTAAAGCGGGACAATAACATTGAAAAATTACAGGTTTTTAAAAATACAGACAGAGCGGTGACGCTTTTTATTACCGGCGTTGGAAGCGTGGGGGCAGCAACAGCCGCGGCATATATTTGCGCCAAGCTGCCGCCGGGGCCCCAAGATCTGTTTGTAAATTTCGGTATCTGTGCCGGAAGCAATCCGGCGCAAAAAGGAAAATTGTACCGGATCCATGCTCTGTGTGATCAGGCCGCAGGACGGTGGTTTTATCCGGACATGTTTCCTGCTCCGGGAGCATATGAAGAAAACGCCCTTGCCACAGTGCCTGCGGCGGCAAAGACCATGGAGGATCTGCCCTGTCCCCTGGCGGATATGGAAGCCGCCGGCCTGTACCAGGCCGCCCGGATGTTTTTCGGCCAGCATCAAATGCTCTTTTTTAAAACCGTATATGATCTTCCCGGGCAGGAGCCGGAGGCGAAAGCGCTGGCTTCAGGCTCGGAAAGCCCCGGGGCGCAGGTGAGCGGTCTTTGCGGCAGGTTTGCCGAAACGCTTTGCCGGGATATTTTGTCTCTTGCCAGGATTCGGGAACAGGAAATGTCCGGGCGGGAGATAAAATTTTCCGGGGAAGAACTGAAAGCAGAAGCGGATTTTGCCCGGCGGCTTAAGGCCACGGAGGCAATGAAGAAAAAGCTTCATCAGATTTTATATTACGAAAAGGTGAAAGGCAGGGATATTTCCGGATTTTTAGAGAATTTCTGCCAAAGATACGGATTTGACCAGTGCAGTTCTAAAAAAGAGGGGATGGCATGGCTGGAGAAGATAACAGGGGATTTGGCTTCTCAAAAGGAGCTTAAAGGGCAGGATCTTCCTGCTGCTGATGGCCGAAAGACTGGTCGCGGCGGAATCGGTCATAGTCGGACCGGCCATAGTGGAACCGGTCCCTGGGAGACTGGTCGTTATTTTTCTTATGTCTATGTGGAGCAAGGGATTGCAGACCATCCGGAAACCTTGGGGATCCTGGGGCATTTCCCAAATGCGAAGGTCATCCCCATCCATCATTATAAGGATGTGTTTAACCGGAAGCGCCAAAGCTTTTATGAGCAAAAGCGCCATCCGGCTCTGATCCTGGCCAAAAAGGAAGGACGCCTGGTTTATCCCGGGGCGCCGATGTGCCAGAACTTTGGCAATCATTTCTTTTATTACACCTCCTGTATGATGAACTGTTTTTACGACTGCGAATATTGCTATCTTCAGGGCATGTACCCTTCGGGAAATGTGGTTTTGTTTGTGAACCTGGAGGATATTTTTA
>CAZMGH010000021.1:7625-13287 GCA_964565805.1 uncultured Lachnospiraceae bacterium
GGCGGCGGATATGGGATTTCCGGTGCGGGTGTGCTTTGATCCGTTGATTTATGTGGAAGACTTTGAAGAGACTTATCGGGCGCTGGTGGATCAGGTTTTTGCCCGACCCTTTAACCTTTTAGATGCCAGTATCGGCGTTTTTCGTGTGTCTGCCGATTACTTAAAGCAGATGCGCCGCCAGCGGCCGGACAGCCCGCTTTTGTGTTTTCCCTTTGCTGTGGAAAATGGAGCCTGTCATTACGGCCACCAGCTTTCCGAAAAAATGACGGACACGGTTAAGGATTTTCTTAAGATGTATGTGGATGAATCAAAAATATTTGTGTGGGGAGGGGATGGGAATGAGTGATATGTTTTGCGATTCGCAAAGGCATTGCTCTGGAAACGGCGGATTCGGAAGTGACAGCCGGGCGGCGTCTGAAAATGACGGCCGGGGCGTGATTGTCACCGGAGCTTCTTCCGGGCTGGGACGGGCGATTGCTCAAAGTCTTACGGGAGAAGGCTTTCAGGTGTTTGGTGTAGGCCGAAACTTCGGAGAAGATGCGTGGCCTGAAAATTTCCATAAAATCGTTATGGATATAAACCGTACCGGAGCATTTTATGAAGAAATCCGGGGGTTAGTAAAACGGGAAAATATTTATGCCCTGGTTAATAACGCGGGGGTGGGTCATTATGGCCTTCATGAAACCTTAAACCCGGCAAAAATCCATGAAATGGTGACCATTAATCTGGAGGCGCCGATGGTGCTGGCTCAGCTGACGCTCCGATCTTTAAAGAAAAATCACGGCTATATGATCAATATTTCCTCAGTGACAGCAAAGCAGGCCAACCCCCACGGCTGCGCCTACGGGGCTACAAAGGCCGGACTTTCCAGCTTTGGCGCCAGTCTCTTTGAGGAAACCCGTAAATATGGGGTTCACGTATGCACCATCCATCCGGACATGTCAAAAACCAATCTGTACAGAAACGCGGATTTTTGTGAGGGGGAGGATGAGGACACCTACCTTTCCCCCCAGCTGGTGGCAGATGCGGTGCGCATGATCCTGTCCGGGCCGGATTCCATGACCGTCACGGATGTGACTTTAAGGCCCCAGAGGCATCAGATACGGAGGAAAAAGTAGGCTTGATCTGCCATCTATGTGCGGTATCATACGATGGCAAACAAAACCCCCGGATCACAAATACCTCCGGGGGTTTAACGCATATCCTACGCAAATCCTCTCACATCCACATGGGACACATATAAGGACAGCATTTCTTTCATTTCCAGCATTTCCTTCTTGCTGTAGCTGGAAAAAACTGGCATAATAACATCATCACCTTCTACATAGGGCTGAAGGTAGTAGGCTCTGGCGCCGCACAGCCACTGGCCGATGGCTTCGATGTCCTCCCACTGGTGGAGCTCTTTTGCTACCGTTGTGCGGAACTCATATTCGATGTCAGAGTCTTTCAGAAGATCCACGGAAAGCTTAATACGGGTCAGATCCAGGTTGGAAATGCCTGCGGCCTTGGCATAATTTTCCTGGGAATTTTTTATATCCATGGCAATGTAGTCGGCCAGGTTATTTTTTAAAATATAGGACAAATGGGTAGGATCATAGCCGTTGGTATCGATCTTTATCTTGTAGTCCATCATTTTTACATTATATAAAAATTCACAAAGATCCTGCTGCAGCAGCGGCTCTCCGCCGGTGATGCATATGCCTTCCAGAGCGGCTTTCCGCCGGTCAAGAAAATCGTAGACCTCTTCCATGGGAATGGAAGGAAGACGGTTTGGATGCATAACGAGAGATTTATTGTGGCAGAACGGACATTTAAAGTCGCAGCCGCCGGTAAAAATCGTGGCAGCTACATGTCCGGGATAATCCAGAAGCGTTGTTTTTGCTAAACCTTTAATCTCCATAAAAACCCTCCTTTGTTAGATATGGTCCGGGGCGCTGGATCATGTGTCTAGGACATCCGGACTGACATGTCTAGTTAATGTTCACCAAGTGAACATTAACTGTGTTTATTCTAACACAAATGAAATATGGAAACAAGTGGGATTAAATGCGTATACCGGAGGTGCGTTTATGATAAAAAATGTGATTTTTGATATTGGCAATGTATTGGCCAAATTTCGCTGGCAAAAGCTTTTTAAGGAGCTGGGTTTTGAGGGGGAGGTCTTTGACCATGTGGCCGACGCCACTGTAAGGGGCCCCTGGTGGCCGGAATACGATCGAAGCCGTATGTCTGATGAGGAGATCTGGCAGCGCTGCTGTGCTCTGGCCCCGGAATATTTTTCTCAGATCATGGCGGTTTTTGAAAATGTTGAAAATATATGTGAGGAATACGATTATGCCCGGAGTTGGATCTATTCCTTAAAGGCAGCAGGCTACAGGATCTATCTTTTATCGAATTATGGCCGGACCAGTTTTGAAAAGGTCCGGCAGAAATTTTCTTTTATGGACCTTGCCGACGGTCAGGTGATTTCCTATGAAGTGGAGGAAATCAAGCCGGACCGGGCCATTTTTGCGGCTTTGGAGAAAAAGTACGGCATACTTCCAGAAGAAAGCGTGTTTTTAGATGATACTATGAAAAATGTTAAAGCAGCCAGGTCTTACGGTTACCACGCCATTTTCTTTGAAAACCAGGCCCTGGCAGCGAAAAAGCTTGAGGGTATGGGCGTCTTTGCCCTTCCTGTCAGTGAGGAAGAGGACCAAAAGTTTATGAAGGAAGCCTTAAAGCAGGCAAAAAAAGCCGCGGCTTTAGGGGAGGCGCCCATTGGCTGCGTTATTGTTAAAGATGGAAATATTATTGCCCGGGGTTATAACCAGAGAAATAAAAAGCACAGCACTTTGGGCCATGGAGAAATTTCTGCCATTGGAAAAGCTTCAAAGGCTCTGAACGACTGGCGGCTGACAGACTGTACCTTGTATGTAACTTTAGAGCCCTGTTCTATGTGCGCCGGGGCCATGATCCAGGCCCGGCTGGGACGGGCAGTGATCGGGGCCATGAATCCTAAGGCCGGGTGCGCCGGGTCAGTGGTGAACATGCTCCAGATGGACGGCTTTAATCACAAGGTCCATGTGACCCGGGGCATTTTAAAGGACCAGTGCTCAGATCTTCTTACCGGATTTTTCGCGTCCCTTCGGGAAGGCCGTTAGATAATAAGAATCTGATCCTGGATGGGGCCATAGATCTTCAGCTTCCGGTCCGGCGTAATATGAACATCATATTCCAGGCGGACGCCGTAGGAATCGGTGTAAACCCCCGGTTCGACAGAAAACATGGTTCCTGGAAGGAGACTGCGGTCATCATGAGTTTCATAGTCATCCAGGTTAGCGCCGATACCATGACACTCATGGCCGATATTATGTCCGGTGCGGTGCATAATGGCGTGGGAAAGTCCATGGTCTTTTAAAAGGGACTGGGTCAGAGCATCCACATCGCAGCCGCGGAGCAGGCTGCCTGATTCCAGACGGGCACGGATATAATCAAGAATCTGGCGGCGCACGTCGTTTACTATGGAAAACAGCCGTTGATATTCCGGGTCTACATGAGGGCCTACGTTCATGCACCAGGAAATATCATAGAAAACAGCATCCTCCTGAGGCAGCCGCCCGGCAATGTCAATGATCAGACGGCTTCCTTCGCGAATTTCCTTTGCTGTCTGGGGCGTCGGCTCATAACCGGGATCACAGGCGTGCTCGTCAATGCCGAAAAATGGCGGGGAATCCACAAAAATATTTTCCTGAGCAATCAGCGCTTCCATATGTTTAAGGAGCATCCATTCATCAATTTTTAGTCCTTGATCCAGACTCTGGCGGATCCAGGCAAAGGTATTTGAAAGGATCCGGTGGATGATCACCCCTGCCTGGCGGTGGGTTTCAATCTGATGGGGCGTGAGCACGGCGCCAAAATGCTGTAAAAGGTCAGCGCTGGACACTGGAACAATGCCAAACTGGCGGATATATTCTAAAAGGCCTGCGTCCATGGAACTGACCACAGGCACGTTGCCATTAGGGGAATACTGGCAGGCCACCTTTTTCCCTGGCAGCAGGATTGATGAAAGAACTTCTCTTTGCTGGGCCATGCCTTTATAGAGATGCTTTTCTCCGGGGAGATGGTCTAAAAGCAACGGCTCAATAGCGGACAGAATTTTATGAGGCTGTCCCTGGGCGGGAATATAGTAAAACAGCCGACGGGTACAGGTACGGTCTGTAAGCTGCAAAAATTCCTGGGAAATAAAGTCGTGGCCGTGAAAATCCGTAAACAGCCATCCGTCCAGGCCAAAATCCTGAAGGAGAGACTGGATCTTATTTATTTCCATAGCTGATACCCCCTTTTCACCGGCACATAAAGAATGGCAGTGCCGATGACTGTAAATACTGCATTAATGATAGTGGCAGGAATGGCTGTCAACTCAGAGGCCAGGGCTACAAGGGGCGGGTTTCCCATGAGGATCAGCTCCCCTGTGGACCATAAAAAGTCCAGGGTAATACTTAAAAGTCCGTAAATAGCGGCAGATATAAGAGCAAAGCTGTATTCTTTTTTTGGATGATTCTGAGCCTTTTTCTTTAGGGCTTGAAAAATAAATCCTACCACCAGACACTTGACCAGTGTGGTGAAGAAAATATTAGGTATAGACTGGACATAGCCGTTGATCAGGTCAAAGATTACCAGTCCGGCTGCCCCGGCGATGGCAGAGCGCTTTGACCCAAGTAAAAGCACAGCCAGTACAACAAAAATATGACCAAAGTGGAGAAATGGCGTTCCCACACTGGCCGGAAGGGGAATACGAAAGGCCTGTATGCCAAGGAAGATCACCGCGGCAAAAAAGGACGTCATTACAACAGATTTTATGTGTGTTTGATTCATCATAGGTCACCTCATGGATATTTTTATGTAGCGTATTGTATCACGAATCTGGCTGTGTCAGCATATCCAGTTTTTTGAATTTTTATAGTACCAGATGGCGGTGGTGTTAGTTTGAAGCGTGTCAAACAAATATATTCGGCAGTCAATTTGTCCAACGACACCCCAAAACGCAATTTTTCCCCTGGTGGCCGTGGAATTTTAGCCCCCACTTCGGCCTAATTACGTTTTTGCTGATTTTAGCCGAAATTCAATGGCAAATCCTACGGCCCTAATCAACAAAATCCCGGTGCAACTAAAAATTACGCATCCTTTTCAAATGCCGGGGATAATGGTATAATAGCTCCAGAGACGAACACAGCCCCAGGCCTTACGGCCAGAGGCTGTGTAAAATACGTGGAAGTGATGGCAGCGCATATCACCGTTCAGGCGGCTGAAGGGCTGCCAAAAGATCACATTTTTTCCGGTTCCGGATAATCTATGCCAAAGGTTTCAACGGTCATGGATTTGATCCGCTGAGGCTCTACCGGGCGGTCGCTGTAATCGGTAGCTACTGTGGCGATCTTGTCTACAATGTCCAGACCTTCGGTCACTTTTCCGAAAGCAGCGTACTCTCCATCCAGATGGGGAGAGGTTTTATGCATAATGAAAAACTGGGAGCCGGCAGAGTTGGGCATCATGGTGCGGGCCATGGATAATACGCCGGGAGTATGTTTTAACTGGTTAGTAAAGCCGTTGCTGTTAAATTCTCCCCGGATCGAGTAGCCCGGGCCGCCCATGCCGTTGCCCTGGGGACATCCGCCCTGGA
>CAZMGH010000021.1:13387-40806 GCA_964565805.1 uncultured Lachnospiraceae bacterium
CGGATCGAGTAGCCCGGGCCGCCCATGCCGTTGCCCTGGGGACATCCGCCCTGGATCATAAAGCCATTAATGACCCGGTGAAAGATAATGTCGTCATAGAAGCCTTTTTTAATCAGAGAAATAAAGTTATTTACTGTGTTTGGCGCAATTTCAGGATATAATTCGGCTTTCATAACATCGCCGTTTTCCATAGTAATAGTAACAATGGGGTTTTGAGCCATTTTGATCTTCCTTTCGTGTTTTTTGCACAATGTCATGGATTTTCCCGCACTTTCCTGTCCCCGTCGGCGCTCCGGCCTGGACTGGGCCAACATCCGCAGGATGTTTTGCTCCGGGAAATCCTGGCATTATATGTACCATTGTAGCGGAAAAACCGGGGAAAGTAAAGAGAAAGTAAGGAGTGGTCAGTATGGCTGTATTAGCGGTCAGGATCGAAGATGAGGGGACACTGAAATTTAATGAATTTTTTGATTATAACGGAAACTGCTGGGGTCTGAGCAAAAGCCGCAGATCCGCGTCCCGTACAGGGATCGCCCTGGAAGATTTTTACCAGTGTACAGTGCTCACGGACTGGGTGCAGGATATTCCCGTGATCTTTTTGTATGAGGATCCTTCGGATAAAACCATGAACGTGTGCGGCTGGTATAAAAAAGCAAAGATCTGGCGCAAGGCGCTGACTCCCAGCCTGTTTTTGGAAGGGAATATTTGCGCCAGGACTTTAGATGGAGTGCTTTTGCCGGAAAAGATCCGACCTAAAGCGGAAAGCCCCCTGCCCCAGCGGATCAGTGATTTTGGCGATCATATGTATCGGGTCATTGAGGATGATGAGGACGGCTATGCGCTTTTAAGAGACATGATGGAAAAGCCCTGGAAGACAGAAAATATCCGGTTTGATCTGGCTCCTTCCTATATGGACAGAGCCTGGGTACGGCGGGAAGGCGCCCGGCTTACAGCGTCTGGGGAGAAGGACATGCGAAAGGGCCAGTATGAGGCATGCATCCAAAAATGCATGGATTATGGCCAGATGCTTATGGATGATCGGTGCCGGGATATAAGCGATATAAAAACTTTGCGGGATTATGCAAAAATGGCAGTGACCTTAAGGCCGGTCCTGGCAGACGGGTATTATTATGAGGCAATGGCAGATGAGCATTTAGGCTTTGTAAAGGAAGGACTTAAGGCCGTGAATAAAGCTCTGAACCTGGAGCCGGATGGGGCGGATCTTCTGGCATTAAAGGCCAATCTGCTCATCGGGCTTAAAGATTACAGCCAGGCGGCCCGATTCTATCAGGAAAGCTTTGATATATCCGGCGATGAGGCCTATTTGCTGATGAAAGGCCGGACCATGTTCCTTATGGGAAATGTGGATGCTGCCTATGAGGTTTACCGGAAGATCACAGATAAGGACCTGCTGGAGGCGGCAGGGATCAGCTTAAATGACATGGAACGCCGGTGGCCCTTTGTGGCTATTCGGGGCCTTAAAAATCTGTTAAAGAAGGGGAGTAAAGAAGGATGACAGAAGAAATAAAAACACTGGCGCAGAGGATTAAAGACAGCGAGCGGATCGTATTTTTCGGCGGAGCCGGAGTGTCCACAGAAAGCGGCATCCCGGACTTTCGCAGCGAGCAGGGGATTTACAACACGATTAATGCCTATGGAGCGCCGCCGGAGGAAATGTTGTCTCACACATTTTTCATGAGAAATACAGAAAAGTTTTTTGACTTTTACCGGAATACTATGATCTACCCGGATGCCAAGCCAAATGACGCCCACAAGGCTCTGGCGAAGCTGGAGGAAGTAGGAAAACTTACCGCCATCGTGACCCAGAATATTGACGGCCTTCACCAGGCAGCCGGAAGTAAAAAGGTGTATGAGGTCCATGGATCGGTCCTTAGAAATTATTGCATGAAATGCCATAAGTCTTTTTCTCTGGATGAAGTTATGGCCATGAAAGGGGTTCCAAAATGCGGCAAATGCGACGGCGTGATCAAGCCGGATGTGGTTTTGTATGAGGAATCTCTGGATGAGGATGCCATTAATGGAAGCATCGCCGCCATTCGCCAGGCAGATATGCTGATCGTTGGCGGCACCTCCCTGAATGTGTACCCTGCCGCAGGATTTGTCAGATATTATCCGGGGGATCGTCTGGTGCTTATTAATAAAAGCGCCACAGCCTATGATAAATACGCCAATCTGCTGATCCATGACAGCATCGGAAAAGTTTTGTCTCAGGCGGTTCAGGAAGCGCTAAAATAAGCGGCAGCTGATGCCCAAAGGGCAGCCGAAAAAACGACTGCCCTTTGAGCCTGCCTGCGACTTTTAAAGGTTATTGTCCACGGGGAACCGTTATCTTTAATGATCCACAGGGGTAATCGTATATAAATATTCCAATGCCTGGCGGTACTTTTCCTGCCGGATCTGATCGTGCTCTGTAACATGGTCCAGCCGTTCCAGGTTCATATTGTCCTTAAGATCGCTGATCTTTACAGCCACGGCAAGAGGGCTTACAGTGAGGGATTCTATGTAAGTTCTGTAGCTTTCTCCTCTTCTGCGGGTGAGAAGGCGCAGCGCCTCAAGAATCTCATCAGACACGCCAAGCATCCGTTTCAGATCCCCCTGGGTAAAGCAGGTGTCCTCCAAAATATCGTGGAGGATGGCAGTGATTTTTTCTTCTGTAGTGTCCACCCCGTCCATGACCCTTAAGGGATGGCCGATATAATCGGCGCCTCCCTTATCCTTTTGTCCGGCATGGGCCATGTGCGCAAATTCAATACATTTCGCTAATTGTTCATCCATATAATCCCCTTCAATTATTCCCCGGTGAAATGGGTATTACGGGTCAGCCATGCCAGAATGTCCTGGTATACCTGCTGCCGGTCGGTTTCATTTAGTATTTCATGCCGGTCATTATCATACAGCTGTATGGCCACATCATCGATTCCCGCAGCCTTATATTTATCGTACACATGGATCACGCCCTTTCCAAAGCCGCCAACCGGATCCTTGGCGCCTGAGGTAAGGAGCAGGGGCAGATCTGCCGGTGTTTTGGAAATGTTAGACTTTCGGGTCACGTACATGATCCCGTCAAAAAGCTCCTTGTAAGCGCTTACAGTAAATGTAAAGGCGCATTTGGGATCCTTCATATAAGCATCGATGATGGCTTCATCCTTTGTCAGCCAGTCATACGGCGTCTGGGCAGGCTTAAAAGGTTTATTATAAGAACCCAGGGCCAGGTTATTGATAAAGGCGCTGCGGTATTTTCTTCCTTTAAATAAGGCCACAATGCTGGCCAGGATTTTTCCGGCAAAGGCCAGGGCCCAGGGCTGGTTTCCGGTGCCCATGATAATGGCTCCGTCCAGGCTTTTTCCATATAAAGTAATGTAGATCCGGGTTAAAAAGGAGCCCATGCTGTGTCCAAGGAAAAAGTAGGGAAGATCAGGAAATTCCCGCGCCTGTTTCGTGTGAAGGGCGTAAAGATCTTTGATAATGCAGTTGAATCCGTCGTGTTTGGCAAAATACCCCAGTTCTTTTTCGTGGTTAACAGAATCCCCATGGCCTAAATGATCTTCTCCCACAACAATATATCCGTTGTCACAGAGGAAACGGGCAAAATCGTCATATCTGCCGATGTATTCTGCCATGCCGTGGACGATCTGGACAATGCCCAGATAGGAGCCCTGCTCCGGCAGCCAGCGGTAGCCGTTGATCCTGTGGATCCCATCGCTGGATTTATAATGAAAGTGCTGCTTGATTGCCATTGTTTTTTATCCTCCTTCCGGTCAGGCCTGCTGTAATAGGGTCAGATCCATCCGAAATGCTGGCAGGCGAACTGGATCCCGTCCTCATCCGCAGGTTTTGTGACAAAAGAGGCAACCTTTTTCAGTCCATCTACAGCATTTCCCATGGCAATGGAAAATGGCGCTTTTATAAACATATCCATATCGTTCCAACCATCGCCAAAAACCACCACATCTTTCATGTCTCCGTGAAGATATTCCATAACGCGGGTAATGCCGGCATATTTATCTGCAGGTTCGATCATCAAACTGCTGGGATGATACCGCATATGGGGCATGGTTTCAAGGATGGGATAGAGCTTTTCTTCCTCCGGGGTAATGCTTATAAAAATCTTATATATATTTTCTTTAGAAAAATCCAGATTTTCGTCAATAACATATTCCATAAAAGCGGAGAAATCCGGACTTTTCCGGGCATAAGTCTCACTGACAAAGTAAAGCCGGTTGTCATCATGAAGGGTCACGCCGACGCTCCGGCCGTCCCGGGTCAGGGCATCGCACAGGGCCGCAGCCTTTTCCCGGTCCAAAGGTCTTAACTCAACAAGTTTTTTATCCAGGACAATGCCATTTCCTCCGTCAGTGACTAGGTTATCAATGTCCACCAGATCAACAATGTCCATAGCCATCCAGTGTGCCCGGCCGGTGGCCACTGAGACAAAGTGGCCGTTTTCCTTCAGCAGCTTTAAGGTACGCTGAGTGGATTCCGGCACAAAGGACTTATGGGTGCGGGGATCGCTGAGGGTTAATGTTCCGTCAATGTCAAAAAAGAAATATTTTTTATCCATGATAAATTAATGGCCTTCCTCAAGATAACGCTGTACAGAATAAACGGCATTTGCCCCGTCCGCAGCTGCGGATACCACCTGGCGCAGCTGTTTGGTACGCACATCTCCTGCTGCAAAAATACCGGGAACATTGGTACGGCAGGTTTCATCAGCAATAATGTAGCCGGTAGGATCTAAAGCAACCAGGTCTTTATAGCGGTCCGTATCCGGCTCCATGCCTACAGCGATAAATACGCCGTCAACCTTAAGGGTTTCTTCTGCTTTTGTTACTTTGTTCTGGATCGTCAGACCGGTGACAGCCCCTTCTCCCTTAATGGCCAGAGGGAGGCTGTTCCAATGAACCTGAACATTTTCCAGAGCCAAAAGCCGGTCCGACAGAACCTTAGCGGCACGGAAGCTGTCTCTTCTGTGGATCACATGGACTTTCTGGCAAAGGCGGGCCAGAAAGATCGCATCTTCCACAGCCACATCTCCGCCGCCGATGACCGCAGTGGTCTTATTTCTGAAAAATGCTCCGTCACAGGTGGCGCAGTAGGAAACTCCGGCGCCGGTAAAGGCGCCTTCCCCGGGAATCCCTAGTTTTCTGTGATTTGCTCCGGTAGCAATAATGACCGTGCGGGTCTGGATGGTGCTGCCGTCTGCCATGGAAAGCGCTTTGATCTCTCCCTGATCGGCGATCTTTGTCACTTCCCCGGTCATAAACTGGCCGTTTAAATATTCTACATGCTCCCGCATCTTCATGCCCAGGTCAAAGCCTCCGATACCAGGCATGCCGGGATAGTTGTCAACTTCTGTTGTTGTTAAGATCTGACCGCCGCTCACGCCGGTCTTTTCAATAATGATCGTATTTAAGCAGGCTCTCTGAGCGTAAATCGCGGCGCTTAAGCCGGCTGGGCCGGATCCGATGATCACAAGGTCATAAATATTACTCATACTAAAATTCCTTTCTCTGTTTAAAAAGTTCCTTTGCAGGACAGATGATTAACACGGTATAAATCGGTCTTTTATTCAGTATACACTATTTTAAGACTTTTGGATAGAGGGATTGAAACAAAGAAGGTTTTAGTGTAAAATATAGAATATAATGCCCGAATAGGGTAAATTTGTGAAAAAGGAGAAGAATGATGGCCAGAAAGAAAAAACGTGATTTTTGGGATGACGTGGAAGATGATGTGATACTTCAGGAAGAGTCGAAAAGTGCCAGGTATTCTGACGGAAATCAGGGTGAATATACAGAATATGAAGATGAGGAGTTCAGGCTGACCCGGTGTCTGCCGGTTAAGGTGATCGCCCGTATTCTTTTATGTGTGGCTGCCGTAGTGATCGGTCTGTCCGGATATGTCCTTTACCGGTATGTGGATGACCGGTATGCTAACGGAACATATACCACCAGCTATTTTGACAGCAATGGATTTTCCAGAGAATATAATGACACCGTGGAGCAGTTGATTACTGCCCTGAAAGCTGTGGAAGGGGAAGGCAGCGTGACGGCGGACCGGGCTGCTGAGATCATTTCCGGCGTCATGGGAACGTACATGAACTTTTCATATTACATTATGGATAGTTCCGGAACTTTGGTGGCTCAAAGCAGTGATGATGCCAGAGAGCGTATTGAGGCCAGCAACCATTATCTGCGGATCTCTAATACAGATAATGAATTTTCAGTGGATGCCGGTATACCGACGACCGGACTTAACCGTAGCGCATGGCAGACCAGCCTGGATGAGTGTACAAATGCTTACCAGATTTATACTGCAGTAGATAATACCCTGGTGACTCAGGATGCATTTTACGATTCCTATATGGATTACCAGGATCTGACCAATTATTTTGGTATTGCAAAGATCGCGGGGATCGTTGCCATTGTGGTATTTATCATCCTTCTTGTATTTTGTGTCATGTCCACAGGTATGTACAAAGGCTATGCCGGTGTACGCCTCAGCTGGTTTGACAAGATTTTTACAGAGGTGGCGCTGATCATTATCCTTGCTGTGGCCGGCGCCCTGATCTATGGCCTGTTTTATCTGCTTGACCATGAGGTCCGTTTTGGCACGGCGCTTACAGCAGCGGACGCTCTGGTGCTTTACGGTGTCCTGATCCGTGGTTATTTCAGTTTGGTGCGCCGTATTAAGAGCGGAACATTTATTACAAATTCCATTATTTACAAGATCTGCCATAAGATTAATATGGGACTGGACCATTTGCCAAAGGCGCTTAAGGTGATCATTATCCTTGTATTCCTGGTGGCATTAAACGGCGCTTTAATCTATGCTCTGTTATTTATGAGAGATTTTGTTGTTGGCGGTATTCCGGTAATCTTTATTGTGGCGCCGGTGATCTTTGTCATTGAGCTTATTGCGTTTATCAGCTGTATCTTTGGCGTAGGCGATGAGGAGGATGACTACGGATACGATGAGTTTGAAGAAGATGAGGAATCCGGTGAACGTGGGGCAGATGAAGATCAGGACTGGGAAGAGGTAGATTTTGGCAGTCAGATCAAAGTTGCTTCTGAGGATGAATATGAGGATCACAGTGATACAGACACCGGCGCTACTGTTGAAAATGTCCGCAGGAAGCCTGTCGATAAAACCGTTGTCCTTTCACAGAATGAGCGGCGTAAGGTTTTGGACAGCCTTGGATTCGGCGAGACACAGATGCTGGATACAGAGGCTGTAAGAGAAGCGGAAAAAGCTTCTTTGAGAAGGAAGAGCAAGCCGGTAGAGAGCGATTCTATACCGAACTTTGAGGATCTTTCAAGACCCGGCGATAAGACAGAGATCCTGGAGCCTTTAAATATTTCCATGGATGATGTTTCAGAATATCATACAGAGCCTGCCATCCATCTGGAGCCTGAAACGAAAGCTTCCCCGAAGGCCGATGCAGCTCAGACTGCCCAGGAGATTGGTCTGGTGGATTTTATCCAGTTAAATAAAGATGTGCGTAAGTTATTCCGTCTTAAATTAAAGACCCGCTCTATTGGCGTGACCCTCCGTGCGCCGGAGAAGCCGATCCTTTTGGATATTGACAAGGCAAACGCGATTAAAGTATTGTCGATCCTGTTTGAAAATATTGAGAAATATGCAAAAGAAGGTTCAAGAGTCTATATTGAAATGTATGCTCAAAACGGAAAGATGATCTATCTTATGAAGAATACCATCCGTGAAGACCTTTTGGGACAGACCACAAACGCTATGGGCCGGGGCCTTATGGAGGCCAAACGGATCGTTCAATCCGAAAAAGGTAAATTTATCAACAGCGTAGAAGGCGATACTTACAAAGTAGGCATCTTGCTGGATGTGGCCTCTGTGCAGTAAGGATTTAAAAATAAAAAGATGATCCGGTAAAGCGGGGCTGTGACGCCTTTAACTGCCGGGTCATCTTTTTTATGCGCACCTGGCGGCGCGCGTTTCTAACAGGTGCAAGTCCCGAATCCGCCATATGCCTTCCTATGCCAAGTTCAGAGAAAAAAAGCCCTGCAGTGTGACCTGCAAGGCTTTTTTTGGTTTTTGTTTTGGTGATTATTCCTGGGAAATAGCACCTGTAGGACATGAGGCGGCGCAGCTGCCGCAATCTAAGCACTCATCTGCGTTAATCTCAAACTTGCTATCGCCTTCGCTGATAGCGCCAACTGGACATTCGCCAGCGCAGGTACCACAAGAAATGCAATCATCAGAAATTACATATGCCATTAGTATTACCTCCTTATAGCGTTAATATGTATCTTCTTTCAAATACAAAGCTATTGTAATACAAAATATCGATGAATACAAGTCCCATTTTCTTCAAATTAGATTTGCAAAAATAATGGGATTGTATTATAATCAACGTAGCTGTAAATGCTTGTTTGTGCGGCCTTTGGGGCACGCAAGTGTCTGCAGCCGGATATGTAGATCCGCAGAGACATCTGTATAAATATTCCGGTATATGTGGAAAGGAGGAAAAAACATGGCACAGGTATCAAAAGATACAATGATTGGCGATCTTCTGAAAATCGACGCCGGTGTAGCGCCGATCCTTATGGGCATCGGAATGCATTGCCTTGGCTGCCCGTCTTCTCAGATGGAAACTATTGAGGAAGCTGCTATGGTTCATGGCATTGATTCCGATCAGTTAGTTGCAGAAATCAACAATTTCCTTGCGCAGAATCAGTAATAGCAGGGGCATTTTTCCGGTACAAGCTGCCTGGGAAAATGCCGCCATAACAAAGATAAAGGCCATATGCTTACAAAGAGACATATGGCCTTTCAAATTTTCATGATGATCCAAGAGCCTGAAAAGATCATATCTGAGATAATACATCTACAGCCTTATTCCGGATAAGCGCTTCAAAATGTTCCTCAAAATAAGCCAGGGTAGTTGCAGTGGCTTTTTCTTTTTTGCCAAATTCTGAGGCAGTATGGATCACCTTGATAAAATCTTCAGCTTCACTTTTAAGAACAAGAAAATATCTGTTTAAATGATTATTTTTATAAAGGGTGCTTTGTCCTTTGAAGGAATCTTTGATCACATGAGCAAGCACACTTACTTCATCCAAAGAGGCAAATGAAAAAATGCGGAAGGGCAGGGAGGCCTTTTGAGCGGACTTACGGGCCTGAGCCGCCGCCTTTTTAGCTCTTTCTGAAATAGGTACAATATGCTCCTGAAGATCCGTATCTTCTTCGGCAATGCCGTCGCTGATCTTCTTTATAAGATTCAAAATATCTTCTATGTTTCGGCACTCTTCTTCACTGTCGGACGCAAGATCATCCGCATCCAGATCATCCAGATCCGTCTCGCTTTCACTGCTGAAAAGGGGGGCAAACTTGGAAAAACGGGTGTCCAATTCATCAGGATCTTCCACTTTTGTAACAATGAGCACGATACAATCGCCGGAAACCGGAATCGCCTCAATGACCAAAGGTATATCATCAGACTCAAAGCCAAATTCATCAAAGGCCTGGTTCATCATATCACGAAATAGCCCTTTGGCTTTTTCAGAACCATAGGCCAGTTCACTGATCTTAAGCTCTCTATCAATTAAATCACGCTGGTTTAACGTGCAGCGTATCTGGTTTTCATTGAGTTTTTCAATTTTCATGAAACCACTCCTTTTCTAGTGTCTGACAGTGTCAATTCATTATGAGTATAGTATATACATTATCTGTTCCCCTGTAAAGACCATTTCAAGAAATATTGCTTCAAGAAATATTCGGCCAAGAAATATTCGTGTTGGTTTATTGCGAATTTTGTCCCAGTGTAGTATAATTTGCAGTGAGTGACCCTTTCGTTTCCGGATCATAGCAGATTTGGCAGAAAATTACTTTGATGGAAAAGACTGGAAGCCTATGATCTTAGGAGATTCGGGATAGTACACTGTTATAAGAATGATACGAAAGAAAGTAAGGTGGATTATGAAAAACAGAGTTGTACCGGTACTGATCACTTTAGTGCTGATCGTTATCGTGGGGGCGGCTACAGTTGTCAGCCTCATAAGGACCTATCGAAAAGGATCTACAGAGTATGTAGATTTTGAGGGGATCTATGACCTGGATGATGATGAATATGTTGTGGTTCTAAATAATGAAGTTCAGGAATATAAAGGAATAGAGGATAATGGCACGGTCTATTTAAGCGTGGATCAGGTGACTGACAGTATTAACCAGCGTTTTTATTGGGACAGCAACGAAGAAATATTTATTTATACTACAGCCACCCAGGTGATCAAAGTCTATCCCGATGAGCAGGCTTATCATGTAGGAGATGAGACAACATCCCTGGACTATGCTCCGGTAAAGACCATTGAGGATACGGTATATGTTTCCCTGGATTATATCCAGTTATACACTCAGTGTGAGGTAGAGACTCTTACAGAGCCAAACCGTCTTGTGATTACCACTCAGTGGGGTGAGGAGAACACAGTGACAGCTTCGGAGGATACGGTGCTTCGGTACGGTGATGACCTGCAAAGCGATATTTTAAGAGATGTTACGGCTGGCGAAACGATGACCGTTGTTTCCTCTGGGGAGGATTGGAGCTGGACATACGTGGCCACAGAGGATGGCTATGTAGGCTGGGTGGAAAACCGGTATCTGGGAGAGACGCAGACGGTGACCACTACGGCGCCAGATTTCCAGGAAGAGGAATTTACCTATATAAAAGAAGAGGGAAAAATCTGTTATGCATGGCATCAGGTGACTTCAGAATCGGCTTCGACCCGCTACACGCTGGCACAGGCATTAAATAATACCTCGGGCATAAATATTGTAGGTCCCACATGGTTTTCTTTTAATGGCACCGATGGCCATGTAAGAAGCATCGGAAATGCAGACTATGTGGCTTATGCTCATCAGCAGGGGATCAAGGTATGGGCAGTGTTCCAAAATTCTGCTATCCCCGGCGGCGAAATGGATGGAACAAATACAGATAGTATCCTTGCCTATACATCTAAGCGGGAAACCCTTGTCAGTGAGGTGATCAGCTATGCCCTGGAGTATGATCTTGACGGCATTAACCTGGATTTTGAAATGATCTTGGAGGATGGCGCGGACAACTATATCCAGTTTGTCCGGGAGCTGTCTGTGGCCTGCCGTCTGAACGGACTGAGTCTTTCGATTGATAATTATGTGCCTTTATATACCCAGCATTATGATCGGGCAGAGCAGGCCGTGTTTGCCGATTATCTCATCATCATGGGATATGATGAGCATATTTATACGGGAGATCCGGGGCCGGGAGCTTCTATAAGCTTTGTCCAGCAGGGCATTGAAGAAACTTTAGAGCTGATCGGCGGCGACGCCTCCAAGGTGATCAACGCGCTTCCATTCTATACCCGTGTATGGGAGGACAACGGCCAGTCGGTAGGCGTCAACACGATCGCTACCATGTCTCAGGCCAGAGAGTATCTCCAAAAATACCCGGATTCTACGGTCATAACATGGAACTCTGAGTTGGGGTACAATTATGGTTATTACACATCCTCAGTAAATGGAAGTACATTTATGATCTGGCTGGAAGATGCGGAATCGATTGCTGAAAAGCTGGAGCTGATGGATCAGTATGATCTGGCCGGAGCGGCTTTTTGGAAGCTGCAGCAGGAGGATTCAGACGTGTGGGAGCCGATTTCTGCCTATGTGAACGACGAGACGATTCCCACCCATGACCGGAACCAGGAAGATGAGAGTTAGTGCCATGAGACTTCCGGTTAACGTAAGGCCGTGTGGTGCCGAGTGATCCGTAATGCTGCACAGGATCCGGATGGAGCTAAAAAGATGAATAAAGTGAATTACCAAAAAGAACTGGAAAAGGTGATCCAGGGGTGGGCCTGCGTCAAGCAGGCGCCTACCCTTTTGCTCCACAGCTGCTGCGCGCCGTGCAGCAGCTATACTTTGGAGTATTTGTCTCAGTATTTTAAGGTTACTGTCTTTTATTATAATCCGAACATTTATCCTCCCCAGGAATATGAAAAGCGTGTGGAGGAACAGAAGCGTTTTATTCAGGAGCTTCCTGTAAAATACCCTGTGGATTTTATAGAGGGAAGCTATGATACAGACCGCTTTTATGAAATGGCCCGGGGGCTTGAGCAGGCTCCGGAAGGGGGCGAACGGTGCTTTAAGTGTTACGAGCTGCGTTTGAGGGAAGCGGCACAGCTGGCTAAGGCGAAAGGATTTGATTATTTTACCACAACCCTTACCATCAGCCCTATGAAAAACGCTCAAAAGCTTAATGAAATCGGCACGGCTCTTGAAAAAGAGTACGGGGTAAAGCATTTGCCTTCGGATTTTAAAAAGAAAAACGGCTATAAACGCTCCATCGAGCTGTCTGCCCAATATGGCCTTTATCGCCAGAATTATTGCGGCTGCGTTTACAGCTATCAGGAAATGGAAAAAAGAAATCGATGTTCTGAATAAACCGTCAGATGCATATAATACATCGACGGCACATAAGATCCATCAGGGGGATTTTATGAAGATTCGGACATCGTTTTTTTGTTTTCTGCGGATCTTTGCCTGTGCCGGAAACCAGGGAGGAATGTGAAAAGCTTTCCAATAAGGACGATCAAAAGCGCATTGCCCGAAGTATCCGTCAAGGCATATGTCAACACATCCGGGGATAGAAAAATACGTCCAGTCATGTTATAATAGGTAAGAAAGAAAAATGGAAGGCGGATACGATGAAAACCATCATATATACCATTGATAAAGATCCTATGGATATGGAAGAAATAAAAGAAGCCGGAAGAGTCCTGGCAGGCGGGGGACTTGTGGCATTTCCCACGGAAACTGTTTACGGTCTGGGGGCCGATGCCATGAATGGGGAGGCCTCCAAAAAGATTTACGCGGCCAAAGGCAGACCATCGGACAATCCGCTGATCGTACATATTTGTGAGCTGGAAGATATGGATCAGGTGGCCAGGGATATTCCGGAAGCGGCTTACAAGCTGGCCAGGGCTTTCTGGCCGGGGCCTTTGACCATGATCTTAAATAAGGGCGCGACAGTCCCTCTAAGTACGACAGGGGGCCTGGATACAGTGGCTGTGCGCATGCCCTCCCATCCCATTGCCAGGGCAGTCATCGCTGCCTCAGGGACTTATATTGCCGCGCCCAGCGCCAACACTTCAGGACGGCCAAGTCCGACTTTGGCCCGGCATGTGATCCAGGACATGGATGGCAGGATCGATATGATCCTGGACGGAGGCAAGGTAGGAATCGGCATAGAGTCCACCATTGTGGATCTGACGGGGGAGACGCCGATGATCCTGCGGCCCGGCTATATTACTCGGGACATGCTGACCCGGGTTCTTGGAGAGGTTTGTGTGGACAAGGCGATCTTGTCGGAAAATGCAGATAAAAACCTTCATCCTAAGGCTCCGGGAATGAAGTACAGGCATTATGCCCCCAAGGGAAATCTGACTATTGTGGAAGGCTCGCCGGAGCATGTGGTTGAAAAGATTAATGAACTGTGCGCCCGGGCAGAGGCTGACCATAAGTCTGTGGCTGTGATCGCGGCCAGGGAAAGCGCAGGGAAATATCGCTGCAGCCATGTTTTTACCATTGGTTCCAGAAACGATGAGGAAAGCATTGCGGCGAACCTTTTTGCTGTGCTCAGGGAAATGGACGAGCTTCATGTGGATGTGATCTACTCAGAGAGCTACTACGATGATGGTCTTGGACAGGCTGTTATGAACCGGCTGCTGAAAGCTGCCGGACATCATGTGATCAATGCTGACGCCTAAAAGGGCGTTGGCGGATAAATATATTTAAGGAGGACCATGGAATGATAGCATTGGGATGTGATCATGGCGGTTATGAATTAAAACAGGAGATTATAAAGTATCTGGAGGCTCATGGGCTGGAATATAAGGATTACGGAACATATTCCACGAAGTCCTGTGATTATTCGGATTATGCCCAGGCAGTGGCCAAGGCTATTTTAAGTAAGGAATGTGACCGGGGGATCCTGATCTGCGGCACAGGTATCGGGATTTCCATTGCGGCAAACCGTTTCCCGGGAATCCGGGCAGCGAACTGTACAGACTGCTTTATGGCAGAGGCGACCCGGGAGCATAATGACGCAAATATACTGGCTCTCGGCGCGAGAGTTGTAGGACCGGGACTGGCCTTAAAAATCGTGGATACCTTTTTAAATACAGAATTTTCCAAGGATTCCAGACATATCCGCCGGATCGGGAAAATAGACGCCGGACAAAAATAATAAGGGAGTGGTAGTGTGAGCGGTAAACGCACGGATTATATCAGCTGGGATGAATATTTTATGAGTGTTGCCAAGCTGGCGGCGCTGCGGTCCAAGGACCCAAACAGCCAGGTGGGATCATGTATTGTAAGCCAGGACAACAAGATCCTTTCGATGGGCTACAATGGTCTGCCCATCGGCTGTTCCGATGATGAATTCCCCTGGGACCGGGAGGGGGATGCGCTGGATACAAAATATGTCTACGTGACCCACAGTGAGCTGAACGCGATTTTAAACTACCGGGGCGGAAGTCTGGAGGGAGCAAAGATCTATGTATCCATGTTCCCCTGCAATGAGTGCGCCAAGGCCATTATCCAAAGCGGTATCCGGGAGATTATTTACGGTGTGGACAAATATCCCGACTCTCCGTCAGTCATTGCCTCCAAGCGGATGCTGAATGCTGCAGGTGTGCGGTACCGGCGATACGTACCCACAGGGCGTCAGATTAATTTTACAGTGTAAGGGAGAGTTTTTTATGGGAAATTTTGTATTGGAAAATGATGAACTAAAAGTCGCTGTATCCAGCCACGGTGCTGAGCTTGCCTCCATCCGGGATCAGAAAAGCGCTTTGGAATACTTATGGAACGGGGATAAAAAATACTGGGGCCGCCGTGCGCCGGTGCTCTTCCCGTTTGTGGGCATGGTGAAAGATAAGCAGTATATGTATGACGGGAAAACCTATACCATGGGTCAGCACGGCTTTGCCCGGGATGTGGAGTTTGAGTGTATCCGTCAGGACAAGGACAGCCTCTGGTTCCGGCTGTGTTCCGATGAGGAAACCCTGAAAAAATACCCCTTTGAGTTTTGCCTGGAAATCGGCTATGTCCTTAATGGCCGGGATGTGAAAGTGTTATGGAAGGTGACGAATCCATCGGATCAGACCATGTACTTTTCCATCGGCGCCCATCCGGCATTTATGTGTCCGTTAAAGGCTGATGAAAAGCAGACGGATTACTTTATAGACTTCCATACAGATCAGGATATATCCTATAATCTGATCAAACAGGACGGACTTGTAGGAATCTATGGGGAGCGCCTGGCCCTGGAAAATGGCATCTGTCCCATCCACGCCCATATGTTTGACCGGGATGCCCTGATCGTGGAAAATGAACAGAGTCATTGCGTAAGCCTTTTAGATCCGGAGAAAAAGCCTTATGTGACCGTAGCGTTTGACGCGCCTTTGTTTGGTATATGGTCCCCTGCCGGGAAGAATGCGCCGTTTGTATGCATCGAGCCCTGGTATGGCCGGTGCGATGGGGTAGATTTTCAGGGAACCCTGAAAGATCGGGCCTATGAACAGGTCCTTGAGGGACGTCAGGTGTTTTCAAAGGAATATGTGATCCGTATCCATGGAAATCATTTTTTGTAAATCATTTTTTCAGCGCTTCAAAATGCTTTTTCCGGTACTGCCCCGGAGCCATGCCCATGGATTTTGTGAATTCTCGGGTAAAGGAATAAGTGTCTGCATATCCGGTCATTTGGGCCGTCTCTTTAATACTGATGCCGGAGCGCAGCATAAGGCAGGCCTGACGCATCCGCTGGATCCGGCGGTAGCTTCCCGGAGAAATGCCTTTATACTGGACAAAAAGCTTGCGGAAGCTTTCGTAGCTGAGATGCAGCTTGCGGGCAATCTGAGGCAGGGGCACATTTTTAGAAAAATCGGCTGCCAGAAGGCTGCAGGCATCCTGGATCATCGGCGGTATATTTTCCTCAAGGCGCTGGGGAATATCCCATCCGCAAAGCTGGAGGACATTTTTCTGCATATCCGCCAGAATAAAAGGATATTGAGAGGGCAGTGCGCTTTTCAGGCGGGAAAGGAGCGCGTCTAAAGGGGCGCGAAGGGAAAGATCAAAAGGACTGGGGGTGACCGGCGCTTTTGGAAGGAGATCAAGACGGTCCATATACTCATAAACCCCTTTTCCAAATGAGATAAAAAATTCCCCCCATTTGCCATCGGGAATAATCTTTGTGGTATGGACCCGTCCGGGAAACCGCTGGACAAAGCATCCCGGGCCTAAAGGGATCCTTCCGGTCTGTTCATCCTCATAGCTTCCCTGGCCGGACAGAACGATAAAACAGCTGTAATAGCCGATGACAAAGTCATGCTGGGAATCCCGCAGGGCAGTTTTGGGCATATATCCGCAGGCGATCACCCCTTCATTAAAATCCTCGCCGATACACCGGTAAATCACATCTTTTGAAATATTCATCCTTTAACCTCCCATTTGCCGGGCAGTTCTCATAATTTATGCTGCCCTGGAATAAGTCTACCAATTTGGATAAAAAATATGCCAGTCCTGACATTTATCTCCACTGAAAGATTTTCTATAATCGAATCATGGCGATGCTGCCGCGGGCCGCTTTGTGTGTCACACTTGCGCGGATATGCTTTTTCATGGAAGCCTGAAAAAATATATCTATTTGCTCCCGGTATCATCATAACACGAAAATTTTCCGATGAAAAGCAAGGAGGAGAAGCAATGTATCAAAAAGATTGGGAAGATCCCCATGTAACATCAAAAAAACGTTTTCCTATGCATTTTCCGGCAGGAGCCTATGAAAATGTGGCTCAGGCTCTGGAAGGGGACAGAAATAGGTCAAAATATGTCACAAGCCTGAACGGAACTTGGAAATTTGCCATGTATGACCGGCCGGAAGAGGCGGACCCGGCGTTTTCTCAGGAAGACTATAATGATTCCGGGTGGGATGCCATACCGGTTCCGTCCAACTGGGAGCTTTCAGGCTATGGGAAACCGGTATATACGAATGTGATCTATCCATTTCCTTCTAAAGGAGGCCAGGAGCCTTTTGAAGTAAAAATGACTCAGGATCAGCTTGTACCAAATGCGCCAAATGTTCCGGGGCAGAACCGGACCGGATGCTACCGCAGGACCTTTGTGATTCCTGAAGATTATATGGGGAGAGATATTTTTGTAGAATTTGGCGGCGTGGAATCCTGCTTTTATTTGTGGATCAATGGCCAGGAAGTGGGCTATTCCCAGGACAGCAAGTTAAACGCGGAATTTAATATTACCCCCTATGTGCGCAAAGGGGAAAATACCATTGCCGTAAAGGTGCTCCAGTATTGTGACGGAAGCTGGCTGGAAGATCAGGACTACTGGCATTTGTACGGGATTTACCGGGATGTGCGCATTATTGCCAGGTCAAAGGTCCGGATCCAGGATTTTAAAGTGGAGACATTATTTGATAACAATGATTTTTCCAAATGCCGTTTGTCTGTAATGATCCACCCAAGATGGGATACGGATGGCTTTGGAGACTGGAAGGTGCGGCTGACCTTATATGATAGTGAAAAAAATCCGGTAACCACCTGGCAGACCCTGCCATTTAGCCAGTATCAGGCATACTTGTGGCCGCCCAGATACGTGGCTTATACAGAAACCGTTGTTGAAAATCCACGGCTTTGGACCGCGGAAACTCCGGAACTTTATACCCTTGTGCTGGAAACTTTAGATGCGGAGGAAAATGCGGCGGAGATTGAAAGCTGCCGGGTCGGCTTCCGCCAAGTAAAAATCACGGATCAGGGCGTGCTTACATTAAATGGAAAGCGTCTGGTGATCCGGGGCGTGGACCGGCATGAGTTTTGTCCGGAAAGCGGCCGTGTCGTTACAAGAGAATATATGGAAAAAGAAATTGCTGTCATGAAGCAGCTGAACTTTAACGCTGTCCGCACCAGCCATTACCCGGATTGTGACGAATGGTATGATCTTTGTGATGCCATGGGTATCTATCTGGTGGATGAAACCAATGTAGAAACCCACGGTTACGGCGGCGCGTTAAGCGGATCCCCAGAATGGACCAGCGCCTATGTGGAGCGTGCTTCAAGAATGGTCCTGAGAGATAAAAACCATCCATCGGTGATTCTGTGGTCTTTAGGAAATGAATCAGGAGCCGGAGCCAACCATGCAGCCATGTACGGATGGATCAAAGAGTATGATAAAACCCGGTATGTTCAGTACGAGTCGGGAAATCCGGGAAAAAATATTTCCGATGTAATCTGCCCTATGTATCCTAAAATGGACTGGGTGCTGGATGTGATGGCAGATTCAGATGACCTGCGGCCATTTATTATGTGCGAGTACGCTTATGCCAAGAGCAACAGCAACGGTAATTTTAAAGAATTTTGGGATTACATTAATAAATTCCCAAGATTCCAGGGGGGGTTTCTATGGGATTTCGCGGACAAGGCCCTTTATGTGGACATTAAAGGGGATGGCTGTGTGAATCCTTCCGGACAAAATAAAAAATACGTATATGGCGGCGCCTTTGGGGAGTCTGTGGTCGACGACACGCCGGATATGTGCATGAACGGCGTAGTGTTCCCGGATCTGTCCTTTAAACCTTCGGCTTATGAGGTAAGAAACGGCCAGTCCCCTGTAACCATCGAGCTTGTAAAGCATCCTTATTTTGGCACAGAAGAGTGGCAGATCGTTAATCGATACCATGCCCTGGATCTGTCCCATTTAAAGATTGCCTGGGAACTGATCTGCAATGGAGAGGTGGCAGACCGGGGGGTTTTAAGAACCTACACCACCCCTGCGGGAAGGCAGGAAGCTTTGGATATGCCTTATGACAAGTCTAAAGTTTACGGCGAAAGTTATGTCAACTATTATGTTCAGTATAAGGAGGACACTTTCTTTGCCAAAGCCGGAGATGAAATTTACCGGTTCCAGATCCCTGTAAGCCGGGAAATTTACTGTCCAGGGGATGCGTTTGTTCAAAACAGCCAGCCTGTAACCCTTGCTCAGGATGAAGAGCGTATCAAGGTGTCTGCCGGGAACTTTGAAGCGGTTTATAATAAAAAAGCCGGAGCCTTTGACTGGGTGGTTAAAGATGGTGTAAAGCTTCTTGAAGGAGGCCGGGAAGAGTTTTACCGGGCTATGACCGGCATTGACGAAGGCACCCGGGAGACGGATCCTACAAGAAACTACAAGAGTTATTGGGCAAGCTTCGGCATTGACTGTTTACAGAAGCAGGTGGAATCCATCCGGGCCTATGCTGCGGGAAATTCGGTGATCATTGAGGAAAATGCCGGATTTTATCCGGAAACGGACGCTGCGGCAGCTCCGGTGATCCGCGCCACCACCCGGTACTTTGTAGGGTGTGATGGGATTGAGATCAGCTGTCAGGTGATCGATCAAAGCGGCGCCGAAACGATCCCAAGGATCGGCCGTGTCTTTAAGCTTGGCCGGGAATTTAACCAGGTGACCTGGTATGGCCGGGGACCGTGGGAAAATTACAGCGACCGTAAGGACAGCGCTTTGATTGGAAAATATACCGATACTACAGATCACATGCACGCGCACTTCCCTGTGCCCTGTGAGTGCGGCGGCCATGAGGATGTGCGTTTTGTACAGCTAGGTGACGGCGTTCATCAGGTCATGGTCCGGGGCGGAAAGGATTTTCATTTCAGCGCCCTGCCTTACAGCATAGAGCAGTACCAGAAAGCCGCTTATGAGGATGAGCTGGGAGAAAGCACAGCCACCTGGCTTACCGTAGATGCCTGCCATACCGGTCTGGGCGGGGATACAGGATGGATGAAAAATATCCATCCGGAGTACTTTATCCGTCCAGGGGTTTATGAATATACTTTAAAGATCAGTTTTTAAGTTTATACTGCTTTTAGGTTTATACCGCGCCTTTGGGGATACCATTGGGCGCGGTATAAAATTTGTTGGGGATATGAAGAGAATATATTATTACAGAGCATGAAAACCGACTGAAGCGTAGATTAGATTTGAAAAACATACTTTATGTAATGCGTAAAAAGTGATATACTTTAATGAGTATTTTGTGTGAATTGCACAGAAATAAACAGATATATGTTAAGCATAATGGGGGCCTGTTATGTAAAAAAGCTGTTAAGAAAATTTTTCGGGAGGGGAATCATTATGTATGCAGAGTTAAAAATGGAATTAAAAACTGAAAATTTAACTTATAAGAAATCCTCAAACTTACAGGGAGTCATCATGGAACATATTGATCGGGATTATGCTTCGATTTTGCATAGGAATCAGACAAATCCTTATAGTCAGAGCCTGATATATGAAAAAGAGAAATGCTTCTGGTATATTCGTACTATAACACAGGAGGCTTATGAAAATATGATTCTTCCCATGTCAGAATTAAAAAGTTTTGGCCTGAAAAACATCAATGGGGACATAATAATCGGAGATAAAACGATCAATCTCTGTTCCCCGGAATCTTTATTGGAGGAATTTTACCAGATTCCCGGTCCCAGGTTTTTAAATATTGAATTTCAGACACCGACGTCATTTAAAACCAATGGACAATATGTGAATTATCCGGACTTAAGGCTGATTTACAGCAGTCTCATGCGTAAATACAGCGCGGCATCTAAAAAAATCGAAATGTTTGATGATGAGACTTTAGAACAATTAGTGTCCTACAGCAGGATCAGCCGCTATCGGCTCAGAACCATAGACTTCCCTTTAGAGGCTGCGAAAATTACGGGCTTTTGTGGAAATCTTTCAATTTATATGCGTGGGACGAATACTATGGCCCGATATGCCAGGCTTTTGCTTAAATTTGGAAGATATTCGGGGGTTGGAATAAAATCGGCCATGGGTATGGGAGCGATCAGATTTATAGAAAGGGGCGAAGAAAGTGACTGAAAACGAAGTGAAACTTGCAATCGGAAGCTTGCTCCATGACATAGGAAAGGTAATTTTCCGTTGGGGTGACGACCATAGAAATCATAGTGTCAGTGGGTACGATTATTTAAAAACAGAAGTTGGTCTGACGGATCAGACCATATTAAATTGCGTGAAATATCATCACAGCGCTTTGGTGAAGTCCGCAGCTGTACCGTCAAGAGATTTATGCTACATTGTGTATATGGCGGATAATATCGCCGCAATGTCTGACCGGCGCAAAAAGGGGGATGGCGCCTATGGGTTTGAAACTTCCACGCCTATGGAAAGTATCTTTAATATTTTAAACGGCAATGATGCTATGTATTATCATGCGCCGGGGGATATGGATCCTGAAGGCGAGATCAACTATCCTCAGAGGGATAAGCTGGAATTTGATAAATTTAAGTACAGTAAGATTAAGCAGAGGATCACAGAAAATTTGAAAGGACTTTGCTGGGACAGAGAACATGTTAATTCTCTGCTGGAAGTGATGGAAGCGAACCTTACATTTGTGCCCTCATCCACAGCCACTGGAGAACGTGCGGATATTTCTCTGTTTGATCATGTAAAGCTGACGGCGGCCATTGCCAGTTGTATTTACAAATATATTCAAGCAAATAAAATTGAAGATTTGAAACGCTATTTGTTTATTGATGGGAAAAAGTTTTATGGGAAAGAAGCTTTTTTGCTTTTTTCTATGGATATTTCGGGTATACAAAAATTTATATACACAGTAACGTCCAAAAACGCTTTGAGGACCTTAAGATCACGTTCGTTTTATTTGGAAGTCATGATGGAGCATATTATTGACGGATTATTGGAAAAACTTGGATTATTAAGAACAAATCTGTTATATTGCGGAGGCGGCCATTGCTATATGCTGCTTCCCAATACAGAGAGTGTAAAAATACAAATAGACAGTTATTTAGAAGATATAAATCAATGGTTTATTTTAAACTTTGGCACGGAGTTGTATATTGCAGGGGCTTATGCGCCTTGCAGCAGTCTGACATTAAAAAATGAGCCTGAAGGCAGCTATTCAAACGTGTTCCGTCAGGTGAGCAGTCAGATTTCTAAAATAAAATTGAACCGTTATTCGGCAAAACAAATCCGTTTTTTAAATCAAAGGGAACATAAGGATTATACACGGGAATGTTGTGTTTGCAAACGGATCGGAGAGACGGACAGTGAAGGTGTGTGCCGTTTATGCAGAAAGTTTGAGAAGTTTTCTCAAAGTGTGTTATATAGCGATGCGTTTTCGGTCCTTAGAAAAGATGAACCAGATGGCCTTCCCCTTCCCGGGGGATGTAGTCTTACAGGAGGGGATATAGAGAGTTTGAAGACACGCATGATCCAGGATGAGGATTATGTGCGTACATATACAAAGAATAAGATGTTTACCGGGAAATTTATTTCTACAAAGCTGTGGGTAGGAGACTATACGACCGGACAGACGTTTAAGGAGTTTGCTGCTCAGGGGACGGGGATTGAGCGAATTGGTGTTTTGCGTGCTGATGTGGACAATCTTGGACAAACCTTTGTTTTTGGATTTGACAGTCCGGTTTATGGCGATCAGTATAACACATTATCCCGTACAGCAGTGCTTTCCAGAAAATTGTCAACATTCTTTAAACTTCATATTCGAGAGATCTTAAAGCATGGACAATTTTCCCTTACCGGAGATTCCTCAGACCGGCAGCGCAAGGCAACGATTATTTATTCTGGCGGTGATGACGTATTTATTGTAGGCCACTGGCTGGATATTATTGAATTTGCCATAGACCTTAAAAACTGTTTTAAACAGTTTACTCAGGGGACGCTTACCTTGTCTGCGGGGATAGGGATTTATGACAGCAGTTATCCTATTCGTGTGATTGCGGAAGAAACAGGGACCATGGAAAGCGCATCCAAAAGTAAAGTTGGAAAGGACAGCGTAACACTTTTAGAGGATGGTGTTTATCATTTGGAAGATGGATTAAGAATAAGCGATGGAACTTATACATGGTCGGAATTTGAAGAACAGGTCCTTGGCGAGAAGTATACGGCCCTGTGTCAATTCTTAGATGGATCAGAGGATCATGGCATGGCATTTATGTATCACTTGCTGGAGCTTTTACGTCAAAAGGATGATAAAATTAATTTTGCCCGCCTGGTCTATATTATATCGAGGATGGAACCTAAAGAGGAAGGCGCGAAAAAAAAACGATATGAAAAATTCTCTCAAAAAATATACCAGTGGATTCGCTCCGATGATTCAGATAAAGATTGCCGTCAGCTAAAAACCGCTATGACCTTATATGCGTATGTACACAGGAAAAAGGAGGAAGGGGATTATGCGGATCAATAATGATAATTATGTAGAAAAAGCAGAGCAGGTTATTTTGCAGATGCCAAGAAAAAATAAGCAGGGCAAAAGTGTCAACGACCTGACAACATCAAAAATCAGAAGTCTTCTTGCCATGACAGCGGATATTTATAACCAGGCCATTAACTCTCAGGAGGAGCAGCTAAATCCGGATATTTGCGGACAGATCCAGTATTTGCGCGTGCATTTTGTCTATGAAGCCGGACGGGAGGCTGCGGTAAAAAAATTGGTGGAGAAAGCGGAGATTCTGGAGATTTTGCAGGAAATACAGGGAAAGCGGAGCAACTATATATTATTTAGCCATTATATGGAGGCATTAACGGCGTTTCACAGATTTCACAATGGAAAAGATTAAGGAAGGGGATATAGAAATGTTTGCAAAAGTACAGATTAGGGGAGATATTACAGTAAAAACCGGATTGCATATTGGAGGCAGTAATGCTTTTGCCGCTATTGGCGCTGTGGATGCTCCTGTAGTGAAAGACGTTCGGTCAAATTTGCCTATGATCCCTGGAAGCTCATTAAAAGGTAAGCTAAGAAGCCTTCTGGCAAAAGAATATAATAAAACCTTAGTCCGGGACCCTAATGAGGATGATGAAAGACTCCTGCGTTTATTTGGCTGTTCAAAGCAAGGACATATATGTACAGGCCGTCTGCTGATCTTTGATATGATCCTGGCAAATGAAGGAGAACTGCGTGAAGCCGGACTTCGGAGCATGACTGAGGTAAAGTTTGAGAATACAATTAACCGTGCCACAGCAGAGGCCAATCCAAGGCAGATTGAACGAGTGATCCGGGGATCAGTCTTTGAACTGGATATGACTTATGAAATGACAAATGAACAGGAATTTTTGGAGGATATGGAGACTTTAGGCCGGGGAATGCGGCTTTTAAAATATGACTATCTGGGCGGAAACGGATCCAGAGGCTATGGAAAGATCAAATTTTCAAATATAGATCTGGAATTGGCTGTAGGGGATGTGGACGATGAGCTTATTGAACAGGGCTATCAGATTTTAAACCAGGAAATTCAATCATCAGGGAGGCGGTAAATTTTGAATTATAAACTGTACCTGTTAGAATTTCAGGGCGGCGTTCATTTTGGAAACGGTTCTCTGGATGATTCGAAGATCGCATGTATGGCGGATACGTTGTTTTCCGCATTATGCCATGAAGCAGTAAAGGCGGGGATTTTGTCCCAATGGTATCAAATCGTTTCAGACAGACGGCTGATATTGTCCGATGCATTTCCCTATATTGGAAAAAAATATTATCTCCCAAAGCCTATTTTATGGATTGATCGTGGAGATGCCAGCGGTAATTCTTCTATGAAAAAGAAAATGAAAAATTTACAGTTCATAGATTCAGATTATTTTGAACAATATTTCCAGGGAAATTATCCGGAAAAGCATCTGAACGACATGGATCGTTTAGGAACTTTTGGAATGAAGGTTTCAGCAGTGATAAGGGGGAGGAAGGAACCTTTGCCTTACCGTGTCAGATATTTTTCTTTTTCTGAAAACGCCGGACTTTATGTCATTGTGGGGTATGAGCATATGGATGATCTTGGGTTGTTTGAGAAATTGCTGGAATTATTGTCTTTTAGCGGGATTGGAGGAAAGCGGTCCTCCGGTTTTGGACGGTTTGAATACTGTCCGGCTGCGGTTCCGGATCGTATGGAAAAACGACTGGAACATACCGGAACGTATGAAATGCTTCTTTCCTCTGCCCTTCCAAAGGATGAAGAGCTTGATGTATGTCTGGAAGGCGCCTGCTATGAGCTGATCCGCAGAGGCGGCTTTGTGTCTTCGCCTGTATATACAGGAAATCCCGTACGTAAGAAAGATCTGTATGTTTTTCGCGCAGGATCTTGTTTTAAACGTCCTTTTATAGGTTCGGTGCGGGATGTATCCGTTAATGGCGATCGATCGGTGTATCGATATGCATGCGGTATGTTTATGGGGGTGGATATATGAGACATTCCTTAGATGTGTTTCGTTTGATCATAGATGTGGAAAGTCCGGTATTTATAGGAAATGGCTCAGAAATAAGTAAGAAAGAATATTTGCAGCTTAGAGGAGGCCAGCTTGCTATACTGGATATAGAAAAGCTGTATATATATTTAAAAAAGCGGCATATGGAAGATGCGTTTGAAGCTTTTATGTTGAAAAAGGAAAAGGAGTCTTTGGAGCAATGGTTTTATAATATGCATTTAAAAACAGAAGATGTTAAAGACTGTTTTAAGTATATTGTGAAAAGCGACTCTGTTTCTTTGCAAAAAGGAACACCTCAGCAGATATTTCCATTTGTGAAGGACCCTTATGGTAAGCCCTATGTTCCGGGAAGTTCTGTAAAAGGGATGCTGCGCACCGTTTTGCTTGGGGCTGATATTATTCAAAATTCTGAAAAATATGCCTATGAAGCCAGATACTTCGAGAAAAACCTTAAGGAAAGCCCTCCAAGAAATAGAAAGCTTCTGAACCAGGATATTTTGAAAATTGAAGCAAAGCGGTTTCGTTATTTGAATCGGTCGGAAAATTCTCGGGATGCCGTTAATGACGTTTTGTCTGGCTGTGTCATCAGTGACAGCGATCCGCTGGACATTAAAGATTTAGTTGTTTGCCAAAGAATTGAGCAGCATGTAGATGGTAAGGAAAGACGGATCAATGTGTTGCGTGAATGTCTGAAGCCGGGAACGCGCATTTGCTGCAGTATGACAATGGATCGATCCCTTTGTCCGTTAGAACCGAATGAAGTAAAAAATGCGGTTGCCATTTTTGGTAAGAGATATTATGATGACTATATGAGAAAATTTCCGTTAAAGATAGCGTATGCCAATGACCGGGTATTTTTGGGGGGAGGCTGTGGCTTTGTATCAAAAACCATGGTCTATCCCATGTTCTCGGGCATGAAAGGTGTCAGAGTAACACAGAAAATTTTTGAAAAAAAGGGAGTTCCAAGGAAGCATAAGCATGACAGGGATTTAGAATATGGCGTTTCACCTCATATTTTAAAATGCACAAGCCTCCAGAAGCAGTTAATGCCTATGGGTGCCTGCAGAATGCGACTGGAAAACTGATTTTGCCGCGCACCGCTATTTTACTGGAATTTTCCTGTTTGCGGCCTTATCAGTAAAATGTTTTAGGCGTGATAAAATTTTTGCCGCGCAAAACAGTAGTTAAGGCCGCATAAATAGAGGGGTGCATAGGGGAGGATTTAGAAATGGTAGACCCCGGTAGGGGACGGAAATTTTTTTTCGCAGGTTGTTTATAACTGGCGTTATCAATTTAGAAATGGTAGACCCCGGTAGGGGACGGAAATTAGCATTCTATTTATTTGTTCCTGCTTGCGTTCTTTATTTAGAAATGGTAGACCCCGGTAGGGGACGGAAATCAATCGCTTTTTCGCTGTCATATGTTCCTTTTTCGATTTAGAAATGGTAGACCCCGGTAGGGGACGGAAATTTTCAATTCCTGTTCTTTTATTTTCATTTTTATTTATTTAGAAATGGTAGACCCCGGTAGGGGACGGAAATTGATATGTGTTGCCATAAGATTTTTGGAACCAATTTAGAAATGGTAGACCCCGGTAGGGGACGGAAATATCTTTCCTCCTAGTGTATAATAAACTTGTCGTAATTTAGAAATGGTAGACCCCGGTAGGGGACGGAAACTGCCAAAACTCCATAATTCACAAAAATTTCTATAATTTAGAAATGGTAGACCCCGGTAGGGGACGGAAAACGAATCTTCATTTTTACACAAAATCGTATTCCCCGATTTAGAAATGGTAGACCCCGGTAGGGGACGGAAAATGGATCCTCCTAATTAAATATAACTAATCTTTAACCGATATATTTAGAAATGGTAGACCCCGGTAGGGGACGGAAAAATTTTTCGTCATAGTAAATCTCTCACATCACACTATTTAGAAATGGTAGACCCCGGTAGGGGACGGAAAAAATTTCTATTGTTCTCATAATTTCCACCTTTCCATTTAGAAATGGTAGACCCCGGTAGGGGACGGAAAATTTTATTTTCATTTTTTTCCTCCTTTTCATCAGGGC
>CAZMGH010000021.1:40816-41356 GCA_964565805.1 uncultured Lachnospiraceae bacterium
TATTTAGAAATGGTAGACCCCGGTAGGGGACGGAAACCCATTTGCGACCATAGATTTTTAATGTTTCGATTTATTTAGAAATGGTAGACCCCGGTAGGGGACGGAAACTGATACCAGCAGAGTTCTGCGTCGTCGGTGTGGTCGATTTAGAAATGGTAGACCCCGGTAGGGGACGGAAACTTTGCCCTTAAATCCTATGTAGGCAATCCACCCTATTTAGAAATGGTAGACCCCGGTAGGGGACGGAAACCTTTAAGCTGCCCCAGTGCAATATCCCGTAATTTGGATTTAGAAATGGTAGACCCCGGTAGGGGACGGAAACATTTTTATTGTTTTTTGGAAATCCTTTTGCCGCTGAATTTAGAAATGGTAGGCCCTGGTAGGGGACGGAAATCCTGTCGGACCAGTCGGATCTGTCGGACCAGTCGATTTAGAAATGGTAGGCCCCGGTAGGGGACGGTGTAAATGCAAATGAGAAATATAAGAAGGAGGTCTATAAAGTGTCTCTTTTGTACGTTAATGATAACGGCGCAGTTGTTG
>CAZMGH010000022.1:0-41330 GCA_964565805.1 uncultured Lachnospiraceae bacterium
ATGGTCAAAGCCGATGTCGCTGGGCTCAAACTGCATATTGAAAATGAAACCGATAAACATATCTCCATATTGGCGGAAAATCATGTAGAGCTTATGAGCAAGTTAAATATTGCGATTTCTGTTGCTGACAAATCAAAAATATACGAAATGAAAGTTGATCTGCTGGCACAAGATGTGAGAAATCTGAAAGAAAAGTTGCCTGCCGTGTGATTTCCCGAAACTAAAGTACAGTATTCGCAAAAGATAACAGCATCGATAAATTACCTGTAAATAACAAAGAAAAATACAAAAGATAAAGCTGCAGTAAATTCCTTTTACGGACTGCTGCAGTAAATTTTGAAAATATAGATATTGTCACATATGCCAGCGCGCTGGCGCCGCCCCCTTACTACTCCGCCGTGCCAGCTCGCTGGCGCTCGCTGCGGCTTTCGCTGTATACTCATAGCCAAGAGCCCCCAGACCATAAGTAAACTTCCAGTCTGAGGGCTCTTGTTTATGAGTGCATGGCTCAAGGATTCACATCTTCATCCTTAAAATCTCGTAGAAGGTGCGAGGGGTGACTTTTAAGAGGCGGATTTGTTGGGAGGCGCGGCGGATTTGGATAGCATCGCCGGATTCCAGTTCTACGACAGTCTGACCGTCGTAGGTAACCAGGGCCTCCTCCGGCTGGGTTTTTCGGCGGCGGCCGACTTCAATGCGGATCTCATCCTCCGGGGAGACTACCATACTCCGGGCTGTAAGAGAATGAGGGCATATAGGTGTGATCACCATCAGTTCGGTTTCCGGAAGGACCACAGGACCTCCGGCGGAGAGATTGTAGCCTGTGGAGCCGGTAGGAGTGGAGGCAATAACCCCGTCGCCGGCGTAATTATCCACCATTTCACCATTAATAAAAACCTTTGTTTCCACTAATCGAGAAAAACCGGACCGGGTAACAATAATATCGTTTAGGGCCAATGCTTCCTTAACCTTTTCCCCGTGCTTATAAACGGTTCCTGAAAGCATCATCCTGTTCTCAATCTTATAATCATCGGCAATAAGTCGGTTCAATCCTTCCCAGACCTCATCCTTCTCCAGGGCTGTCAAAAAACCTAGCGTTCCCAGATTAATTCCTAAAATAGGAATATTATATTCCGCAAAATCCAAAGCCTCATGGAGAAGGGTCCCATCTCCCCCCAGCACGATCAGACACTGGGTGTCCTCAGGCAATGGCCCGTCAAAAGGTGTCAGACAGGTACAGTCCCGAGATATAAGATATTTTTGTATTTTTTTTGTATTTTCGTAATCGATGTCTTTTTCCTGATTGGTTATAATATAAAAATGATCCATAGTTCTATCCACCCGCTGGCGCGTCACTTATCCAAGTCATCATGTGCATTTTTTACCACCGCCGCCACATCCGCTGACGGTGCAGGGGCCGGGATTTCTTTAGTTTTTTCAATATAAAGCAGGTATTCAATATTTCCTTCCGGACCTTTTACCGGTGAATAATCCAGATTCAGCACTAAAAAACCAACGGATGTGACATGATCGATCACCTTTTGGATCACTTCCTCATGAACCTTAGGATCCCGAACCACGCCTTTTTTTCCTACCTTTTCCCGGCCAGCCTCAAACTGAGGTTTGATCAGGCATACCATACGTCCCTGGTCTTTCAGCAGGTTATAGACCACAGGAAGGACTTTAGTCAGGGAGATAAATGAAACGTCCACAGAAGCAAAATCCAGCGCTTCTCCAATATTCTGAGGCGTTACATAACGGATATTTGTCTTTTCCATGCAAATCACCCGCTCATCCTGACGCAGTTTCCACGCCAGCTGACCATAGCCCACATCCACGGCAAACACTTTTTTGGCCCCATTTTGCAGCATACAGTCTGTAAAACCGCCAGTGGATGCCCCTATGTCCATGCACACTTTTCCGTCTACATGAACGCCAAAAACATCCATGGCCTTTTCCAGCTTCAACCCGCCCCGGCTCACATACTTTAATGCCGGTCCCTTTACATGGATCTTAGCGGTATCACGATCAAAAACTGATCCGGCCTTATCCTCCCGGTCACCGTTAACGTATACGTTTCCGGCCATGATCAGCGCCTTGGCCTTTTCTCTGGAAGGCGCAAGTCCCTGCTTTACTAAAAGTACATCTAAACGCTCTTTCATAATTTTTCCAATTCCCTTAATATCTTATCCGTAATAGAAACACTGTCCAGACCAAGTGTTTCCTTCAGCAGGTCTACATTGCCGTGCTCCACATAAACATTAGGGATTCCCACAGTCAGCACCCGGGCCATGGAAGTTTCCGGCTCCTTGCATGAGCAATCTTCCAGCAGCGCTTTTACTCCTTCCCCGAAACCGCCTCTAAGAACATTTTCCTCAAGAGTCACTACAAGGTCATGGGAAACTGCCAAGGATTGGATCAATTCTGTATCCATAGGCTTTACAAACCGAACATTTACCACCGTAGGGGTAACGCCGACCTCTTCCAGACGGCAGCGCACATCTTCCCCTACTGCCGCCATACTGCCCACTGCCAGGATGACTACACGACTGCCTTTATGTAAGACTTCGCTTTTCCCATATTTTATGGGACTGCGGAAATTTTTCAGTCCGGAATAAGCCTCGCCTCTTGGATAACGAATGGCCAAAGGCCCATTAAATTCTGCCGCGAACTTTAAAATATCAAAAAACTCATATTTATTTTTCGGTGCGAAAATACTCATCCCGGGAATAGATGACAAAAAGGACAAATCAAAAATTCCCTGATGAGTTTCCCCATCAGCCCCTACGATACCAGCCCGGTCGATACAAAATACCACCGGATGTCTTGGCAGACACACATCATGAATGATCTGGTCATAGGATCTTTGCAAAAATGACGAGTAAATAGCCACAAAGGGCTTTAGGCCTGCTGCCGCCAGCCCTGCCGCAAAAGTCACCGCATGCTCCTCAGCAATACCTACGTCAAAAAAGCGCTTCGGATATTGCTTGCTGAATTTATACAGTCCTGTGCCATAAGGCATGGCCGCGCATACGCCTACGATCTTATCATTTTTTGCCGCAAGGCGAAGCATGGTTTTAGAAAATACCTGAGTATAGGTCATATTTGCGTTTTTCTTTAAGGGAAGTCCGGTTTTAACGTCAAACTTATCTACACCGTGATAAGCTGACGGATCTTCCTCCGCCGGTTCATAGCCCTTACCCTTTTTAGTGATCACATGAACCAGAACCGCCTGACGCTTTCTTTTGGCAGCCTGGATCACACGGATCAGCTGACTGATGTCGTGACCGTCCACCGGTCCCATATAGTCGATTCCAAGATCTTCAAAAAATCCGCCAGGCATAAGAAACTGCTTTAAAGAATCCTTGGAACGCTTTACGCTTTTGGCCACACTGGAGCCGATCCTTGGGATGCGCCGTAGCGCAGCCTCCACGTCCTCTTTAAAATCAATATAGGACTCATTCATGCGTATATCATTTAAATACTTGGAAACACCACCTACATTTTCAGAAATGGACATTTTATTATCATTGAGTATAATAATAAAATTTTTGTCCATACGGGCCGCATTATTTAACGCCTCATAGGCCATGCCTCCCGTCAGGGCGCCATCGCCGATCACAGCGATAACCGTATAATCCTCCCCTAAAAGATCCCTTCCTCTGGCATAGCCTAACGCTGCTGAAATAGATGTTGAGCTGTGTCCTGTATCAAAGGCATCACATTCGCTTTCCTTTGCTTTAGGAAATCCGCTGATGCCGCCATAGGTACGCAGCCCGTCAAATGCGTCCTTCCGCCCGGTAAGGATTTTGTGGACATAGGACTGATGCCCAACGTCCCAAACGATCTTATCTTTCGGAAGATCCAGGCACAAATGAAGCGCCATGGTCAGCTCCACCACGCCCAGGTTGGAGGCCAGATGTCCGCCGGTCTTACTAATGCTTTCCAGCAAAAACTCCCGAATTTCCTGGGCCAATGTCTCATATTGCGCGGGAGGGATATTTTTTATATCATTAGGCTGACGGATACTATCTAAAATCTTTGCCATATTCATACACCTGTTTCTTTACACCGGATTTTTATTTGCCGGTATTTATTTTTTCCTGTGGATCAGCCATACGATCAGGTCCTTAAGAAACGGATTTTTCTCAGATAAGCCCACAGTTTCCAGCATCTTTAACGCATCCAGGGATAACTGGCGCACCTGATTTTTCGCTTTTTCCATTCCCGCAAGGGTCACGTAAGTGGTCTTCTCATTTTTGGCATCACTGCCTACAGGCTTTCCAAGATCTTCCTGACTTCCCTCCACATCCAAAATATCATCCTGAATCTGGAAAGCAATGCCAATAGCATCCGCTGCGCTTTCAATACACTGAACCTGGTCGTTATCCGCGTTGGCCAGCACCGCGCCGATCATCATGGCACACTCGATCAGGGCGCTTGTTTTGTTAGTATAAATAAAGTTTAATTCATCAAGACTCACCGAGCGTCCGCTTTCCTCCACATCAACCACCTGTCCGCCGATCATTCCGTAAATGCCGGGTTTTTGGGAAAGTATCGCCATAGCCACCGCCGTCTTTTGAAGCTCATCCTTTTGGGCCGCCATTAACGCCTTGGAAGCTGTTTCATAAGCGTAATTCAGCAGGGCATCGCCTGCCAGGACAGCCATGGCCTCACCGTAAACCTTATGGGTGGTCAGCCTTCCCCTGCGGTAATCATCATTATCCAGGGCCGGCAGATCATCATGGATCAGGGAATAGGTGTGGATCATTTCAATAGCTGCCATAAACGGCTCTAAAAGCTGGGGCCTGACGCCGCCGAACAAACGGGCAGTTTCAGCCATGAGCATGGGCCGTAGCCGCTTTCCTCCAGCATTGACAGCATAATTCATTGCCTCAAATATAGTCTTTTGATACCCTTTTATATCCGGAAGATATTTCTTTACTACATCCTCCGTTTCTCCGGCTTTTTTTGTCAGTAACTCATCAAATGTCATCTTTTTCATCCTCTGTTTTTAATTCAATGATCTTTTTCTCAACTTTATCAATAGAATCATTACAAAACTTCAGCAGCTTAACCCCCTGCTGATACAGCTTCAGCGACTCATCCAAAGTCACATCCGGATCTTCCAGCGCTGCTATCGTCTCCTCCAGCTCATCAAAGGCTGCTTCCAGTGTTTTTCCCTTGGCCATGGGCATCCCTCCTTACCTTTTTTGTTTCTGTAACCTTTGCAGTAATATCTCCGTCAGCTACGGAAATGGTTAAAACATCATCGTTTTTTACCTGATCCACACTGCGGACCAGGTGATTTTTTTCATCTGTAATGAAGGCATAGCCTCCAGAAAGCCTGGCTAATGGGGAAAGTCCGGCCAGCCGTTCCATAAAAATGTCCCTTTCATGTTTTTTTAATGTCAGGACTTTTTCAATCCGGGAATAGAGCAGTTCCTCCATATCCATTAGCCGCACCCTTTGCTCCCGTATACGGTTCTCGGGACTTAAATGGGTCAGACGGAGGCGGTACTGTTCCCAATATTGACGATACAAATGAATTTTTCCTTCTAAAAGCTGATCCAATGTGTCTTCATAATCTGAAAGCCGTTCAAAAATTTTCCTTACATCCGGCACAGCCAGTTCTGCGGCTGCCGAAGGCGTAGGCGCTCTTAGGTCTGCCACAAAATCAGCAATAGTCACGTCCGTCTCATGACCGACAGCGGAAATCACCGGCGTTTTGCACTGATAAATCGCCTCAGCTACTGACGCTTCATTAAAGGCCCACAGATCTTCCATGGAACCTCCGCCCCGGCCGACAATAATGGTATCCACGTTGTAATCGTCCAAAGCACGTATCCCTGCCACAATGGTGGGAGCAGCCTCCGGACCCTGGACTGTCGCAGGATAAAGCACTAGCTGGACATAAGGATTCCTCCGGGCGGAAATATTGATAATATCCTGAATGGCTGCTCCGGTTTTTGCTGTAACGATGCCGATCTTTTTAGGATATTGAGGAATCTGCTTTTTGTGCTCCGGTGAAAAATACCCTAACATTTCCAACTGTTTTTTTAAAGCCTCAAACTTTTGATATAAAAGTCCCTGGCCGTCCCGGGTGATCTGCCGGGCATACAGCTGGTACTTGCCGTCCCGTTCATAAACACCCACACTGCCGAAAACGACTACCTGCTGACCTTCGCTCAAACGAAAATCCAGGCCGCCCCGGTTTCCCGCAAACATCACACAAGCCAAAGCGCTGCTTTTGTCCTTAATGGTAAAGTAAATATGCCCTGAGGTATGATATTTACAGTTGGATACTTCCCCGCGCACATAAATATTATTCAACTCGTAATCACTGATGAAAAGCTGTTTTATATATTGATTTAAAGCCGCGACCGAATAGACTTCCTTCATATACCCCTCATGCAAACTTGGCCAGGATGCCGTTAATAAAGGATGAAGATTCATCTGTACCGTACCGTTTTGCCAGTTCTACGGCTTCGTTAATGGCAACGCCGGTAGGAATGTCTTCATCGTAAAGGATCTCATAAAGGGCCAGACGTATTAAAGTCAAATCTACCTTACCCATGCGGGATGTTTTCCAGCCCACAGCCACTTCATTGATCCGGGCATCCAGCTCATCCAGTTTTTCTGTAATATGCTCTACTTTTTCCAGTATGTATTCTGCATCCACGCCCTCCGGCTCTCTCAGATGCCAGGAATAAAACACGCCCTGTTCCGGCATCTCTTCACAGCTATGAAATTCCACGCGGAACAGCAGGCGGAATATATGTTCTCTCAGTTCTCTTCTGCTCATGATCTTGTCCTTTCATTTTCCCAATCAGATAGGGGAAGTTGCCCTCCCCTATCCGATCATCGAGATACCACGCTCCCACAAAAATAGCAGCTGGTGTTCCTGGGTGGGAAGCAGCAGCTGCTTTCTTAGTCAGCGTTTCCCCGGCGCGGGCTTTTGGGACCCCTACGGCGGGTATGAACTATTTATCGTTTTCCAGGTTCACATCGGCAACTCGAATATTTACTTCAGATACATTAAGACCGGTCATCGTCTCAATAGCGTTTTTCACTCTTTCCTGTACGGCTCTGGAAACCTCCGGAATACTATAGCCGTATTCAATATTGATTCCCAGATCTACAGAAAGGGAGTCTTCATCTACTTGGATTTTTACGCCTTTGGACAGGTTCTTTTTTCCAAGCTTGGCTACCAGCTCATTGGTAATGTTTCCGGCCATGGATGCAACGCCTGTCACTTCTGTTGCTGCAAGTCCCGCGATAATAGTGATCACCTCATCAGAAATCCGTACATTGCCTGCGACCCCTTCATCCTGGATCCTGTAAGTGCTTCTATCTTCCTGCTCTTTTGCCATATTAACAACCTCCATCTGTATCATCCCGGCTTACGGTTATCATTAAGCCATGACAGCTTAAGTCTTGCCTTCGCTGCGGCTTGCGCCGTATATAGCCGCCAAAATCACCGCTTTGATGAGCAAGCTCCCCAACCGTTGATTTTTGCAGCTATGCATGGCTTAATTATAACAAATTTTGTACAGTTTGCAAAGTGTTTATTCGCTTTTAAGGGGGGTGATGACGATTTTATCTGTGGTACATTCGGTTTTTCTGGTGACGATGTCTTCGATTCGAGCTTTTGGCTTCCAAAGCCTCCTCATCAAAACTGTTCTCTCCTGCCAGCCCCCTTTCGGCAAATGCACGATCAGCCTGTAAAATTCCTTTAACACAGCCAGTCTCTGGTTCATTCCGGCACAAATACTGCTCCTATATATCCGGTCTGTGACAGATCCCCAGGCCGACATAACGTTTAAACAGACGTTCTTCCACCAGTCGGCGCAGAACCGGCCTGCTCCGAAGATCATCCACAGAACTTCCATGAACTGTTGCGGTCAGCTTGCCGCCGCAGTTGATCACATATTCAATGGCTTTTAACTTTTAAACACCACTTTAGCCTTCGTCTCTCAGGGAATCAACAAAATCCCCATATTTTATAAAAAATTCAGATACATATGGGCCTTATGGAAAAAAACAGTTGAAAAAATCACGTTTATTATTTATACTAAAAAGAGCTAATGTGCAAAGCATATTAAAAAGGAGGATTCAATATACATGGTATCAGCAGGTGATTTCAGAAATGGCCTAACCATCGAGTTCGAGGGAAACGTTTATCAGGTCATTGAATTTCAGCATGTAAAACCAGGAAAAGGGGCAGCTTTCGTCCGCACGAAATTAAAAAATATTAAGAATGGCGGTATTGTAGAAAAAACATTCCGTCCTACAGAGAAGTGTCCACAGGCTCACATTGACAGAGCTGACATGCAGTATTTATATAGCGACAGTGATTTATACTACTTCATGGACACAGAAACCTACGATCAGATCGCTCTTAACGCAGAGGACGTTGGCGATGCATTAAAATTCGTTAAGGAAAACGAAATGGTTAAGATGCTCTCCCATAATGGACAGGTATTCTCTGTAGAGCCTCCGTTATTTGTAGAGCTTGAAGTTACTCAGACCGAACCCGGCTTCAAAGGTGATACATCCACAGGTGCTACAAAGCCTGCAGTTGTAGAAACCGGCGCTCAGATCAACGTGCCATTATTCGTTGAAATCGGTGACAAGATCAAGATTGATACAAGAACCGGCGAATATCTATCCAGAGTTTAATTAAAGATCGGACACTATGGCGGAATATACGATTCCTCCATATGAAAATGCTCCCCAGGTTCCCCTGTGGGAGCATTTTTTTGCGCAAGCGCGCCCGCCAAGTGGCGCCATGCTTGCATGAGCGGACATTTGACACCCAGTCATTTATAATGCTTTTATTTTTCCACTTTCCTCTCCAGTAGGCAATAAATGGTATGATAAATCCAAAGACCCACCCAATGGCATAGGAAAAGTAAATATACTGCTGGCCGAAAAAATAGGCCAGCAAATAGGCGGACGGGATCCTGGCAAACCACAGACCGATAATGGACGAAATTAAGGGAATGATCATTTCCCCGGCTCCTTTTAAAGTGCTGCTGAAAATAAATCCTGCTGCCAGAAGCACATAAAAAGGCAGAACACTGTGAAGGTACCACACACCGGACTCAATAACGCCGGGATCGGATGAAAACATCCGCATAAGCAGGTCGCTTACCGGATACAGGGCTCCGCCAATGACGATACAGGTCACAATAGACAGGATCAGTCCTGCCATAAAAGTGGAACCGTACCCATTTACAAGAGCCTGCATGACCATGATCCCTACAGAAAAGCACATTTGCTGCGGTCCGGAAGGGATGCCTAAGCGCAGGGCCTGACGGAACAGGGTCTTATCAAAGTCCATATGACGGAAATCGATCCGGATCATCGTATATTTTTTCTGGATATAAAACAGGCCAAACAGCCACGAACAAGGCTGGGCAATACGCATGGATTTATAAATCGTTGTCACTGTAACCCTGAGCTGGTCAAAATCCCTGGCCCCGTAAAACTTGGAAACCATAACTGTCGCCCCGCTGCCGATTCCCATAAACAGGGAACTAAGCATAAAAATAATGGGAAATCAGTCAAAGCAGCTTTGACATGGCCGATGATCATATCTATACATCGAAAACGATTTACCGTTTCAATCACATCATCCACATTAAGAACTTCATTTTCCACGCCAATGGTATTTGTTTCAAAAATATATCTGGTCTGATCATAGGTCAGACCACTTCCCTCCATATGGTTTGAATTATATGTTAAATCAATTTGTGTCTTATGGTAAATACCGCCGTCATATTTACTTGCTTTTTCTTCCTGTAAAATATCCAGCAGTGTAGGTGGATGTTCTTTCTTTTTGTTAGCGCGCTCTGGTTTTTCGGCCTTTTCCGGAATATTCCAGGGTTTTCCAGTAAGAAAAGCCCCCTGCATACGCCCGTGGGCACAGTAATTTCTCACACTGCGCTCTGATACATTCCATTTTTTTCGCGATTTCAGCAACTGAAAGGTATCCCATCTGCGCTCCTCCATAAATCTGTCATGCTGGAGTAATTTGTTTGACGCCCTTCAAACGGAATACCAAAAGTTGAGTAAGATCCTAAATTTGAGCTGTGAATTTGAAAATTACAGCATCACTGCGATCTATCCCATCACATCCTCCATAACCCGAAGAGCATTGTCGTACCAGATCTTATCCAATACCCGCTCGGACAGCCCGGATTTTTTCAGGGCATGGTAAAGCAGCTCCATTTTTCCTGTGTGGGGGATTTCCAGGGGACCGCTGATTCCGTCAAAGTCCGTACCCAAAGCCACAACATCTTCGCCGCCCACCTGGATCATGTGGTGGACATGGGCGGTCATGGCCTCCACTGTGGAGCCGTTCTTTTCATCTAAAAATGCCGGGCAGAAGTTTAAACCGGCAACGCCGCCCTGGTCTGCTAATGTGCGGATCATATGGTCTGTCAGATTTCTGGGATGAGGACACAAGGCTCTGGCATTGGAATGGGACGCCACAAAGGGCTTTTTCATCTGCCGGGCCACATCGTAAAAGCCTCCGTCAGATAAATGGGAAACATCCACCATCATGCCCATTTTTTCCATAGCTTCAATGGCCAAAAATCCAAAGGGCGTCAGACCAAGGGCATTTTTTGAAGCATCCCTGGAATTAGGGTGGCCAATGCAGTTGTCAAAGTTCCATGTAAGGGTCATAAGACGCACGCCTCGGTTAAATAAAGTGTTCAGGCGCTCCATAGACCCGTCCAGGATCCCTCCTTCTTCTATGGTCAGCAGACCGCCGCACAGTCCCGGCTTTTCCCGGCTTAAAACAAACCGGGCGTCCCGGGAGCTTTTTACGGTGTAAAGAGCCTGGCTGTACTTTTTCTGGTTCTCCTCATAAAAATCCAGCACATCCATGGTATAGGCCCAGGCCCGGTCCAGATCCCACCGGCTTTTCCCGTCTCCAGCATCCAAGACCTCCTTATCTTCTGCCTTAAACTGGTCAAGATAAACAAAGCAGGCAAAAAACTCAATGGCATTGCCATTGTTTTGAAGTCTTTGAAGATCCACACTTAAATTATTTTCCATCAGGTCACCGGACTGACCATTCCTCATCAGGGATGTCAGCGTGTCACAGTGCATATCAATATATCCTGCCATGCGCTCCTCCTCATTTATTCTTCTCATAAAAATGCAGAACGATCTTTTCCAGCCGTCGTTTCAAAACGATCTGGATCTCCTCCTTGGGATGGATCGGCCGTACTAATATATTCGCCATCCCAAGCCTTTTAGCACCGTAAATATCTGTAAAAAGCTGATCGCCAATAAAGACTGTATTTTTCAGATTTGTTCCTATAAGCTCCATGGCCTTTTTATAATTGGCTGTGGACGGTTTATGGGCATGGCAAATATAGTGAACGCCAATATCTTTATTAAACATTTTAACCCTGTGTTCCCCGTTATTTGAAAGGAGACAGCAGGCAAACCCTATCTTTTTCAAACGGGCAAACAGCTTTTTCGCCCGGGCATCTGCCGGTGCCCCATGAGGCACTAATGTATTATCAATATCAAAAATCAGCCCCCGCACCCCATCCTTATACAGCTTTTCAAAATCAATATCATATGTAGATGGACGCACACGGTCCGGATAAAAACGCTCTAACATATTCCCTCCTAGTGGCTATCTTTTTAAAGCCATACAGGTATCCCCGAAGGGGGTTCCTCCTAAAGGCTTTTATTCCCGGCACACAGCCAAAATCTCTCTGGCAATGGCCTTTATGTCTTTTCTGTCAGTTTCCACCACAACATCTGCGGCAGCCTTATATTTAGGCTCTCTCTGGGTCATTAAAGCTTCAATATCTTTGGAAGATTTCCGGCCCTTAAGATTGGGGCGACCTTCGTCCCCGCCAACACGGGCGTAGATCGTTTCCGGCCGGGCGGTTAAAAGCACCACCTTGCCGCAGTTTTTCATAAGTTGGGTATTTTTTTCAGCCAGCACCGCGCCCCCGCCGCAGGAAACGATCATTGCCGTTTCTTCCCAGGCAATGTCCTGCAAAAGCTGAGTTTCAATATGGCGAAAATACTCTTCACCTTCTGTAGCAAAAATATCCGGAATACTGCGGCCCTCCCGGCGGGCCAACTCTTCATCCATTTCCATAACAGGCATTCCTGTCAGCTTTTCCAGCTCCCGGGCTACGCTTGTTTTTCCGGTGCCCATAAAGCCAGTTAAAAATAAATGGCGTATCTTTTTTAACGGCGCTTTATATACGCCCTGGGATGGACTGCTGTGACCCAGTTTCTTATCTTTGCTGTCTCTATCCCCCCGGTTCGGTAAAACCTGTTCGGCCTGGAATGCCTGCTTATGGAGAATATCCAGCACTGTCCTAAGTTCCCCGGCATCAAACTGGCCGGGGGCGCTGGCCTGTCCCATCTGCCCAAAGGTGACGGCGCTGCCAAAATATTCGCCCCACACACGGCTGATGCTTCCCATAGCCCCCATGGACATGGTGACCAGCGGCCGGTCAAACATACAGGAAGCCTTTTGGGTCGCATCCATCAAACGGACCACATCGTCCATCGTTTCAGGCATGACCGCCAGCTTTAAAATATCCGCGCCCCCATCCCAGGCCTTCCCAAGCCGCTCTGCCATCTCCTCCACGGAAGGGGTCTTAAAAAAATCATGATAGGAGCCCACCACACTGACGCCGGCCTCATGGGCGGCAGCGATGATCCTTTCCACCGCTTTTGGCTCGCGGGCTATTTCCACATCAATAAGATCCGGCACACCGCTTTGAATAGCCGTCTGGTTCAGCCGGGTATATTCTTCCGGAGATAGGGCCTTAAGGCCGCCTTCTAGGGATGTACGAATAGTAAACAACAGAGGAACCTGTCCAATACGGGTCCTTAAGGCTTTTAAAGTTCCCGGCAGACGGTCACATTCCAGCCGCTCCCACGCATCTGCCCGCCATTCGATCATATCTGCCCCTGTCATAACGGCCTGTTCCGCCATTTCCACTATATCTTCTGTCCTTTTTTCCATAATGGGAATACAGATCTTTGGCCGCCCTGTGCCGATCTTTATTCCCCGGACTTCTACGATTTTCATAGTCATTCCTCTTTTCATATTCCATACACCATTCGCTACGCAAATGGTGTAAGCCCATGCCTGAACGGTTACTACTTGCTTTCTTTACTTTAATATATTATATTTGTAAAGTAAAGAGATTTTCAAAAGAAAAGGGGCAGCAACCCTTCAGCAGGCTGAACATCTGCCTTCCTTTTAAATCACGGAGGACAATTTTATGAGTGAAATCACCGGACATACACAGCTTACAGGGCTTTTGGGGAGTCCTGTGGCCCACAGCATTTCCCCAATGATGCATAATGAAGCCTTCCGGCTCCTTAACCTGCCCTATGCCTATCTGGCATTTGACGTAAAGCCGGAAGACTTAAAAACCGCAGTCGACGGTCTTAAAGCCCTTGGGGTCCGGGGTTTTAACCTGACCATGCCCCACAAAAACGCCATGGCCCGCCTGGCAGACCGGCTGTCCCCGGCAGCCCGTCTTTGCGGAGCCGTGAATACCATTGTCAACGATAACGGCGTACTTACCGGCTATACTACAGACGGCATCGGCTACATGCGGGCTGCCAGTGAAGCCGGATTTCCCCTTCCCGGCAAGGTGGTGACTCTCCTTGGCGCCGGGGGCGCTGCTACAGCCATTCTTGTCCAGGCAGCTTTAGATGGGGTGAAGGAGATCCGGGTGTTTAACCGAAAAACTCCTACTTACGAAAAAGCCCAGACCCTTATTGAACAGCTTAACGTCCAAACATCCTGCCATGTTACCTTACATGCCCTGGAAGATAAGGATTCCCTGGGAGAAAGCATTTTATCCAGTCAGTTACTGACCAATGCCACCAATATTGGCATGTCACCTGATACAGACCAGTGCCCGGTCCGAGACGTATCTGTTTTTCATAAAGATCTGGTTGTTTCAGATATTATCTATAATCCTAGCGAAACAAAGCTTCTTCGCCTGGCAAGGGAACATGGATGCCCGGCATTTAACGGTCTGTACATGCTTTTATACCAGGGAGCGGAAAGCTTTCGCCTGTGGACCGGACAGAATATGCCCGTCAAACAGATCAAAGAAAAATACTTTCAATAAAGCAGACCTAATCCTGGGCATAAAAAGGGCTGATCTGAACAAAATACTCAGATCAGCCTGCCTTAATCATCGAACTCATCATCTAAGAAAGGATCCTCACCTCTTATATTTTCCCGATATTCCAATGGTGTTATCCCTGTTGCTTTTTTAAAAGCTCTCGTAAAATAGGATGGATAAGAAAACCCCGTCCTCATGGAAATATCTGTAATTGGCAGTTCTGTCACTTTTAGCAGCTGTTTTGCGACAACGATCCTTTGCTCTAATATATAATCGGTCAGAGACACACCTTCCTTTTCTTTAAAAATCTTGCCCAAATAAGAAGGACTGAAATTTACCAGCGCAGCCAGCTCCTCCCTCTTGATAGAGCTTTCAAGATTCTGCATAATATACATTTTGACCCGATGAATAGCGTCATCAATCTTTTTTTCTCCCTGCTCCCGGGTTATCTGGTCGATAATAGCGTATTTTTCCTTTTGTTCCTGCCGTTCATCTAAAGTTTTTATCGCCTGGGAGACGCATTGCCACAGCTTATCATAAGGGATTGGTTTTAAAATATAATCCATGGCGCCCAGACGCAGCGCTTCCTGGGCGTAATAAAATTCCGCATGACATGTAAAAAAGATACAAATGATCTCAGGCTTATTTTTACGGACCCAGGCCACAAGATCAAGGCCGTTGTCCCCAGGTAATTCTATGTCTGATAGTAAAATATGGATCTTATAATCATTAAGTATCCTTTTTCCGGTAACAGCGCTGTGTGTTTTAAAAATCTTGTCAATAGCCAGTGTATCCCAATCCACGCCCTTTTCAATTCCGCGGAGCGCCAGTTCATCATCATCCACAATTAAAATATTGTATTTATTCATTCAACCTCCAAAATCCCTTTCCTTTAGGGCAACGGAATATAAATGGCAGTCACTGCGCCATTATCGTTTTTAAATACAAGTCTGGACCTTTTTCCATAAATCATCTCAAGACGCTCTTTTACGTTACGTATCCCAATATGAACGCCTTCTTCATTTTTAATTTCTTCACCATTTTTCAGCTTATTTAGAATATCTTCGGTATATCCTGCTCCATTATCCCTGATGGTAATCTTTATATAAGAATTTTTATAGGTCTGAGCATCAATGATGATTTTTAAAACTTCCCGGTAAGTATTCCCGTATTTAACGCTATTTTCCACAAAACACTGAATAATATAGGGCGGAACGAGTACTGTCATATACTGGTCATCAATTTTCATTTCATAGCTGATCCTGGACATATACCGTATCTTTTGAATATTTACATAGTTTTCTACAAAATCCAGCTCTTCGCTAAGGCGCACCAGTGTGGTTGCATCTTTATACATATAACGGGAATACCCTACCATACTCAAAGTCAACTTTTGAATGGTATCGTAATCCTTCACCTGAGCCATGGAATAAATAATGTTTAAGACATTCAGATAAAAATGAGGCTTCATCTGAAGCTGGAGATACTGGAACTGAGCCTTCTGAGCCGCAACCTGTTTTTCATAATTATCAACCATAAGTTTTTCAATCCGGACGAGCATGGCATTATACGCTCCGGCAAGCACCTGGTATTCTTTCAAAAAACTTTTTACTATGATCTTCTGATCAAAAACATCTTCGCCGACCTGATTCAGCTGGCGCGTCATGTCCACCACAGGGCCTGTAATAAAACGGTCCAACAGTTTTATACCTGCGCAAAAAATACCGATCAGAAGCAAAATTCCCACGGCAAAGATCATGCGAAAGATATAAAGTCCTTCATATACTTTTTCATGACTAATCCATAAACTTACCTGCAATCCGCCATCTGAAAGACTTTGTTTAATGGATAAAAAGCCTTTATATTCCAAATTTTCTCCTGTAGAAGCCCATGCCCCTGAAGATTGATCGTATACTGTCAAAATCATATCTTCGTCTGTCTCCATGGGGATATTATCCAAAAGCGTATCAAGCTCAGTAACTATACATAAATAGCTGTTTTGAAGCTTGTAATAGTGGACCCAGCAATCAAAATCACTGGAACTATAAAGAAAATCCCATTGAAGCTGATTTCCATCAGCTTCTCCAGCAATCATTGAATCAATCTCTTCTATAACGTAAGATGAAATAGTATCTTTAAGTATAGGATTTGTCCCGCCTATAACAAGCATGGTTTGTGTTTGAGAATAGGGCGCATAATAAACACAAAAATCAATAAGAGCTTCATTAGCAATAATTGACAAAACATCTTGATTAATTTGAGCTTCCATTAATCGGATATAATTTATATCCTTTCCAGACTCCACGTATGTTAAACCCTCTGACCCGGATAAGTCCATATAAAGACGATTCTGGATACGGGAAAAATCTTCTAAAATTGAAGATATAGCAGAAGATAGAGAATCATTCCAATCTTCTCTGGTGTTTTTTTCCATTGTTTTCTGAATAAAAATCTGAGACAAGAAAAATATGAGCAAAAGGAGCAAAAAAATGATGCTACCGACAATCCTGACGATTTTAGTAATGGATATTTCTCTTAAGAGGATCCTCTTCATCGCTTTTGCTCCTTTGCGCCCATATAAACACTGCTTCAGAAATTTATTCGGCAGAATTTAAAAATTCATCGTACTGTGCCTGCTTTTCCTCTATTATAGCGTCAATACCGGCATCTTTCAATGCTTCAATAAATTCTGCCAAAACCGTATCTACATCCACAGCACCGCTCTCAATGGTAGCGGCATACTGACTGACCACATTTGTGCAGGCGGTGATTTCATTTGTCACAGATGTACTGTCAAACAAAAAGCCATACGCCGGAGAAACATACGCCTCTTCAGTCAGCGCCTCCACCTGATCTCCTAAATCCTCTAAATTCCCGCTCCACACCGGCAACGAATAGTAATTCGGAAGAAGGACTTCAAAATTGGGATGATAGGCCGCCGTACTGGAACTTTCGCCTTCGACATAGGTTAATGTGCCGTCTTCCAGTACCTGATAGTTAACATCCTCAATTCCATAATTTAAAAGCGTTGCAACCTCTACATCTGAAGCCAGGAGATTAAGGAATTTCATCGCAGCTTCCGGATGCTCTGATGTGGCTGATATATTCCAAAGATTTGTCAGTAAGCTGTCTGTTGTCGTCACAGGTCCTTCGATATAGATAAATTCAAGCTCCACGCCTGTCTGTAAAGTATACGATTCCTCTGCTCCAACGCTGGGTGAAGAAAGGACTGAAAATGCCTGGCCTGTGGATACTAATTCAGGGAAGGTATTGGACGTCGTAGCAGCATCCTGCTGTACATATCCTTTTTCATACCAGTCTGCCATAATCTCACAAAGTTCCCTGTAGGTTTCTGTCTCATAAAGATTCACCACCTGTGTCGGATCATCGTACATGATCACGCCCAACCCATTGTTCAGCTCGTCCCAATAGGGCATACTATCAAGCATTGTACCGGTTATTGGCGATACCAGCATGGTCATATCCGGATAAGCGGCCTGAACCTGTTCCATGACCATTTCCCAATCGGAAAAATCCTCCACCTGTGTCATATCAATTCCCAGTTCATCGGTTATCTCTTTATTGTACATAAACCCTTTGCTGGTAAAATTGGCGTGTTTTGTAGGAATCCAGTATAATTCCCCATCAATTTTTGCCGCCTCCCAGTCTTCATCGGATAAAAGAGCCTTTAAATCCTGACCATATGTATCCAAAAGCTCTGTCAATTCCATAAAAGCGCCTTGATCATTTGCAGAAATTGCCATATCGTAATAGCTTTGGATCAAATCTACGCTCTCTCCGCCAGATAAAAGCATGGAATAATTTTGAAAATACTGACCCGAATCCAGCAAATTTAAATTCACATGAACGCTGATTTCTGCCTCTGTAATTTCGTTCAAAGCATCTTCCACATCACTATAGTCCGATACCGTCCCCGGAGCCATGATATATACATTAATTTCCTCAATTTCTTCAGCAGATTCAGAAGCTGCGCTTTCTGCAGTATCTGTACTGCTGCTTCCGCATCCTGCCAAAAAAGACAATGCCATCGCACCGCATGTTAACATAGCAAATAATCTCTTTTTCATTTTTTCCACCTTTCCTTTAACCTTTAACTGCTCCTAAAGTCATTCCCTTTGTAAAATACTTTTGAAAAATTGGATAAATACATACCAGAGGCAATGCACCTACCACAGCGACTGCTAAACGGATCGTCTGAGAAGGTATTGACTCGGTAGACGTAATTCCATAAGCTCCGGCCTCCTGCAAATACTGGGCATTCGACAGCATACGATTTAGTAATACCTGAACGGTACTTAAATTATTTTTTGTAATATAATAAAGTCCATTCGTCCAGTCATTCCAGTACGTAATCCCTGCCATAAGACCTATCGTTGCAAGAATCGGTTTGCTGATAGGCAGAACAAGTCTCCATAAAATACCAAATTCTGAAGCTCCGTCGACACGGCCGCTTTCCAGTATTTCTTTGGGAATGTTTGTCATAAAGTAACTTCTCATAATCATAATGGTAAAACCATTAGTTACCAAATTAGGGATCAAATAGGCCCATATCGTATTGCGTATTCCAAAGACCTGTGTCCACATAATGTAAGAAGGAACAAGTCCTCCAGAAAAAAGCATTGTAAAAAACACATAAAAATTCACAAAATTTCTTCCAGGGATTTCCGGACGGGACAGCGGATAAGCAATTAATGTTGTTACGATCAAAGCCAACGTTGTACCGACAGCGGTAATGAGGATCGTCATGCCATACGCTTTAAAAATTGTCCCGCCTGAAAACAAATACCTATAGGCAGCCAAGGAAAACTGCTTTGGAATAAAAGAATAACCGTTTTTTATAATTTCTGTTTCCTCTGAAAAAGATGCCCCGATCAACAGTAAAAATGGAATCAGACACAGCAGACAAAGGAGAATCAATACTCCATGGGATAAAACGTCAAAACCTTTCAATTTACGCACCATCGAACGCTTCCACCTCCACTAAAACATAGCGCTTTCTTTGTCAATCCTGCGCACGATCATATTGCTAAAAAGTACAAGGATAAAACCTACAAAAGACTGATAAAATCCAGCCGCCGCTGACATTCCAATATTATTGCTCGCAGTCAACCCGATGAATACATAAGTATCAATGGTCTGAGTTACCGGGTAGAGCATCCCGGAGTCCATGGGCACCTGGTAGAACAAACCAAAATCGGAATAAAAGATTTTACCTACAGATATAATAAACAGGGTGATCATCGTTGGTTTTAGACAGGGCAGCGTAATATTTTTTATTTGCTGCCACTTACTTGCGCCATCCAACTGAGCAGCTTCATAGTAGTTTGGATCAATACCGGATAATGTTGCCAAATATAAAATGCAGTAGTATCCCACATTTTTCCACAAAAAGACAAATATGAGGATAAACGGCCAATACACCTGCTGAGAGTAAAACTGTATGGATTCTAAACCTAAAGGCTCCAAAATATGATTATTAATAAACCCCAGATCCCCGGCTAAAAATGCGTTGACCAGATAAGCCACAACAACAATAGAGATAAAGTAAGGCAATAGTATGATCGTCTGATAAACCTTTTTAAGTCTTTTTGTTCTCAGGTCATTTAAAAAGATAGCCACTGCAATGGCACATACATTTCCTAAAATAATAAATGCCACATTATAAAGCAGTGTGTTTCTTGTAATCGTCCAGGCATCCTTTGTCTGGAACAGAAATTTGAAATTATCCAGGCCACACCAGGCGCTCCCAAAAATTCCGTCTGCGACCCGATAATTTTTAAAGGCGAGCACAAGACCGCCCATGGGGATATAATTATTAATAAACAAATAAACGACCGCTGGAAGCATCATAATATAAAATGGCCAGAACCGCTTTAGTTTTCTTTTCATTAAATCCTCCTCTTTCTCTTACTTTTGTAACTGCTTGGTACCGTTGCAGTTCTGTTAGCTTTATTATAACGGCAGATTTATCCATTAGCTTACACTATTTTATCCTACTCCTTATACTTTAAGATTTTTTTGATCCGGCAAATGTCCCGCGAGCACGGCTGCCCCTTTCCGGGCGTATTGCAAAAAAACAAAGGCATGCGCATATCAATGAACGCGCATGCCTTTATTGTCCGTTTAAAAACGCAAAAATAATAAAATTTATCTGCACCCTTATAGGATGATCACCTGGAATTTTGCAGCGTTTACCATGTCATTAATCATCCTTCCGTCTCAGCAGATCCCCATCACAAAGGGACACCCCAAGATCAATAAAGATCTTCTGCTTTGGATGAGGGCAGCTTTCTATAGCATTTCCGGCTTCATCCACCATGGCCTTGACTGTCACGGTCACATCATGGCCGTCCGGCTTCATCACCTGGATGGTATCGCCCACACTGAACTTATTCCGCTGCTCAAAGCCGTAAAATCCGGCGTCATTTTTACCGCTGATCAGCCCCAGGTAGGTATAAGACTTAATGTAGGTGTTGCTGTCATAGATCTGGGCATTTTCATCCGGCTTGCCGTAGAAAAACCCCGTAGTATACTGGCGGTAAGTGCCTTTGGCGATCTCCTTTCGATAGTGGTCCAAACGACTTTCATAAAGGGCCGGATCCTGAAAATAGTCGTCAATGGCCTGGCGGTAGGTACGGGTCACATCGGCCACATAAAGGGCGGTCTTCATGCGCCCTTCCACCTTAAAACTGTCAATGCCTGCTGCCGCCAGATCCGGTATATGGTCGATCATGCACAGATCTTTGGAATTTAAAATATACGTTCCCCGCTCATTTTCAAACACCGGATAATACTCTCCAGGCCTTGTTTCCTCCATAAGCGCGTATTTCCACCGGCATGGATGGGTGCAGGCTCCCTGGTTGGCATCCCGTCCTGCCAGAAAGCTGGAAAGAAGGCACCGTCCTGAATAGGAAATGCACATGGCCCCGTGAACAAAAGTTTCAATCTCCAGATCCTCAGGGATGTGATCCCGGATCTGACGGATTTCTTCAAGAGATAATTCTCTTGCGGCTACGACCCGTTTTGCTCCCAGGTCATACCAGAAATTAAAGGTGGCGTAGTTGGTATTATTGGCCTGGGTGCTGACATGGATCTCGATCTCCGGGCATATTTTCCTGGCCATCATAAAGATCCCCGGATCGGAAATGATCAGGGCATCGGGACCGATTTCCTTTAATTCCACAAGGTACTGTTCAAATTCTGCCAAGTCCCGATTATGGGCCAGGATATTGGCTGTGACAAATACCCGCGCCCCATGGGCGTGGGCATAGGCAATGCCCTGGATCATATCCTCTTTGGAAAAGTTTTTGGATTTAGCCCTGAGACTGAACACTTCGCCGCCAATATATACTGCGTCAGCGCCAAAGTTCACCGCTGTCTTTAAAACCTCAAGACAGCTGGCAGGGATTAATAATTCAGGTTTTTTCAAAACAATTCTCCTCTTTTATACGCACGGCAGCGCCGCCTCATCATCATTTTTCTTTTTTGTACTTACGGTAACTCCGTCCCCAACCGGAAGGACGACGGTTTCAAGGGCAGGATTATGGGTCAGCTCCCACAAATATTCCCGCATACGGCTGTGAATGGTCCGGTTTCTCCGGGTCACCGCATATCTGGACTGGACAATATCCCCATCCTGGAGCACATTATCACTAACAAGGATACCGCCCTCGCCTAATAGACGCATGACCTGGGGAAAGAAGCGCATATACTGGCCCTTTGCAGCGTCCATAAAAATAAAGTCATAGGACGGATCCAGTTTTTTTAAAATTTCAGCCGCATCCCCTTCAAGTAGGGCGATCTGCTCCTGTTTTCCCGCGTTTTTTATATTTTCCCGGGCTTTTAATATCCTGGGCTTATAATTTTCTATAGTTGTGATCTTACACTCCGCTCCTGCGTATTCACTCATGAATATAGACGAAAAGCCCACGGCAGCCCCTACTTCCAGGAGCCTTTTGGGCTTTTTCATCGTCAGGAGCACCCGGAGAAGGGCGGCGGTTTCCTTCCGGATAATGGGGATCCCATCTCCCACCGCTTCCTCCTCCAGGGCCCTGATATATTCATTCTCTCCGTGATCCAGGGAGCGGATATAAGCTGTCATCCGCTCATCTACATTCATCGTGTGATTACCCCGCTATCTTCCTGGAGTATCTCTCCTTCTGTGGTAAGGATCTCCAAAATTTCCTCCACAGACATACTGGGACTCAGCTCAAAAGTTCCCGGCATGATCTTATCGCCCATTTCCTCCAGGCGTACCCGGATCACAAAGGCAGCTTCATACTTTATCAGTCCCGCGTCCTTTAACTTTGAGGCAACAGTGGCAGCCGAATCTCCGTCATCCACCACTACAGTGACGGTTTCTGAGTCATACTTGGACATCACCGGATCGCCAAAAACATTATAAGAAAAGTCATAGGCAAAAACAGCGGCCCGATACACAAGGAAAATAACAAAGGCATAAATCACAATATGAATACAGAGTTCAAAAAAACCTAAAAGTATCTTTCTCATATGTTCAGCTCCTTCACTTCTTCCAGGAAACCCAGATCTAAAGTCACCGCATTTCCAAGCTTCTCAAAAATCTCCCGCATCATCCGCACCACAGCCTCTTCGGCTGACAGATACTCCATCACCTGGGGATTCTCAAGAATATCTTCATACTCCTTACGGATCCTGGAAAAGCTTTCAGGATCCGTGTTTGGATTATTCTGTAAGATCAGCACATCTTTACGGAAACTGTCGATCCGGTCCTTGATCCCGGATTCGTGCGTTATAAATCTTCTGATTTCATTATAAGATCGGTATTCTTTACTGTGCTTGATCAAGTCAATTAATTCTTCGGTTTTTTCCCTGACACCCGGCATTTTATACGCTCCTTACCGGCCTACGGCCTTACTTACTCAACTTCCATGATAATAGGAAGGATCATAGGATTACGCTTTGTCTGCTTCCAGACAAAATCACCCAGAGACTCCCTTACCACATTTTTAATCTTTCCCCAGTCACTGCAGCGATGGCTCAGGCAGTTTTCCAGAGCATTGCTCACGACATGGCGGGCATCTTCCATAAGGGTTTCAGATTCACGCACATACACAAATCCACGGGATACTATATCCGGCCCGGCCAAAATCTGATTGGTATACTTTTCCAACGTAATAACCACAATGAGCAGACCGTTTTGTGACAGCAGCTGGCGATCCCGCAGCACGATATTTCCCACATCGCCTACGCCAAGGCCATCCACCATCACATCGCCGCAGTGGACTTTTCCGGTAATGGCCGCCTTCTCGCTGCTAAGCTCCAGTACATCTCCTGTTTCCATAAGGACAATATGATCCTTTTCCACCCCCATCATCTCTGCCAGACGGGCATGAGCGATGAGATGACGGTACTCTCCATGGACAGGAATGGCAAACTTAGGCTGAGTCAAAGCATAGATCAGCTTAATATCCTCCTGGCATGCATGACCGGATACGTGGGTATCCTGATAGATCACCTCTGCCCCTTTCATGTACAGCTCGTTGATCACATTAGACACTGCTTTTTCATTTCCCGGAATCGGATTAGAACTGAACACAACCGTATCACCCGGAACAATGGAAACCTTCCGGTGTACGCTGGCAGCCATCCTTGACAGGGCGGCCATAGTCTCCCCCTGACTTCCGGTAGTAATCAGCACAATCTGTTCCGGCGGATAATTTTTCATCTGATCCAGCTCAATGAGCGTATTATCCGGAATATTAATATATCCCAGCTCCTGGGCAATGCTGATAATCGTTACCATGCTCCGGCCTTCTACAATAACCTTACGGCCATACTTGTGGGCAGTATTAATAATCTGCTGCACCCGGTCCACATTTGAAGCAAAGGTAGCAATGATAAGACGGTTCTTTGGATGCTCATTAAAAATATGGTCAAACTGAAGTCCCACCGTGCGTTCAGACTGAGTAAATCCAGGCCGCTCTGCATTGGTACTGTCGCACATTAATGCCAGCACGCCTTTTTTGCCCAGCTCTGCGAAACGTCCCAGGTCGATACGGTCCCCAAAGACCGGGGTGTAATCGATCTTAAAGTCTCCGGTATGAACAATGATTCCCGCCGGTGTATAAATGGCCAGAGCCGTTGCATCGGCAATACTATGGTTGGTCTTTATAAATTCGATGCGGAAACATCCCAGGTTAATGGACTGTCCATGACGGATCACACGGCGCTTTGTCGTCTTCATCATGCCGTGTTCTTTTAATTTATGCTCAATAATACCCATGGTCAGCTTTGTAGCGTACACAGGCACATTAATCTCTTTTAATACGTAGGGAAGAGCACCGATATGGTCTTCGTGGCCGTGGGTAATAACAAACCCCTTAACTTTGGAAATATTATCTTTCAGATAAGTAATATCCGGGATCACCAGATCGATCCCAAGCATGTCATCCGACGGAAAAGCCAGTCCGCAGTCGATCACCACAATGTTATCTTCGTATTCGATACAGGTAATGTTCATTCCGATCTGTTCCAGTCCGCCCAGGGGAATGATTTTTATTTTCTCATTTTTTCCTTGGTCGTTCTTTCCTTCCCCTCTTGTACGTGTTCTGGAACTGGTTGTCCTTGTGTGATTGGTCTTTGCTGCTCCACTGTTTGCTGTATTATTCGTTTTCAAAATCGCACCTCCGTATAATATCTCTTGTGCGATGCCGACAACGATACTTTGACAACGTTATTCCCCTGCAAGCGCCTGGGCGCAGGCTTTGCAGCGCCCATAAAACTTCACCTCATGGTCGCTTACAACAAACCCCATCGTCCCCCGGATCCTGCCCTCCAGCTGCTCAAGCAGGTCGTCCTCAAAGGTGAAGACGCCGCCGCAATCCAGGCAGATCAGGTGATGGTGTCGGGCTTTATCTCTGTCAGGGTCGCCAATCTCATACCGTACAAATCCGTCATCCAGATTCAGCTTATCTATTAGGCCAAGCTCTGACAATTTCTGAATATTCCGGTAAACAGTGGCAAGACCGATTTCCGGCCACCGCTGCTTCACATTTTTATAGATTTCCTCCGCCGTAAAATGCCGGTTTGGTTCACTTGCTAATACTTCAAAAATGGCAAGACGCTGGCCGGTGGTTTTCATCCCTTTTTCTTTCAGAATCTGTTTATACCGTTCCAGCTCTTTATCCATACGCACACCTTCTTCATGGCATTTTCGTTGTCCGAGTATCGTGACTCATCACATCAATTTTTACAACATCTGTTATTCTAATTCAATATCAAGATCATCTACCATTTGGGCAAAAACTTTGGATATGGCCTCAAATTCATCGTCATCATCCACTACCGAATAAACCGCATCCGTCATATCCGTATTCCCGCAGGTTTCTTTTAAAATAAATGCTTCTGCCTCATCCTCCATGGAATCCGCAACTAATATATAATTTACATTATTGATACGGGTCTGTTCAATAATATAAAACTCTTCTTTTTCTCCTGTATCTGTCAGTGTAAATTCCACTTTTCCCTGATTTGACATGCCAGTCCTCCGACGTTATACGGACGGATCCTTTTGATCCATCCCAATATAGTCCAGATAGCCCTGCAATATAAATACAGCGGCCACCTGGTCCACGTAAGCTTTTCTGTTTTCACGGCGCACCTCCCCCTCAATAAGAGTTCGGGTAGCCGCCATGGTACTCATCCGCTCATCCCAGAGCACAACTTCAAGTCCGGTCCGCCGCCGAAGCATATCGGCAAAGGCTTCCGTCTTCTGTGCCCGGTCTCCTATAGTATTATTCATATTTTTAGGGTATCCAAGAACAATCTGATCCACACCTTCGTTTTTAATAATTTCCTCGATTCTTGCCAGTGTCTGACGCAGCTTGTTCTCGTCCCTGCGCTTAATCGTCTCTAAAGCCTGCGCCGTCATCCTTAAGGGATCGCTAAGGGCAACGCCTACAGTCCTAGAACCGTAATCTAAACCAATGATCCGTCCAGACATAGATTACTTAAGATTTACTTCAATATAATTTTTCAGCAGTTCTTCCAAGATCTCGTCCCGCTCCACCTTCATGATCAGATACCGTGCATTTTTATAGCTGGTCACATAGGTGGGATCCCCGGACATAATATAGCCAACGATCTGACTTACAGGATTATACCCTTTTTCTGTCAAAGCGATATAGACAGCCTCAAGAATATCCTTAACCGCGATCTCGGTTTCACTATTCACTTTGAAATATTGTGTGTTGTTTAAATCTGCCATATTATCACTACCCTACTTTCTGTCATGCACGTTATTCCCCATGGACAGCAGGCCGTGCCCATAAGGTATACGATTATCTATTATATTAATATAAAATTTCAAATAATTCAATCAATTCTTTTGCAAAAAACGTATTCTTCATTTAATCTTAATGAAAGCTTTACGGGGATCACAGTGTTTGCCGACAGATCGGATCCTTTGACAACGCCGCGGATATATTCTTTTGTATGACCGGTCATATATTCCGTGCCGTCAATGACCACTTTTTCTTCCAGGAGCAGCTTTGCCTCCCGACCCTGCCATTTTTTTATAAATGCATCCTTCATTTTAAGATTTTCCTCAAGGAGGCAGGCGCTGCGGTGATTTTTCACAGATTCATCCACCTGGTCTTTCATGGCCGCCGCCCGGGTGCCTTCCCTGCGGGAATACTTAAACACATGCATTTCCGCAAAAGCGATCCGCCGCAAAAATGCCGCCCCTTCCTGAAACTCTTCCTCAGTTTCCCCGGGAAATCCTACAATAACATCTGTAGTAATGGCAGGATCGGAAAAATACTGGCGCAGCAGACCGCAGCAGGCAGCATATTCCCTTGTCGTATATTTTCGGTTCATTCGGGCCAGCACCCCATCACACCCGCTTTGCAGGGACAGATGGAAATGAGGGCAGATCTGGGGCACCTGGCAAAGGCGCTCCACAAAATCCCGGGTAATGATCCTTGGCTCCAAGGAACCCAGACGGATCCTTTCCAGTCCCGGGATCTTTCCCAGCGCTTCAATGAGCCGGATCAGGTGGTCATCATCCCGTTTCCGGTTGTACTCTGCCTGGTCAAAATCCAGGCCATAGGAGGAAATATGGATTCCGGTCAGGACGATCTCCTTATATCCTCCGGATACAAGGGTCTTTACTTCTGAAAGAATATCCTCCATGCTCCGGCTGCGCACACGGCCTCTGGCGTAGGGAATGATACAATAGGAACAAAACTGATTGCAGCCGTCCTGAATCTTAATATAGGCCCGTGTATGCTCGCATACACGGCTTACATGAAGAGATTCATATTCTTTTGTATGATTAATATCAATAACCGCCTCCTGGGGTTCTTTTGGGTCAAAATCAGCGTCAGAAGCACCGTTTTCCTCCCTTGCCTTTAAAAGATCCTCTACCAGGGCTACGATCTGTGATTTTTTATTATTTCCCACGATCAGATCAATATCCGGATCATCCTTCAGTTGGTCTGCCGCAGCCTGAACATAACAGCCCACAGCGGCGATGATCCCTTCCGGGTTCATTTTCCTTGCCCGGTGAAGCATCTGGCGGGATTTTCGGTCTGCAATATTGGTCACTGTACATGTATTGACCACATAGGCATCGGCTTTTTCTTTAAATGACCGGATCTGATAGCCGGCTGCCAGAAACATTTCCTCCATGGCATCGGTCTCATATTGGTTAACTTTACAGCCTAATGTACAAAAGGCTACACTTTTCATAGTTGTCCTCCGTTTTTTCGGCGATTAGCGTATTGACTTTTTGTCCTCTCAATTGTACTATATATTTGTAAATATGAATCTAATTTAGGAGGGAATTTAATGAAAACCGTTCAAATACGTCTTGATTCCATTGACAAAGTAAAGTCTTTCGTAAACATCATCACAAAGTACGATACAGATTTTGATCTGATCTCCGGAAGATACGTTATCGACGCAAAGTCTATTATGGGTATCTTCAGTCTTGATCTTTCCAGACCGATTGAGCTGGCGATTCACAGCGATGATAATTATGATGAAATCACAGAAGTTCTTAAACCGTTTATTATCGAGTAATTTTAACCTCTCCCCGTTCACCGGGGAGAGGTTTATTCGCTTTTTATACCGGTTCGCACATTAAAACTTCCCGGGTATTTAACGCAGTTTCCATCAACCCGTCGATCACATCTGCCAGATGATTTTCTGACCGTTGAATGGCCCGGATATTGGGCTTGGTCACCGGATGATTTGCCACAAAAATCGTACAGCAGTCCTCATAAGGCAGAATGGAGGTTTCAAAAGCTCCGATCTTCTGGGAAATGTCTACAATATCATTTTTATCAAAACCAATCACCGGACGATATACCGGCATGGTACATACCGCATTCGTCGCCGCAAGGCTTTGCATGGTCTGGCTGGCCACTTGGCCGATGCTCTCTCCTGTGATCAGTCCCAGGCATCCGTCCTCTTTTGCAATATGTTCCGCAATCTTCATCATATAACGGCGCATAATAATGGTCAGCTCATCATGAGGGCATTTTTCATAAATGGCCAGCTGAATATCTGTAAAATTAATAATATTCAGCTTGATGGGGCCGGCATACCGGGCCACGATCTTTGCCAGATCAATAACCTTCTGTTTTGCCCGCTCGCTGGTGTATGGGGGAGCGTGAAAATATACCGCGTCGATACGCACGCCCCGCTTGGCGATCATATATCCGGCTACCGGACTGTCAATACCGCCGGAAAGCAGAAGCATAGCCTTGCCGTTAGTTCCTACAGGCATTCCTCCGGGACCTGGCACTGACAGGGAATAAATATAGGCCTTTTCCCGGATTTCAATATTTAAAAGCACCTGAGGGTGATGTACATCCACAGAGGCGTTCGGGAAACGATCCAGCAAATATTCTCCCATATCCGCACTGATTTCCATGGACTTTTTCGGATAACGCTTATCCGCTCTGCGGGATTCCACCTTAAAGGTCAAAGGCTTTTCTCCGTATACAGAAGCCATATAGTCTCCAGTCACCTTTGTCAAGTTATCCCAGGAATTATCCTCACATTCCACTACCGGACAAATGGCCACAATGCCGAATACCCGGCCAAGACGTTCCAGAACTTCATCATAATCATAATCGGATAAGGCATCTACAAAAATACGGCCCTGCTCTTTATTAACGGAAAACTCTCCGGCCCCAGCCAGAACAAATCGAATCTGGCGTATCAGCGCGTCTTCAAATAAATAGCGGTTCTTGCCCTTCAGGCCGATCTCCCCATATTTTATTAAAAAAGCTTTAAACTTCATTTATCTTCTCCCTCCTGGAGTATATCGGCGGAGCATGGGAACGATCTGTTTTAAACCCTCCATGCACTTCTCAATTTCTTCTTTGGTGGTATCATAGCAAAAGCTGAATCGAATGGTGGCATCCAGGTATTTCTTTTCCACCCCCATGGCCTTTAGAGTGCCGCTGATGGCGGGATGGTTGGAGGAACAAGCAGAGCCTGAGGAGACATAAATTCCACGCTCCTCCAAGGCATGTAAAAGCACCTCAGCCCGGACATTTTCAAAGCTTACGCTGACAATATGAGGCGCCGGCCCCATAAAGCCTTCCCGGCGCTGTATCCAGCCGTTGATCTTCACCCCTTCAATTTGGGTCACCTGCTGGATAAAATAGCTGCGCAGGTCATAAAGCCGGTCCATCTTTTCCGACAGATGGTCAAAAACCTCTCTGACAGCCTCGCCAAGGCCCGCAATCCCTGGAACATTTTCTGTGCCTGAGCGCATGTCTTTTTGCTGACCGCCCCCAAGGATCAGGGGACGCACCTTCACCCGATCCCGGATATACAAAAAGCCTATGCCTTTGGGCCCGTGAAGCTTGTGCCCGCTTACGCTGAGCAGATCGATCCCCAGCTTTCTGGGCCACAAATGTTCCACCTTTCCATAGCCCTGGATCCCATCCACATGAAAAAGGGTATTGGGATTATTTTCCTTGATCCTTCTGCTGATCTCATCTAAAGGCTGGATAGTGCCGATCTCATTATTTACACACATTACAGACACAAGGATCGTATCCGGCCGCAGCGCCTCCGATAATGCCTCCACATCCACACAGCCCCGCTCATCTACAGGAAGGTAGGTCACCTCAAAGCCCTGGCCCTCCAGCCAGATCATAGGATTATACACAGAGGCATGTTCGATCCTGGTGGTGATCAGATGCTTTCCTGCTCTCTGATTGGCTATGGCGCCGCCAATAAGAGCCATGTTGTTGGACTCTGTACCGCCGGAGGTAAAAAGGATCTCCTTTTCATCCACCTTTAAGGTTTTGGCAATGATCTCACGGGCATTTTTTACATAACGCTCTGCATCTACCCCCTTCATATGAAGGGATGAGGGATTGCCGAAATTGCTCTGCATGGCTTCCACCATCACCTGGCACACGCCGTCATAAACCCGGGTGGTGGCGGCATTATCAAAGTAAATTTCCATTTAGATATTCCTCCACAGCTGCTTTAGCCAAGTCCGGACAGAAAATACCCGGACCGTCATTTTAATCTTCTTCCAGTTCAAACATAAATACAGACAAAACAGCAAGGCCGGCTGTCTCTGTCCTTAAAATCCGTCTTCCCAGGGTCATGGTCCTGATCCCTTGAGCCTGGGCCAGATCCACCTCTGACGGATCAAAACCACCCTCCGGTCCGATAAATATGCCAATACTTTTCTTTCCGTGAAGTTCTTTGACCAGCTCTCTTGCCGCATCCATGCCATGAGCCCGCTCATAGGGCATGACCCCGGCCTCCAGGCCGCTGGCCAGTTCAAGAGCCTTTTTAAAAGATACCGGGGCAGCCACTTTAGGAATCATTCCCCGGCCGGACTGTTTGGCAGCGCTTTCACACACCATCTGCCACCGGGCAACCTTTTTTTCTTCCTTTTTAGGATCCAGTTTAACAATGGTCCGGGAGGTAATGACCGGAATGATCGCATACACTCCCAGCTCCACAGCCTTCTGGATGACCATCTCCATCTTGTCCCCTTTGGGAAGTCCCTGAAACAGGTAAAGCTTTACCGGAAGCTCCACATAAGAGTCCCAGGAATTTTCAATATGAAGGATCACCTGATCCTTATCCATAGTCTCAATGGTACAAAAATAGTCCCTTCCGCAGCCATCGCTGACAGACACTGTGTCGCCCCGGTGCATACGCAGAACATTTTTCATATGATTTACATCACCGCCGGTAATGGTAATGACCTCTGCATCCACCTGTCCGGGCTCTATAAAAAATCTTGGCATAGTCTATCATCCTTCCAAACACGTATCATACCATAGAGTATTCAAACATGTCAATGCGCAGCACCGCTGAATTGTTCCCTGCTATCCCGTTATCGAGGATTTCTCGCTGTAAAGGACACCCACTCTCCGCTCCGGGTCACTTCCACGATCTCAAAGCCATTTTCAGCAAGGGCCTGGGCAACCGCCTCTTCCTTCATATCAATAATCCCTGAGGATACAAACAAAGCTCCCGGCTTCATCAGTTCTTTAACCACTGAGGATAATGGAATAATAATATCTGCCAGAATATTAGCTGCAACAAAATCGTATTTGTGGACGCCCATTTCCTGGCGAAATTCCCCGTCAGAAATCACATCCCCACAAAGGATCTTATAGCGGCTCATATCCAAACGGTTGACCTTCGCGTTCTCAATGGCTGCCTCCACGGCATGGGGATCAATATCTGTGGCAGCTGCCTCCTTTACCCCAAGCATCATGGCTATAATAGACAGGATCCCGCTGCCGCAGCCTACATCCAGCAAGGTGTCCTCCGGCTTAAGATACTTTTTGATCTGAGTAATGCAAAGCCGGGTGGTATGATGCATCCCTGTACCAAAGGATGTGCCCGGATCCAGCTCCACCACTAAAGTTTCCTCCGGCACATTTTCCAAAGTCTCCCATGTAGGTTTTATAATAATGGCATCATCTACCTTAAACGGTTTCCAATATTTTTTCCAGTTATTCATCCAGTCCTCATCCGCAGTCTGAGATTTTTCTATGACAGCTTCTCCAATATCCACAAAATCCTTCAAACTGTAAATTTCGTGAAGCACCTTCTGGATCGTATCCTCCCTGTCATCCTCCGGATTAATATAAAAAGACACCTTTGCCTTCCCGTCATCCGGCCCAAGATCCGGAAGAATGTCAATAAACATCTTTTTCTTATCTTCTTCAGATAAAGGCACCTTGTCCTGGATCTCGATTCCTTCAATGCCCATCTCTCCCAGCGTATAGCTGATCAGATCCACCGCCTCTGTTGTTGTGGTCAGTGTGTATTTATTCCATTTCAAAACATCCGTCTCCTTTCATTTTTCCGGTGATTTAGTAATTATTTTTTTCGATTATTTAGTTTTTACTGGATCCTTTTCATTATATCTGGGGTTATCATAACATACAAACAGGCAGTTCTCAAAGTCCTTTTTGAAAACTGCCTGTTGCATTAATCTTCAAACGCTTCTTTCACTTTATCCATAAAGCGTTTTTTCTTTTTATGATCTCCTGTTCCCGATGATGTTTTTTCCTCCTCTGCTGTCACAGGTTCGCCTCTTAAGGAAGCATCCAGTCGGCGGATCAGATCCTTCTGCTCATTATTCAGCCGTTCCGGAACCTGAACAACCAAAGTCACATAATGGTCGCCCCGGACATTTTTATTCCGCAGGGTAGGCACGCCTCTGCCTTTTAACCGGATCCGGGTATCGGTCTGGGTTCCCGGACGGATGTTCTGAGTCACATCCCCGTCTACCGTCTGGATCTTAATATCTCCTCCTAAAGCAGCCTGGGCAAAGGAAATCGGCACTGTAGAATAAATATCAAAATCCTGACGCTGGAATACGGGATGGCGGTCAACAGTAATGCCTACAAGCAGATCGCCTCTCTGGCCGCCATTGGTTCCCGGTTCGCCCTTGCCTCGAATACGCACGCTTTGACCGGAATCAATACCTGCGGGAATAGGGATTTCAATGGTCTTTTTATTTTTAACATAGCCGGTGCCGCCGCAGTCTGTACATTTTTCCCGAACGATCTTACCGGTACCATGACAGTCCGGACATGTCTGAACGTTACGGACAGTGCCAAACAGGGACTGCTGGGTATAAACCACCTGGCCCTTTCCACCGCACTTTGAGCAGGTTTCCGGCTGTGTTCCCGGTTTTGCTCCGGTACCATGGCAATGAGGACACTCATCCTTAAGATTGATCTCAATGCGTTTATCTACGCCAAATACAGCTTCCATAAAGGAAATGCGCATATTAATACGCACATTGGCTCCCTGCATAGGGCCGTTATAAGCTTTCCGGCTCCGTCCGCCGCCAAACAGATCGCCAAAAATATCGCCGAATATATCACCCATATCGCCGCCGAAATCAAATCCGCCGAAACCGCCAAATCCACCGGCTCCACCGCCCTGTTCAAAGGCCGCATGGCCAAACTGGTCATACTGACGGCGTTTGTCCGGATCGCTTAAAACTGCATAGGCCTCTGATGCCTCTTTAAATTTAGCTTCTGCTTCTTTATCTCCCGGATTAATATCTGGATGGTATTTCTTTGCAAGCTGGCGATAAGCTCTTTTTAATTCAGCATCCGTTGCGGTTTTGGATACGCCCAAAACCTCATAATAATCTCTCTTTGTCTCTGCCATAACTTATCTCCAATCCTAAATCCGTGTTCGCACTAACCTCAGCCTGCGCCTCCGGCTTGGCTTCGCTAAGTGCTCTTTGCGGGTAACATCGCTCAACTAAACTCGACGGTCGCTTTGCTCCCGTCTCGTTAAGGTTCGCGATGTACGTTCGCACTAACCTCAGTCTGCGCCTTCGGCTTGGCTTCGCTAAGTGCTCACAGCAAATGCGGTCTGCCACGGGGGTGGCAGACCGGCATCTTTATATTTATTATGATGTTGGGGGCAAAAGGTGTTTTGCCCCCATGATGCCACGGATTTCTCCGCACTTCGTGCTCTTTGACCCTGGCATCATATTATACCTCTTTGTAATCTGCGTCAACAACATCATCGTTGTTCTGGTAAGAAGTATTGCCTGCGTTATTTGCTGCGTCTGCGCCAGGATTTGGGCCTGCGTTGCCAGAAGCGTTTGCGCTTGCAGCTTCATACATCTTTGTAAATACGCCTTGAGCAGCATCCATCAGTCTCTGCTTACCTGCTTTCAGATCGTTGATCTGAGTATCTGTAAGCTCTTCGATATTTGCTGTCTGGTTCAGCAGGTTCTTCATGGCATCGATTTCAGCCTGAACTTTTGCCTTATCATCAGCGCTTACCTTGTCGCCAACTTCCTTAAGAGCATTTTCTGTCTGGAATACTATAGAGTCTGCTTCGTTTCTTGCTTCAACGCCTTCCTTACGTCTCTTATCCTGAGCTTCATAAGCCTGAGCTTCTTTTACAGCCTTATTGATCTCATCTTCGGACATATTGGAACCGGCTGTAATAGTAATGTGCTGCTCTCTTCCTGTTCCCAGGTCTTTTGCAGATACATTTACAATACCGTTGGCATCAATATCAAAGGTAACCTCGATCTGAGGAACGCCACGTCTTGCGGGAGCGATACCGTCCAGACGGAACTGGCCAAGGCTTTTATTATCTCTCGCGAACTGTCTTTCACCCTGAACAACGTTAATATCAACAGCGGTCTGGTTGTCGGCAGCTGTGGAGAAGATCTGGCTCTTTCTTGTAGGAATGGTTGTATTTCTCTCGATCAGGTGTGTAGCGATACCTCCCATCGTCTCAATGGACAGTGTTAAAGGTGTTACATCCAGAAGAAGGATGTCTCCGGCGCCGGAATCTCCGGCAAGCTTGCCGCCCTGGATAGAAGCGCCGATAGCAACACACTCATCCGGATTCAGATTCTTGCTTGGTTCATGGCCTGTCAGCTGTCTTACTTTATCCTGAACTGCAGGAATACGCGTGGAACCGCCCACCAGAAGAACTTTTCCAAGCTCAGAAGCTGTAATACCAGCATCTCTTAATGCGTTCTGAACAGGAACAACTGTTCTTTCAACCAGATCATGAGTCAGTTCATCAAACTTAGCCCGTGTCAGGTTCATATCAAAGTGTTTTGGTCCTTCAGCAGTTGCTGTAATGAACGGAAGGTTAATGTTCGTTGTTGCCGCGCTGGACAGTTCCTTCTTTGCTTTTTCAGCAGCTTCACGAAGTCTCTGCATAGCCATCTTATCACCGGAAAGGTCTACGCCTTCCGTTCTCTTAAATTCATCAAGCATGTAACGTGTAATCTTCTCATCAAAGTCATCGCCGCCTAAGTGGTTATCACCGCTTGTTGCAAGAACTTCAATAACACCATCGCCGATCTCGATCACAGATACATCGAATGTGCCGCCGCCAAGGTCGTAAACCATAATCTTCTGTTCTCTTTCATTATCAAGGCCATAAGCAAGAGCAGCGGCTGTAGGCTCGTTAATGATACGTTTGACATCCAAGCCCACGATCTTACCTGCATCCTTTGTAGCCTGTCTCTGAGCATCGTTAAAGTAAGCAGGAACTGTGATCACTGCTTCTGTAACAGATTCGCCCAGATAGCTTTCCGCATCTGCTTTTAATTTCTGAAGGATCATTGCGGAAATCTCCTGAGGAGAATAATTCTTTCCATCGATATTTACACGGTAATCTGTACCCATATGACGTTTGATGGATGAAATGGTGTGATCCGCATTTGTTACAGCCTGACGTTTTGCAGGTTCACCTACAAGACGTTCACCGGTCTTTGTAAATGCTACCACACTGGGGGTTGTTCTTGCGCCTTCTGTATTAGCGATAACAACAGGTTTGCCGCCTTCCATAACAGCAACGCATGAATTTGTTGTACCTAAGTCAATACCAATAATTTTACTCATAATCAATTCCTCCTAAATCGACTGAAATTGTTTTTATTCTGCTACAATAACCATACTGTGCCGAAGCACTTTTTCTTTATACATATAACCCTTTTGAAGCTCCTGGATCACATAACCGGATTCAACCTCTTCGCTGGGGCTCTGCATGACTGCGTTATGATAATTCGGATCAAACTCCTTGCCTGCGGCATCAATAGGTGTCACACCAGCATTAGTCAAAATTCCGACAAACTTTTTATAAATCATCTCCATGCCTTTGGCAAAAGATGTTTCCTTTTCTTCATCACTTAAAGCGGCAAGTCCCCGCTCCATATCATCGATCACCGGCAGGATCTTTTCAATAATGTCGCCTGCGCCATTATCAAACATCTGAGACTTTTCTTTTTCCGTGCGCTTGCGGAAATTATCAAATTCAGCCATCTGACGCATCAGACGGTCGGTAAGATCTTCAATCTGCTGATCCTTTTTATCTTTTTTCTTTTCTTTTTTAGAGAAAAGGCGGGACTTTTTCTTGCCCTCAGAAGTGTCACCGGAAGTTTCTGCGCCTTCTTCCTGGCTGTCACTGTCTTCACTGCTTTCTTCATCATCGGAGATCTCTGTATCTACCTCTGTGTCTGCAGTTTCTTCGGCGGCATCTGTCTCCTGTTCTGCCTCTTCATTTAATGTTTCATCCATATTTTCTCTATCTAAATCTGCCACTATATTCACCTCTTTTATTTATCCTTCTTAAATATGGCGTCCAGCTGGTTCATCATGATCTGAAGGTTGTTGACCACCTTCTGATAATCCATCCGCTTGGGACCTACAATACCAATGGTTCCCTGAACACCCTCTTCCAATTCATAGGTTGCAGTAACAATACTGCAGTCCTTCATAGTCTTTACCGGAGATTCAGCGCCGATATACACCTGTATACCGTGGTTGTCTCCGCCATCTTTATCAACATTCTCTTCAATGAGATTGACAAGCGCCTGTTTTTCTTCAAAGGTAGACATAATGGCCTTTGCCTGCTCTCTGTCTCCCAATTCCGGATAACTTAAAAGGTTCGTCGCGCCGCTGGTATAGATTTCTACATCATCCTCTTCCTGGATCGCCTGGCCTATGGCATCGATCACATCACTGATCACTTTGCTGTGACCCTCGGCCTGAGATTTCAGTTTCTGGATCATCTCCATGTTGATCTCCTGCAGACTCAGTCCCTGAAGAAATGTGTTTAATAAAATATTCAGCTTAACAACATCCTCCTGCTCTACCGGAAAATCGCTATTTATAAGCTTATTCTTTATAATGTTGCCCTCGATCATAATGACCACCAGGATCTGGGTTTCATCGACTTTCGACAACTGAATGAACCGAAGCTTGTTACGCTTATACTGGGGAGTAGATATAAGGGACGCATAATTGGTGTTTGTCGCCAAAAGCTTTGCCACCTGTTTTAACAGACGGTCAACCTTATCCGCTTTCTCAAGCATGACCTCCTTCATCTCATCTACCTGAGCAATCTTATCCTTCATAAGATTATCCACGTAAAACCGGTAACCTTTATCGGAAGGAATACGCCCTGCGGATGTATGAGGCTGAAGGATATATCCCATCTCTTCCAGATCCGCCATTTCGTTTCGGATCGTCGCTGAACTTAAGTTGAGATCCGTGAATTTTGAGATCGTTCTCGAACCAACAGGCTCGCCGGTTTCAAGATATGTCTGAATGATGGCATTTAAAATCTTTGTTTTTCGTTCATCCAGATTCACTGGATCACTCCTTTCAGCTTTTGTTATTAGCACTCAATCAACTAGAGTGCTAATACCTTATGTACATAAAATATCACTATCTTAAGCGTTTGTCAATAGGTGATTAGAAATATTTTTACAAGAAATCGCGCAGCACATAATTACTTATATCAATGCCTTTTGCCGTAAAGGCTAGCTGACCGGTTTCTTCTATATAATAAAGCAGGCCCTCCCGGCAATGCTTTTGTATCGGCTCGCCGTAAACTTCCATAAAACTTTTTCCAAAAGCCTGGATAAAGTCTTTATCCCATACGCCTTTTATAAGGCGCAGACCAAGAAACATAAATTCTGCCATGGCATCCTCCGGACTGAGGATTTCTATTTTATGGCAAAGATCAAAGTTTTCGGCGTCTGTAGCCCTGACCTTCGCCCCGGACGCTGAAAACGTCTTTAAGTATTCTTCCATATTCCTGGTATTTTCAAACCGGCGTCCGTCCATTAAACTGGCCGCCCCGAGTCCAAGTCCAAGATAATTTTTCCTGCGCCAGTAGCCTGTATTGTGACGGCACTCAAAGCCCGGCCGGGCATAGTTGGAAATCTCATACCGGTCATATCCGGCGCATTTTAACATCTGTCCGGTCATGGCATACATGTCCCGTTCCTCATCTTCTGAGGGAAGGACGGGCCAGTGATTCCGGTTTTTTTGCTCTCCCATTTCCCCGTAAATCTGATAGAAAGGCGTTCCCTCCTCAATGATCAGGCTGTAGGCAGAAATATGCTCCGGCTTTTTTTCAATCACCTTGTTCAATGTTGTCTCCCATGACTGAAGATCCTGACCCGGAAGGGCAGACATAAGATCCACGTTAATATTTTTGATCCCCGCTTCCCTGGCCCAGGCATAGCTTTCCTCAAAATCCTCCCAAGTGTGGATCCGTCCTAAAAGCTTCAGTTCCACCGGATCTGCCGACTGAAGGCCCATACTCAGTCGGTTGATCCCGGCCCGAGCTATAGTCCCGGATTTTTCCCGGTCAATCGTTCCCGGATTTGCCTCCATGGTAATCTCACAGTCATCTGACACTTCAAAGCATGTCCTGACGGTATCCATCACTTCCATAAGCTCATGGTTTTCCATAAGGGAAGGGGTTCCGCCGCCGATAAACAGGGTATCAACCTGACGATTTTCGTATAAAGGCGCCATAAACCGGATCTCACGGATCAGGGCATCCACGTAAATGGCCCGCTGCACATGTGCGGCGGGCGCGGATAAGAAATCGCAGTAATTACACTTTCTAACGCAAAAAGGATAGTGTATATATAGTTCCATATGTTCCATGATCTTTTCCTATTTATCATCCAGCTTTAAAACGCTCATAAATGCTTTTTGAGGGATTTCTACATTTCCGATCTGGCGCATACGCTTCTTTCCTTCTTTCTGTTTTTCCAGAAGCTTGCGCTTACGGCTGATGTCGCCGCCATAACACTTGGCCAACACATCCTTCCTTAAAGCCTTTACCGTTTCCCGGGCAATGATCTTGCTGCCAATGGCTGCCTGGATAGGAATTTCAAAAAGCTGTCTGGGAATTTCCTCTTTCAGCTTTTCGCACATTTTCCTTCCCCGCTCATAGGCAGATCCTTCATAAACGATAAAGGACAGGGCATCGACTTCCTCCCGGTTGACTAAAATATCCAGCTTGCACAGCGGTGAACGCTGATAGCCTTTCATCTCATAATCAAAAGAGGCATAACCCCGAGAACGGGACTTTAAAGCATCAAAGAAATCATAAATGATCTCATTTAACGGCAGCTCATATTTCAGCATGGCACGGGTCGTTTCCATATATTCCATGCCAAGGTAATTTCCCCGCCGCTCCTGACAAAGCTCCATAATCGGCCCGATATAATCTGTGGTCACCATAATCTCCGCGGAAACTACCGGTTCTTCCATGTATTCGATCTCTGAAGGATCCGGAAGATTGGACGGATTTGTCAGCTCAATCACTTCACCGTTAGTTTTATGGACTTTATAAATAACCGAAGGCGCCGTGGTCACAAGATCCAGGTTAAACTCCCGCTCAAGACGCTCCTGAATAATCTCCAGATGTAAAAGTCCCAGGAAGCCGCATCGAAAGCCAAAGCCTAAGGCCACACTGGTTTCCGCCTCAAACTGAAGGGAGGCATCGTTAAGCTGAAGCTTTTCCAGGGCATCCCGAAGATCCCCGTACTTGGCTCCATCCGCAGGATACATGCCGCAGTAAACCATGGGATTCACTTTTTTATAACCTGGCAAAGGGGCATCACAGGGCTCCTTTGAATTGGTAATCGTATCGCCTACATGGGTATCCTTCAGATTTTTAATGCTGGCTGTCATATAGCCAACCATTCCGGCAGTAAGCTCATCACATGGAATAAACTGTCCTGGGCCAAAATACCCAACTTCCACCACTTCAAAGCAGGCTCCGGCAGCCATCATTTTCACCGGTGTCCCCTTGGCGATCCGGCCTTCTTTTACTCTGAAAAATACAATAACTCCCTTGTAAGGATCATAAACCGCGTCAAAGATCAGCGCTTTAAGGGGTGCGTTTACATCCCCCACCGGCGCTGGGATTTTTGTAATGATCTGTTCCAGCACTTCCTCTACATTTTCCCCGGTCTTTGCAGAAATCCTCGGGGCGTCATGAGCCTCAAGGCCGATCACATCTTCGATCTCAGCCACTACCCGGTCCGGATCAGCGCTGGGCAGATCGATCTTATTGATCACCGGCATGATCTCCAGGTCATGATCTAAAGCCAGATATACATTTGCCAGTGTCTGAGCCTCAATCCCCTGGGCAGCGTCCACTATCAGGATGGCACCGTCGCAGGCAGCCAGGCTTCGGGACACTTCGTAATTAAAGTCTACATGTCCCGGTGTATCAATCAAGTTAAAAATATATTCTTCTCCATCTTTGGCTTTATAAACAATCCGCACGGCCTGAGCTTTAATGGTAATTCCCCGCTCACGCTCCAGATCCATATTATCCAGCACCTGATTTTGCATCTCCCGGCTGGTAAGCAGCCCGGTCATCTCAATGATCCGATCCGCCAGTGTAGACTTGCCATGATCAATATGGGCAATAATGCAGAAATTGCGTATTTTACTCTGGTCAACACTCACGTAAAATTTCCTCCTTTTTTTGGCCGGCCTATAAGGCCATATGGGTATCCCCGAAGGGGGCTTCCTTTTTTGGCACACTTGCTTTATTATAGCATAAGTTCACTGACCGGACAATACGCAGTAGCTTGAGTTTCCGCAGAATTATCCCCACTGGAAAATTCTACTGCGTCCTGTTATCCACAACTTTCAAAAAATGCCAAAAATATAAGGAATCCTGTCCCTTTTTGATGTAAAATTAAGCTATAACCCAAAAACCTTACTAAACAAAAAGAAAGGGGATTCCTTATGGCTCATTTTACATCAAATACCTACCAGTTGAAAAGAAAAATTTTAAATTTTACAAATAAAATTTCCCGAAAACTTACAAAACCAAGCAGAAAGTTCACCGCCGATA
>CAZMGH010000023.1:0-40007 GCA_964565805.1 uncultured Lachnospiraceae bacterium
TACTGGTCGCTCTTTGAATGGTAACGATTAAAAACGATTAAAAATGCGATTAAAAATTAAAAATTAAAAAAATGAAAAAAAGGGGTTGCAAAATAAGAAAAGGATGGTATAATGATGCTACAAGATACATCTTGCAAGATATATAATACATGATTTTGCGAGAGGTGGGAACAGAATTACTGGATGTGGATACTTAAAGCTGTTCCAAAAGCAGTGTGCATTGTCAAAGGGTAAAATTTTATTCCTCCAGATAATATTTTATAAATGATAACTGCCGATTGTCTTCCTTTGACAGTGCGCAGCCGCTGCTTACCCGAAAGGGTACTGTTTATTTGCTACCAACATCATAAAATCTCCTTAATAAAACCCCCTGTATACCCTCCCGGAGGGTAAAAGCTCCGCCCGGATCTTCTGATCACCAGAGTCCGGGCGGAGCTTTTTGCGTGAGCCGCGAGATGCGCCTGGTATCATACAAATTTGAAATAAAATTTAAAAAATCCTTGCGAAAAGTATAAAAATTTTATATTATAAACTCAAGAAAATGTGAAAATTCTGTGATAGTTCAGACAGCTGAACCGTTACATGACAGTGGATTTCGAGGAGGGAGGAAAAGCCATGGGTAAATGGTCATTTAAACTGGTATACTGGACCATAGGCATTGCGGCCGGACTTTTCCTTACACAGTCATTTTATACTCTTAAGGCTTATGCGGAGGAAAAGGAGGATATAGTCTGCCTGGATATTTCCCAGGGAAGCATTTACATAACAGATACCGGTTACCGCATTGGCGACAGTGAGGAGGAGACTGCTTTTGACGGCATTTACAAAATATCTGGAAATACCCGGGATGCTTATGGGATATATGTTCTTGAGGGAGATCATGTGGTGATCATGGACCATATAAGTATTGACCAGCGAACTCTGGCAGAGGGCTGCCCGTTGACGGTGGCAGAGGAATGTGATGTGAACCTGTATCTTCAGGGGGATAATTCCCTTTTTGCCGGCGCCGGGAACAGCGCCATTACTCTGGAAGAGGATTCACAGCTGGATATTAGCGGCTTTGGCCAGGGAATCCTGTCACTTTTGGCCTACCCGGCCAACATTGACGGAGTTTTGGAAGGAACCAGCGCCATAGAAATGATCGGGGAAGCAAAGATCAGCTATCCCGAAGCTGCTGACACAGAGGATACGGTGGCTATGTATACAGGAGATAACCGGTTAAACCCTGAAAAAGCTGTTTCTTATGATGGGGAGCCTTATTTCCAGATCCGGTATTCCATCCGGCATTATTGTACGCTCTTTTCTCAGGAAGCGGACTGTACCCGCGCCCAGTACTGTCTGGAGTGCGGCAGAGAGGCGGTGTCTATAAGACCTCATGTTATGGGAACCCCGGCCACTTGTACAGAGCCTGCCTACTGCGGCGTATGCGGCTACGTTATGGGTGAGCCGTCTGGGCATAAAGGTGTCTGGAAGCTGGAAAAAGAATTATATGGCGGAAAGGTCCGCCGGGAATCTATGGTATGTACAGTATGCCATGAAGCGCTGTGTAGGACAGTGAACGCAGCGGGATAATAAAAAGCACCCCTACAAATAAAGACCCCTATACAAGAGCGGGAAAATTCCCGCTCTTATGTTTGTATTAAATCAATTTTATGGAGGAAATGACTTTATGGATATTAGTATATTTGAAGTGCTGGGGCCGGTGATGATCGGGCCATCTAGCTCTCATACAGCAGGGGCAGCTCGCCTTGGCCGGGTCAGCGCAGTGATCGCGGGAAAACCTTTTTCAAAGGTAGAGTTTGGACTTCACGGTTCCTTTGCCCATACCTACAAAGGCCATGGCACAGATATGGCTCTTTTAGGGGGTGTGCTGGGGATCCGGGAGGACGACGAGCGCCTTCGGGATGCTTACCAGATCGCTAAGGAGCAGGGGCTTGAGTATCGGTTTTATGAAAAGGAACTGGAAAATGTCCATGAAAATTCAGTCCTGATCACGTTTTACTGCTGTGATGGAAGTGTTTTAAATGTGGTTGGCTCATCCATTGGCGGAGGCCAGATCATTATCTGTAGGATCAATGAATTTGCCACTGAGTTCCACGCTCAGGCAGCAACCTTGCTCATCAGTCATTATGACCATAAGGGGGTTATCAGCAAGATCTCTGGTATTCTGTCTGAAGCGGACGTGAATATTGCGGTGATGAAGCTGAACCGGCGCTCCAAAGGAGATGTGGCTTTTTGTGTGATCGAAACAGACGATGAAATCGGCCAGGATGTGGTCCGCCGCATTGAAGCTATTGACGATGTGCTTACCGTTCGGGCGCTGGAACTTACCCAGTAACAGGAGGACAGGATGTATAATACAGTATCTGATTTATGTAAACTATCTCACGAAACAAATAAAGCCATCTGGGAGCTGGTCCTGGAAAATGAAATGGCCATTGGAGGAAAAACAGAGGAAGATATTTTTAATGAGTTAAAGATCCGTTTTAAGGTTATGGAAGAATCGGCTCGGAAAGCTTTGGACAGGCCTTACGACACTGTGGGGAATCTGATCCGGGGCAGCGCTTTTACTCAAAACCAATATACCCGGGAAAAAGGCGGCATTTGCGGCGCCTTTATTAACCGGGCCATGGCTCTGGCCCTGTCCTGCTGTGAGATCAATGCAGCTATGGGCAAGATCTGCGCGGCGCCAACCGCAGGTTCCTGCGGTATCCTGCCGGCAGTGCTTATTTCTGTTGGGGAGCAGTACGATCTGGATGCCCGGAAGGTTTATGAAGGGATGCTCACCGCGTCCGGTATAGGCGCTGTGGTCATGAAAAATGCTACCGTCGCGGGAGCGGAAGGAGGATGTCAGGCAGAGTGCGGCGTGGCAGCAGCCATGGCCGGCGCGGCAGCGGTCCATATGTGCGGCGGCACCAGCGATATGTGTGCCAATGCCTGCGGCTTTGCCCTGATGAATGTTATGGGTCTGGTATGTGATCCTGTGGCAGGTCTGGTCCAGCTTCCATGTGCCATGCGCAACGCTTCCCAGGCAGTGAATGCTTTGATCAGCGCGGATATGGCATTAAGCGGCGCTCCCTGCCTGATCCCTGTGGATGAGATCATTGAGGCCATGTATCATGTGGGCAAGGCTTTGCCTGCGTCTTTAAAAGAAACAGCAGAAGGTGGCTTGGCAGCCACCCCGGCGGGGAAAAAGATCAGCAAGGAAATTTTTCTTTAGGATTGATCAGGACCTTATGACGGTTCAGGAATGGGACTCTTGTCGGTCTGTCCCAAAACCGTTTTCTTCCATAATATCATTCAGCTCTTTCCGGTACCGGTCATCCAGGTGGACAACAAACGCGTCAGGATCAATGGGAACATCTCGCTCATGCATCCGCTTGACGCTCCAGATGTAGATAATATCCAGCGCCGGGATCAGTTCCTCACCAATAGGGGTAAGGACATATTCAACCTTCAATGGCATGACCTGATACTGAATACGGCGCACAAGTCCGTCACGTTCCAGTTCCTTTAACTGCTGACTTAAAACCTTTTCACTAATGGGAAGGGTCTTTTTTGTTTCGTTAAAGCGGATACGGCCGTAAGTATAAATATGATGGAGAATGGTTGCTTTCCATTTTCCGGAAATGCAGCGCATGCCATATAAGTAAGGGTTGATATATTCCATGGTGTAACCTCCAAAATCCAATCGAAAAAAACTGTTTATATTATATAATATTTTATGGAATCCGTAAATATAAGCGGAACATTTTCGGCGTAGTAACCAAAAAGTAACCACCTAACTTCATTGTAATTATTGAATAAAACCAAGGATTGTTATATAATGAAAGTACAGTTTGTGTAGATGTTAAATTTATCACAAACGTGTCTTGATGTAAAAAGTTCTTTTGTTAATGGAAAAACTTTGTAAAAGTTATGCAAAGTGCTGTCGTTGATAAAAGAATATAAAAAAAATAAAAGAAAAGGGGTAATTCAAATGGTTAAGAGAACACTGGAAGATGCAACAGTTTATAATGCCGTAGGTCATCACGGCTGCACTTGCATGCGCTATCATGGAAAAGACGAGACAGGCGCTTCAAAGTTCTGGGTAGGGCAGACGGTATTTTTACCTGGCGGCGGCGCTGACTACGCATATGAAGATAACCCACTGGAGAAGGTTTACTATGTACTTGAAGGCGAAATGACCGTTACAGATAAGGATGGCAACGAATATGTGATCCATAAAGATGAAGCGATCTCCTTCCCGCCTAACGAAGGACGTTATCTTGAGAATAAGAGCCGCCGTCCCGCAAGAATGCTTGTAATCATCAACTATCCGGATTGATCGTAAGAGGACAAACCGGCTGGGGATCATTCCCCCACTGCCGGATTTTTGAAATGTGAAAAATTTTAAGGAGGACGAAACAAAATGGTTCCAGTAAGTAAAGATTTTGTGGACAATATGTTTTCCGTTGAAGGAAAAGTAGCTCTTGTAACCGGCGCAACCGGCGCTCTTGGCAAGGTTCTGGCAAAGGCCTATGGATACAAAGGCGCAAAGGTCATGATGACCGGCCGTAATGAAGCGAAATTAAAAGCGCTTGAAGATGAATTTAAAGCAGAAAATATTGACTGCGCATACTATGTAGCTGATCCTGCCCAGGAAGATCAGGTAGACGCTTTAGTAAAAGCTACGGTTGAAAAATATGGCGAGATCAACATCCTTGCTATCTGCCATGGCTATAACAAGCCTCAGAACATTCTGGATCAGTCTGTTGCTGACTGGCAGTACATTATGGATGCTGACTGCAAGTCTGTATACATTGTGTGCAAATATGTTGCGCATCAGATGGTTGCTCAGGGTAAGGGCGGCAAGATGGTTGTTGTTACATCCCAGCGCTCCAAACGTGGTATGGCCGGCTACACCGGATACTGCACATCCAAGGGCGGCGCAGATCTGATGGTTTCCAGTATGGCATGCGACCTTACAGCAAAATACGGCATTAATGTAAACTCCATCTGCCCGACAGTATTCCGCAGCGAGCTGACAGAGTGGATGTTTGATCCTGAATCAGAAGTTTACAAAAACTTCCTGAAACGTGAGCCTATCGGACGTCTGGCTGAGCCTGAGGATTTTGTTGGATTTGCGTTATTCCTTTCGTCCGACGCTTCCAATTTTATGACCGGCGGCAACTACGATTGCAGCGGCGGCTACCTTACCTGCTAATCACAAAGGAGTTTGAGAAATGCGCGATATTAAGAAGTTCTTAGTTTGCGGCGGCGGCATGATGGGCAGCGCTATTGCCCAGATCCTGGCAGCTATGGATGGCGCCCAGGTGACAGTATATGATGTATATCCTGTAGATGTGGCAGCCAAAGTCCGCAGTAATACAAAGCTTCTCGTTGAAAAAGAAATTATGACTGAGGCTCAGGTGGATGAGATCGTTTCCAAGATCCGCTTTACTCAGGATCTTAACGACGAAGGCGTAAAGAACGCTCAGCTTGTTGTTGAGTGCGTCCTTGAAGATATGGAATTAAAGCAGAACCTGTTTGCTCAGCTGGAAGATTATGTGGCAGAGGATACCATCTTCTGTACAAATACTTCTGTTATGAGTCCTACAGAGATTTCCTCAAAATGCAAGCATAAAGAGCGTCTGTGCGGCACTCATTTTTGGAATCCGGCATTCCTTATTCCTCTGGTAGAGGTTGTCAAGACACCGGCCACCACTGATGAAGTGGCAGAAAACGTTATGGACATTCTTACAAAGGCCGGCAAAAAGCCTGTGCTTTGCAAAAAGGATGTTCCCGGCTTTATCGCAAATCGTATGCAGCATGCCCTTTGGCGTGAGGCGATCTCTATCGTTGAGAGGGGTATTGCTGATGCCAAGACTGTGGATGATGCCTGCAAGTACAGCTTCGGCTTAAGACTGCCTTATCTGCCGCCTCTGGTAAATTCCGATATGGTCAGCACACAGCTTACATATAACATTCACAGCTATGTATTAAAAGACCTGGAAGACCGCCACGATGCTTCACCTCTTCTTAAAGAGATGCTTGACGAAGGTAAGAACGGTTTCCGTGCGGAAGCAAAAGACGGCTATCATGAAGGCTTTATGAAGTACACCGATGAAGAAATCGCCCAGATTAATTCCGGTCTGAACGAATATCTCATCAAGATGCTTTACGGCAAATAAAATTTAAAGAGTAACCGTTCAGCGGATGGAACGGTTACTTTAAACAAGTGAGTATGGACGCGCCGTTAAAGAATAGAGGGCGTGTCTCTTCAAAGATACAGAATCATTTTATTTACGGAGGTAATAGAAAGATGGGAAAGAAAGTTTTTGTTGATTTAACACATCCATTCAGCGCAGAGATTCCACGCTGGCCTTATTTTGACAAACCAGTTATTGACGGCAAGCACACGATGGCAAAGGGCGGCGTTTTAACTCAGTATATCGGCTGTACTATGCATACCGGCACACACTGTGACGCGCCCCGTCACGTTATGGAAATCGAGTTTGACGGCAAGAGAGCTCGCTATACTCATGAAATGCCTGTTGACGCTTACACAGGCGATGCTGTATGCCTTGACATCCAGATTGAACGCTGGGGCCTGATCACAGGCAAACATCTGGATGACGCTTGCCGACGCGCAGGTATTGATCCGGATTCCGGTGAACTTGAAGGCATGGTTATCTGTCTGGATACAGGGATGCATCTGAAATTTGATGATTCCAAGGAATATTATCACTATTCCTGCGGTACAGGCGTTGAAGCCGGCCAGTGGTTCGTTGACCACAAAGTAAAATGTGTTGCTATGGATATGCAGGCTCTGGACCATCCCCTTCACACAGCTATGGGCAACAACGGTATGACAAGAATGAATCTTCTTGGCGCTTCCGGAAGGCCGATCACAGAAGAGTACAAAGAGCAGTTTGGCGAAGAAGCATACGCAGAGTTTGATAAAGAAGAGTACATCCGCATCCACGGTAAAGAAGCATACGACAAGAAGTTCGGCGCTCTTGAAGCGATCGGCTGCTGGGGCACATGGGAGCCTTGCCACAAGACGATGCTTGGCCATGGCATTGTAGGTGTTGAAAACCTTGGCGGGGACCTGGAAAAAGTGAAAGGCAAACGCTTCAGATTCTACTGCTTCCCATTAAGATGGTACATGGGCGATGGCTCTATGGCTCGCTGCGTTGCGGAAATTGATGAAGATGATCTTAATGATGTTCCGGACAGAACATATCTGTACTGCGGAACTGGCGTTCAGAGCAGATAAAAATAGCGCGGAGCCGCATTTTGCGGACCGAAAAAAGAGATACTGTTCACTTTATGAACAGTAACGAAAAGGGTGTTGCTGTCACTGGCAGCACCCTTTTGTACAAATCATGGGCGTCAAAATACCTTTTGACGCTCCGACCATATCATAACAAGGAGAGAAAAGATCATGGATAATAAAGCATTAAAAAATAAGACCATTATTACCATCGCACCTACTGGCGCATGGCCAAAAAAAGAAAATAACCCTGCTGTTCCTATGACTCCGGAAGAAATCGCGGAAGACGTATATGCCTGCTGGAAAGCCGGGGCTGCGATAGCTCATCTTCATATGAGAGATGACGAAGGCAACGGAACGATGGACAAAGAAAAGTTTAAAAAGACTGTTGAACTGATCAAAGCGCACAAGGACTGCGATATTGTATTAAATCTTACAACCTCCGGCGACCTTCACGCAACAGATGAAACCCGTCAGGCGCACTTAAAAGAGTTAAGCCCTGAGATGGCTTCCTATGACTGTGGTTCCATGAACTGGTTAAACAGCAGCCTGTTTTTAAATCCTCCTGCATTTCTTGAAGAGCTGGGCGCTACTATGCAGGAATATAATGTAAAACCTGAAATCGAAGCTTTCGATCCTGGTATGATCGCTAACGCGGCTTACTACGTAAAGAAAGGTGTTCTTAAAACACCTCTTCACTTCCAGTTCTGCATGGGCTGCGCGAATGGTATCCCAGGCTCTGTAAAGAACCTTGTATTTATGAAAGAAACCATGGATCAGCTTTGCCCTGGTTCCACATGGTCCTGCTTCGGCGTTGGCCACAGCGCTATGGAGATCATGTACGCTGCGATCGCTATGGGCGGCCACATTCGTGTAGGTATGGAAGACAACGTTATGTTTGCTAAAGGCCAGCTGGCTGAAAGCAATGTTCAGTTTGTTGAAAGAGCGAAACAGGCAATCGAACTGTTTGGCCGTCAGGCGGCGACTCCTGATGAAGCCCGCCAGATCCTTGGCCTGGAATAATCGGCGAAGATCATGAGCTGGGGAGCGCTGTACTTCTATTATAAGTGCCCTGAGTGCGGCAAGCTGTTTAAGTACGCCACAGACCTGATCCCTGAGTTTGGGGATGATTTTGGCAAATGCCCGGCCTGCGGCGCTATGGGAAACTACGTTAAGGAAGGCGCCCGCACAAAGGACGATCTTTTGTATGAAGAAATCGAGTGATACCAGCGTCAAAAGGTTATGTGGGCTGCGCTTGCGCAGACAAGCATAACTTTGGGACGCGAAAAACACCTTTGGACGCCTTCATCATTGAATAAATAAAAATGCATAAAAGCCCTTGGCTGTGGGGAATCGCTCATAGCTGAGGGTTTTTGTGATGAAAGACGGAGCAGCAATTCAAAGCGTCAAAGACGGACTGAAGCCGGAGGTCCTTAGTGTTTGAGAGAACCCTCTGGATTTTGATAATATCTTAACGTGATTTTTTCTCTGTAACGTATAAAAATTGACAAAATTATAACAAAAAAGCGTCAATTATTTTGCAGGATTTATATTTACTTATGAAGGTTAATATTGTAAAATAATGCTTAGAGTAAATTCCAGAAAGAGAGGAAGTTAAAAAAATGTCAAATGTTTTATATGAAGTCAAGGGCAATGTTGGTATTCTTACCATCAGCCGTGAAAAAGCATTGAACGCATTAAACTCTGAAGTCCTCGAAGATTTAAACGCAGCCTTGGATGCTGTTGATCTTGAGGAAATCCGCTGCCTTATATTAACAGGAGCTGGACAGAAGTCTTTTGTTGCCGGTGCTGACATTGGCGAGATGAGCACACTGACAAAAGCAGAAGGTGAAGCTTTTGGTAAAAAGGGCAACGATTTATTCAGAAGAATTGAAACATTCCCGATCCCTGTTATTGCAGCAGTGAATGGATTTGCTCTGGGCGGCGGCTGCGAGATTGCCATGAGCTGTGATATTCGTATCTGCTCTGATAATGCCCAGTTTGGCCAGCCAGAAGCAGGGCTTGGTATTACACCGGGATTTGGCGGAACACAGAGACTTGCCCGTTTAGTTTCTCCGGGTATGGCAAAACAGCTGATCTATACTGGGAGAAATATTAAAGCAGACGAAGCTTACCGCATCGGTCTTGTAAACGCTGTATATACGCAGGAAGAACTCCTGCCCGCAGCTGAAAAGATGGCAGCAACCATTGCTAAAAATGCTCCGATTGCTGTTCGTCACTGCAAGAAAGCCATCAACGATGGCCTTCAGGTAGGTATGGATGAAGCCATTGTTATCGAAGAAAAACTGTTTGGCGACTGCTTTGAAACTCATGATCAGGTGGAAGGCATGAGCGCGTTTCTTGAAAAACGTAAAGAGAAAAACTTTATCAATAAATAAGCTTAATGATACCCGAGGCAGCCAGGTTTTCGGCTGAGTACAGGGAGAATCCAAAATTCAGGAGGTTTTTATTATGTTAAACAAAGTATTTATCGTTGGCGCAGGTCAGATGGGTCTGGACATTGGCCAGGTTATGGCAAAAGCAGGCATGAAGGTAACATTCAGAGATATAAGTGATGAGATCCTTGCAAAGTCCATGGCTAAGTTAAACAAGGGCCTTGACAAGCAGGTAGCAAAAGGAAAGATGGATGAAGCACAGAAAGCGGCCATCCTTGCAAACATTTCCACAACAACAGAGCTTGCTGCCGCTGCTGACGCAGACCTGGTTCTTGAAGCTATTGTAGAAAATATCGAGATCAAGAAAGACCTGTTTAAAGAGTTGGATGGCATCTGCAAACCGGAGTGTATTTTTGCGACAAATACATCCTCTATCTCCATTACACAGATCGCTGCCGCTACAGACAGAGCAGATAAGTTCATTGGTATGCATTTCTTCAATCCCGCAACAGTGATGAAGCTGGTTGAGGTTATCCGCGGACTTCATACATCTGATGAAACATTTAAGACCATCTATGATCTTTCCGCTGAAATCGGCAAAGATCCTGTTGAAGTTAAGGAAGGCCCTGGCTTTGTTGTAAACCGGATCCTCATTCCTATGATCAACGAAGCAGTTATGGTTCTTGAAGAAGGACTTGCTTCCGCGGAGGATATTGATAAGGCTATGAAACTTGGCTGCAATCATCCGATGGGCCCCCTTGCTCTTGCTGACCTGATCGGCCTTGATACATGCTTACATATTATGGATGTATTCTACGCTGAAACATGTGATTCCAAGTACAGAGCTGCCCGCCTGTTAAGACAGATGGTTCGCGGCGGCAAACTTGGTCGTAAGACTGGTGTAGGTTTCTTCGATTACACAAAATAAATCCGTGTGAAACAGTAAAGTCCTCTTTTATGGAGTGAATGTAGCTGTTTTGATACAGTCAGATGAACATGATAATTTTAAAGACAGCCACAGGGAAGCCATGCCCTGAGGCTGTCTGTATCCCTGTCCGGGGATGGTCATGTTTTCGTGCCGACGGCTCTTACCCGGGCGCGGCATATTTAATAATGAAAATATGGAGGAAGATTAAATGGATTTCGCATTAGATAAGAAACATGAGATGGCCAGAACTCTTTTCAGAGATTTTGCCGAAAAAGAAGTAAAGCCACTGGCTCAGGAAGTTGACGAAACCGAAGTATTCCCTAGAGGAACCGTTGATAAGATGGCTAAATACGGTTTTCTTGGGATTCCTGTTCCAAAGGAATATGGCGGACAGGGCTGCGATCCCCTTACCTATGCTATGTGTGTAGAGGAGCTTTCCAAAGTTTGCGGTACTACAGGCGTTATCGTATCCGCCCATACATCTTTGTGTATTGACCCGATCTTAACTTATGGTACAGAAGATCAGAAAAAGAAATACCTTCCAAAACTTGCTTCTGGTGAATGGCTCGGCGCATTTGGCCTTACTGAGCCCGGCGCTGGTACAGATGCCCAGGGACAGCAGACGAAAGCTGTTCTTGACGGCGACGCGTGGGTATTAAACGGTTCTAAGTGCTTCATTACTAATGGTAAAGAAGCAAATGTATACATTATCATCGCTGTTACCGGTACAATCGAAAAGCGGGGCAGAAAACAGAAAGAGATTTCCGCCTTTATCGTAGAAAAAGGTACACCGGGATTCACTTTTGGTACAAAAGAGAAGAAGATGGGTATCCGCGGTTCATCCACCTATGAGCTGATCTTCCAGGATTGCCGTATTCCTAAGGAAAACATCCTTGGACCTAAGGGCAAAGGCTTTAACATTGCCATGCATACTCTGGACGGCGGCCGTATCGGTATCGCTGCTCAGGCTCTTGGCCTTGCGGAGGGCGCTCTTGAAGCTACCATTTCTTATGTAAAGGAAAGAAAACAGTTCGGACGTTCCATCGCTCAGTTCCAGAATACACAGTTCCAGTTAGCTGATATGGCTACAAAGGTAGAAGCTGCCAAAAATCTTGTTTATAAAGCTGCTATGGCAAAGGCTACTCAGAAAACCTACAGCGTGGAGGCTGCTATGGCAAAACTGTATGCGGCAGAGGTTGCTATGGAAGTGACCACAAAGGCTGTTCAGTTACATGGCGGTTACGGTTACATCAGAGAATATGATGTTGAACGTATGATGAGAGATGCAAAGATCACAGAAATCTACGAAGGAACATCCGAGGTTCAGCGTATGGTTATTTCTGGAAGCTTATTGAAATAGGAGGTACACATCGTGAAGATAATTGTTTGTTTAAAACAGGTACCAGATACAAAGGGTGGAGTTCAGTTTAATCCCGACGGTACACTTAACAGAGCTGCTATGCTCTCTATTATGAATCCGGACGATAAGGCCGGTCTTGAAGCTGCTCTTCGCTTGAAAGATCAGTATGGCGCTGAGGTTACTGTTCTGACTATGGGTCTTCCAAAGGCTGATGAGATGCTTCGCGAAGCTCTTGCTATGGGCGCTGATCATGCCATCCTTGTAACAGACCGCCTTCTTGCCGGCGCTGATACATGGGCAACTTCCAGCACTATTGCGGCAGCGATCAAGAAACTGGACTACGATCTGATCATTACAGGCCGCCAGGCAATTGATGGCGATACAGCTCAGGTTGGTCCTCAGATTTCCGAACATCTGGATATTCCTGTCATCTCCTATGCTCAGGATATTAAGATTGAAGGGGAAGATGTGATCGTACAGCGTCAGTTTGAAGACAGATACCATGTATTAAAAGCTAAGATGCCTTGCCTGATCACGGCCCTTTCTGAATTAAATGAGCCCCGCTACATGACACCAGGCGGAATTTTCGACGCATTTGAAAAAGAAGTTACAGTTTGGTCCCGTGCAGACCTGACAGAACTTGACGACGCAAACATCGGTCTGAAAGGTTCACCGACAAAGATTGCCAAGGCTTCCGATAAAGTAAGAAAAGGCGCCGGAGAAACTGTAAATCTTGACCCGGATGAAGCTGTTGCTTACCTTATGGGCAAATTAGACGAAAAACATCTCATTTAATGAAAAGGAAAAGTGGTGAATAAGATGAATTTAGAAGAATATAAAGGCGTATTTATCTACGCTCAGCAGGTAGATAATGAATTATCCGGAATTTCATTTGAGTTACTTGGCAAGGCTAAAGATCTGGCAGCAGATTTAAACACAGACGTAACCGCGGTTCTCATCGGTTCTGATGTTAAGAATCTTTGCGATGCCCTGGCTGAGTATGGCGCTGACAGAGTTATCGTTGTGGATGATCCTGAATTAAAGGTATACAAAACAGAGCCTTACGCACATGCCCTGGCTTCTGTTATTAATGAGTACAAGCCTGAGATCATGCTGGTAGGCGCAACAGCTATCGGCCGTGATCTTGGCCCCAGAGTTTCCGCTCGTGTTGTTACAGGTCTTACAGCAGACTGTACAAAACTTGAAATCGGCGATTTCCCATTAAATCCAGGTCCAAATCAGAAGCACAATCAGCTGCTTATGACTCGTCCTGCATTTGGCGGAAATACGATCGCTACCATCGCCTGCCCGGATAACCGTCCTCAGATGGCTACGGTTCGGCCAGGTGTTATGCAGCGCATCACACCTGTAAAGGGCGCTAAGGCTGAAGTGATTGAGTACAATCCCGGATTTACACCGAACAAGAACTATGTAGAAATTCTTGATGTAGTTAAGTCCGTTACAGATACGGTAGATATTATGGACGCTAAGATCCTTGTATCTGGCGGCCGCGGCGTTGGCAGCCCTGAAAACTTCAAGATCCTTGAGGATCTGGCAGAGGCTATTGGCGGGGAAGTCAGCTGCTCCAGAGCAGTTGTCGATAGCGGCTGGAAGCCGAAGGATCTTCAGGTTGGCCAGACAGGCAAGACTGTTCGCCCTCAGATCTACTTTGCCGTCGGTATTTCCGGTGCGATCCAGCACGTTGCCGGTATGGAAGAGTCTGATGTGATCATCGCCATTAACAAAGATGAGACAGCTCCTATTTTTGAAGTTGCGGACTACGGCATCGTAGGCGATCTGAACAAGATCGTTCCAAAGCTGACAGAAGCGATTAAAGAGTATAAGGCACAGAAGAACGCTCAGTAATCCTGGCTTTTGATAAACCTGTCACAGGAGTAAAATTAGATATACGGTAAAGGAGACACCCGGACGATGTATTTGTCCGGGTGCTTTTATATTCCCTCAAAGCATATGTAACATTCTCTTCACATTCCTGACAGCAGATGGTACAATAGAAGAAAGTTAGGAGGTTGGTTTACTATGGACGAACATGTATACAAAGAACAGGAACATTTTTGGCGGATTGAAGATGGGGGCGTGCGCATGTGCCTTTTTGAAGGAAAAGACTGGGCCATGCTTGTGGATACAGGTTTTGGAACATTGCCTGTTAAAGATATAGTGTCTGAGCTGACGAAGCTTCCCGTGTTTGTGGTAAATACCCATACCGATATGGATCACACCGGCGGGAACCGGGAGTTTGACCGGATCTATATGCATCCGGCGGAGATGGACTGCTATGTTGCCCGGGGCGGCGCTTTTGAGAAAGATGCTGACGGACAGGAAAAGATCCGTCCCCTGTGGGAAGGCGCGGTGATCGATCTTGGCTTCTGGAAATTTGAAGTGATCCTGACGCCTGGTCATACACCGGGAAGCATTATGCTTTTGGACCGGGAAAAACGGCTGCTTATCAGCGGGGATACCATTCAGGCTGGAGATATTTATATGTTTGGACCGGGAAGAAATCTTCCTGCGTTTCGTGCCACTTTGGATCGAATGGATGGGATGAAGGGGCTATTTGATACTATCTGGCCGTCTCATGGCCCCTGCCCTCTTTCACCGGAGATCATCCCTAAACTGGCAGAAGGGGCAAAAGCTCTGGCAGAGGGCAAGCTGATTTCTCAGGATCCGCCCCGGGAGGGGATGCCCTGCCGGTTATACCGGTGTCAGGCCGCGGGATTTCTTTTTTAACAATGATGCAGGGGGCAGCCTATGGACCGATATAAGTACATTTTATTTGACCTGGATGGAACATTGACCGATCCTTATGAAGGGATCACCAAAAGCGTTCAGTATGCGTTAAACGCTTTTGGGATCAAGGACGAACCTTTGGAAAAATTGAAAAAATTTATTGGACCGCCGTTAAAGGAATCCTTTATGGAATTTTATGGTCTGGACAGTCACCAGGCGGACCAGGCGGTGGCTAAATACAGAGAGCGTTTCTCGGATAAGGGGATTTTTGAAAACCGGCTGTATGACGGGATCCCGGAGCTTTTAAACTTTTTAAAGAATCATGGATTTATTTTGGCTATAGCCTCATCAAAGCCGGAGGTTTTTGTGGAGCGGATCCTTGAACATTTTCATATTAGCCGGTATTTTGACCAGGTATACGGAAGTTTTCTTGATGGCCGCAGGACGAAAAAAAGTGAAGTGGTCCGGGCAGCTTTGGAAGGCCTTCAGGTTGAGGACCTTAAGACAGCGGTTATGGTGGGAGATCGCTTTCATGACGTGGAAGGCGCCCGGGAGGCAGGGATTTCCTGTATCGGCGTCAGCTTTGGTTATGGGGGCAAAGAAGAACTGGAGCAGGCCGGAGCCGGAGCCGTTGCGGATTCTGTGGAACAGCTGGGCCTTTTGATCACTCACCCGGAAGAGGATATTATGGAGCCGCTGATGCGTCTGTTTCGACGGGTTTGGCGGATCCACGGCATGGCTTTAGATCAGGTGACCGCCAGCCGGGGGATTAATACAAGCCAGATGAAAATGCTGGGCCATATTTTTCATCATGAGGGAATTTCCCAAAGACAGCTGGCCTCAGATCTTCAGCTGTCTCCCCCGTCTATTGCAGTGACCGCGAAAAAACTGGAAAAAATGGGATATATTAACCGGCAGATGGATGAAAAGGACAACCGTTTAAATATTTTAAAGACGACGACGAAAGGGAAAGAATTTTTGTCTCAAACCTGGGAAGCATTTACAGATGTGGATATTCATATGTTTAAGGATTTTTCACCAAGTGAGTTAAAACAGCTGTCCAGTTTTTATGCGCGGATCCGGGATAATCTGGAGGAATTTATTGAAAAGTAAAGTTACCGTTTTTGACGATAACAGTTTAGCAAGCTAAACTGTTATCATAAAAGTAAGAGAAATTACATTTTTTAGTTTACTTTTATTGAATTTTGGAATACAATAAAAACGTGTGCGGCACAGGTGTGTACGTTTTTATTAAACATATAAGGAGCTGAGTTTATGGTTAAAGCAATCGTTGGCGCAAACTGGGGAGATGAAGGAAAGGGTAAGATCACAGACATGCTGGCTGAAGAATCAGACATTATTGTAAGATTCCAGGGCGGAAGTAATGCAGGTCATACGATCATTAATAATTATGGCAAGTTTGCACTGCACCTTCTTCCATCAGGTGTCTTTCATGGTCATACGACAAGTGTGATCGGAAATGGCGTGGCCCTGAACATCCCTTACCTGATCAAAGAGGTGGAAGACCTTGTATCCAAAGGTGTTCCAAAGCCAAAGATCTTAGTCTCTGACCGGGCGCAGATCCTTATGCCGTATCATATTTTATTTGACCAGTACGAAGAAGAAAGGCTGGGCGGCAAGTCCTTTGGTTCCACAAAATCCGGTATTGCACCGTTTTATTCGGATAAATACGCAAAGATCGGTTTCCAGGTCAGCGAGCTATTTGGCGAGGAAGCAGATCTGAAAGAAAAGGTTGACCGTGTGATCGAGACAAAGAATGTATTGATCGAGCACCTGTATCATAAAACACCGTTGGATCCTCAGGAGATTTTTAACATGCTCCTTGAGTACCGGGAAATGGTTCGTCCCTATGTATGTGATACATCCAAATACCTTCATGATGCCCTGAAAGAAGGTAAGCGTATTCTTCTTGAGGGTCAGCTGGGTTCCTTAAAAGACCCGGATTTTGGTATTTATCCTATGGTAACCTCATCCTCTACCCTGGCATCTTACGGCGCCATCGGCGCGGGGATCCCCTGCTATGAGATCAAGGATGTGGTAACGGTTGTGAAGGCTTATTCCAGCGCTGTAGGCGCCGGTGAGTTTGTTTCCGAAATCTTCGGGGATGAGGCCGACGAGCTGCGCCGCAGAGGCGGCGCCGGCGGCGAGTTTGGCGCCACAACAGGCCGTCCGAGACGTATGGGATGGTTTGACGCTGTTGCGACCCGTTATGGCTGCCGTATGCAGGGAGCTACAGAGGTTGCTCTGACGGTGCTGGATGTGCTTGGCTATCTGGATACACTGCCTGTATGCGTTGGCTATGAGATTGACGGACAGATGACCAGGGATTTCCCTACAACCCATCTTTTAAAGAAGGCAAAACCGGTGTATGAGTATCTGCCGGGATGGAAGGAAGAAATCCGGGGCATTAAAGAGTACGATCAGCTTCCGGAAAACTGCCGCAAATATATAGAATTTATTGAAAAAGAAATCGAAGTGCCTATTACCATGGTTTCCAATGGACCGGAAAGACACGATATTATTAAAAGAAAGTAAGACCTGACAAAACCGGCGGAAGTTTTTTGACTGTCCTGCCATGGAGCAGCCATGACGAGACAGTTAATCTATCCCGCCGGTTTTTAAGGTAAAGGGCGAAAGGAGTTGGCTTATGAGTCTTTTAATCAAAGGCGGCCGGTTGATTGATCCGGCAACGAAACGTGATGATTATTTTGATGTGCTTGTTAAAGACGGCAAAGTGTACCAGGTGGAGAAGGATCTGGATCCTTCCTGTGCAGATCAGGTCCTTGATGCCAAAGGCTGCTATGTGGTTCCCGGACTGATCGACCTTCATGTCCATTTAAGAGAGCCGGGATTTGAGTATAAGGAAACCATAAAAACCGGCGCTATGGCAGCGGCAAGAGGGGGCTACACATCCATCTGCCCGATGCCTAACACAAAACCGGTGATCGACAGCCCAGAGATGATCCGCTGGCTTAAGGATAAGGCAGAAAATGACTCAGTAGTGAATATTTGGCCTGTAGGGGCAGTGACCCGGGGCCAGATGGGCAAGGATCTGGCAGACATTGCCGGGATGGCCCAGACCGGAGCAGTGGCGATCAGCGAGGACGGAAAAAGCGTCATGGATACAAAATTATATAAAGAAGCCATGATCCAGGCTCGTGAGGCTGGGATCACCGTTTTAGCCCACTGCGAGGACAAGATGCTGGTGGGACAGGGCGCGTTAAATGCCGGTCCGGTGGCCGAAAAGCTGGGCGTGGCCGGGATTGGAAATGATGTGGAGGATATTATTGCTGCCAGAGATATTATCCTGGCAAAATCTACCGGATGCCGCCTTCATCTGTGCCACTGCTCTACAAAGGACAGTGTGACTATGGTGAAAGAAGCAAAGGCGGACGGCGTAAAGGTCAGCGGTGAGGTTTGCCCGCATCATTTTGTCCTGACCCAGGATGATATTCCGGGGGATGACGCAAATTATAAGATGAATCCGCCGCTGAGGGCAAAGGAAGATCGGGATGCCCTGATCGAGGGTATAAGCAGCGGGATCATGGAAGCCATCTCTACAGATCATGCCCCCCACAGTGAGGAAGAAAAGGCCAGACCCATTGCCAAGGCGCCTTTTGGTATCGTGGGAAGCGAGACGGTGCTGTCCCTTACCATGACGTATCTGGTGCATACAGGGAAGCTCACCCCTTATGAAATGGTCCGCCGCATGAGCTATAGCCCGGCACAGATCATTGGTATTGACCGGGGTTCCCTGGCGGAGGGCAAGGTGGCAGATATAACCATTATTGACCCAGATCAGGAGTATGTGATTCATAAGGAAGACTTTGTTTCTAAAGGAAAGAATACCCCATTTGAAGGCTTTAAGGTTCGGGGAAAAGTTATGGAAACCATTGTAGGCGGAAAGATCGTGTACAGCGGACGATAGCAACCGGTATACCGCCGACAGGCTGCAAATGAAAGCCGGGCCGGGAAAGAAAGCTGTGGGCGGCTTTTATCGTTATAAATTGGAGAGAAGAGAATGAGTGCAAAAAAGATGACTGTAACAGTAAATTATCAGAAAAAGCTGGCTGATGGTGTATATAGTATGTGGCTGGCTGTAGGAACGATGGCTGATGATGCAAAGCCGGGACAGTTTATTTCGATCTATAGCAATGACAGTTCACGGTTGCTGCCAAGGCCCATCAGTATTTGTGAGGTAGATCGAGAGTTTCGCAGCATCAGGGTAGTTTACCGGGTTGTAGGGTCGGGAACCGAGGAATTTTCCCATTTAAAGGCAGGACAGCGGGTGAGTATTATGGGGCCTTTAGGCAATGGCTATCGCTTAAACCAGGAAGCTCGGGCCATGCTGATCGCGGGAGGCATCGGCATCCCGCCTATGCTGGAGCTGGCGAAATCTCTGGAGTGTGCGAAGGATATTATTTTAGGCTATAGAGATGCCCAGACATTTCTGGCCTCTGAGCTGGAAGCGTATGGAAATGTTTACATTGCTACAGAAGACGGCAGCGTGGGAACCAAAGGAAATGTTATGGATGCTATTAAACGCTTTGACTTAAAGGCCGATGAAATCTACAGCTGCGGTCCAACCCCTATGTTAAGGGCAGTAAAGGCATATGCCCGGGAAAATCAGATCCACTGCCAGATTTCCCTTGAGGAAAAAATGGCCTGCGGTATCGGCGCGTGTCTGGCCTGTGTATGTAAGTCTAAGGATGTGGATCCGCATACCCATGTTCATAACAAGCGGATCTGTAAGGATGGACCGGTATTTGACGCTCTGGAGGTGGAATTATAATGAATACAAAAGTAAAGATCGCAGGTGTTGAATTTAAAAATCCAGTGACCGTTGCTTCCGGAACCTTTGGATCCGGTGTCGAATACGGAGATTTTGTAGATCTGAACCGGCTGGGGGCCGTAGTGACGAAAGGCGTGGCTAATGTGCCGTGGCCGGGAAATCCCACCCCCCGTATTGCGGAAACCTGCAGTGGCATGTTAAATGCCATTGGTCTGCAAAATCCCGGTGTGGATGTATTTATCCAGCGGGACATCCCCTTTTTAAAGCAGTTTGATACAAAGATCATTGTGAATGTGTGCGGAAAGACCACCGCAGACTATGTGGAAACGGTAGAGCGGTTAGGGGAAACGGACGTGGACATGCTGGAGATCAATATTTCCTGCCCGAACGTAGAAGAAGGTGGCATTGCCTTTGGCCAGAACCCTAAATCCGTGGAAGATATAACAAAGGCCATTAAAGCAAAGGCAAAACAGCCGATTATCATGAAGTTAAGCCCAAATGTGACGGATATTACAGAAACAGCCCGGGCTGCCCAGGCCGGAGGGGCAGACGCCTTATCCCTCATTAATACCCTGACAGGCATGAAGATCGATATTGAGCGTCAGACCTTTGCCCTGGCCAATAAAACCGGCGGACTTTCCGGTCCCGGCATTAAGCCTGTCGCCGTGCGCATGGTCTATCAGGTGGCCAATGCGGTAGCTCTTCCCATTGTCGGTATGGGCGGTATCCGTACAGCGGCAGACGCGATTGAGTTTATTTTGGCAGGGGCCACTATGGTGGCTGTGGGAACGGCGAATTTTGTGAATCCTTACACAACGGTGGAAGTGATCACCGGCATTGAAGATTATATGAAACGTCATGGCGTAGAAGATATTTCTTCTCTTATCGGACGGGTAAAATAGGTTAAAAAAGGGCAGATGCCCGACAAACGGTCATAAATTCTGCCTGCGTGTAAAATTTATGACCGTTTGTCCTTTGTTCGATATACAGGGCTGTCCTTTTTTTGAATGTAAGCTATACAATAATCAGCCGCCGATGATTTACGTGATGACCAAATTCCGGCATAAATATGGGATTTTCTTTATCCGGATCCAGGCAGTCTTGCATGATAGGCGGCATATAAGAAGATGTAAAGCAAAATCCGTAAGTAAGATCATGAAAACCCTGCAAGAGTCCTCCGTCTTTGGGAACTTTAAGGACTGCCGGTTCTGTTGTTGCCCAGTGAGCATCCATATTTGACTTCATTTCTTCATAGGTATAATCTGTCCCTTTTATATTCCAGATAATGTCTTCCCGGCTGAATTTTTCTCCATCCACATACAGGGTACCGGGGCGGAGCTGACTTAAAAATACGCCTCTGTAATAGGGAAGACGGATTTTAAACTGAAAACCGGTGATCTTATCCCCGTCTTTAATATTTCTAAAACCTACGGACTGAATAATTTCCCGCTCAAGCATGGTTATATCCCCCCTTAATCTCCAATATAGCGCTTCAGCATAATATGCTGTTTTCTCAGTGTCTGTCCCACTTCATAGCCGGGCTCATATTTGTCTGCGCCTTCATATTCGCTAAGAAGATACCCATCCCATTGATGGTCTTTAAGAATGTTGATGATTTTTTTGAATGGAATGGTTGTTTCTTCAAACGTATCGGTCATGTGATTAAATTTGGCATGGCAGCAGTAAATATAAGGCAGCAAAGGAATCAGCTCTTCCGGCTGACTGTATTTAAAGTTGGGAGAGCGGTACTCTCCTTCTTCAAAATGATTGCGGAACACACTGAAATCAATATTTAATCCAAAGTTTTTTGTGCCGGTCTGTTCAATAAAGTCTACATAATCGGCCACCATTTTTGAGTGAAGGACACTGGGCGTATGGATTTCCGGACACATACAAACATGATACTCTTCAGCCAGGGGCAGAGCCATTTTAATAATATCCCGCCAGTTTTTTACCGGTTCAAGATTATCGTTGATCACCGGCATTTTTGTACGCATGACTGAAAAGCCCAGTTTTGCGGCAAGACGGATGTCTCTGGCAAGCATGTTATAGGATTCCTGGGTGGTTAGCTCTCTGAAACCGAGAACCCGGGAATCAATCCAGTGTCCATATTCTACAGGAACAATCTCATATTTATCCAGCAGGGAAAACCACCGTTCAATCCATAAGTCGGATGGTTCCGGATACTGGTCAATATGGGTATTGGCAAGGATTTCAAGACCGTGAGCCCCCATATCATACATGTCCTCAAAGCAGTCTTCAAGATTTTTTGTCAGACCATATTCTGCGGAATAGCTGTATAAAGAAATTCCCCGTTTCGGTCCTTTTCGATTGTACGGATACATTAAACATACCTCCTATGCTTTATGGTGTAAAGTTTAATTGAATAAAGCTGGATTTTCTATACATAAAGTAGTATGATGATATGGATAAAACGTACTTAATGGAGATAAATTTATGGATGTTATGATGGTTGGACGCTCTAACGGCTGTCTGAAAGATTACCCGATGCATCAGCACGGTTACTGGGAAATTATTTTTAATGACTGGGGTAGGGGAATATTAACTGTAGAAGAAAAAAGTTTCGCTTTTGAACCCGGGGATATTACGGTGATTCCTCCGGGAATGTCTCATAAAAAAGAAGCATCGGAAGGATTTAGGGATATTTGTATGTTTATTCATGATTTCCGTCCAGTGGGGGGCAAAGGGTTTCGTATCCTCCGGGATGATGGGGTCGGTACGGTCCGTCAGTTAATGGAGCTTGCCTGGCGGTTTTATCAGGGACAAAGCGTTTATGAACAAGCCATTTTAAATGCTCTTGGAGACGCGCTGTATCAGGTCCTTGTGCTGTACTATGTAAAAAACCAGCGCAAGGACCCGCGTTTGGAAGGACTTCTTGAAATCATGCACGATCACTTTAATGATCCAGATTTTGATCTGTCAGAGGCTATTGGCAGGAGCGGATATTGCAAAGGATACTTTCGCAGAATCTTTAAAGAATTTACCGGAACTTCTCCGGTGATTTACCTGCAGCAGCTTCGTATGGATTATGCCAAATCTTTGATGGATCAGTACAATCAAAGCCGGAGCGTTAAAGATATTGCGGCTTCCTCCGGCTTTAAAGATCCCCTTTATTTTTCCAGAATTTTTAAAAAGTTTGAGGGCCGAAGTCCCAAAGCTTATATGAAAATGCGCCATTCCTGTGACGCGTCCATGATCCAGATGGATGAAGCTAAAAGAAATTCGCTGGAGAAAACCCATATTTTCCCGGAACATACCGGACGGTCACAAAGTCTGATCTAAGGTCAGCAGGCCATGGTTTCCGCAAGGACTTCCTGGTCCATGTGGGTGGTCCTACAAAAACCGTTAAACTTTGTGCTGACTGTCAATAATAATGGTAACAGGCCCATCGTTGGTGAGGGATACGTCCATATGGGCGCCGAACTTCCCGTGTTCTACATGAAATCCCATATTTCGGCAGGCATCCATAAACTGTTCATACAGTCCCTCGGACATTTGGGGAGCTCCGGCCTGGATAAAGCTGGGCCGGTTTCCTTTTTTAGTGCTGGCAAGTAAAGTAAACTGGGAGATGACCAGTAAACTCCCGCCGACATCAGCCAGGGAAAGGTTCATTTTTCCCTGAGAATCCTCAAAAATCCTGAGCCCGGTCACTTTTTTTACAAGATAATCTAAATCCTCCTGGGTATCGTTTTCATGGACGCCCAGCAAGACCATAAAGCCTTTGCCGATTTTTCCAATGGTTTGACCTTCCACATCTACGCTGGCTTTTGAAACTCTTTGAATCACTGCCTTCATATATAATTGCCTCCTGATCTTGTGCTGTTTAGCAACTGCCCGGATATCTGAGCGGCTGCGCTATTTTCTTTTTGATTCTTTATATTCTAACAGACAAATGGCTTTAGGGCCAGTGTTTATAGTTTTTTATAGTTTTTTAATACTTATTCGACATTTTTCCCCTTGCCCTTTTGAGAAAAAATGTTATGATGAGGGCACATAAGGTCACTGTTTTTGGTAAACAGTAACCGTCATAGGGGATGTGATTGGCATCCCGCAGCCAGTACAGCAGAGGATTTCCTGCCCGGTCCTGGAGAGTTAAGGGAGGAATCGGATGTTTACCAGTATTTACAGCGGAGCTGTCAGCGGTATTGAGGGACAGCTTGTTTGTGTAGAAGCAGATATTAGCGACGGATTTCCGTCCTATTCATTGGTGGGCTATCTGGCCTCAGAAGTGAAGGAGGCTAGGGAGCGGGTGTCGGCGGCTCTGAAAAATTCCGGCTTCCGTCTGCCGGCCAAAAAGATCATTATTAATCTTTCCCCTGCCGGGATACGCAAGCAGGGAACGGCCTATGACCTTCCTATTGCTTTGTCCATCCTGGGGTCTTTAGGGGTGATCCCACAGGAAAAACTTAAATCTATTTTTGCGGCAGGAGAGTTGGGCCTGGATGGAAGACTGCGTTCGGTGAAGGGCATCCTGCCCCTGATCCTTATGGCCAAAGAACAGGGGATCACCCACTGTCTGGTCCCTTTGGATAATACAGACGAGGCCTCTCTGGCCCAGCTGGGGGGAGGACAGCCGGTGCATATTATTGGGGTGTCGGATTTGAAGGCCGCCTGCGCCTGGTTTTTAGGGGGAGAAGCAGCTTTGGAAAAAGGATCTCACATTCAGCAGGTAGGCACGCCGCCCTCATGGTCCCGGCTGTGCGCCCGGGATAGGGACGAAATAGAAGCTGCGTCCTGGGATTTTTCTCATATTGTGGGCCAGGAACCTTTAAAGCGGGCCATTGTAGCCGCCGTTGCCGGGATGCATCATTTGCTTATGATCGGGCCGCCAGGCAGCGGAAAGTCCATGAGCGCCAGAGCGATTCGGGGAATCCTTCCGCCCCTGTCTGTGAAAGAAAGTATGGAAGTGACCCGCCTTTACAGTGTGGCAGGGATGCTGGATAAAGATCATGTCCTTGTGACCCGGCCCCCATTTCGCAGCCCTCATCATACAGTACCTATAAAAACGATGACCGGAGGCGGCGCGATCCCGGTTACCGGAGAGATCAGCCTGGCTCACCGGGGTGTCCTTTTTCTTGATGAGCTGGCAGAGTTTGCCCCGGCCACTTTGGAGGTTTTGCGCCAGCCCTTAGAAGAGGGCGTGATCACCATCAACCGGCTCCATGGAAACTTTGTATTTCCTGCAGGATTTATGCTGGTGGCCGCCATGAATCCATGCCGGTGCGGCTATTTCCCGGATCGGAGCCGGTGCCAGTGTACGCCGGCGGATGTTTATCGCTATCTTCACCGGATCAGTCGGCCTTTGTGGAACCGGATCGATGTGTGCGTGGAGGTTCACCCTCCGGTAAAGGGGATTGCCGGGGAAAAGCCAGGCCTTTCCTCTAAGGTTATGGCAGCGCAGGTAAAGGTGGCCCGGCAGATCCAGTCAGACCGTTTTCGGGGAACGGATGTATTTTTTAATTCCCGGATGTCCGGGGATATGGTGAAGCAGTACTGTTTTACAAACCCGGGCACTGCATCTTATGCGGTTCATCTGGCAGAGCAGATGGATCTGACCATGCGGGCGCAGCACAAGCTTTTAAAGGTTGCCCGGACTCTTGCGGATCTGGATGGGGACGGGGAAGTTTTAGAGCGGCATCTGGATGAAGCGGTATGCTATCGCATGGTTGAACAGTCCTATTGGGATTTTTAAGGAGGCAAAGGATGGGAGAAGAAAAGGGAATGGATTTGTATTTGCAGCTGGAATGTTTCTGGCTGTCCAGTCTCATCGGGTTTGGACGGACAGGTCTTGAAAAATTTGTCGAATTATGCGGAGGAATCGGAGAGGTTTTTCGGATTCCGGATAAGGACATAGGAAAGCTGGAAGGAATTTCTCCTGGACTTAAGAAAGAAATCTTAAAAACCAGAGATATATCCTGGCTGGAGGAGGAATATAATAAATTATCTCAACGAGGAATTACTTTTATCGGACAGGAACATAAGGATTTTCCACGAAAGCTTAAGGAAATTCCCGGATGCCCTTTTGGGCTGTTTTTATATGGAACATTTCCCAGAGCGGACAAGCCTGTGATCGCTATTGTAGGGGCAAGAAATGCCACAGTGTTTGGTCAAGAAACGGCCAGGAATTTCGCAAAGACTTTAAGCTGCGCCGGGATACAGATCATCAGCGGACTGGCTTTAGGGATCGACGGCTATGCCCACCGGGGCGCTCTGGAGGCCGGGGAAAAGACATGGGCAGTGTTGGGGTGCGGCATTAATATTTGTTATCCGAAAGAGAATATAAGACTTTTTGAGCAAATGAAGGAACAGGGGGGACTAATGTCAGAGTTTGTCCCGGGACAAAAGCCTTTGCCATGGCACTTTCCATATAGGAACCGGATCATCAGCGGACTGTCTGATGGGATCCTTGTGGTGGAGGCGAAAAAGCGAAGCGGTTCCCTGATCACTGCCGGTTTTGGTCTGGACCAGGGAAGGGAAATCTACGCGGTGCCCGGAAGGCCCACAGACCTTTTAAGCGCCGGGTGCAACAGCCTTATTGCCGATGGAGCAAAGCTGGTGACAGGGCCGGAGGACATTTTGGAGGATTATAAAATTTCTGGAAAATTTTCTTCTGAAGATAAGTTTATGCTTGATAATTTAGAAAAATTGGTGTATCCTAGCTTGTGTTTAGATGCTAAGAGTATTGAACAGATAGCAATGGAAGCCTGCCTGGATTATGTAGAGGCGGCCAGAGTGCTTTTATCTCTGGTACAAAAGGGCTGTGCCCGCCAGGTAGGAAAAAATTATTATGTCCGAAAGGGATAGACCTTGTCGGATGAAAGCAAACAAATCATTTTGGAGGAATTAGTAATGGCAAAGTATCTGGTCATTGTTGAATCTCCGGCAAAGGCAAAAACGATCAATAAGTTTCTGGGACCCAACTATACGGTTGTGGCTTCCAACGGCCATGTGAGAGATCTTCCCAAAAGCCAGATGGGAATTGATATTGAACATGATTTTGAACCAAAATATATTACAATCCGCGGCAAAGGCGATATTTTGGCGATGCTGCGAAAAGAAGTTAAAAAAGCAGATAAAGTTTACCTGGCAACCGACCCTGACCGGGAGGGAGAGGCCATCTCATGGCATCTTGCTTATGCCCTGAAGTTAGATGAGAACGCCACCAACCGGATCACATTTAACGAGATCACCAAAACAGCAGTAAAAGGGTCCTTAAAGCATGCCAGAAAGATTAATATGAACCTGGTGGATGCCCAACAGGCACGGCGTATTTTAGACCGGATGGTGGGCTACAGCATCAGCCCCCTTTTATGGGCAAAGGTGAAGCGGGGCTTAAGCGCCGGACGTGTTCAGTCAGTGGCTCTGCGTATTATCTGTGACCGGGAGAAAGAGATTGATTCTTTTATTCCTCAGGAATACTGGACCCTGGATGTGCTTTTAAATGTGGAAGGCGATGCAAAGCCTCTACAGGCAAAGTATGCGGGAGATATTCATGGAAATAAAGAGATCCATTCCAGAAAAGAACTGGAGGAGATTTTTAAAAACCTGGAAAATGCCCAGTATACTGTCCGGGAGATCCGCACCGGGGAGCGGACGAAAAAATCGCCGCTTCCCTTTACCACCAGTACGCTTCAGCAGGAAGCATCTAAGCAGCTGAACTTTTCCACTCAAAAGACCATGCGCCTGGCTCAGCAGCTCTATGAAGGCGTAGACATTGAAGGAGAAGGCTCAGTAGGTTTGATCACTTATCTGCGTACCGATTCAACACGTATTTCAGAAGAAGCGGATGCAAATGTAAAAAAATATATTGAAAAGACCTACGGCAGCGACTATGTGGCTTATGAGATCAAGGCAGACCAGGAAGATAAAAAGATCCAGGACGCTCATGAAGCCATCCGTCCCACCTATTTAAACATGACGCCGGTAAAGGTGAAGGAATCTCTTTCAAGAGATCAGTTCCGTTTATATCAGCTCATATGGAACCGTTTCCTGGCCAGCCGCATGAAAGAGGCGGTTTATGAGACAACTTCTGTTAAAATCGGCGCCGGGGATTATCTTTTCAGTGTGGCTGCATCCAAGCTCAAGTTTAATGGTTATTTATCGATTTACCGTCAGGAAGAAGATAAGGTGGAGAAAAATGTTCTTTCCAAAAAGCTGACCAAGGACAGCAAGCTGACCTTTAAGGACTATGAGGAAAAGCAGCATTTCACCCAGCCGCCAGCCCATTTTACGGAAGCTTCTCTTGTAAAGACTTTGGAAGAGCTGGGAATCGGACGGCCAAGCACCTATGCGCCTACCATTACGACGATTCTTGCAAGACGGTATATTGTTAAGGAAAACAAAAATCTTTATGTTACCGAGTTGGGCGAGATCGTAAATAAGATCATGGTAGATGCCTTTTCCAGTATTGTGGATGTTGGTTTTACGGCAAATCTGGAGTTCCTTTTAGATAAGATTGAAGAAGGGACCATGAATTATAAAACGGTGATACGAAATTTTTATCCGGATCTTAAGGACGCTGTGGATCATGCCCAGGAAGAGCTGGAGCAGGTAAAGATCGAGGATGAAGTATCTGATGTGATCTGCGACCAGTGCGGCAGAAACATGGTGATCAAGTACGGTCCTCACGGAAAGTTCCTGGCATGTCCGGGATTTCCCGAGTGCAGGAATACAAAGACTTATTTTGAAAAGATCGGCGTAAAGTGCCCCGAGTGCGGTGGCGATGTTGTGATCCGGAAGACGCAAAAGGGCCGGAAGTACTATGGCTGTGAGAATAATCCGGACTGCGATTTTATGACATGGCAGCGCCCGTCAGACAAAAAGTGCCCTCAGTGCGGCGGCGTGCTTGTGTATAAAGGCAGCAAGCTGGTATGTATGGACCAGCAGTGCGGTTACGTGGAAGCTGTAAAAGCTGATGAACCGGCTTAAAAGATAGGTTAAAAGCAGATGCCAGGGAAAACACTCTCTGGCATCTTTTCTGTGACCGCTTAATGAAGCCAAGCCGCCAGGCGCCGGCCAGGAACATGAGTAGCTAAAGTTGTTGTAATTTTGTCATTTGTCAACAAATTCTGATTAAAATAAACTTTTTTTTATATTCCTCTTGTTACGTTTAGGGAATTGTGTTAAAATAATATGAACATATGGACTATTTGCATAATTGGATGCTTATAAATGAAAAGTTTGACATTTCAGGAGGTAGCATATGGGTGTACAGTTGCTTGACAAAACGAGAAAAATAAATAAACTGCTTCATAACAATAACTCAAACATGGTAGTTTTTAATGATATTTGTGAGGTTCTCAGCGAGATCCTGGAGTCTAATATTCTGGTCATCAGTAAAAAAGGCAAAGTGCTGGGAATCAAAGAACGGGAAGGAATCCAGGTGATTCACGAGCTGATCCGCGAAAATGTAGGAGAGCATATTGATGCTCTTTTAAATGAGCGGCTGCTGAGCATCCTTTCTACCAAGGAGAATGTAAACCTGATCACTCTAGGTTTTACCGGGGAAGGGGTTTCTAAATATGAAGCGATCGTCACACCGATTGATATTGCCGGTGAACGTCTTGGAACTTTATTTATTTATCGGGACAGTACACCCTATGAGATTGATGATATTATCCTCAGTGAATATGGCACTACAGTAGTAGGTCTTGAGATGCTCCGCTCCGTTAATGAGGAAAATGCCGAAGAAACCCGAAAGATCCAGATCGTTCGTTCCGCTATCAGCACATTATCTTTTTCTGAGCTGGAGGCCATCACCCATATTTTTGAAGAACTAGACGGCAACGAAGGCATCTTGGTAGCCAGCAAGATTGCGGATCGGGTAGGCATCACCCGCTCGGTTATTGTCAATGCGCTGAGGAAGTTTGAAAGCGCCGGCGTTATTGAGTCCCGTTCCTCTGGCATGAAAGGAACTTATATTAAGGTACTTAATGATGTTGTTTTTGATGAATTAAAAAAACTCAAATAGGAATTAAGAAAAGGCTTGCTTAATGCAGGCCTTTTGTGCTATAATCTTTTCGGTAAAATTTAACACGCGGATTGATTTTCCGGAGGGTGCCGTTAAAGCCGGTCATATCGGGCGCGGTTTCCGGAAGAGATGAAATTTGCGGAAGTATTAACCAGGAGGTATATTATGAGCGTTATTTCAATGAAACAGTTACTTGAAGCTGGTGTGCATTTTGGACATCAGACAAGAAGATGGAACCCTAAGATGGCTCCATACATTTACACAGAGAGAAATGGTATCTACATCATCGACTTACAGAAATCTGTAGGCATGGTTGACGATGCTTATAAAGCGGTCAAAGATATTGTTGCTGATGGCGGCAAGATTCTTTTCGTAGGTACAAAGAAGCAGGCTCAGGATGCTATTAAAACAGAGGCAGAGCGTTGTGGCATGTATTATGTAAACCAGAGATGGTTAGGCGGTATGCTGACAAACTTCAAAACCATCCAGAGCAGAATCGAAAGATTAAAACAAATCGAAGCTATGTCTGAGGATGGAACTTTTGATGTTCTTCCTAAGAAAGAAGTTATCGCATTAAAGAAAGAATGGGAAAAACTGGAAAAGAACCTTGGCGGTATCAAAGAAATGAAGAAAGTTCCGGATGCGATTTTTGTTGTTGACCCGAGAAAGGAAAGAATCTGCATCCAGGAAGCTCATATTTTAGGTATTCCTTTAATTGGTATTGCAGACACGAACTGTGATCCTGAAGAACTGGATTATGTGATCCCAGGTAATGATGATGCTATCCGTGCTGTTAAGCTTATCGTTTCCAAGATGGCAGATGCTGTTATCGAAGCAAACCAGGGCGAGCAGTATGAAGAAGCTTCTGCAGAAGAGGTAGAAGTTTCTGCAGAGGAAGCTGTAGAGGCATAATAAGAAATATTTATGGAGGAATCAAATCATGGCAATTACAGCAGCAATGGTAAAAGAACTCAGAGAAGCAACCGGTGCCGGAATGATGGATTGCAAGAAGGCTCTCACCGAAACTAACGGCGATATGGAAAAAGCTGTAGAATTTTTAAGAGAAAAAGGTCTTGCGGCTATGGCTAAAAAAGCTAACAGGATCGCGGCTGAAGGTATCGTTGCTATTAAAGCGTGCGATTGCGGCAAAGCAGCAGCAATTGTTGAGGTAAACTCCGAGACAGACTTCGTTGCTAAAAATGCGGATTTCCAGGCTTATGTTGCAAAGGTTGCAGCACAGGCGCTTGATACAAAGGCAGAATCTCTTGAAGCTTTCATGGTAGAGCCATGGACTGAGGATACAAGTTTGACTGTAGAGCAGGCTCTTTCCCAGAAGATCGCCATCATCGGTGAAAAGCTCAGCATCCGCAGATTCCAGAAGGTTTCTATTGATAACGGTGTTGTGGCGACTTACATTCATGCAGGCGGAAAGATCGGTGTTGTTGTGGCTCTTGAAACAGAATCTGACAGCGAGGCTGTAAAAGAGTGCGGTAAGAACGTAGCTATGCAGATTGCGGCTTTAAGTCCGAAGTACGTAGACAGAAGCGAAGTTCCTGCAGATTTTATTGAGCGTGAGAAAGAAATCTTAAAAGCAGCCGCTAAAAATGAAAATCCGGACAAGCCGGACAACATCATCGAAAAGATGATCATCGGCCGTCTGAACAAAGAGCTGAAGGAAGTTTGCCTTGTAGATCAGGCTTACGTTAAAGATGGCGATCTTACTGTTCAGAAATATGTGGACAGCGTTGCCAAAGAAGTTGGCACATCCATTAAGATTAAATCCTTCGTACGTTTTGAAACTGGTGAAGGCATGGAAAAACGCGACGATGACTTTGCAGCTGAGGTTGCTAAGCAGGCCGGAATGTAATTTCATAGTCCAAAAGACGTTCATGGCCCCCGAAAATTCTGGAAAACTGGGATTTTCGGGGGCTTTTTTAATTGATAATTCCATTCTGGCCGCCGGTCCTGCTAAATAAACTGATTGGTGGCAGGATCGTAGATATAGTCAATGTCTGCCAGTTTTTGAGTCAAAGCTTTAGAGTCTATGTCCAGAGTTTTGCACATTTCATCCAGGTCCGGATAATAGTCTCTCAATTTCAAGTTTACATAACTTAATAATAGTACGGGATCTTTTGGTATATTTTCACTCATGGGATCATTCTCCTTTCAAAGTGTCTATCCATTTAAAAAATTTATAGCATTGTCTCAAAAAATCTGATATGGTTATGAGTAGAGTGGGATTGAGGATCATGTAACCGTTCAGATGGCTGAAGGGTTACAGTGGCATCCTCTGTTTGATTATAATACATGAAAGGTAAGGGAGCAATATGATTTTAGTAACAGGGGGATGCCGGAGCGGAAAAAGCGCCTTTGCTGAGGCCCTTGTCACTCGGGATAAGACAGGGCCGTGGCTGTATATAGCAACAGCCCTGATAACGGATCCTGAGATGGAAGCCCGTGTGAAGAAGCATCAGCAGCGCCGGGGTGATGGCTGGAAGACCTGGGAGGGTTTCCGGGATTTGGAAAATGTCCTGGCTGGCCGGGAGATTTCCGGTTTTAAGGGCATCCTGCTGGATAGTGTGACCACCATGACCACCAACTTATTGTTTGATTTTATCGGAGATGTGGATTGGGATCATTTTCAGTTTGAGCAGGTAGACTACAGCCGGGCCCAGGATTTTATTATGGATAACTTTAAGGCCTTGTGCCAGGCTGGGAAGGATCTGCCTCTGGTTATGGTGACGGATGAGATCGGCCTTGGGGTTGTGCCGGAAACCTGTCTGGGAAGGAATTTCAGGGATATTTTAGGTACTGTGAATCAATATCTGGCCTCGGTGTGTACATCTGTGTATATGGTGATCAGCGGGATTCCTGTGCAGATCAAGGGGGAGACGGGAAAATGAAGACATTTATTTTAGCGTTGCAGCTGATGACCCGGCTGCCCATTAATAAAGAAATTGAGGTGACGGATGCCCGGCTGGTCCGGGGCGTTATGTACTGGCCTTTCGTGGGCGTAGTTACCGGTGTGATTGATTGTATTGTGTTTGTGCTCCTGTCCTTTTTGGTGCCTAAAAGCGTGGCAGCGGTTTTTGCGGTGCTGTGCCAGCTTTGTGTGACCGGCGGCTTTCATTTGGACGGGTTATGTGATACGGTGGATGCCATTTTTTCTGCCCGGACCCGGGAGCGGATGCTGGAGATTATGAAGGACAGCCGGGTAGGGACCAATGGGGTGATTGGGGCGATTTTTGATATTGGATTAAAGATTCTTGTCTTATGTCAACTGGATTCTCCGGTCCCGGCCATTCTTCTGGCGCCTGTGGCAGGGAAATGTGTCCAGGGGGTTTTAATGTATAAGGCCAATTATCCGAGAAAATCCGGTTTGGGAGCTTCTTATATCGGCCGGATCAGCGCCCTGATCATGGTTGTTTGTCTGGTAATGGGTGTGTTTTTCATCGATCTTGTGCTGTTTTTGGAAGGAAGCCGCTGGCTTTTGCTCTGTCCGGTGGTTTTTACTGCTGCGGCGCTGGCATACCGGTTTTATATTGAGAGGAAGATCGGCGGGATGACGGGAGACACCATGGGCGCTGGAAATGAAGTGACCGAGGTAGTCTTTTTGCTCTGCCTTTTAGTGGGCCAGCGTTTCGGATTATAGGAAGGAAAATCGGAATGGATATTTATCTTGTACGCCACGGGGAGACTGATTTAAACCGGGCCAAAGTTTATTACGGGGCAATGGATGTGCCGTTAAATGAAAAGGGTCAGGTTCAGGCCAGGATTGTTGGCCGGTGTCTTGAAGGGATTGCCTTTGACAAAGTTTACATAAGTTCAAAACTAAGAACTCGTCAGACCGCTTTGGGAATCCTTGCGCCGGAGATAGAAAACCGCGGTTCTCACTGGCGCCGGGCGGCTTCCGGAGGAGAAAAAGCGGCGCTTACCATGGAAGATGCGACTTGCGCGGATATGCGGCTCAAAGTCCTGGCCGGGCTGGATGAGATGAATTTCGGCTCCTGGGAGGGACTTGATTATCATCAGGTCCAGGCTCGCTATCCCAGAGCGTGGGATGCCTGGTGTAAAGACTGGCTGAATGCTGCGCCAGATGGGGGCGAGTGTTTTTGTGACTTTTTTAACCGGGTGGCCCGGGCCTTTGAAACGCTCCTTGATGAGGCAAAGGCCGGTGGCTGGAAGAATATACTGATCTGCGGCCATAACGGACCGCTGAGGGTGATCCTGGCGGTAATGTGCGGCCTTGGGCCGGAGGGCACATGGCATTTTAATTTTGATCAGGACGGGTATTCTCTCATTGAGGAACAGTGGGAGCATTTTACGATACGGAAAATAAATTGTAAGGATAAGGCAGGTTTTATATTATGAAATATACGGAAAAAGATCTTATGTCCCTGATCCATCAGATTCCCCCTTTAAATAAGGACATCATGGATCAGATTTATGCTCAGTGGGATAAAAAGGCAAAACCTTTAGGGAGCCTGGGAAGACTTGAAGATATGGTTGCTGTCCTTGGGGGGATCTTTCAGACAGTGACCCCGGATCCGGGCAAGAAGGCAGTGATCGTTATGGCGGCTGACAACGGCGTGGTGGAAGAAGGGGTGGCTCAGTCGGATTATCATGTAACAACTGCAGTAACCTGTAATATGACCCATGAAGACGCCACAGTATCCATTTTAGCTCGACTGAATGAGGCTAAGGTTTTTCCTGTAGACATAGGCATGTATGAGGATGCGGACTGTCCTGGGGTGATCCTAAGAAAAATCTGCCGTGGCACTGCAAATATGACCAAGGGTCCTGCTATGACGCGGGAGCAGGCGGTGGAGGCTGTATGGACGGGGATCCGTATGGTCATGGATTTAAAAAATCAGGGCTATGGACTGTTTGCCACAGGGGAGATGGGTATAGGAAATACCACCACCAGCAGCGCTATGGCGTCTGTGCTTTTGGACTGTCCTGTGGAACAGGTGACGGGGCGGGGAGCCGGGCTGTCATCTCAGGGCCTTGTGCGAAAGATCAATGCCATTAAAAAAGCCATTGCTGTCAATGCCCCGGATCCGGAAGATATTTTAGATGTGGTGTCCAAGATAGGTGGACTGGATATTGCCGGAATGATGGGATGCTGCATCGGAGCCGGAGCGATTCGGGTGCCGGTGGTGCTGGACGGATTTATTTCCTGTGTGGCAGCGCTGGCGGCGGCGCGTCTTGCCCCCGGATGCAGGCCTTATCTGTTTCCGTCCCACTGCTCCGCGGAGCCTGCGGGGAAATTGGTACTTGACGCTTTGGCCATGAAGGCTTATATTGATGCGGGGATGTGTCTGGGGGAGGGTACCGGCGCGGTGACGGCATTTCATTTGTTTGATACGGCCCTGGAGGCATATTATAAGATACCGGAATTTGAACAGGCCCATATTGAGGCTTATGAACATCTCAAGTAGGAGGATATACCATGATAAAAGCATGTATTTTTGATCTTGACGGGACTTTGGCAGATACTCTGGAGTCTATGGCCATTGCGGCTAATGAGGCTCTTGAGCAGGCAGGGCTTCGGGCCCTTCCTGTGGATCATTATAAATATTATGCCGGAGACGGCGCGAAGACCCTTGTGGAGCGGGCCATGAAGGATGCAGGGGATCCGGATCTGGTTCACTTTGATGCTGTGTACCGGAGCTATTCCCAGAAGTTTGAGAAAGACTGTACCTATAAGGTAAAGGTATACGACGGTATTTTTCAAATGCTTGAGGGCCTGCGTTCCCGGGGGATAAAGACTGCCGTGCTTTCAAATAAGCCTCATGCCCGGGCGCTGGATGTGATCAGAAAGCTTTTTGGAACAGAAATTTTTGACCATGTGCAGGGGCAGCAGGATAATATTCCTAAAAAGCCGGATCCTGCCGGGGCTCTTATGACGGCCCGGCTCCTTGGGGTTAAACCGGAGGAGTGTATGTATTTTGGAGACACAAATGTGGATATGAAGACGGGAAATGGGGCAGGAATGTATACCGTTGGCGTTTTGTGGGGCTTTCGCACCCGTCAGGAACTGGAAGAAAATCAGGCCCATCACATTTTATCAAGCCCATATCAGATCACAGACCTGGTGGATATGAAAAATCACGGGATGCGGCGGTGTCCTGGAGGAATTGAATAAACTGCTGAAGGCTGTGGATAAAGCGGCCGGGAATGAAATTTAAGGAGTTGAAACGTTATGAAAATAAACCCTGAATTGCTGACCCTTTACGGGGTAACGGACCGGAGTCATTTAGGGGATAAAAGCCTGTGCCAGGCAGTAGAGGAGGTCTTGAAAGGCGGCACCACACTGATCCAGCTTCGGGAGAAGGATATGGATCCGGAAGCGTTCCTCAAAGAGGCTGTGGATGTAAAGAAGATTACAGATGCATATCAAGTGCCTTTGATCATTAATGATAATATTCAGGTGTGTCTGGCCTGTAATGCTGCCGGGGTTCATGTGGGCCAGTCGGATATGGCAGCAGGGCAGGTGCGCCGTCTTTTAGGGGAAGATAAAATCATTGGCGTGACTGCTAAGACTGTGGAACAGGCGCTGGCAGCCCAGGCTGCCGGAGCGGATTATCTGGGCTGCGGCGCGGTTTTCGGCTCTTCTACTAAGCTGGATACAAAGAAAATGTCCCTGGAAACCTTAGATGAGATCTGCCGCAGCGTTTCTATCCCTGTAGTTGCCATTGGAGGCATTTCCCTGGAAAATATTGGGCAACTGAAGGGCCATCTTATGGATGGGGCCGCGGTGGTTTCCGCGTTATTTTCTGCGGAGGATCCCTGTGCTGCCGCCAGGAAACTGAAGGCAGAAATTCGTCAGATTTGCGGATTTACCGCCTGATCCGCGGAGGCGGATCCAAGTGTGTCAGATATGATCCGGGGGATTGACTATATTCATGGCCATGGAAATTCCTGCGTTTTTTATGAGGAACTTGCCAGCGGCGCTGTGGCCAGGACCATTGATCATGTATCCATCACCTATGATAATAAATGAGATTTCGCGGTGGAAGATGTAAGCTTTACGGTTAAAGAGGGAGTATATTTGTCTCATCGGCTAAAAAAGGTTTCCCTTGTATTTCCCATACATTTAGGATATGATAAGAGGAGGGTACCCATAAGGGGATACCTTTATGCCGTGAAAGTCACGGCAAAAAAGTTGAAATCCCACAAGGAGATACCCTTATGCCGCAAAAAACCACGGCAAAAAAGTTGAAAGGAATTTGGGGACGATGAAAATCATTACGTTTGCTGTTCCGTGTTATAATTCGGAAGCTTATATGCGCAAGTGCATTGATTCACTACTGGTGGCAGGGGATGATGCGGAGATCCTTATTGTGGATGATGGATCTGCCAAGGATGATACGTCGGCCATCGCGGATGAGTATGAGGAACGCTTTCCCGGAATCTGCCGGGCGATCCATCAGGAGAACGGAGGACATGGAGAGGCTGTAAATGCCGGCCTTCGCAACGCCACAGGGATGTATTATAAAGTGGTGGATTCTGATGACTGGCTGGATAAGGACAGCCTTTTAAAAGTGATCGGCAAGCTGAAAAGCTTCCGCAGGGAACGGCGCCGCGTGGATATGATGATCTGCAACTATGTGTATGAACATGTGGAGGACGGTACATCTCATACGGTAAGCTATACCCGTGTCCTTCCTCAGCATAGGGTTTTCGGCTGGAGTCAGGTGGGCCGTTTCCGGCCGGATCAAAATCTTCTGATGCATTCAGTGATCTACCGGACAAAGGTACTGCGCCGCAGCGGCCTTGTACTTCCAAAGCACACGTTTTATGTGGACAATCTTTTTGTGTATGTGCCGCTGCCCTATGTAAAGAGCATGTATTATATGGATGTGGACCTGTACCGGTATTATATCGGGCGGTCGGATCAGTCGGTAAATGAGCAGGTTATGATCGGCCGTATTGACCAGCAGATTTATGTAAACAATCTTATGATCAATGCCTACAGCCTTCCAAAGGATGTTAAGAACCGGCGTCTGGCCAAGTATATGATGAAGTATTTGGCTATGATCTGTCTGGTAACGTCTATCATGCTAATTATTTCCGGTACGGATGAGAACTGGGCCAAGCTTAAAAAGCTATGGCGTGATTTTAAGGCTAGAGACCCTAAGATGTACTGGCATATTCGTCTGGGCGTCCGGGGCATTGTAAGCAATCCGCCGGGAAGATGGGCAGAGCCGGTGATCGTTAAAGGCTACCATCTGGCCCAGAAGATTTTTAAGTTTAACTGACGTCGGTTATTTATTGGGTACCCGTTCAGCTGGCTGAACGGGTACCCTATCCGATCAGTTGTTATCAGTAGAATATTGACAATTAAAAACAGTCATGCTATGATGGGGACATTAAAAGGCGTTTTGGCGCCATGATTATAGTTATCCAGGTTTTCGCGAGAAATTAATAGGGAATCCGGTGCAAGTCCGGAGCGATCCCGTCACTGTGTACAGGGAGTCAGGATATTTTAGGACCATTGGCATAAAGGCAGAAGAAACTGTCGGGCTGAGAAGGCGTATTCTGGTGATGATCTGAAGTCAGGAGACCTGCCTGGATAGAAAGTAACCGGATTCTGCGGTGTACGGAAGATGGTGATGAAGATGGCAGGAAAAGCAGGGCAGGCTTTTACAGGAGCATGTATTTCCCGGGAAAGGATGAATATTTATGTAAACCTGAAGCTTGGCCAGGGTTCATATCCGGCCGGTGTTTCATTACGGATCTTTAAAGCAGCCGCTGCGGCTGCTTTTTCTATGCATGAGATACTCATTCCCTATGAGATTTCATATATACTACCAGTAAAGAGATACCGGAATGGATAGGATTCATTTCGGTATCTCTTTACTTTACTGGCGCCATGTTGTAACCGTTCAGCTGGCTGAGCGATTATGTCGTGTTTCCGGAAATCCGTGTTTCATGACCATTTATCGGTCAATTGGTGAACATTTAGGAACGTGTCTATTGATAGGAGCATTTATGAAAAAGAAGGTTTATCGTGTCCGGGGCAAATATCTGGATGATTTTGGCCGCGGCGTTGTAAGTTTTAACCATTCCATGATCCCGGTACCGGGGCTCCTTCCTGGAGAACTGGGGGAGATCACCTTATACCGGAAAGGGGATCAGACTTTGAGCCGCCTGGTGTCTGTAGCTGAGCCTTCCAGGGATCGTACTGAGGATGTTTGTCCTCACTTTGGAAAATGCGGCGGCTGCCAGCTTTGTCATATGAAGTATGACCGTCAGCTGGCCTATAAGACACGGCAGGTGGAAAAACTGTTTCCCGGGGTTAAAAATGTGCCTAACACATTAGGCATGGAAAATCCCACCGGTTACCGTCATAAGATCCATGCAACTTTTGGAAGGGACCGGCAGGGCAGACTTATTGCCGGAATCTATGAGGAAGGAACTCACCGGATCCTTCCGGTAACAGACTGCCGTATCCAGGATCCTGTGGCTAACCAGGTAATCCGCACTGTGCTGGAAGGGATGGAGCAGTATAAAATCCAGCCCTATAATGAAGATACCGGAAAGGGTGTGCTGCGCCATGTGCTGATCCGTATCGGTTATAAGACCGGACAGATCATGGTGGTGCCTGTAGTGGCGGCGTTATCATTTCCTCAGGAAAATAAGCTGGCGCAGCTCCTTTTAAGGCGTATCCCCCAGATCACTACCATTGTTTTTAATAAAAATGACCGGAAGACCAGCATGGTCCTGGGACGGGAGCAGAAGATCGTGCATGGACAGGGGTATATTGAAGATGAGCTTTGCGGCATGACTTTCCGTATTTCTCCCAGATCTTTTTACCAGGTAAATCCGCCACAGGCCCAGGTGCTGTATGAAAAGGCTATGGCCATGGCGGGGATTACTGAAAAAGACCGGGTGCTGGATACTTATTGCGGCACCGGAACCATTACATTAATCGGAGCAAAGTACGGTGGCTGGGTCACCGGCGTGGAGGTGAACCGGGATGCTGTGGAGGATGCCCGGTTTAACTGCAAAAAAAATAATGTAAAAAACGCGGAGTTTATCTGCGCAGATGCCGCTGAATATATGAGACAGGTTGCCGGTGATTCTAGTAAGGATAAATATTATAATGTTGTCATTATGGATCCGCCAAGAAGTGGGAGCAATCGGGAATTTTTAAAGGCATTGGCCCGGATGAAGCCGGAACGGGTCATTTATATATCCTGTAATCCGGTGACTCAGAAGACCGATGTAGACTTTTTAGGACGGTATGGCTATCGGATCCGTGGGATCTGTCCGGTGGATATGTTTCCAATGACTGTGGGCATTGAGACTGTGGTAAAACTACAAAGGAAACATACCTAAAAATCCTGAATTATGAAAGTGAATATAGAGCTATCAGTCTATTGATAGAAGATAGGGATACTTGCAGCAGAGTGTCCCTATTTTTTTTACAAAATTTCAAATATTGAGATGGGAGGAACCTAGTCATGAAAAAAAGAACATTCAATCGTAAGCATATCGAACAATT
>CAZMGH010000024.1:0-16185 GCA_964565805.1 uncultured Lachnospiraceae bacterium
CAGCAAATCTCCCATTTCCACAATAAGCCCTTCCAGCTCCAGTCCTGGGTGAGCAGCCAGTCTTTGTAGGACTGATGGACGGACTTTATTACTGTATCGTTTCCATTCTCATCCAGCTTTTTGCAGTGACTGCAGATCAGTCCTTCAGCAGTGAACGCCGCCGATAAGGCAGCCTCGGATCTGGTCTTTTTGTCGGGACGAATAGGGGAAGACGGTGCCTTTCCGGGCTGTGCAGGCAGGGGGAGTTTAGTTAAAATAGTGGTAAAAGCATTTTAAATTATACTGATCCGGCGACCGGTCTAAAACCGCGAAGCATACATGGCGGAAAGGGGTATTGCCATGGATATAGTTTTGCTGGATTTCGCGGAAGGCGCGGACAAATAACTGAGCCACGATATTCGCGTCATTTCCGAAAGCTCCGCAGCCCCAGGCGCCAAGGACGAGATGACGGAAGTCGTAAACAATAGCTGTGGACAAGATACTTAAAATCCTTTGATATAAAATCCTCTGGAGCCGGTCATCCTGTGGAGCAAAGCCGCTGCGCTGGACGATGGGAGCCGCGCAGGTAAGAACTGCAACGTCTGTAGTGCCGTCGGGAAGAAGCTGACCTTTGGCATTTCGTATGATTTCCACATTAGGGGACAGGATCATGGCATCCGTAGCCAGAAAATCATTTTTTTGGCGGTGAAGGTCATAATAAGGTCTTGCCTGACGGCTTTCCAGAGAAAGCAAAAGGGTACTTTGGCGGCACAAATCCTCCTCCTGAGCTCTGGCGCCCCGGCGGACCCCGCCGCCGGGATTGACCGGATTGGCAAAGTTCAGGACAAGGACTTTTTGGCCGGAATACTGATGATTAAGCCTGAGGGCGGCAGTGAAGGAGTCCTCATTTGTGGTTTCAACAGTGAAAGGGCCAGGGGAGGTATTTGCAGGGAGGGTGATCATCTCTTTGATCTGCTCCCGGTTTTTTTGAGCCTGGGCAGGTGTTATGACGATAGCCGCTGAAAGCCGGGCCGAATTGTGTTTTAATAGAACTTCATTTCCACCGGAAAAATATCTTCTCTGAGAAGCGATAGATAGTGTTTCTGCGAGTAATGCTACATTGTAATCTTGATGATGGCTGGTATGGTATTCTTTTTTCATTAGGATTCCCTCCATTTGTTGATGATGCCAGGGTCAAAAACTACCTGTTTGATGCTGTTCGCGGGATGAATAGTAATTTCCATTTTACCATAAGGCATGTAAGTTGACACCTGTTTTTGCGGTGGATATAATTTTTTGGGGGGAATGAAAGGATTCCCCCATCCCAATCGTATCTCTATTGAAAACGATAAAAAGCCAGGAGGCCAAACCTGGGAAAAAGCCCGGGCAGGCATCCCGGGGAGATAGGGAGGAAACTAAAATGGCATAAAAGACATTCTCAGCGCTTCCGCAGGATAATATGCCTGCGATTACCCGGCACTGTTGGCAAAGGTCTGTTCCTCCTGAAACTGTTGCCTGCAAAGATGATAGTAATACCCTTTCTGATCCAGCAGCTCTTCATGTCTGCCCTGCTCAATGATCTTTCCATCCCGCACCACAAGGATCAGGTCCGCGTGGCGGATGGTGGAAAGACGGTGGGCGATAATAAAGGATGTGCGGCCATGGAGAAGTTTCTCTGTGGCTTTCTGGATCAGCTGTTCCGTCTGGGTATCAATGGAGGATGTAGCCTCGTCCAGAACAAAGATGGCCGAATCGGCGATAATCGCCCGGGCAAAAGAGATCAGCTGCTTTTCACCAGTAGAAAGCCGGTTGCCTCCTTCCCCTACATCGGTCTGATAGCCTTTTTCCAGCTTTGCCACCACCTGGTTCGCGGAAACCGCTTTGGCGGCAGCCCGAATGTCCTCGTCCGTGGCGTCCAGGCGTCCATAGCGGATATTTTCCTCAATGGTTCCGGAAAACAGATGGGGACTTTGAAGCACGTAGCCAATGTTGCTGTGGAGCCAAAGCTGACTCCGCTCCCGGTAATCCTTGCCGTCAATAAGGATCCTGCCGCCAGTTGGCTCAAAGAACCGGCAGGCCAGATTGACCAGGGTGCTTTTTCCGGCGCCGGTTTCCCCCACGATGGCTATGGTGGTCCCGGCGGGGACCTTCAGATTAAAATGGCTGAGGACTTCCTCCGTGCCGTCAGGATAGTGGAAGGATACATCCTGAAATTCAATATCCCCTTTAATCGGTTCCCAGTTTTCTTTTTTGGGATGAAAAGTATCCCCGTATTTTTCAATAACTTCCGGCGTGTCGGAAACGGTAGGCTTTTCATCCAGTAAACCCATAACCCGCTCAATATTAGCCTGCATGGAGATCAGCTCTGCCAGGTTTCTTGCCAGCTGCTGGATAGGCTCGAAAATACCTACCGCATAGGATGTAAATGCGGAAAGTGTTCCAATAAGCATTAAATCATCCAGCACCATATGTCCGCCCCGTCCCAGGACGATGGCTGTGGCAAGAGATCCGCAGAACAGGATTAATGGCACGTAGACAGCGCTCAGGCGGGCGGCCTTTACGGCAGCAGTGCGCATTTGGCTGGTCATGCCTTTAAATTCTTCCAGATTTTTATCCTCGATCACAAGGGTTTTAGAAGTCTGAGCCCCCATGATCCCTTCATTGTATCCGCTGGTGATTTTGGAATTGATCTTGCGCACCCGGCGGTTCCACTTAAGGATCTTATTTTGGAAATACCAAGTCAGGATGGCCAGAGTCGGCACGATCAGCATGATGATCAGGGCAAGCTGCCAGTTTAAGGCCAGCATGGCCACAAAAACGCCCAGAACATACACCAGAGCCCACATCATATCTGTAAAGTTCCAGGCAATCATTCCCGCGATGCGGTCCGTATCATTCATGACACGGGACAGAATGTACCCTACAGGCGTTGCGTTATAATAGGAAAAGGAAAGCTTCTGAAGATGGACAAAGCATGCCCGTTTCATAGTCTTGCTCACAAACATTTCCAGAGAAGCGCTTCCCCGGGTAAACATAACCACACTAAAAAACTGGAAAACAACAACCACCAGATACACCAGGCCAAACCCCCATATCCCGACCAATGTCTGTTCATTAATAAAATGGTTGATGGCATATCTTTGGAACAAAGGCAGGGCAATGTCTACCAGAGAGCAGGCCAGGTTAAAGATTAAAATGATGGCCACGGTTTTCTTAAATGGTTTTAAAAATGGAAGAACCCTTTTCCAGACCCGAATGTCAAAGTTTTTTGTATATTCCTGCTCATCGATCCGCATAGGACCCCTCCTTTAACTGTTCATCATCCAAGTTCATCTGAATGTCATAAATCTTGCTGTAAATGCCGTTTTTCTTAAGCAGCTCTGAGTGGGTGCCCATTTCCGCAACGCGGCCCTTATCCAGAACCATGATACAGTCGGCCTGCATAAGGGTGGTGATCCGGTGGGAAATAAGGATCACTGTGCTTTTGCCCATGGATTCCTTTAAGGCGGCCCGGATCTTTACATCCGTTTCCGCGTCCACAGCAGACAGGGAATCGTCAAAGACCATGATGGGCGCTTTCTGCATAAGCATCCGGGCAATGGCAACCCGCTGCTTTTGTCCTCCGGACAAGGTAACGCCCCGCTCGCCGACCATAGTTTCATAGCCGTCATCAAACTGAAGGATGGCGTCATCCACACAGGCAATGCCTGCGGCTTCCCGGATCTCATCGGTCATGGGATGCTCTCTGGAAATGGAGATGTTCTCTCCAACCGTCCGGGAGAACAGGAAAGGCTCCTGTAAGACCATGCCGATGTTTTTTCGCAGCCATCCCTTTTTAATATTTTTTATGTCCACGCCGCCGATGGTAATGGAGCCGCTGTTTTCTTCAAGATCGTACAGCCGGTCCAAAAGATGGACAATGGTGGACTTTCCGCTCCCGGTTCCTCCAAGGATGGCAAAGGTGCTTCCTGCGGGAATGGTGAAGCTTACATCGTCCAGCACCGGAGCGTCCTGCTCATAGGCAAAGCGGACATGCTCAAAGGAAATATCCTGATCCATGGGAACTTCTTTTTCCCAGGGTTCATCGGTTTCCTCTTTAGCGTCCAGAATGTAGGTCACACGGTCAATAGACACGCCGGCCTTGCTCATGTTGGACAGTACCCGGCCAAGGCTTCGGATAGGCCATGCCAGAGAGGCATTGTAGGAGATAAAAGCCATAAGATCTCCTAAAGTGATCTGCCCCTGGACTGTAAAAACTGTGGCAGTGATCAGGATCGTGGCTGCCTGGATGCCGGTGAGAAAGTCTCCGGCGCCCCAGTAAACGCTCATAAACCGGCCTACGCGGATCCAAAGATCAGCGAAGCGGTTATTTTTTTCATCAAAACGGTGGATCTCATACATTTCCCGGCCAAAAGCCCGGACGACCCGAACACCGGTAAGGTTTTCCTGAACCTTTGCTGTAAGATCGCCCTCTGCCTCATCTGCTTCCAGGAAACTTTTGGATATTTTTGAATAAAAGTACAGAGAATACCCTACCACCACAGGAATGAAGGCCACAGCAATAAGGCTTAACCGCACATTCATGGAAAACATAATGCTCATATACAGGATCACAAGAAAGACAATGCGGATCACTTCCATGAGCTGACTGCAGATAAACTGGCGGATGATCTCCACATCGTTGGTGCATCGCTGAATAATATCTCCGGTGCGGTTTTGTCCGTGCCAGCTGTAAGGCAGCCGCTGGATATGGCGGTAAAGCTGGTCCCGCATGGTTTTAAGGAAGCCTTCGGATCCTTTGGACAGGCTTACATTGCTTACATAGGTAAAGATCCCTGCGCAGGAAGCGCTGATAAGTACCGCGGCGGCGGCCAGGATCAGGAAGTTTCCCTGGATGTCATTCCCTAAGATCCGGGAAAAAATACTTCCGAAAAATCCGCTGTCCGATGAGCCTTCTCCCGTAAGATGATCCACAGTAAATCGGATGATCTGAGGGGTCAGGGCATTAAACATTGTAGTCAGCATCCCGGCAGCCAGGGCTAGGACGAGGAAATGACCATTGCCCTTTAGAAAGCGGGCAATATCCCTGAATTTTTTCAGGCGTTTTCCTTTTACATTCATAATCGTTCTCTCCTCCATTTCTTAGTTCGCGCAGTAATGAGCCCAGCCAGCTCGGCCTGTGGCCGCTTCTGGATGATCGCTGGACGGATGGTAATGAGTCCATCCAGCTCGCTAAACAAAAAAGCATTTCCGCAGGTCAAAATACGGAAATGCTTCTTTTTATCCATTTTTCCGGAGCAGGCGCAGGCCTGGCCGGTCTATAATTTTTGCCGACACTGTATACAGGCGCAGTTTTCTACAGCTTTTTGGAGTTCAGACATCCATGGCTCCTTAGAGCCGGACATGCACCTTATGAAATACTTGCCGACAGAAACGTAAAAAGCAGACAGCATGATCCAATATTTTGATCGATATGAGTTTTGCAGGTACTGTTTTTGTGATTTGGGTTTCTTAATGCATAATTTAAAAAGATCATACTGACTGCCTCCTTTCGTTTTTAATTTCCCCCTGTTTGTGGCGGGGTGATGACCGATATTAGTGTACACCCGGCATCGGGGACGTGTCAACAAAAATTTGTTATTTCTTTTAAGGTTTTAGTGAAATATGTTATACTATGATTGAGGCGTCAAAAAGGTGTTTTGATGCCTGTGAGATCAAAGAGGCGCCTTACGGAAATTTCCCCAAGGGGGCGAAAGGCTCCAGAGAAAAGATGGAAAAGGCATGAATGTATCATAGAAAAATACAAGTTTGGAGGAGTATAACATGAAGATCAAAAACTTACGAACCAATAACGTGACCACCCCCATGGGCTTTCAGGTAACGCCCCTGAGCCTGTCCTGGATCGTAGAGGACGGAGGCAATGCCAAGGCTGCGAAGTGGGCCAGAGTTCAGCTTTTTGAAAAAGACGCTGAGATTTTTGACAGCGGAGAGGATCCTCAGGCCGATGCCATGGATTTCCGGATCCCGGAGAGCGTGGCCTTAAAGCCACGGACAGGGTATCGGTGGCAGGTGACTGTTATGGCGGATGATGGAGAGATGGCCCAGGCGGAAAGTGGCTTTGAAACCGGAAAAATGAATGAGCCCTGGGCAGGCCAGTGGATCTCCCCGGAAAACAGTACAAGCGCGTCTATATTAAAAAAGACCTTCACCGTACAGGAGCCGGGCCAGGCGCGGCTGTATATGTGCGGCCTTGGGGTTTATGAGTGCTATATTAACGGGGAAAAGGCGGGCAATGAATTTCTTGCCCCAGGGTATCATTCCTATGATTTTCATCTCCAGGCCCAGACCTATGATGTGACAGAGCTTTTACATAAAGGCGAAAATGAAATCGCCATCTGGCTGGGGGAGGGCTGGTTTAAAGGCCGCCTCGGCTTTGGCGGAGGATATACCAACCTTTACGGGGACCGACTGTATGCTGTAGGTGAGCTGTATGTAAAAAATGGCGGATCAGACCAGTGTGTGGTTTGTACCGATGACACATGGAAGGCGTTCCCATCGCCGGTGACTTTTAATAATATTTATGACGGGGAAGTTTATGACGCCCGCAGGGAGGACATGGGGCCGAAGGGAAATGTTCTTGCTATGGCGCCGGACAAGTGCGGAAAGCTTTGTGACCGGTACAGTCTTCCGGTAGTAAAAAAGGATAGATTTGCTGTGAAGGAGCTGATCAAAACCCCTGGCGGGGACACAGTCCTGGATTTTGGACAGAATCTTACAGGCTGGGTAGAATTTGACTGCGACCTGCCGGAAGGAACGGCCATAACGCTGACTGCCGGGGAAATCCTGCAAAAGGGTGAGTTTTATCATGAAAACATGCGGACAGCAAAGACAGAATTTACCTATATTTCCAACGGAAAAAAAGCTCACGCGCGGCCTCATTTTACATTTTTCGGCTTCCGGTATATGAAGGTGGACTGTGCCTGCCCGGTGACAGCGGATATGTTTACCGCTTATCATCTGCGCAGTGACTTTGACCAGATCAGCTGGCTGGAAACCGGACATGCCAAGGTGAATCAGCTGTTTTCCAATGCCCTGTGGGGCTTAAGGGACAATCTGCTGGATGTGCCTACAGATTGCCCTCAAAGAGATGAGCGGCTGGGATGGACCGGAGATGCCCAGGCCATTTCTGAAACTGCCTGCTACAGCTTTTATATGCCAGAGTTTTACCGGAAATACTTGTGGGATATGCGGGCGGAGCAAAGTATTTTAGACGGAGCAGTGCCCAATGTGGTGCCCCGGCTGAAAGAAGGCATGGTAGCCGGATTCGGCGCCTGCCCATGGGCGGACGCAGGGGTGATCATTCCATGGAACACCTATCTTCATTACGGAAGCCGCACCCTTTTAGCTGAAACCTATCCGGGAATGAAAGCCTGGGTAGACTATCAGAGAAAACAGGAGGAAGATGAGGGCGGCTCCCATCGGGTTAAAGGAGGATTTCACTTTGCCGACTGGCTGGCTCTGGATCATGACGGTCCGGAACCTTTTGGCGCTACAGATCCTTTGTATATTGCCAGCGCTTACTATTATAAGTGCGCGGATATTGTGGCAAAGTCGGCAAAGATTTTAGGGTATGAGGAGGCTGGCCAATACGCGGCTTTGGCCGGGGACATTTTAACAGCCATCCGGGAAAAATATTTTGATGAAGAAGGCCATTGTATCTGCCAAACTCAGACCGGTTCTGCCCTGGCCATTCAGTTTGGACTTAGCCAAAAACCGGAAGAAGAGGGAGATCTTTTAGACCAGCGGATCCGGGACAATGGAGGTTATCTGAACACAGGTTTTGTGGGAACCCCATTGTTGTGTCAGGCATTGACTCAAACCGGACATCACAACACCGCGGTAGATCTTCTGTTAAATGAAGACTATCCGGGATGGCTTTACAGCGTCAATCTTGGGGCCACGACCATTTGGGAGCGGTGGAACTCCGTGCTTCCTGACGGGACCATCAGCCCAGAGGAAATGAATAGTCTGAACCATTATACTTATGGAAGTATTGAGGCATGGATGTTTGCGGATGTGTGCGGCATCCGTCAGTCGGCCCCCGGTTTTAAGGCAGCTGTTATTGCGCCCCATCCGGATCAGCGCCTCAGGTATCTTAAAGGAAAGCTCTCCACTGCGGCAGGGGATTATGAAAGCTGCTGGGAATACCGGGACGGAAAGATTTTCTACGAAATCACTGTACCTTTCGGCGCTGCGGCCAGCATTATCCTTCCAGGGGAAGATCCGGTCAATGTTGCGGCAGGAACCTATACCTTTGAGAGAAATTGACAAAAAGGAGCGTTATCTATGACAAAACAGATTTTCATTCCAAATACAGATCTTGGGCCGCTGTTTCCCTTTGGCCTTGGCACCACGGCGGCAGGACTGAAATGGGTTGGAACCAAGGCGGATGCTGTGTTTGATACATTTTTAGACCTTGGAGGCAATGTGATCGACACAGCCCGGGTGTACTCAGACTGGGCGCCCGGCGTTATCGGCCGGAGCGAACGGACCATCGGCCAATGGCTGAAAAAGTCCGGGAAGCGCCATCAGGTGGTGCTTATGACCAAGGGCGGCCACGCCTCTTTATTAAAGATGCCGCCGGATATGCATAAGGTCCGCCTTTCCCGGGAGGAAATGACAAAGGATCTGGAGCTTTCTTTGCAGGCTTTAGGGACAGACTGTATTGACATTTACATGTACCATCGGGATGACGAAAGGCGCAGTGTGGAAGAGCTGGTGGAAACTATGGAAGATTTTGTTCGCCAGGGCAAGATCCGCTATTATGGCTGCTCCAACTGGAAGCTGTCCAGGATCAAAGAAGCGGCTGCCTACTGTGAGAGCAAAGGATACAGAGGTTTGGTTGTCAATGAAGTGCTGTTTAACATAGGGACAGCTTATATGGATCCACCGGCAGATGATACTTTAGTGTGGATGGATACGGCCATGACCGCATGGCATAAGGAAAATCCTCAGGTGCTCCCTATCGCTTATTTTGGCAATTGCGGCGGATTTTTTCAAAGGTATCTGGAGGGGAAGCCTTTAGATGAGGCAAACAAGGCTTATTTGACGGAAGGCAATAAAGCTGTGGCCCGGCGGATCACAGAACTGGCTAAGAAATATAATGCCACGATCCTTCAGATCGTTCTGGGATTTTTCACTCAGATGGACTTTAATTGTATCCCTCTGTTTGGACCGAGAAATGAGGAAAATCTCAGGGAAGCCATGGAGATTTTTCATATTCCATTCGAGGAAGGAGATTACATTTTTCTTCCACAAACGCATTGACATTTTTCGGAAAATATACTAAAATTACCCTGTCATGGGATTTCATAGCTAAGAGTTGAGTTTCCATGCAAATATTCTTTTTGACCACCTGCGCCGGAAGGACCGGCCTACAGGTTAAGGCCATACGGACAGCCGGGTCAGTTGCCGATTGGCAACATTTTGTTGCCTTATTGATTGAGTTAAGAGCTCAAATTTTATAAGTTGGTCACTTTATAACCAGCGCGGATACGCGCATCAACTTGTGAAACGATCAATAAGAGTAGTAAAAGTGAGATATTTGCTATATAGACTCTGAGTGAAGGAATCCATAGTAAGGAAAAATGTCTGGACGTATTTAGGGCGGCAGTGTGTCAGGACTATGCCTTTAAAGCGGACCTGGGCTTTAAAAATAGTGGATCTTCAGGCAAGCAGAAACGCAAATATTCTGCTTGCCTTTATTTTTTGTCCGGCATTTTGCCGGCGCCGGGAGGGAGAGCCGTGGTGGATAAGTTAAAATTATACGGATTTAATAATCTGACAAAGTCTTTAAGCTTTAATATCTATGATGTTTGTTACGCAAAGACGCCAAGGGAACAGAGAGATTATATTGCCTATATTGATTCCCAGTATAATTCAGAGCGTCTGACCAGTATACTTACCGATCTGACCGATATGATCGGCGCTACTGTGTTAAATATTGCAAAGCAGGATTACGAGCCTCAGGGGGCGTCGGTGGCTATCCTTATTGCCGAAGGTTCTATGAAACCGGCGGGGCGCACTCAGCTGGCCCACCTGGATAAGAGCCATGTGACTGTGCATACCTACCCGGAGTACCATCCGGAAACATGTCTGGCCACCTTTAGGGTGGATATTGATGTGGCGACCTGCGGCGAGATCACTCCCTTGTCCACCCTGGATTATCTGATCTCTTCCTTTGATTCAGATATTATTACCATGGATTATCGTGTCCGGGGCTTTACAAGAGATGTAAACGGCAAAAAGCTTTTCCTGGATCATAAGATCGCCTCCATCCAGGATTACATTGCCCAGGAAACCCTGAACCGGTACGATACAGTGGATATAAATGTATATGATTCCAATATTTTTCATACAAAGATGATGATCAAGGAGATCGATCTGCAAAATTATCTGTTTAAGACAGATATTTATGAGCTTCCGCCCAAGGTGCGGCTGGAGATCATGAACAATCTCCGACGGGAGATGATCGAAATCTTCAGTGGGCGGAATATTTATGATGAATAAAAGGAGATGAAGGGCATGGAAAAGCTTTCTCAGGAAAGAGCGCCGGTTTATGAGGCTCTTGAAGAGTTTCGGAAAATGCGGGTGGTGCCTTTTGATGTTCCTGGCCATAAGAGAGGTCGGGGAAATCCAGAGCTGACAGCGCTTCTAGGCGAGCGGTGCGTGGGTATGGATGTAAATTCTATGAAGCCTTTGGATAATCTGTGCCATCCTATTTCTGTCATAAGAGACGCGGAGGTTCTGGCAGCCCGGGCATTCCACGCAGCTCACGCATTTTTAATGGTGGGCGGGACGACCAGCGCGGTTCAGGCCATGGTGCTGTCCGTGGCTAAACGGGGGGAGAAGATCATCCTTCCTAGGAATGTCCACCGCAGCGTAATGTGCGCTATGGTATTGTGTGGGGCGGTTCCGGTTTATGTAAACCCTGAATGTAACGATGAGCTGGGGATCCCTCTGGGTATGAGCGTGGCCCAGGTGGAGAAGGCGATCCGGGAGAATCCGGATGCCAAGGCGATTTTTGTAAATAATCCGACCTATTACGGTATTTGTTCAGATCTGCGTTCTATTGTAAAGCTGGCCCATAAGTACGGCATGTACTGTCTGGTAGATGAGGCCCATGGGACCCATTTTTATTTTGGTGAAGGACTTCCGGTGTCGGCCATGGATGCGGGAGCAGATATGGCGGCGGTTTCCATGCATAAGTCCGGCGGAAGTTTGACCCAAAGCTCTGTGCTGCTCACCGGCCCCACGATGCCTGAGGGTTATGTGCGTCAGATCATTAACCTGACTCAGACCACCAGCGCGTCCTACCTGCTTTTGTCCAGTTTGGATATTTCCAGGAGAAACCTGGCCCTGCGGGGAAAGGAGGCCTTTGCCCAGGTGATCCGCATGGCGGAATACGCCCGGGAGGAGATTAATAATATCGGAGGATATTATGCTTATTCCAGAGAGCTGTGTAATGGCGACAGTGTGTTTGATTTTGATGTGACTAAGCTGTCGGTGAATACCCTTCCCATCGGCCTGGCGGGGATTGAGGTGTACGATCTGCTTCGGGATGAGTATGATATTCAGATCGAGTTTGGAGATCTGGGAAATATTTTAGCCTATATTTCCATTGGGGACCGGACCAGGGATATTGAGCGGCTGGTCAGCGCCATGTCTGAGGTGCGCCGCCGTTTCGGCAGGGCGCGGGTTCACCTGATGAGCCAGGAATATATTGAGCCTCAGGTGGCCGTATCCCCTCAGGATGCCTTTTATGCGGATAAGGTGTCTTTAAAACTGGAAGAATCGGAAGGCTGGATCTGTAGCGAATTTGTTATGTGCTATCCGCCGGGGATTCCCATACTGGCACCGGGAGAGCGGATCACAAGGCCCATCATTAACTATATTTTATACGCCAAAGAAAAAGGCTGCTCCATGACCGGACCGGAGGATGCCAATATTGAACGACTGAATGTTATCAAAGATTGACCGTCTAAAGGAGGAGACAGATTATGGAGTTTTGGTTTTCAGAGAAGCATACGCCTAATGTGAAAATGTCTATTCGGGTGGACCGCCAGCTCTACAGTGGTCAGAGCGAGTTCCAGCGGATCGATGTGTTTGAGTCCCCGGAGTTTGGCCGTTTCCTTACCTTGGACGGATATATGATGCTGACGGAAAAGGATGAATTTATTTACCATGAGATGATCACCCATGTACCTATGGCGGTTCATCCATGTGTGAGAAATGTCCTTGTTATTGGCGCCGGAGATGGAGGCGTGATCCGGGAGCTGGTGCGGTACAAAGATATTGAAAATATTGATATGGTGGAAATTGATGAACAGGTGGTGGAAGTGTGCAAAGAATACCTTCCCAAAACTGCCGGCTGGCTGGATGATGAGCGGGTACATATTTATTATGAGGATGGCCTGCGGTTTATCCGTTCCTGCCATGACCGGTATGATCTGATCATCGTGGATTCCACAGATCCCTTCGGTCCCGGGGAAGGTCTTTTTACACGGGAATTTTACGGCAACTGCTTTAAAGCTTTAAAAGATGACGGGATCATGGTCAACCAGCATGAAAGTCCTTTTTATCCGGAAGATGCCATCGCCTGCCAGAGGGCCCACAAGCGGATCGTGGAATCTTTTCCTATCAGCCGTGTGTATCAGGCTCATATTCCCACCTATCCTTCCGGCCATTGGCTGTTTGGCTTTGCCTCAAAGAAATATCATCCCCTGAAGGATCTTCGGGAGAAGGAATGGAATGAGCGGGGGATTTCCTGTAGATATTATACAACCACTCTCCATAAAGGCGCCTTTTATCTTCCCGCTTATGTGGAGGAGCTGCTGGCAAATGTGGAAGCTGCCCGGGACTGACCGGAGGCCATGACTAAAGGAGAGTTTAAGTAATGGAATTTGTGATTAATAATGCAGAGACATTTTTAGAATGTGACAAGCCATTTAAGCAGGCTAAGATCGCCTTGTTTGGCGCGCCTTTTGATTCCACTACATCTTACCGGCCGGGAACCCGGTTCGGAAGCGGCGCCATTCGCCGGGAGTCTTTTGGTATTGAAAGCTACAGCCCTTATCAGGACAAAGATTTGATCGACGCGCAGGTGATGGACTGCGGCGATCTGGAGCTATGCTTTGGAAATACGGAAAAGGCCCTGGAAGCCATTGAAAAGCAGACAACGGCTATTTTTGAGTTTGGAAAGTTGCCTTTTATGCTGGGCGGTGAGCATTTAGTGACCTTGGGGGCTTTTCGGGCAGCGGCAAAAGCTTATCCGGATGTAAATATTATTCATATGGATGCCCATGCGGATCTTAGAGAGGAGTACCTGGGCGTGTCCTTATCCCATGCCTGTGTGCTGCGACGGTGCTGGGAGCTGGTCGGTGACGGTCGGATCTTCCAGTTTGGCATCCGTTCCGGAGATCGGGAAGAGTTTGCCTGGGGCCGGGACCATGTGTTTACCAACAAGTTTAATCTGGATGGCCTGGAAGATATAGTAAAGGATCTGGGGCAAAAACCGGTATATTTTACGGTGGATCTGGATGTTTTAGATCCATCGGTGTTCCCGGGAACCGGAACGCCGGAGCCTGGCGGCGTCAGCTTTGATGCCCTGCGCCAGGCAGTTACTTATGTGTGCAGTCATGCCAATATTATCGGCTGTGACGTTAATGAGCTTTCTCCCCACTATGACGCCAGCGGCGTATCCACCATGGCGGCTTGTAAGTTGGTTCGGGAGATGCTTTTGGCGCTGATATAGAAGCAAGAAAGAAGGAGGATACGCTATGGGAAAAGCGTTGATTATCGGATGCGGCGGCGTTGCCAGTGTGGCGATTCATAAATGCTGCCAGAACAGTGAAGTTTTTGAGGAGATCTGTATTGCCAGCCGGACAAAGTCCAAATGCGATGCATTAAAGGAAAAGCTGGAAGGCCAGACAAAGACAAAGATCACCACAGCTCAGGTGGATGCCAACAATGTGGACGAGCTGACGGCTCTGATCAATGAGGTAAAGCCGGATGTGGTTTTAAATCTGGCCCTGCCCTATCAGGATCTGACCATTATGGATGCCTGCCTGGCAACAAAGACAAATTATGTGGACACAGCAAACTATGAGCCGGAGGATACGGCGAAATTTGAATACAGCTGGCAGTGGGCTTATCGTGAACGTTTTGAAAAAGCCGGGATCACAGCCCTTCTTGGCAGCGGATTTGACCCGGGCGTTACCGGCGTATTTTCTGCCTATGCCTTAAAGCATGAGTTTGATGAGATCAATTATATTGATATTCTGGACTGTAACGGCGGCGACCATGGCTATCCATTTGCCACCAACTTTAATCCGGAAATTAATATCCGTGAGGTTTCTGCCAATGGCTCCTACTGGGAGGACGGCCGCTGGGTAGAGACAAAGCCTATGGAGATCAAGCGGGTCTACAATTTTGAAGGTGTTGGAGAAAAGGATATGTATCTGCTCCATCATGAGGAAATCGAAAGCCTTGCCTTAAATATTCCCGGAATCAAGCGGATCCGTTTCTTTATGACCTTTGGACAGAGTTATCTGACCCATTTAAAATGTCTGGAGGATGTGGGGATGACCTCCATCGAGCCGATTATGTTTGAAGGCAAGGAAATCGTTCCCCTGCAGTTTTTAAAGGCTGTCCTTCCGGATCCCTCCACGTTAGGTCCGAGAACCAAAGGAAAGACGAATATTGGCTGTATTTTCCAGGGAAAAAAGGATGGCAAGGAAAAGAAATACTATCTGTATAATATTTGCGATCATGAGGAGTGCTACAAAGAAGTAGGTTCCCAGGCCGTTGCCTATACGACAGGAGTTCCGGCCATGATCGGCGCTATGATGCTTATGACCGGCACATGGAATAAACCAGGTGTTCATAATATTGAAGAATTTGATCCGGATCCGTTTATGGACGCGTTAAACCGCTGGGGACTTCCCTGGAAAGAATCCTATGATCCGGCGCTGGTGGACTGATGAATGGCGGAAATTGGTGGGAAAATGTCAAAACCCCCTGTTTTGTTGTGGATGAGGAAAGACTCATCTACAATCTTGAAATATTAAAGGGCATCATGGACCGCACCGGCTGTAAGATCCTGCTGGCCCAGAAGGCATTTTCCATGTTTTATGCCTATCCGCTGATCCGTCAGTATTTGCGGGGGACTACGGCCAGCGGACTTTATGAGGCGCGGCTGGGCCATGAGTATTTTGGCAAAGAAACTCATGTATACAGTCCTGCCTACCGGGAGGATGAGTTTGACGAGCTGCTCACCTATGTGGATGACATTGTGTTTAACTCTCCCGCCCAGGTGGATAAGTTTGGAAAAAAAGCCAAAGATTGTGGAAAATCCATCGGCCTGCGGCTAAATCCTCTGTGTTCTACCCAGGAGGGCCATGCCATCTATGATCCCTGCGCCCCCGGTTCCCGTCTGGGAACAACTCTGGAAAATTTTAACCCAAGAATCATGCGTATGCTGGACGGCCTGCATTTTCATACGCTGTGCGAGCAGGATTCTGATGCTCTGGAGCAGACCGTGGAAGCGGTAGAAACTCAGTTTGGCCCATGGCTTTCTATGGTCAAATGGATCAATCTTGGGGGCGGCCATCATATTACCCGGACGGGGTATGACCTTGCCCGGCTGGAGCGGATCATTAAGCATCTTCAGGATACGTATAATGTAGAGGTTTACCTGGAGCCGGGAGAAGCCGTGGTCTTAAATGCCGGATACCTTGTATCTTCGGTTTTGGAGATTTTGGAAAATGACATGCATCTGGCGATCCTGGATACATCCGCGGCGTGCCATATGCCGGATGTGCTTGAGATGCCCTACCGTCCCCCGGTCATGGGATCCGGAAAGCCGAAGGAAAAGCCGTTTACCTACCGCTTTGGCGGACCTACCTGTCTGGCCGGGGATGTGATCGGAGATTATTCCTTTGACCGGCCTTTAGTGGAAGGCAGCCGGGTGGTTTTTGAGGACATGGCCCTGTATACCATGGTCAAGACCAATACCTTTAACGGGATGCCTTTGCCGGATATTGTGTGGCGGGACAAGGACGGAAATTTAGAAATTGTAAAAACTTTTGGATATGAAGATTTTAAGGGGCGTCTGTCGTGAGACAGGCGCCCTTTTCCAGGCAGACG
>CAZMGH010000024.1:16285-31738 GCA_964565805.1 uncultured Lachnospiraceae bacterium
ATGAAGATTTTAAGGGGCGTCTGTCGTGAGACAGGCGCCCTTTTCCAGGCAGACGCCCTTTTATGCAGACGCCTGGCGGCGTCTGTCATTCATAATCCTTCCAGCAGGGCAATGGCAGATTTTTTTCCATACAGTCTTTAATAGCGCCATAATACCGGAGCTTTTTCTGGAGATGGGCATAGGCTTTTTGAAGCTCATCTAATTGCCTGCGGACGATGACTTCCTGACTGTTGAGCAGTTCCAGAACATCGTCAATATGATTCAGCTCATCGGCTTCGTAATTAAAGAAGGTCTGAAGCTGAGCGATGGTCATGCCGGTGTTTTTAAAACACCGGATCTTATGGAGCCGTTCCACATGGGCGTCTGTATAAACCCGCTGACCGGATGGGTTTCTTTCCACTGGCGGCAGAAGACCGGAGTCTTCATAATAGCGCAAAGTGGAAGATGGAATCTGAAACATTTGGGAAAGTTCCCGGATAGAATATTGTGTCATGATGATATATTGGCCGCCTGAGGCGGCTTCCTCCTGTATGAGTGGAAATGAAGCAGTTCAGCTGGCTGGATTGTTGGGATTTTCCGCCGGATTTTATAAAAACTTCTTGACTTCAAGTATACTTGAAGCTGTACGCTAAGTAAAGAAAAAAATCAGGAGGAGATTTTATGTATCAGGCATGGGAAAAACGTTATGATTCTATGGCTTACAACCGCTGCGGAAAGAGCGGTTTGAAGCTTCCGGCAGTATCTTTGGGATTGTGGCACAATTTTGGGGATACATCATCCTATGAAAACATGAAGCAGATGTGCTTTACGGCTTTTGACAATGGAATCACCCATTTTGACCTGGCCAACAATTACGGGCCGGAGGCAGGAAGCGCGGAAAAGAACCTGGGATCGATTTTAAAAGAACATCTTTCCCAGTACAGAGACGAGCTGATCATCAGTACAAAGGCCGGATATGGCATGTGGGACGGCCCTTATGGAGACTGGGGCAGCCGAAAATACCTTCTGGCCAGTCTTGACCAGAGCTTAAAGCGCCTTGGACTGGACTATGTGGATATTTTTTACCATCACCGGATGGATCCGGAGACACCCCTTGAAGAAACCATGGGAGCTCTGACCCACGCTGTTGCCAGCGGCAAAGCATTATATGTGGGACTTTCCAATTATGACGGGGCAACACTGGAAAAGGCGACCGCTATTTTAGAAGATCTTCACTGCCCGTTTATTATTAATCAGAATCGCTATTCTATTTTTGACCGGACGATTGAAAGAAATGGTTTAAAAGAAACATCCCAAAAACTTGGCAAAGGCATTATTGCCTTCAGCCCCCTGGCTCAGGGAATGCTTACGGACCGTTATCTTCACGGGATTCCGGAGGACAGCCGCATCCGCACAGATGGACGCTTCTTAAAGGAGTCCGCTTTGACTTTAGAACGTCTTGAGCAGATCCGCAGACTAAATAACCTTGCTATAGAGCGAGGCCAGACGCTGGCAGAAATGGCTTTAAGCTGGATCCTCAGAAATGAAGTTGTTACCAGCGTTTTGGTAGGCGCATCCCGTCCTTCTCAGATCTTGGATAATATTAAGGCCATTAACAATACAAAATTCTCAGAAGACGAACTGAAATTAATTGATGAGATTTCGCTGTAAAAAGATACCGTCCGGCAGTTTTAAGGCTGCCGGACGGTTTTGGGTGCGCCCGGAAACGTTAAGAAAACGCGGTGTTTTGTCGCAGCAAGCTAAAATCATCAGTGTTCGTTGGACTTCAAAAAACTCTACAATAACCTCCCATTGCAGACTGCCGGGTTTGTATGCTATACTATCATTCAGAAAAGTGTCCGCAAAGGGTATGTGCCTGATGATAAAGTCAGGCGTAACAGGTCAGCTGACTGAACTGTTATAATCATGCGGATTAAGGAGGAAATTCTAATGAAGAAGATCATTTTGACCGGCGACCGTCCGACAGGAAAGCTTCATGTGGGTCATTATGTAGGCTCCCTGAAACGCCGGGTAGAGCTGCAAAATTCCGGCGAATATGACGATGTATTTATTATGATCGCTGATGCCCAGGCATTAACAGATAATGCCGACAATCCGGAAAAGGTGCGCCAGAACATTATTGAGGTGGCTTTAGACTACCTGTCCTGCGGTCTGGACCCTGAAAAAAGTACCATGTTTATTCAGTCTCAGGTGCCTGAGCTGACCGAGCTGAGCTTTTACTATATGAACCTGGTCACTGTGTCCCGTCTCCAGAGAAATCCTACAGTAAAATCAGAGATCCAGATGCGCAACTTTGAAGCCAGCATCCCGGTGGGATTTTTTACCTATCCCATCAGCCAGGCAGCAGACATTACCGCATTTAAGGCCACTACAGTTCCTGTGGGGGAAGATCAGCTGCCTATGATCGAACAGACCCGGGAGATCGTCCACAAGTTTAATTCTGTTTACGGGGATACTTTAGTAGAGCCCCAGGTGCTTTTGCCGGATAATAAGGCCTGCCTGCGCCTGCCGGGGATTGACGGCAAGGCGAAAATGAGCAAGTCCTTAAATAACTGCATCTATCTGTCAGACAGCGCGGAGGATGTGCGTAAGAAGGTAATGTCCATGTTTACAGACCCCAACCATCTGAGAGTGGAAGATCCGGGACAGGTGGAAGGCAATCCGGTCTTTATTTATCTGGATGCGTTTTGTAAGGATGCGCATTTTGAAAAATATCTTCCGGATTATAAGAACCTGGATGAGCTTAAGGCTCATTATACCCGGGGTGGTCTTGGGGATGTGAAGGTGAAGAAGTTCCTGAACAAGGTGCTTCAGGATGAGCTTGGGCCGATCCGCCAGAGAAGAAAACAGTTTGAACAGGATATTCCGGCAGTATACCGGATCCTGGAGGAAGGCAGCAAAAAGGCGGAAGCGGTGGCAGCTATCACCTTGGCGGAAGTAAAACGGTCCATGAAGATTAACTACTTTGAGGACCAGGACCTTATTGAAGCTCAGGCGAAAAAGTACAGAGAAGGACAGTCGTGATGATTTTTCGCAACGATTCAGAAGACGCGTGGTTCGGGTGTGATATGTAATTGCGTATTTACTGCATAGCAGAGGAGGCTTCGGGGATGCTGATGCAAATTGCAGGGCTTTTCTTCTCAGCTCCGACGAGCAAAAATAATTATTAATAAAAACCTCCCTTTTCCAGGAGAATTGCGAGATAATAAAGTTAGCCCAAAAACTTTTTTCTTCGCAAGCCTGAAAGAAGGGAGGTTTTTTCACCAAAATCAATGAGTAAAAAGCCAAAAAGACGCTCTTTATATAGATAAAATAATTGTATTGACTTGATTATAACGGATCCCCCCTATAATCTATCCAAAAGCGGTGACTGGAAATGGGACAACAGTGTACAACTTTCGGGAATGGGGGGGAATTGGAATATTACAAATGAAAATTGGGATAATATGACCTTGGGAGATTATTATAGCTTTACCGTTGCTTGGTTATCAGAAGCTAAGCGGATTTTAAAACCAACGGGGTCAATGTGGATTTTTGGAACCTATCATAATATTGGTGTGATTAACGTAGTGTGTCAGATACTGGGGATTGAGATTATAAATGAAGTGATCTGGTATAAGAAAAATGCATTTCCAAATCTTTCCGGAAGACGTTTGACAGCCAGCCATGAAAATATTTTATGGGTACATTCGGGAGAGAAAAAGCGCAGTTATTATTTTGACTATGAATATTCCAAAAATGGCGATTTCCCCGGGGATGAGTTAAAGTCAGCAGGCAAGCAGATGCGGACAGTATGGGATTTATCCAATAATAAAAAGCGTGATGAGTTAAAATATGGAAAACATCCTACTCAAAAACCGGTTAAGATTCTTACAAGGATGATTAAGCTTTCGTCACATCCCGGTGATATTGTATTAACACCATTTGCTGGTGCAGGGAGTGAATGTGTTGCTGCTAAAATGACAGGAAGACATTTTATAGGTTTTGAAATTGAGGAAAAATATTGCAAGATTTCAGAGGAGCGACTGGCACATACTGTACAGGAAAATGAGCAGATCCATTTATTTCAGATTACACAGGAGGAAGAGGCAAAACATGATAAAACCGGTTATTAAGTGGAGCGGCAGCAAGCGAACTCAATCTGAAAGAATTAAATCTTTTTTTCCTGATATTTTTGGAACCTACTATGAGCCTTTTATAGGCGGAGGCTCCATGCTTTACGCAGTAAATCCTAAAAAAAGCGTTTGCGGAGATATATGTAAACCGCTTATTGATCTATGGAAGGAAATCCGGGATAATCCGGAATCTCTTGCGGATGGTTATACTACGCGGTGGACTAGGATTCGGGAAGAGGGCTATACTGCCTATTATGCGATCCGAGACGATTTTAACAAAGAAAAATCTCCCTATGATCTCCTGTTTTTGTCCCGAACTTGTGTCAACGGACTTATACGGTTTAATGAGAAAGGAGAGTTTAATAATTCGTTTCATTATTCCAGACCTGGGATAAAACCGGATAGTTTAAGAAAAATTATTTATGACTGGTCATCAAGGCTTCAGGAAACGGACTTTATGTCAGAAGATTATACTATTACGACAGCGTCTGCGAAAGCGGGGGATATTATTTACTTAGATCCTCCGTATTTTCATACAAAAGGCAGATATTTTGGAACAATTGATTTTGAAAGGTTTCTCGCTTATCTTGAAGATCTTAATAAGAGAGGAATAAAATACCTTCTGTCCTTTGACGGAAAGCGGGGAAACGCAGATTATACAGTAAGTTTACCGAAGGATTTATATAAAAGGCATGAGTTTTTGCCTTCCGGAAATTCCACATTTAAAAAAGTAATTGACAAACAAAATGAAAAGGTATTTGAATCCTTATATCTCAATTTTTAGAATCCGGATAATCGCTTTAGTGATGCCTGACAATATAATTTATTAATATCGCAGCCGATAAAACGACGACCGAGAGAAAGTGCGGCTTCGCCTGTTGTTGCAACGCCCATAAACGGATCCAGTACAATAGCGTTGTTTTGTGCCATATAAAAATTTGAAATGTGTCAAATTCTTTATCAAAAGCTTCATGCCACTTTCCAAAAAGGGAGTAGCTTGTAAAAATAAAGATTTTGCCTCCATGATCCAGATGTATATCACCCCGGGAATATTGTGAGATATTGTAAGGCGGATCTGTGAGGATACAATTCAGTTTTAAGCGTTGGTTACTATTTATTCTTGTGAGTAGTAGCCATGCCCCGGTAAAGCAGCGCTTTTCTTCTGCTTTTTCTTGATTATTCCTCAAAGTATATGCTATACTTACCGGAGATATGTCATGAAAAAAGGAAGTGGAATATATGATACAGTCCAGGACCCATACATGTAACCAGCTTCGGGCCGAAAATATCGGTGAAAAGGTTACTTTAGCGGGATGGTATGAAAATCTGAGAAAGGTTTCCAAAAACCTTGGGTTTCTGATCCTGCGGGATTTTTACGGAACAACTCAGATCGTTATTGAAACAGAGGAAATGATGCAGGCGCTGGATGGCGTGAATAATGAAGCCACTATTAGTGTGGAAGGTGTTGTTCGGGAACGTTCCAGCAAAAACAAAAAGCTGCCGACCGGCGACATTGAAGTGGTGCCGGAGAAGATTGAAGTGCTGGGGAACTGCCGTTATAATGCCCTGCCTTTTGAGATCAATCATTCGACAGACGCGGATGAAAATCTCCGCCTGAAATACCGCTATCTGGATCTTAGAAATCCTTCTGTAAAGGATAAGATCGTTTTAAGAAGCAAGATCGTGGCTGAGCTGCGCCAGCGGATGATGGATCTGGATTTCCTTGAGATCACAACACCGATTTTAACATGCTCTTCTCCGGAAGGGGCCAGAGATTATCTTGTGCCTTCCAGAGTTCATCCGGGCAAGTTTTACGCCCTGCCCCAGGCGCCGCAGCAGTTTAAGCAGATCTTAATGGCTTCTGGATTTGACCGGTATTTCCAGATCGCACCATGCTTTAGAGATGAGGATGCCCGCGCAGACCGCTCCCCAGGTGAATTTTATCAGTTAGATATGGAGATGTCTTTTGCTACCCAGGAAGATGTGTTTAGTATTATTGAACAGGTGCTTCCTCCGGTATTTGAAAAGTATGGTATTTATAAAGCAGCTTCCAAGGCTCCGTTTACCCGGATCCCCTTCCTGGAAGCCATGGATACGTACGGCTCAGACAAGCCGGATCTGCGCATCGACCTGGTGCTCCAGGATGCCACAGAAATTTTGTCTGGCTGCGGCTTCGGCCCATTTGAAGGAAATGTTGTTAAAGCCATCGTGGTGGATCAGTTTGGAGCAACCCGCAAGGTCATTGACAAGATCTGCAATGATGTAGAGGTTCAGACAGGAAATAAAGCTTACTGGTTTAAGCTGGATGATAAAGGCGAGCTGGTGGGCGGTATCAGTAAGTTCCTTGTAAATATTAAGAATCAGGTAGTTGAAGCCCTTGGCTTAAAACCGGGAGATTTTATCGGCCTTACAGCAGGGCCAAAGTTAAAGGCACAAAAGACCGCAGGGGTGCTGCGCAATCTTTTAGGCGCCAACTGCGAGGCTCATATGCGTAAGAACTGCTATGAGTTCTGCTGGATCGTGGATTTCCCAATGTATGAGATCGGCGAGGAATCCGGAGAGCTGGAGTTCTGCCATAATCCGTTTTCTATGCCTCAGGGCGGCCTGAAGGCATTAAATGAGCAGGATCCGCTCACTATCCTGGCATATCAGTATGACCTGGTGTGCAACGGTGTAGAGCTGTCCTCCGGCGCTGTCCGTAACCATGATCCTGAGATTATGGTGAAAGCATTTAACCTGATCGGCCTGGGCGAGGACGATGTAAAGGCGAAATTCCCGGCCATGTACAACGCTTTCTGCTACGGTGCTCCACCACATGCAGGCATTGCTCCCGGTGTAGACCGTATGATCATGCTTATTACCGGTGAAGACAGCATCCGTGAGATCATTCCGTTCCCAATGAACAAAAATGCCATGGATGTTATGATGAATGCTCCGGCAGTTGTGGACCAGAAGCAGCTGGATGATGTGCATATTCAGATTAAAGTGGAAGATAAAGAAAAAGATACCGAAAAATAAAAGCAGCTGTTTGGGACAGCGCAGCCAGAAAGCTGCGCTGTCCCGGATTGTTCATGAACGTACTCGTATGTGGAGCCGTTCCGCCATGATGACCATAAGGATCAAAAAGATCACAAGGAACGCTGGGAACAGGGACACGGATATGTACTGGGCGATCAGGCCGAAAAGGGGCGGCATCAGGCAGGAGCCGGTATAGGCAAAGGCCATTTGGATACCGATAATCGCCTGACTTAACTCAGGGCCAAAGTTGGCCGGTGTTTCATGGATAATGGACGGATAGATCGGCGCGCAGCCGCAGCCGATAAGGATCAGGCCGACCAGCAGGAACATATTATTGCCGGGAAGAAATACACAAATGATTCCCACCGCAGCTACGATCTGACCCAGGCGGATCATATTCCGGTCATTTACCTTTAAGGTCATAAAGCCGCAGAAAAACCGTCCGATAGTAATACCAAGATAAAATAAGCTGGCCCACTGGGCCGCGGTTTCCGCGGAAATGCCTCGCCACAGTGTACAGTAGCTGGCAGCCCACATGCCTGTAGTGGATTCCAAGGCGCTGTAGCAGCCAAAGCAGATGAGCACTTCCTTAATGCCCCGGCGCTTTAAGATCTGGCCCAGGCTAAGCGGCTTATTTGAAGCCGGACTGGCCTGTGAATGGGAAGCTGATTTTTCTTTGCTGCTGGAATCGCCTTGGGGCTGAACAACCGGCTTCATATTTTCATAGGGGCTTTTAGCCTTTTTCCATAAAGGAAGGGTTAAAAACAGCGCAGCAGTTAAAGCGATCTGGATGACGGAGATGATCATATATCCGCCGTTCCACTTCAGGCCTCCGGTAATGGCCCATCCCATGATCACCGGTCCCACACTGGCGCCAATGCCCCACATACAGTGGAGCCAGCTCATATGTCTGGCGGGATAATGAAGGGCCACAAAGTTGTTCAGGGCCGCATCCACACTTCCCGCGCCAAGACCGTAGGGAATGGCCCACAGGCATAAGATCCAGAAGGAGTGGCTGGTGGAAAATCCAAACAGCGCCACAGCAGTCATACAAACACTAATGGCAGTGACCCGGCCTGTTCCAAGTTTCCGTGTCAGCCGGTCGCTGGCCAGGCTGGAAACAATCGTCCCGGCGGAGATGATCATGGAAATCCCTCCGGCCCAGGATACAGACGCATCCAGATCCGGATACATGACCGGCCAGGCGGAACCCAGCAGAGAATCCGGCAATCCAAGACTGATAAAGGCAAGATAAATAATAATAAGCAAAATGGATGTCATTATACAAATTCCTTTCCCCACTCGGAATCATTTTTCAAGGGCTGTCCATCAAAGGGTCAGACCCGGCTCAGCACTTATGAGCAGATTCATGATTATTCTACAAAAATCCATTATAACCCAGTCTTTTTCCAAATGCTACATTTTTCTCAAAATATTCCATCCCAGGGGGGATTATGATATAATAGCCACAAAGCGGCGATTATATCTGCTCGCCTGTTCCCGCTGCTGCTGGCGGACAGCGCCATCATAGCCTCTTCCTACGGAGGAAATCCTGCTGGGACGTCTTGTTAAAACGACAAAGCTTTGAGAAAGGAGAACTCTATAATGAAAAGCCAAGACATTAACATCCGTGACCCATATATTCTTGTCCACGATAATAAATACTACATGTACGGCACCCGGGCAGCCACCTGCTGGGGCAAGGCAGATGGATTTGATGTATATGTTAGCGAGGACCTGGAGGAGTGGAGCGGTCCTGTGGAAATTTTTAAGCGGCCGGAGGGATTCTGGGCAGATCAGAACTTTTGGGCTCCGGAATGTATTTTCTATGAAGGAAGTTTTTATCTGATTACGACCTTTGGAAATGGCAGCCGCAAAGGCATCCAGATTTTAAAGGCAGATCAGCCGGAAGGGCCGTTTGTGCCATTGACAGACGATGTAGTTACTCCAAAGGCCTGGACGTGTATTGACGGAACGGTTTTTATGGACGCGCAGGGAACGCCTTATCTGATCTTTTCCCATTCCTTTGAAGATGTGCCGGATGGGGATATGTGTATGCTGGAGCTTTCCCGCGACCTGGCCCATGGTGTGGGAGATCCGGTGCTGCTGTTTTCCGCCAAGGACGCTCCCTGGGCCAAACCGGTGCCTTTTGCGAAAGAAGAATTCCATATGGACGGGGATGTGTATTTTACCGATGGCCCCACAGTATATACGGCTGCGGATGGACGGCGGATCGTTATTTGGTCCAGCTGGGGAAATCACGGCTACAGCGTAGGTATGGCTGTGTCTGACAGCGGGGATATTAAAGGGCCATGGCGTCATCTGGAAATGCCCCTGTTCCCGGAAAATGGGGGACATGGCATGGTGTTTACCGATCTGGAGGGCAGGACTCGGTACGTACTTCATTATCCCAATGATTTTTATAAAGAACGTCCCACGTTTTACGACTTAAAGGAATCCGGAGAGGGATTGGTCTTAGAGTAAAACTTTCTGGCTAAAATGAAGCAATAGTACTTACGATCTGAGTCCCGGACAGCTTTTCATAGAAAAGCCGTTTGTGGAGCACAGCCATAATGGCGGCGAAAAATGAGTAAAAGAAGTAAATGCCAAAAACTATAAGGATGAGGAGGGCCAGGCCTGCGGCCGCCTGGGTCCGGGCGTTTAGCCAGGGGATCAGTACCTGATAGATCAGACATGGGATCCCATACATGACCAGAAGAAAGCTCCCGGCTCTTAAAGGATACTGATGCCACCGGGTACGGACATTTTTAAAGGATGAGATCCGGGTTTTGGTGATGAATTTTCCAAAAGTCCGGCCTTTAAATACCATAGGCACCAGGGAAAAATAAAGGAACAGGATTATTGCCCCAAAGTGAGGAATGTCCAGATGAAAAATCCTTAAAAATGCTGAGGCCAGGCTGCCTAAAAGGGCGACAACGATCAGATCAAACATGGCGGAAACCAGGCGCCGGGTCAGGGAAACCTGTCGGCCCCGGTGGAAGCTTACTTTGTCGATCTGCTCTCGGGAGGGCAGTATTTTTAAAAATGGTGAAATGATGGCGTAGCCAAAAACACCCCCTAAAGTGTTTGCCAGAAGATCGTCTACGTCAAAAAGCCGGTAGCTTTTTGGATAAATAAAGTAAAGTCCCGAAAGCTGGGTCAGCTCAAAAAACAGGGACAGGCAAAAGGACAAGATCAGTGTTTTAAGAAAACGGCATTTAAAGTAATACCTTAAGTAGATCCCAAAAGGCACGGTCATGATCACATTAAATAAAAACTGAAAAAATGCCTGGTTAAAGATCCCTGTATAGGTCCGGGGCTGGGACAGGACGATGTGGGCCTGCCTCAGAATATCTCCCACAAAATTAAAGGGAACCAGCTGCATCCGGGTTCCGGTTATGGCGGAAACTTCGGCGATGGAAGGCAGAGGCAGGATCACAAGAAAATAAATGCACATTAAATAAAGGATAAATGAATAAACGATAATAATGCGCAGACTTAAAACAGATCCGTATTTATGATAATTAAAAACCATATAAGGCAATGTAAATAAAAAGGCAACAATAGGAAAAAGTATAAAAGCCTGAAGAATGACTACCAGATATTCGTCCATAAAAACACTCCCTTCATTTCGGTGTTTTGCGCGCCACAAAGTTATGCTTGCCTGCGCAAGCGCAGCCCGCATGACCTTCTGTCGCGTGTCTTATTTAACTATTCTATCACAATTTGTTCCCACTGTTCCCGAAAAAAACATAAAAATTTTAAGATAATTTAAACCTCTAAGATGATTTAAAGAAACTTGTGACCTATATACAAAAATAATTCCTAAAGAATGTGAACGAATGGGATTGAATTTGAATGATTATGGCGGCATAATAAAATCGACATAAGGAACGGAGGTTGGTTTGAATATGGTTTACACAGTGACATTTAATCCTTCCCTAGACTACATTATTTCTGTGGATGATTTTCACTTAGGGATGACGAATCGGACTCGCACAGAGCAGATGCTTCCCGGAGGCAAGGGGCTTAATGTTTCTGCGGTACTGAAAAATCTGGGGGTTGAAAATATAGCTCTTGGGTTTATCGCGGGTTTTACCGGGGATGAAATCCTTAAGCGGGCACAGGATCTTGGGATTGGCTGTGATTTTATTCGGCTTGAGGATGGGTTTTCACGAATCAACGTGAAATTGAAGAATTTTGACGGAACAGAGATCAACGGAAAGGGGCCGGACATTCCCAGGGCTCAGGTGGAGCAGCTTTTTAAAAAGCTGGATGGCTTAAAAGCCGGGGACGTGCTGGTACTGGCAGGAAGTATCCCCCAGAGTCTTCCCGATTCCATTTACCGGGACATTATGGAGCGCCTTAAGGACCGGGGGCTCCTGTTCGTTGTAGATGCCACCCGGGATCTTTTAGTGAATGTTTTAGAGTACAGGCCATTTCTTATTAAGCCCAATAACCATGAGCTGGGGGAAATCTTTCATACAGAGCTTAAGACCCGGGAATCCGTGGTTCCTTTCGCGCGGAAGCTTCGGGAAATGGGCGCCCGGAACGTGCTTGTGTCCATGTCCGGTGAGGGCGCGGTCCTTGTAGATGAGCGCGATCAGGTCCATGCCCTTCCGGCGCCTGAGGGAAAGCTGATCAATGCGGTAGGCGCAGGAGATTCTATGGTTGCAGGCTTTTTGGCCGGATGGCTTAAGGAAAGGGATTACCGGTACGCCTTTCATATGGGAATCGCCGCCGGCAGCGGCAGCGCATTTTCGGAAGCGCTGGCAACGCAGCAGGATGTTGAAAATGTTTACCGTCAGGTAATCCGGATGCAGCAGGAAGCAGATCAAAGAGATGGCGATAGATCGTCTGGCTAAAATTTTTTTAAATCCTTGATACCAGGCAGTGTGGCCCACAAAGCATCGCCGCATTTTTCAATATCATAGGGATTCCAGAATTGGGAAGGACCATCAGCCATTTCCCCGGAAACCTTGGACAGCTGAGTGCCTACGGCCTGCTTGGTCCAGCCTTTATCATAAGGTGAGCGGAACAGAGGAATAAAAGCGTGATGAAGGATACGCCACTGGCCGTTTTCCCGAATATAGTCATCGGTAAATGTGCCCCAGATCCAAAGGGCTTCCCGGTTTTGGGGATCTGTGGCACAGCCTGGGGACAGAGCTACAGAATGGGCCAGGGTCCGATCCGGTGAAATTTCAATCACCGGGTTGCAGGCTAAGTGCATAGTAAAAGCGCCTGGAATTTCTTTTAAAAACCCCATAAATTTTGCGAAAAACCGGTTTTTAATATGCGCCTTTCCAATATAAACTCCGCTGTCGGAAGCCTGGATAGACACATCCTCCCGTGTCTGGGAAAAACACTCATCAAAAATGTGTTCAAAGTCCATAGTGGTCAGCATATAAACATACTTGTTCAGCAGCTGTTCAATGTCTGCCAGATCTGCAAGATGTTCCATCTTTTTCTCAAGCTCTGTCATAAAATTACCTCCTCAATCAAGTTAATTTGTATTTATATAGTAACATGGCGGCCTGGAAAACGTCAACAAAAGGGGATGAGCTATGCCCCGGACCGTTTTTCTTGGCGGAAACGCAGGGGTGTCATCTGGTATTTTTGACGGAAGGCCCGGATAAAGCCGGTACTGCTGCCGTAGCCGCAGGTCTGGGCGATTTCTTCAATGGCGGCGCCGGTATGGATCAGCAGTTCTGAGGCCAGGGACATGCGGCAGTCTCTGATAAAAGCTCCGATCGTAGTGTGATAGCACAAATTAAAGCCGGTCTTTAGTTTTTGCTCATTGAGGAAGACCTTATGTCCCAGATAGGCAATGGTCATGTCCGCGCCGGGATTTTCCAGGATCATCTGGCGGACCTGTTCAATGGCCTGAAAGTCCTGTTGAGTAAATGTAAGCTTCTTTTTGCCTATATAGATTGCCGGTTGTTCTCCGGCGGGGGAAAAATAGCCCCTGGCGGCAGCCTGTGACAGGAAGCCAAGGCACTGCAGGATCATTCCTTCCAGGATTAATGGAGTCAGAGTTTTCAGTTTCTGAAAAGAGGAGAGCTGGGATAAAATGGCGGAGACAGGGGATGGGAGCAGGTTTTGGGTTACATTCTTTGGCAACCGTCCTAAAAGCTCCGTATGAGGCTCCAGACTTTTCATGGCATTAACATAGTCAAAGGAAAGCGCGATTTCAACGCCCTTATAGTGGGCTCCAGCCTGCCAGTATTGAACGCCTTGGATATTTTCTTCTTTAACGATAAAATTTACCGGTGAAGATGACCGGGTTTGAATACCTTCTACATGAAAGCGGGTCTTTCCCTCATAAAGGCTTCCAAAACGTAGGATCGGCCCCGAATTGAGAAAGGACAGCTGGAATGTTTTAGGAATTTTATAATCGCCGATGGTAAGGACATAGGCATCCGTCCGGTGAAAAACAAAGCAGCATCCATTTTCCGGGTGAGCGCTGTTTTGCCACAGAGAGCCGGGACCCAGGGGCGTTTCCGAGAAGTCCATCTGTTTAAAGATCATTTTCTGAAAGTTCATGTGCGTCCTTAAGGACATTTTTAACCCTCCTAGCAGGATAGATAAACCAAAAAGGTTCACAATATAAATCAAAACGGTGATTTTTTTATTATAGGTTGAATTTTATACATCTCTATGATAACATACTTTTCGGCTGGTTAGCTACAACTAATTTACATGACGCCAGCAATGAGCGTGGTATCTCGCTGGTTTCATTTGATATACAAAATTCCAAAAGCTGAACCGTTATCAGAAAGGAGCAATTTTATGAGAAATTTAAGAGTGATTTCCTTATTTTCCGCAGCAGTTATGGCGGCCGGACTTTTGGTCGGCTGTGGTTCAAATACGGGTTCACAGACTGAAACCCAGGCAGGGAGTACGGCCGAATCTCAGGCTCAGGAAGCGGCAAACGATCAGAGCGACACTCAGGCGTCCACGGACGGGGACTCCGAGGGCGGTATGCGCACAGTAGAAACAGATATGGGCACTGTTGAAATCCCGGAAGATCCTCAGGTGATCTTTTCCGATTACTATCTGGGAGAATTTCTGGCCGTTGGAGTAAAACCGGTGATTGCCTCCCCATATTCGCTTTCCAATCCTTTTTTAGCTGATTATGTGGATGGGATTCAGGAAATGAATGTGGCCAGCGCGGAAACTTCTTTGGAAATGATCGTTGAGGCACAGCCGGATCTTATTGTGACCATTACAGAGGCGGATTATGAAAAATACGCAGCCATAGCGCCTACTGTTTACATTGAAGACGGAAAGCGTACAGATGAGGAATTGTTCCTCTATATTGCCGATCTGCTAGGAAAAAGCGATGAAGCGGAGGCTTATATTGAAGACTTTAATCAAAGAGTCATGGACACGAAGGATGAGATTCAGGAAATCGTTGGCGACCGGACGGTGTCTATTGTGGAGGTATGGCCTCAGGAAATTTATGTTATGGGAAGCCATTTTGCCAGAGGCGGAAGCATTTTGTATGATATGTGGGAGTTAAAAGCGCCGGAGATCATTCAGGAGGAGATGGTGGATGGAGATACTACTTATGAAGTCATTTCCCTGGAGGCGCTGCCGGATTATGCAGGAGATTTTATTTTATACGGTGTTTTGGCAGACACAGACAGCGCTTTTGTAGAGGATTCCCAGTTGTGGAACAGTCTGGAAGCGGTGCAGGAGGGCCGTGTGCTGTCCTATGAGCAGGTGGCCTTTATGCACCGGGATCCTATTACATTAAATGCTCAGCTGGATATTTTCCTGGAGTTTTTCAGAAGCTTTAAGGAGGAAGCATGAGCCGTTTCGCAAGAAAGAAGTTTCTCTTGTTTGTGCTGGCAGGAAGCGCTGGGGTCATTGTGGCCGCAGTGCTTTCTGTGCTCTATGGAAGCACAGATATTCCTGTGTCAAAGATCTTGCAGGTACTGACCGGCCCGGATCTGACGGATCAGCAGCAGATCATTATTTATGAGCTGCGGATTCCAAGGACTTTAGGCTGTATGCTGGTTGGAGCGGCATTTGCCGTGGCCGGGGCAATTATGCAGGGGGTGACCCGGAATCCTCTGGCAGATTCCGGACTTTTAGGTATTAACTCCGGGGCTACCTTTGCCCTGGCTTTATGTTTGGCCCTCTTCCCGGGTATAAGTTTTTCAGGCACTGTGCTTTTATCCTTTGCGGGAGCGTTGGGAGCCATGGTCATAGTCTACGGACTCATGAGCCTGAAGCGGCAGAAACTGGATCCGGTGCGCCTTGTGCTGGCAGGAAGCGCTGTGAGCCTGTTTCTTTCATCTTTAAGCCAGGGGAT
>CAZMGH010000024.1:31838-35721 GCA_964565805.1 uncultured Lachnospiraceae bacterium
TTGTGCTGGCAGGAAGCGCTGTGAGCCTGTTTCTTTCATCTTTAAGCCAGGGGATTTCCATGTTTTACAACATTGGCTATGACCTGACCTTCTGGACAGCAGGAGGTGTAGCAGGGATAAGAGGCGATCAGCTGATCTTCGCGGCTCCCGTGATCCTGACAGGACTGGTACTTTCCATAATTTTATCCAGAAGGATTTCTTTATTAAGCCTGGGGGACGAAGCGGCCCGGGGACTGGGGCTCGGAATTGAACGGACCCGGACCTTGTGTCTTGGCGTTGTCCTTCTTTTGGCGGGCAGCGCTGTGGCTCTTGCCGGGCCCATATCCTTTGTGGGTCTTTTAGTGCCCCATGTGGTCCGCTTTTTTGTGGGCGCGGACTACCGGTCCGTTATCCCATGCTCTATGCTTGCCGGAGCGTTTTTTATGCTTATTGCCGATATAATATCCCGTACCATTAATGCTCCTGCGGAAACGCCCATTGGTCTTGTATTTGCTGTGATTGGCGTTCCATTTTTTATATGGACGGCCCGGAGGGAGGAAAAAAATGTGGACTGATCATTTAAAAAAGAAACGCCGCCAGGCGGCTGTGATCACAGTGATGATCGCGCTGCTCCTTGCCGCTGTCTGGATTGACATTAATGCAGGTTACCGTCAGATTAGCCTGGAGCAGCTTTGGCAGATCATGACCGGACGGGCGGAGTCCGGACTGACTTATACATTAATAAATCTGAGATTGCCCCGGGTGCTGACCAGTCTTTTGGTGGGCGTGGGGCTGTCTGTGTCCGGATGTGTGATCCAGGGTGTGTCAAGAAATGACATGGCAGAGCCGGGAATCCTGGGGATCAATGCGGGAGCTGGGCTGTTTGTCGCTGCGTTTATTGTATTTTTTTCCGGCAGCGGTCTGAGCGCTTCTATGCTCTTGCCTTTTCTTGCCTTTGGGGGATCGGTGTGTACGGCGCTTGTGGATTACCGCCTGGCCCTGACCCGCCAGGGGCTGTCTCCGAGGCGGATGCTCCTGATTGGCGTGGCTATGTCTACAGCGATTTCCAGTGTGACTACAATGCTTATGCTGCGTATGTCTGACAGTGCGTATGCCTTTGTGCAAAACTGGCTGTCCGGAAGCATTTGGGGCGCCACATGGCCTAATGTGATGATGCTTTTTACAGGATTGGTCCTTTTGACCGGATTTGTATATTATAAAAGCCGTACCTTAAATGTACTTGCTCTGGGCCATCAGACAGCCATGGGGCTGGGCGTGTCTGTTTCCCGTCAGACAGTGACCCTGCTGGGAGCAGCCATTGCCATGTCCAGTTTGTGCTGTGCTGTTGGCGGCGGCTTAAGCTTTGTAGGACTTGTATGCCCGCATCTGGCCCGGCGTCTTGTAGGGCCAAATTTCAAAATATTGATCGGAACCACAGTGCTGACCGGAGCGCTTTTGATGACAGTTTCAGATATTATTTCCCGAACATTGCTGTCTCCCAATGAAATTTCCATAGGGATCGTGGCAGCGGTCATTGGCGCGCCTTACTTTTTATACTTACTGATCCGGTCCTGAGAAAGGAGGAACCTATGGATGCCATACTAAAAGGGGAGGGTATATCAGCAGGGTATCAGCAGACCACGATTATTCCAAAGATGGATGTGCAGATCCCAAGGGGGCAGATTACTTCGATTATCGGACCTAATGGCTGCGGTAAATCGACTCTGTTAAAGGCATTATCCCGAATGATGCCGGTAAAAACCGGACAAGTGATCCTGGACGGACAGCAGATCGCCCAGCTTCCGACCATCCAGGTGGCTCAGAAAATGGCCATTCTCCCTCAAAGCCCCCAGGCCCCCGGCGGCCTAACGGTGGAGGAGCTTGTGGCTTATGGCCGTTATCCCCATCAAAAGGGATTTGGGAAGCTAAGGGCTGAGGATCATCAGGCTATTCGGCGAGCCCTGGAAATGACTCATATGGAAGCGTTGGCCCAGAGAAATATTGACGCCCTTTCCGGCGGTCAGCGTCAAAGGGCCTGGATCGCCATGGCCCTGGCCCAGGATACGCCGCTGATCCTTCTGGATGAGCCTACCACATATCTGGACATGGCCCATCAGCTGGATGTGCTGGAACTGCTGAAAGATTTGAACGAAACCTCCCATAAGACGATTGCTCTTGTAATCCATGACCTGAACCTGGCGGCCCGGTTTTCCCACTGGATGATTGCTATGCGGGATGGAAAGGTACTGTATGAAGGCACGGCAGAAACTGTCATGACAAAGGAAGTTCTGGCGGATGTGTTTTCTTTGGACGCCTATGTGGATAAAGACCCGTGGACCGGGCGCCCTATGTGCATAACTTACAGGATCAAGCCGGGAAATTTGGTATTTGTATAGTAACATGCCGGCCGCAGAATTGAAACATTCCCCACACATACCATTTGTCTAATTTGTATAAATGTGCTACAATTAAGCCATGCACATCTTCATAAGCAGCCATAAGGGAGAGCAAGCTCTTCCGGCTGACTGCATATGAAGGATGTATAGGGCGCAAACCCGCAGCGAAGGCGGAGCCGGAGCTGCATGGCTTAATAGAAACACATGAAAGGAAGGGATGTAGGATGAAACAAATGGAGTTCGCAGGAACTGGCATGATCACTGGAAAGGATAGCTATGAAAATCATGAAACCCGTACAAATGTGTTGTTTATGGGACCTGGCGGCCCAGGCCAAAGAAGACCCGGAGGCGGTCCAGGACACGGCGGTCCGGGTCCCCGTCCCTCCAGAGGGCCAAGACCTGGGGGAATGTTTGGCGGCCCAAGAGGGGGGTTTTTTGGAAGACCGGGAGGACCGCCGCCGCATCGGAGAAGACCTGGCGGGTGCATGGGCTGTATGATGCCGGTTTTAAGTATTTTAGTTGTTATCGGACTGGGTGTGGCATTTTTTGCCGCAATGCTCTAAAACTCGGAGGTAAGTTTCTGTGAAAGTCAGGGCCGTGGATATTGCAAAACATCTGGGAATTTCAAAAGCCACCGTATCCCTGGCCTTAAATCACCGGCCTGGTGTTAGTGAGACGACCAGAAAAAAGATCCTGGAATGTAAGGCGTGGATGGAAGAGTCGCAGGAGAGAAAAAGATCCGGCGGTGTGATCAAATGTATTATCCTTAAAGAAAATATGATCAATCTGAAAATGGATTCCCGTTGGAACTTCGGGCAACGCACCCGGGAGGGCATTTTAGAGCATTTGAAAGAAACCGGGTATATCCTGGAGGTGAATGTTTTTTTGGAGAACATGGATGGCGTTCAACAGGCCGTCCGTTTGTGTAACGAAGAAGGTGTTGCCGGGGCGATCATTTTCTTTTCCGATAATCTGCCCAATCTGTCTGCGGAACAGTTGTCTGTGTTTAGCCAGTTTAAGATGCCCATAGTGTTTTATGACAGCGATATTCCCACCTTAAGCTATGATCAGGTTCGGGCTGGAAATGAACTGGCGGCGGAAATCGGACTTCGGCATTTATATAATATGGGCCACCGTCATATAGGGTATCTGCGGACCGGGAACAACACCAACTATAATCTGACAAAGCGGTTTGATGGAGCAAAAAAATGTGCCGGTCGTCTAAGGGAAGGCGGACTGCGCGTTGATTTTGTTTTTATGCGGGACACGGACAATGAAAAGCTTCAGAGGAATCTGGAGGCAGCCATTGAATCTCACCGGAGAGAGATCCGCGACTATCTTTATCGGGAGAAAAATCTGCCTACAGGATTTGTCTGCGATAATTTTGTCGCATCAGCGGTCCTGATCGAGGAACTGGAGCGCATCGGATCAAAGATCCCTGAAAATCATTCCGTTGTGGGGATCGATCCTCCATGGGATCTGGTCAAGGACCATGCATTAACTTATGT
>CAZMGH010000024.1:35821-38795 GCA_964565805.1 uncultured Lachnospiraceae bacterium
GCGAATTGCACAAAAATGTAAAAAATCATAAAATTTATACATAGCTAAAAAGCAAAAGATCTTTTGTGCTTGGTATGAGATTATTGGTCAACTTGTATCTCCTGCAAGACGTTTGCATTGGGAGATCTAAAGGAGGGAAATAAATGAAAACAAAATTTTTACCATTAAGTCTCAGTATTGCTATGACAGTTTCCTTATTGGCCGGCTGCGGCGGGGACAGTGACGGAAATGCATCATCGAGTACAGGATCCGATGCGTCTGGACAGGAAGTTTCCCAAGATGAGAGCAGCAGCTCTTCAGGAGATTCCGGAACAACGGTAACTTCTTACGGAGAATATACAGAGGATGATCCTTATCATCTGGTCTTCTCATTTGTGGAATTTACAACTCAGGATGACGCTGCCCGCCAGGCAGTAGAAGATGCTTTAAATGAATATATGATTCCGAACTATCACATGGAGGTGGAATTTCTTCCCCTTCAGGCATCCGATTATCAGACCAGTATCCAGCTGATGATCTCCGGCGGGGATGAGCTGGATATTATCCCTATTTATTATCCCTATGCGGCAAGCTGGATCGCTATGAACGGTATCGTTGATATGACGCCCTACATGGAAACGGAGGACGGACAGAAGATCATAGACGCTCTTGGTGAGGAAAACGCTTACGTAGGAAGAATGGGGGACACATTATTTGGCTTTCCTGCAGCAAAAGAGTCTGTAGACCTGGGCGGTTTGTGTATGCGGGCGGATATTTGTGACGAGCTGGGTATTACCGAAGAATATGGCCTGGATGAAGCTGGCGATATATACACAGGCGTTTATTATGACTGGGATGTGGCTACGGAAATTTTCGCAAAAGTAAAGGAAGCCTACCCGGATATGATTCCCTTATATCTCCAGGGCAGTTCCGGTCCAATCAGCTATTTCTATATAGTAGATACGCTTGTGGACAATTTTGGCGTTCTGGATTGGAGCGCGGATCATACATCCACAACGGTCGTAAATAAATATGAAACCGAAGGCTACCGGGAGGCTGTTACCCGATTGGCTCAGTGGTATGACGCCGGTTATATTTATCAGGATGCGGCCACAGATACTCAGGGGTCTTCTACAATGATGAGATCCGGAAACACATTCAGCTATACCACATCCATTAAGCCGGGCTTCCTTGTAGAAGCTGAAGCGTCTAATGGCTGTGAATGTTATGTTATGTTTTTTGGGAATTTTACGGAAGGCGGGTATACCACGGTCAACGTAAGCTTTTATGATACAGGCATTGCTACGAACAGTAAGGATCCGGAAATGGCATTTAAATTTATCGCCGCTCTCTACAGTGATGCGACCGTTATGAATCTGTGGCAGTATGGAATTGAAGATGTGAACTATCAGGTGTTGGATGATGGGACCGCGTACTACGTTGATGGCGAGGACGCCACAAACTATAAATATCATCAGAACACCGGCTGGATGATGGGCAATCAGTTTAATTCCTATGTATGGAATGACGGATCCAAAACAGCGGATTACTGGCAGCAGCTATCAGATTTTAATATGTGGGGCAGTTATTCTCCTGCATTTGGATTTATGTGGGACAGCACGGAGTACTCCACACATCTGACAGCATTAAATAATGCGCTAAATACCTATATGCCAGCCCTGGAAACCGGTTCTGTAGGCGCGGCCAATGTGGACTCGACCATTCAGCTGTTAAATGACGCATTGTATGCGGCGGGACTTCAGGAGGTTATGGATGAGAAACAGAGACAGCTGGATGAATGGATTGCGGAGAACGGCGCGACTCAGACGCCTGCGGAAAATCAGGAACTCATTGATTCTGTATCCTCCGGAAGCAGCAATACCTCAGCGGATGAGACTTCCTCAGAAAGTGAATAAGCGGATTGAAATATTGGCGGACAGCAGCTTAGGCGGACGTGTCCTCCATTAAAAAATAACGCAGCTTCCAAAAGCGCCTCCTGCTTTTGGGGCTGTGTTATTTTTTGTATAGTCATTTGATAAGAGAATGTGGTAGAATAGCTATGGCATTTATAGTAAATGACAAATATCTTTGCCGTTTACTATAAACCCTTCGGGGGATGCCTTTATGGCCTGAAAATCAGGCCAGGAAGGAGGAAATATGTTTAATTTTTTAGTAAACAGTGAAGGGAGCCTGACCTATGCCGGGTATGGCGTGTGCATTGGGATAGGTATTTTACTTTTTATTGCAGCCTTATTTTTTGCGGGAAAAGTTTCTGGTAAAAAGAAAATGGGAACAAAGCAGCTGGTTTATTGCGCTATGGCCATTGCCCTGGCATTTGTCACCTCTTATATCAGGATCCTTCCTATGCCATGGGGCGGCAGCGTGACCTTGTGCAGTATGCTTTTCATTGTCCTTGTAGCCAACTGGTATGGGGTAAAGACCGGAATTTTTGTAGGACTTGCCTATGGGATCCTTCAGTTTATCCAGGAGCCTTTTGTCCTTACCTTTTTCCAGGTATGCTGCGACTATATCCTGGCCTTTGCTGCTCTTGGCCTGGCAGGCATTTTTTCAAAAAGCAAAAATGGTTTGGTGAAGGGCTACATCTTGGCTGTATTTGCCAGAGGAGTGTTCCATTCCCTGGGCGGATACCTCTATTGGATGGACTATATGCCCGATGACTTTCCCCAGTCTTTAAAAATGCTTTATCCCATCATCTATAACTACAGCTACCTCCTTGGAGAGGCTGTGATCACAGTGATCATCATATCCATTCCGGCTGTGGCTGGAGGGTTAAAAAGAGTGAAGCAGACAGCTGTGGAGTGAGAGATGTAACATGTGGTATCATGGGGTCAAATCTTTATTTGACCTCAACATCATGGTATACTTGTAAAATGAATGGGAAGGAGTACCTGTGAGATGGTAAGGAAAGAATATAGCGCTGGCGCGGTCAAACATTCCTTCTGGTTTTTGGAGTTTAAGAAAACGGTAGAGCTTT
>CAZMGH010000025.1:0-3490 GCA_964565805.1 uncultured Lachnospiraceae bacterium
GCTATTAAGTGAAAATATAGCGGTAGAATATAGCAGTAGGAGGAATTATAGTTTAATGGAAGGGAAGATGAGGGACATTCAATTAGAGAGCGTATGGCCTAGCTGGCATGTAGAAGAGATGATCGGATCCGGACCATATGGCGTTGTCTATAAAGCAAAACATATTGGATTCAATCTGGAGAGAGACATTTATTCCGCGGTAAAAGTGATTCGTATCCCGGCAGATGATGAGGAAATCAGCCGCATGCAAAGGGATGGTATGTCTGCGGAGCAGTCGTCTGCTTATTATGAAAATATTGTTAAGGGCCTGATCGGTGAGGTTCAGCGTATCGAGACACTTAGGGGCGCGTCAAATATTGTTTCCATTGAGGACCATGAAGTTAAAAAAAATCCCGATGGGATAGGCTGGACGATCTTTATACGCATGGAATTGCTAAAAAATTTAGATCAGTATATAGCAGGATCATCTGCGCCTACGGGAGCGGAGGATGTTGTCCGCCTGGGCATTGATATATGCTCAGCGTTAGAGCATTTTGAGAAAAAACAGATATTTCATGAAAACATAAAACGGACCAATATTTTTATCGATGAATTTGGAAGTTTCAAGCTGGGAGATTTTGGACTGGGCAGGTATTTGGAGGCGGCTTACACCGGATATTTACCAAGATACGTTAATGACTATACGGCGCCGGAAATTTATCGAAGAGAGCCGTATAATGCTTCCGTAGACATTTACGCTCTTGGAATGATCATGTATCAGATGCTGAATCGCGGGCGTATTCCTTTTGTGCCTTTGCCGCCTCAGGGCGTGTCTGACGAGGATCAGGCCAAAGCTGTGTCGGCAAGACTTGGAGGCGCGGCGCTGCCAATGCCGGCAGACGGCGGAAAGGCTCTTGGGGATATTGTGTGCCGGGCCGGGTGCGGGGATATTCATTTTCGCTATGCGCATCCTGCTGAAATGAAAAATGATCTGCTTAGCTGGCAGGCCGGTCTTTCTCAAGCCGGGATGAACGGTGCGGGTCCGGCCGGGCTGCCCTGGCCGGAAGTGGAAACGGATGAAAACGAAGGCGGAAGAAAAAAGAAAGGCAAACGTCTTCCGGTTCTGCTTGCTTCTTTAGGCGTGCTGATCTTATTTGGCGTGTTTTACTTTTTTATCCCCATAAGCCACGGCGAAACGTTATTTAATAAGACCGCGTACGCCCTTTCCGGCAAGGACAGCCGTTTTCGTCAGTCCATGGAAAAAGGCGATAATGCATATGATAGCGGCGATTATGATGAAGCGCTTTACTTTTACAGGGAACGGGCATTAGCTGAAGATGATCAGTCTATTGACGCCTGGATCGGAGTCCTTAAGGTATATGCCGCGGATGTGTCGGATTCTGAGGATACGATATGGGAAAACATTTTGTCTGTTCTTAGTTCCATTGGAGCGCTCTCTGCCGACCCGGAGGACGATCAGAAACAGTCAATCATTGAATCAGTTAATGCTTATATGGATGGGCAGGGCCAAAAACTCCTAGATGATTTAAAAAGCGGAAATACAAACAATGCTCAGATAAAAGTAGAGGAGTTTTTTGATAAATACAGAGAATGTAGCAGCCGGATCGCGGAGAAGGTGGACTGCGGTTCTGATAATGCCCGTTGGTATGTAGCTTTTTATGATGAACTTTCTGAAATCGAGGGCTGTGAAGACTATGCCATCGAGATTTTAGAAGAGGGAAGCCAGAAATATACAGACGACAGGGACCTGGCTTTAAGGCAGGAAACACTGGATGAAGAAAGAAAAGATCAGGTTTATGCTGAAATTGACGAAGCTCTTTCAAAAGGGGATTTTGATACAGCCTATGCCCTTGCGGAAGAATCCAGGGATCTTTTTGGCGAAGATTATGAGGATATTATTGAGGATATTGATTATATAAAGGAGCGGACGGATTTTCTCATATCTTTAAAGGATATGCTGGATGCGGAGGATTATGAAGGTATTATCAGCGCGATTTTGGAGGATCGGAACAGCAACGATAAGATCAGCTCCTGTTATCTTGTAGACGGTGTTTTCAAAACCAGCATAGAAGAGGGGACCGGGCTTCTCTATGACGACAATGGCGTCTATTACGGCGAAATTAAAAACAACATCCGTTCTGGCTCCGGTGTGCAGGTGAAGTGCTACTCTGATGGCGATTATGAATTAATGGATGGCACCTGGGACGAACAGGCGAACGGGGAATGTACCTTTACCTGGTGGGACTCTAACGGGACCAAGGCTGTTGTCTCCGGTAATTTTACAGACGGTTATGAAGACGGGACAATGACCATTGAATGGTCTGCAGGGGATACAAAATTGTCTGCAAGCTATACAGCACAAATGGGTACATATACATCGATCATAGAAGAGGCGAAGGATGGCTCATATATTTATGTTTTTGTAACCACAAGCAACGGAGGCGTATATTACTGGGCAACGAATAATTTAAACAATAACGGCTTCTTTTTAGACTAACGGATAAAACTCGGTGTCAGAATACCCTTTGGACCTTAACCACGTAATAAAAAATTAATAAATTTACAATAAATGTCGACATTTTGTAACAACTGTGTTATAATCAAAACCGGATACTTGAGGATAGTAACTGGCTTGAAGCAGATCATCCATCGGTTCCAGCGTGGATGATCCAGCGGAATACCCTTAAAAACAAGAGTATTAAATAAGGCAGTTACGGTGAATGTACTAAAGAAAGGAGTTTATCATCATGCAGAGGAAAGTTATACGTACTCTAAAGGCAGCAGTGGCCTTTTCAATGGTATTTTCATTAAGTGTACCGGCGTTTGCCGCCAGCGATAAAGAGCAGGTGCAGCAAACTCTTGATGCTTTGGAAAGTCAGAAAGAATCACTGCAAAACCGTTTAGCCGAACTGGAGGCAAATAAGTCAGATACAGAGTCTTACATTGCAGCCCTGGATCAGGAGCTGACTTCTGTATATGAGGAGGTGGAACGTCTCACCTCAGAACTGGAACAGACGGAAGCTGATCTGGCCCAGACCCAGCAGCTGTTGGAAGAGGCAAAGGAAAATGAACAGGCACAGTATGAGGCGTTAAAAGCCCGTATCCGTGCGATGTATAAATCCGGAGATTCTTCCCTGCTGTCTGTATTTTTGCAGGCTTCTGACATTTCTTCCATACTTAATGCTTCTGAGTATATTTCAAGGCTTTCAGACTATGATGCAAGTCTGCTGACAAATCTTAATGAAACCCGCCAGGAGATTGAAGATCTTGAGGCCCAGCTTGAGGATCAGAAAGCTGAATTGGAGGATTTAAAGACACAGGAAGAAAGCAAGCAGGAGGAATTGGAAATTGTCATGGAGGCAAAACAGGCTGAACTGAGCTCTATTACCAGCGATATTGGAGATGCCTATGACACTATGGCCAATACTCAGGCGGAAATCGAAAATAATCAGGAGATTCTTGCAGCTATTGAATACCAGGAAGAGCTGGA
>CAZMGH010000025.1:3590-38758 GCA_964565805.1 uncultured Lachnospiraceae bacterium
AAATCGAAAATAATCAGGAGATTCTTGCAGCTATTGAATACCAGGAAGAGCTGGACCGTCAGGAAGCCTTGGAAGCAGAGGCGGCGGCTTCAGATGAACAGGCATCTGACGAAGATGAAAACCAGGACGTATCTGATTCAGACGGAGCAGAAGAAAGTCAGGATACAGATGAAAGTGAAAGCACGGATACTTCTGAAGAGGCAGATCCATCGGAGTCATCAGCAGACGCATCCGTCCAGGAGAACTCATCTTCTCAAGACAGCACATCTGACCAGGAAAGCTCATCTTCTCAGGATGTTTCTTCCAGTGAAGAAAAAGAGTCTTCGTCAGATACTTCAGACAGCGAAAGCACAGCTTCTTCGTCAACATCGTCTGCATCCACAGCCGGAGTTGCCACAGGGACGTTTATCTGGCCTTGCGCAGGAGGATATATTTCCTCCCATTTCGGTTCAAGAAATTCTCCGACTTCGGGAGCTTCATCCAATCATAAGGGCGTAGATATTGCGGCTTCCACGGGTACAGCGATTTATGCGGCTGATGGCGGCACAGTGGTAACAGTATCTTACAGCTCGGCACGGGGAAATTATATTGTGATCAGCCATGGCAACGGTTTATCTACGCTTTATCAGCATTGCTCTGCAATCTATGCATCTGTAGGCGATGAAGTCAGCCAGGGCGATGTGATCGCGGCTGTAGGAAGCACCGGTATAGTGACAGGCGCGCACCTGCACTTTGAAGTGTGGGTTAATGGAGTTGCTGTAGATCCTGAAGACTATATTTAATTTTTCACAGAAAGAAGAGTGGATTTGGGGTGTTTTAGGGCGCTAGACGCCGTAATATGATGATAGGCAGACGTCATGTGTTAAAGCATGGCGTCTGTTTTTTTGGGCGATACGCCTGGCAAGCGCTGGCAAGCGTTGAAAAAACCGTTCCAAGAATTGGTTGAAGGTTTGTGAAAGACGTGTTATAGTAAAAGGCAAATAACTCTTATTTTTTACGATAACCCTTCATGATCATGTAACAGTTGTGCTGGCTGAACTGTGGCGTTTTTCGGGATGCACAGAGGCAGTGAAGGCTTAGCAAGGAGGTTCTATGAAAAAATTTTTCAGAAAGTATTATGTCATTGAACTTACGCCTATGAAGTTCCATAAATTTTATCATTTTGTGCTTACGCCGGTGAATATTCTTCTAACTTTATATTTGCTGATTTCCAGTTTCATTTATCCGGAGGACTGGGATATGATCACCACAGGATATAATCTGATTCTTCTTGCCTGTCTGATCCTGACATTTATCGGATGCTTTAAGCTGAAAAAGTACGCCTGGATCGCCATTATGACCGGCTTTGCCCTGGAAGTGATCTATGACCTTTGCTATGTGATCCTGCTGGCGCCTTTTGGAGTTGACGCCATCATCTTTGCGGTGAGCCAGATTTTGTGGCGTCTTATTTTTATTGTGCTTATGGCCATTTATTACATTAAGCGGATGCCCTTGTTTTTTGACCCGGTTCCTTACGATGAAGTGCCTGAAGAATTAAGGCCAAAAGATAAAAAGAAATGATCCGGTCATGGGCTGAAAAATGTCTGGCCGAAAGAAAGGAAGATAAAAATGTTTTTAACAGATGATCATATCCATACACGCTTTTCCTTTGACGGAAAGGCAGAGCCGGAAGCCGTGTGCGACCAGGCCATAAGGCTGGGATTGTCGGAAATCACCATAACCGATCATATGGATATTTATTCAGATAAACCTTACGGCCATATCCTGGACTGTCCGGCCTGGTATGAAGCTCTTCACCAGGTAAAGGAACGGTATGAAGGCCGTCTTAAGGTTCATATTGGTATTGAGCTGGGCCAGCCTCAGATCAATCCTGACCAGGCAAAGACATTTCTTAAAGCTTACCCGGTGGATTTTATCATCGGCTCTGTCCATAATATAGAAGATGACCTGGATATTTATTATTGTGACTATAATACCCTGGACTGTCCGGCCTTTTATGCCCACTATATCCAGTGGCTTTTTGAACTTGCCCGGGACTACGACTATGATGTTTTAGGTCATGTGACCTATCCGTCCCGGTATATGTTTGAGCAGACAGGCAAGCGCCCGGATATGGGGATGTTTTTTGAGGAATTTCGTCGGCTGTTTAAGGTAGTTATTGAAAGGGGAAAGGGTATTGAGCTGAATCTTTCCGGTCTGGTAAGAAAAAGAGGCATTCCCATGCCCGAGGAGGATCTTTTAAAACTTTACCGTCAGTGTGGCGGGGAAATCATTACCATTGGCTCTGATGCCCATGTGGCGGACCAGGTAGGGACGATTTCAAAGACTGGTCAGGAGATGCTTAAAGCCGCGGGTTTTTCTTATGTCACATGGTTTGAAGATCGGGTGCCTCATTTTGAAAAGATATAAGGGAGGTCTGCCGTATGCGCAGAGTAAAAGGTGTGGATCAGAAGACCCACACAAAGTTTTTAAATTTTTTTGAGCTGGATATGGAAAATGAAAACGGGAAGCACAGCCCCTATTATGTGGCGTCCCGGGCAAAAACCATTGATGATCTGAAATTAAATACCCGGAAAAATACCCCGGACGGAGTGATCATTTACAGCCTTTACGGGGAAGCTCAGGATAAGATAGTGCTCATCCGTCAGTACCGGTGTCCTTTGGACGGATATATTTATGAATTTCCTGCCGGACTGGTGGATGAAGGGGAAACCTTTTGGGAGGCCGGGGTCCGGGAATTAAAGGAGGAAACCGGACTCACCTTTACTCCGGTGGATGCGCCGGAAATGTTTTGCAAGCCCTTTTTTACCACCATCGGCATGACGGATGAATCCTGCGGAACCATTTACGGCTATGCCAGCGGTACCCCGTCCAGGGACGGCCAGGAGGAAAGCGAGGAGATCGAGATCGTTCTGGCAGATAAGACGGAGGTGCGGCGGATCTTAAAAGAAGAAAATGTGGCCATTATGTGCGCTTATATGCTCATGCATTTTCTGGAAGCAGAGCCTGGCCATGCTTTTGATTTCCTTAAAAATTGCGGGGAGTGAGAAAATGAACAGATACAGCACAGGGCCATATTACAGATACCGTCCGGCTTACCGCGTGACCCCGGTGAATACAGCCATTATCGTCATTAATGTGGCCCTTTTCCTTATTATCGAGCTTGTTGGATCCACCCTGGATACTCAGCTGATGATCCGGTTCGGCGCCTCATACTGGCCCCTGGTTTTGTATGACCATCAGTACTGGCGGCTGTTTACAAGCGCGTTTTTGCATTTCGGTTTGGAGCATTTGTTCAGCAACATGCTTGTCCTGGCCTTTATCGGGGATAACCTGGAGCGGGCCTTAGGCTCGGTCAGGTACGGGATCTTTTATGTTTTGTGCGCCACAGGCTCAGGAGCCGTGTCTTTTCTGGTGAACATGTTCCTTCGGGAAAATGTTGTGTCCGCGGGAGCCAGCGGCGCGATCTTCGGCGTGGCCGGAGGAATTTTGTATCTGGTGATCAAAAACCGGGGACGCCTGGAGGATTTAAGCTTTTTCCAGATCGGAATGTTTATTTTGTTTACATTATATAACGGTATGCGCAGCAGCGGCGTGGATAATGTGGCCCATTTTTCAGGGCTGATCATCGGCATACTTTTGACCATGGTTTTAGCTGCCACAAGACGGCATAAAAGATGGTGAGTGGTTGAAAAGTGGCGGGTTTTGTGGTAGATTAGTAGTGAGGTGGATGCAATGGTACAATTAAAGAGAATTTTGTTAAAATTAAGCGGCGAGGCCCTTTCCGGAGATAAAGGCTTTGGCTTTGATGAGGCCACCTGTCTGAGCGTTGCCCGCCAGGTAAAAGAGCTTTTGGATCAGGGGATCCAGGTCGCTATTGTCATTGGCGGCGGCAATTTCTGGAGAGGAAGGAACAGCAGCAAGATCATAGAGCGGACCAAGTCGGACCAGATCGGTATGCTTGGTACGGTGATGAATTGTATTTATGTGTCTGAGATCTTCCGCGCATTAGGAATGGGCACACAGGTATTTACGCCCTTTGTCTGCGGGGTATTTACCCAGCTTTTTTCCAAGGACAGCGCCCTGGAAGCATTAGAGCAGGGCAAGGTGGTCTTTTTTGCCGGAGGCACAGGCCATCCCTATTTTTCCACAGATACAGGAACAACGCTTCGGGCTATTGAGATCGAGGCAGATGCCATCCTGCTGGCAAAGGCAGTGGACGGCGTTTACGACAGCGATCCAAAGACAAATCCGGACGCAAAGAAGTTTGATAAGATCAGTATCCAGGAGGTTGTGGACCGCAGGCTCCAGGTTGTGGATCTGACTTCTACCATTATGTGTATGGAGAATAAGATGCCCATGGTTGTTTTCGGCCTTAACGGTGAAAACAGCATTGTAAAAGTTTTAAGCGGTGAATTTGACGGAACGTATGTCACCGTTGACTAAATAATCTAGGAGGATTCTATTTATGGATGAGAGAATTAAAACTTATGAGTCAAAGATGAAAAAAACTCTGGAGAGACTTGACAAAGAGTACGTATCCATCCGCGCAGGACGTGCAAACCCTCATGTTTTGGATAAGCTTGTTGTGGATTACTATGGTTCTCCCACACCCATCCAGCAGGTGGGAAATATTTCCGTGCCGGAGGCCCGTATGATCGTGATCCAGCCCTGGGAGTCCAAGCTGATCAAAGATATTGAAAAAGCCATTCTCGCTTCAGATATTGGCATTACCCCTGCAAATGACGGCAAGTCCATCCGCCTGGTATTCCCTGAGCTGACAGAAGAGCGCAGAAAGGAATTGGCAAAGGATGTAAAGAAGAAAGGCGAAGCTGCCAAAGTAGCTGTCCGCAACATCCGCCGGGATGCCAACGATGCATTTAAGAAGATGAACAAGGCCAAAGAAATTTCCGAAGATGATTACGCAAACTTGGAAGACGGAATCCAGAAGATCACAGACAAGTACATCGCTGAAGTTGACAAAGCTGTAGAAGCCAAGACAAAAGAAGTGCTGACCGTATAAAAGGGAGGCTGCTGCCGGAAAAGCGGCGGCAGCCTTTGTTGCTGTGACCACTTAGCGAAGCCAAGCCGCAGGCACAGGCTGAGGTTAGTGGAGGGATGTTACTTATAAGGAGGGAAGCGTTGTCAATGGAGAGAGAAATTGACGGCAAAATTTTAAATGTGCCGGAGCATGTGGCCATTATCTTAGATGGAAATGGCCGCTGGGCCAAGAAAAGGCTTATGCCCCGCAATTACGGACATGCTCAGGGCAGCAAAAATGTGGAAAAAATGTGCGAGGTGGCATGGAATCTGGGGATAAAGTATCTGACGGTGTACGCGTTTTCCACAGAAAACTGGAAGCGGCCTCAAAAAGAGGTAAATACTCTTATGAAGCTGCTGCGGGACTATCTGACAGACTGTATTGAACGTACGTCGAAAAATAATATGCGGGTCCGTATTCTGGGAGATAAGACCGGACTTTCCGATGACATCCGCCAGGCTATTGACACACTGGAGGTGGTTTCAGCGAAAAATACCGGTCTTAACTTTTCTATTGCCTTAAATTACGGAAGCCGGGATGAAATGGTCCGTGCCATGAGGAAAATGGTCAAAGATGCGCAGGATGGAAAGTTGGGGCCGGAGGATATTACGGAAAATGTTTTTGAAGGCTATCTGGATACGGCAGATATTCCTGACCCGGATCTGATGATCCGCACCAGCGGCGAGCAGCGGCTTTCCAACTTTTTGCTGTGGCAGCTGGCTTATACGGAATTTTACTTTACAGACGTGCTTTGGCCGGATTTTGGCCGGGACGACCTGGTGCGTGCCATCGAGCAGTATAATTTTAGGGACCGGAGATTTGGAGGCGTCTAACTATGTTTTTTACTCGGCTCATCAGCGGCGTTGTGCTGCTGGCGATTATGATCGCCGCCATGATCCTGGGCGGGGATGTATTATTTTTTATTACGGCCCTTTTGGCCTTTATAGGTTTATATGAGCTTTATAAAACATATAATATACACAAAAATATGTTAGGCTATACAGGGATGGCCGGGGCAGTGATCTACGCCGCCCTGGTAAGAACCAGCATTTTTTACGGGGAAGATGAGCTGCCTATGGCGGCCCTTATTGTGGCTTTTCTGCTGCTCATGTTTGTTTATGTGTTTGCCTTCCCTAAATTTAAAGCCGATCAGGCGGCTTTTGCCGTTTTCGGCCTGGTGTACGTGCCGGCGCTCCTTTTATGTATGTATCAGGTGCGGTGTCTGGAGGACGGATTGTTTTTAACTCCCCTGATCTTTCTCAGCGCCTGGGGCAATGACACATGTGCCTATTGTGTGGGTCGTCTGATCGGACGCCATAAAATGGCTCCGGTTTTAAGTCCTAAAAAAAGTGTGGAAGGGGCTGTGGGTGGTGTTGTAGGTGCTGTGATTCTTGGAATCTTATACGGATATTTTCTTAAAGAACAGCTGACAAGCCTGGATGCCCCGGTGATTGTCTGCGCGATTATCTGCGGTGTGGGCGCGTTGATCGCCATGGTGGGAGATCTGGCGGCATCGGCCATTAAGCGGAACCAGGGAATCAAGGATTACGGAAAGCTGATTCCGGGACACGGCGGTGTCATGGATCGTTTTGACAGTATATTATTTACGGCTCCGGTAGTGTATTTCCTGGCTTTATTTTTAGGATAAGAGGTGTCGCGATGAAATATATTTCGATTTTAGGTTCTACCGGCTCAATAGGAACACAGACTTTGGATATTGTGGAAAATAATGAAGATCTGCGGGTCCGCGGTCTGGCGGCGGGACGCAATGTAAAGCTCCTGGAAGAGCAGATCCGGAAGTTTCGCCCCGTGGTGGCAGCCCTTTGGGATGAAAAGGACGCGGCGGACCTTCGGATCCGTGTGGCGGACCTTCCGGTGAAGATCCTGTCTGGTATGGACGGACTGATCCAGGTGGTTACAGAGGAAATGACCCAGATCGTTGTTACAGCCATTGTGGGAATGATCGGGATCCGGCCCACCATGGAAGCCATTAAGGCAGGGAAAGATATTGCCCTGGCCAATAAAGAAACGCTTGTCACCGCTGGCCATCTGATCATGCCTATGGCAAAGACCTATGGGGTTCAGATCCTTCCTGTGGACAGCGAACATTCAGCCATTTTCCAGTGCCTTCAAGGTTTTGAACGATCCAAGGCGCACCGGATCCTTTTAACAGCCTCTGGCGGCCCTTTCCGGACACGGACCAGGGAATCTCTTAAGGATATTCAGGTGGAGGATGCCTTAAAGCATCCCAATTGGGTCATGGGAAGAAAGATCACCATTGACTCAGCTACCATGGTAAATAAGGGCCTGGAGGTCATGGAGGCCCGGTGGCTGTTTAATGTGGGCCTGGATCAGATCCAGGTTGTAGTCCATCCACAGAGTATTATCCACTCTGCTGTGGAATACGTGGACGGGGCGGTGATGGCCCAACTGGGGACTCCGGATATGCGTCTGCCCATCCAGTACGCCCTGTTTTATCCAAAGCGGCGCTATTTAAACAGCAAACCTCTGGATTTGTTTCAGGTAGGGACCATGACTTTTGAAGCGCCAAAGATTGATGTGTTTGAAGGCCTGGCGTTAGCCTATGAGGCGGCAAGGGCCGGCGGCTCGATGCCTACCGTGTTTAATGCGGCCAATGAGCGGGCTGTTGCCAAGTTTTTAAACCGTGAGATCGGATTTTTAGATATTGTCCGGATCATCCGTCAGGCCATGGAGCATCATCAGGTTATGGTAAATCCGGATTTGGACCAGATCCTTGATACAGAACAGCAAACCTACGATTTTATTGAAAGCAGGTGGTAATTTGGGGATTATCCTCGCAATTATAATATTCAGCGTAATCATTATCATCCATGAGCTGGGACATTTTCTTTTGGCAAAACAGCATGGCATTACGGTGACAGAGTTTGCCGTGGGGATGGGGCCGAAGCTGTGTTCCTTTAAAAAGGGTGAAACGGTGTATGCCCTGAAAATGATTCCTTTTGGCGGTTCATGTATGATGCTTGGTGAAGACGAAGATGCCCCTGATGAAGGCAGTTTTAACACAAAATCTGTGTGGGCCAGGATGAGCGTTGTTCTGGCTGGACCTATTTTTAATTTTCTTCTGGCATTTATATTTGCCATGATCATTTTGGCAAATACCGGGTACCAGGACACGACGATAGGTACTGTGGAGGAAGGCACCCCTGCCGCCCAGGCAGGCCTTCAGGCGGGGGACGTGATCACACGCATCGGCAATGAGCGGGTCCATTTGTTTAAGGAATTAAGCCTTTATATGTATTTAAATCCTAACGAGCCTTACCAAATTACCTATACCCGTGACGGGGAGACTATGGAAACGACCATTACCCCGTTTTATGATGAGGAAACCGGCACTTACCGGATCGGCATCGTCAGCGCGCCTTATGAAGAGGCAAACATTCTCCAGCTTTTTGAGTACAGTTTTTATGAGGTTAAGTATAATATTACTACAGTAATCAAAAGTCTTGGCATGTTGTTTACCGGACAGCTGACCCGGGATGACGTGGCGGGCCCGGTGGGCATCGTCACTATGATTGATGACAGCTATCAGGCATCAAAATCCTACGGCATTATGAATGTTTTTCTTGTCATGTGCCAGCTGATCGTTATGCTCAGCGCCAATCTTGGCGTCATGAACCTGCTCCCTGTCCCGGCCTTGGACGGGGGACGCTTTTTGTTCCTTGTAGTGGAAGCTATCCGCGGCAAGCCCATTAACCGGGAAAAAGAAGGCCTTGTAAACTTTATCGGTTTTGCCCTTTTAATGGTCCTGATGGTATTTATTTTGTTTAATGATGTGTCGCGGCTGTTCACGTGACGTATTTACCCCGCTGCCAGGCAGCGGGGTATTTTTGTGCAAGTGTGCCCGGCAGGGCTGCTTTTTCCCACGGTATGTATGTTTGCCTGTCCGTCGGGAAATGCATCGGACCTGCATCTTGATATTGGAAATGGGGCGTGATAATATTGTAGTGAAAGACCTTTGGCCCTATGAAGCAGTAAAACGGGAAGCGTTTGGCAGTCACTGGAAGCCAGCCATAAAGAAATACACTTGCTGGGTCGAAAAATACAAAAAAGCAATGACAGAAGGAGACAGACCATGAGTAAAATCGCATTTTTAGATATTGACGGAACGATCCGGGCTTTTGACGGAACGATTCCGGAAAGCGCCATAAAGGCCATACACCAGGCAAGGGAAAATGGCCATCAGGTATGTATAAGCTCCGGAAGACCTTTGGATCAGATTGAAAAGCGGATTATTGATATTGGCTTTGACGGGATCATCTCAGGTACGGGAAGCTATGTGGTCTATGAAGGAAAGTGCATACGCCATGAATATTTCCCAAAGACTTTATTTCTGGACATGGTAGATACATTTTTGAAAAATCAGTGTGTTATGGATTTTCAAAGCTATAACCGGACCTGTATTTTAGAATGTCAGCGGGACGCGTTTATAAAGCTGGGAGAGGATCTGCAGACGATACTTGGCGAAGGGGCGGTAGCTTTGGCTGAGCCGCCGGATACGGAAGAACATGCTAAAAACCTGGATAAGGTGGAAAAGATCATTTATTTCAGTGATGATTTTCCTTTGGAAGAAGTGCGCAGGCGATGGGGCAGTGAGCTTTATGCAGTGCCTGTGTCTTTTCCAAATCCGCGAAAATGGGGCGGGGAGCTTTCACCCATAACGGTCAATAAGGGGGAAGGCATAAAAAGCATCTTAAATCTCAGCGGTCATAAGGTGGAAGATGTGGTTGCTGTGGGAGATAGTGATAATGATATTGAAATGATCGCCATGGCAGACTTAGGGATCGCCATGGGTAACGGTACCCCGGGAGTTAAGGCAGTGGCAGACGCAGTGACGGATACTGTAGAAAATGACGGCCTGTACAAAGCGTTTCAGATGGCCGGGATGATCTGAACTGAAACCTTCGTTACCAGTGTCAGCCAGGCAGCGGATGATCTAAAAAACGGAATAAAAAAGCTCTGAGTCCTTCCAAGCGCAAGACGCCTTTTGGGATTCAGAGCTTTGCTATTTACAGGCAGTTGCAGCACTTTCTGCTTTTGGCATAAGAAAGTGATTTAGAATTTTAGTGAAACTGCATTTCATAATAATGGGCGTAAATACCGCCGAGAGCCATAAGTTCATCGTGGCTGCCCCGCTCTGCAATCTTATTATCGGAAACTACAAGGATTTCGTCCGCATTGCGGATGGTGGAAAGACGATGGGCGATAGTAATGGTCGTCCGGTTTTTCGCCAGCTCTTCCAGGCTCTTTTGAATCCACCGCTCACTTTCATTATCCAGAGCGCTTGTAGCCTCATCCAGGATAAGGATGGGAGGATTTTTAAGAAATACCCGGGCAATAGAGATCCGCTGTTTCTGTCCTCCGGAAAGGCGGGTTCCCCGTTCGCCGACAAAGGTGTCGTAGCCGTCTGGCAGGGACATGATAAAATCGTGGATATTGGCTTTTTTAGCGGCTTCAACAATTTCCTCCATGGAAGCATCCGGCTTGCCATAGGAAATATTTTCTTTAACACTGCCGCAGAACAGATATACATCCTGCTGGACAATACCGATCTGGCTTCTCAGAGACTTTAAGGTGAGTCCACGCACATCCTTGCCGTCAATGGTCACCTTGCCGCCGGTAATATCATAGAACCGGGGCAGCAGGTTGCAAATGGTGGTTTTTCCTGAACCGGAAGGCCCTACAAGGGCGATGGACTCTCCGGCAGGGATCTTAAAAGATACATCGGAAAGCACCAGCGTATCGTCATCAGAGTAGTGGAAGGATACATGATCGTAAGCCACCTCCCCTTTTACATCGGTAAGAGGCTTGGCATCCGGTGCGTCTTCAATGTCCGGCTCTGTTTCCATAACGGCGATAAAGCGGCGGAAGCCAGAAAGACCTTTCTGCATCATTTCTGTCAGTTCTACAAGAATCTGGATCGGGCTGATGAAAATTCCAATATACAGAGCATACATGGCAAGATCCGCCACATCCATCTGGCCCTGGGCGATAAGATAGCCGCCGAAAACTAAAGTTACCAGATACATCATGCCCTGGAAAAACAGGTTGTAGCCCATGAAATTTCCCATGCATTTATAGTTGGCATCCTTGGAAAGAAGGAATCCGTGGTTGCTCTTCTGGAATTTCTTCCGCTCAATATCTTCATTGGCAAAGGACTGGACCACACGGATCCCGGCCAGGGTATCCTGAAGGCTGGAGTTTACATCACCAATCTTGCGTCGGTTGTCCATAAAGGTTTCCTGCATCCGCTTATTCTGGCTCATGGAGAAAAGAAGCATAAAAACTACCAGCACAAGGAGGGGGACCGCCAGACGCCAGTTAATCAGGAAAAGGAAAATAAAAGAGCCAGCGATCTTAATAATGGAAATAAACAGATTTTCCGGGCCATGGTGGGCAAATTCCGCAATGTCAAACAGGTCGGACACAAGCTTGCTCATCATTTGTCCTGAATTGTTCTGGTCATAGTAGGAGAAGGAAAGCTTTTCATAATGGTCAAAAAGCTGCTGGCGCATATCCCGCTCCATATTTGCGCCCATCATATGTCCCTGATAGCTTACATAGTATTTGCACAGACTTTGGATAATGTACATAATGAGCATGCCGATAGCTAAAGGGATCAGGGCTCTAAAAATAACCTCTTTGCTCTGGGTAAATAAAGAATTTGTGGCCGTGCGCAGGATCTGAGGATAGATCAAGTCCACAACGCTGATAATGGTCGCGCAGAGCAGGTCAATGAAAAATACAGCCTTGTAGGGCTTGTAATAGCGTATGAATTTCTTTAAAACGTCCATGTCTTTTCCTTTCTGTAGTGTGAGTTTTTGTAATTGCGTATGATGCCGAGAATCTTTCCAGGATGTCATACTCTTGCGGGCCTTTGCTTCGATGGGCGCAGAACAGGCGCCGTTGGCGCCTGTTCTGCGCTCTGATGTCACATGTTATATTATCAATATTTTCTTTGTAATGTCAATGAGGGAATTGTCATTGTTCATTGGAAAAGAGCAAAATCAGCCGAAGCAATCTTTTATAAATCGCAGAGGGATCACTGACGATTATTTCTTCAAGTTCCTTTTTGGGATAAAGCATTAAATAGGAATTGGTTGCAATAGCGTTGGAATGATTGAGCAATATCCTGTTTCCACAAGTCAGGTTTATCTCTGTTAATTGCCATAAACGTCCCTTCTTTTCAATAACAATTATGAAAGACTATAACATGATTTGGGCAGAGAAGCTACAAAAATATCATAACTGTTTTTCCGATTCACAAAAATGTGCAAGTCCTGCACATGATAGTGATAGAGAACAAAGAAGTATTTTCTTAAAATAAGTATATAAATTCTATTGAGATAGGAGGATATATACATTGAAGGCGGTTCGATTTGAAAAAATAAAGAAAATGATCCTTGAAAATATTCCAAAACCCGAACCAAAAGATGGGGAAGTTCTGGTAAAGATCAGATATTGCGCTATCTGCGGAACAGATGTAAGCGGTTTTTTAAATGGTCATGAGATTGTTCCTGGGACAGTGCCTGGCCATGAAATGGCAGGGACCATTGAAACTGTAGGCAAAGGTGTATCTGGCTTTAAGACCGGTGACAGGGTGGTTGTAGGCCCTCCGGGTTCCTGTCAGGAACAGTGCTATTTTTGCCGTACCGGACACCCCAATTTGTGCGTTAATGGCTTTGCGAGGACATTAGGGATTGGACCGGGAACTCAGGGCGGGTACGCGGAATATGTACTGGCCAGGTATCCCCAGCGTCAGTTGGTGAAGATCCCGGACAATGTTGATTTTGAAGATGCAGTATTATTTGATGTATTTGCGACAGCTTATCACGGCTACCGCAGATCCGATGTAAAAGCCGGAGACTGTGTTGTTGTAGTCGGCGCCGGGGCTATTGGCCTGTCCATGGTCCAACTTTTAAAAATTTCCGGCGCAAGAAAAATTATTGTCGTAGATCAAATCCAAAGCAAGCTTGGCCTGGCTAAAAAGTTTGGCGCAGATGAAGTTATTAATTTTAAAGAAGAAATGGATGTTGCCGGAAAAATCACAGCTTTATGCGATCAACTGGGAGCTATGACAGCTTTTGAGTGTGCGGGAAATCCCAAAGCAGTGGCGACAGCCCTAAGCGCAGTGCGTGCCGGAGGACAGGTCGTAAGCCTTGGCACAAATGGTCAGCCCTTAGATACGATCAATGAGATTCAGATCAATTTGCGGGAAATCAATATAAAAGGGTCGTTTTGTTATGACGATGAAGAAATCAGATCCGTTCTTGATCTGATGTCAAAGGGACTTTTGGATACAAAATCTATGATCAGCAAAATGATGCCATTAGAAGAAGCTCAAAGCGCTTTGGAAACCTTAGCATCCACGCCGGAACCGGTACGCTTTGTTTTAATTCCGTAGTATGGTATTTAATCGTTTGGATAAAGGCTTATCCCAGCCTTAGAGAGGAGAAGATATAAAGATGAAGAAATATGTTGATTTATTATTGGAAGCTGTACAAAAACATGATCCTCAGATTCTGCCCTTAACAAAGGCCTATAAAAGTACAGAAAATCTCCGTCCCAGCGCCCTGATCATGATGGACTGCTTCAGGACGATTACAAAAGTCAATGCTATAGGACAAATCTTTGAGGATAAAGTATTAAATAATGTGTTCTTTTATGCCAATGTGAGTGAGGCTGGAAACCATACACTGTTTTATGGAAGATTAAAGATTCATGAAGATAAGATCAGTGAGCTGGATCTGAATCTGCTCCGGTCCAGAGGTCAGGCTGGGTTTATGTATAATGTAGATGAAGTTGGTAATCTTCCTTCTGGCTGGACAGATGAAATACCTGAGGGGCAAAAAGCAAGCAGAAAAGAGCTGGAAGAGGTAGCCAGCCATATATATAGCGGTGAGAAAAGTTTTCCTTATCCTTTTGCTCTGGATTGCTATACTATGGAAAATGGCGGTGTAGTTATGGAAGATCCGGATTATGCCAGCTCTATGTTTTCAGATGAATGTGATCCTGCGGCAGATGAAAAGAAAGAACTGATTAAGCTTCCGGGAATGATCCCGCCTCTGACGCCTGTACTGCCAGCCAAATGTCTCCTTATAGATGAAGCTCAGGGTGTTATTGGCATCTGGGCTACCATGGACGGCTTTGCAGCTCCATACATATCCAATCATGAAGTCAGCAGTTGTTTTGTTCCGGCAGATATTGTCCAGGTCCACAGGGAAACTCTTCCCAAAGATAAGATGCAGGACTACTGTTTAATGACTGAGCTGCCTGCCAGTTGTATTACAGTAGAGCTTTTCCGTTACTATGGAGGCGCTGTCCATGGCCAACACCGCTTCACTCAGCTTCAGGGGGCAGGGGCTCGTTCTGTGTGGGAACAGATATAAAAGCTGCAGGAACAGAGGGATTTATGAAAACAATGCGGATCGATCTTGAAAATCACTTTTATACAGAAGAATTTATCCGGCATATTACAGGACTTCAGACAGTTCCTTCTTATGATCCGGAAAAGAACAGCCTTGCGCTGGCCCCGGGGCTTAATGTTCCGGCAGATCAACTGGATGCCCTTTATAATCTGGATGAAAAGCGTATCCGGGACATGGATACCTATGGCATTGACCGGTGTGTGCTGAGCATTTCCCAAGGAATCGAGCTGCTTCCGGTACAGGAAAGCGTTGAAATGGCCAGCCATGCCAATGATTTTATTGCCTCAAAGGTGAAATTGTATCCGGAAAGATTTATGGCCAGCGCTATTTTGCCGGTGAAAGATGTGAGGGCCTCTGTAAAAGAGCTGGAACGGTGTGTAAAAGAATACGGTTTTGTTGCCTGGCATACCCATTCTAATTATATTACCGGGTATCCGGATGATGAAGATTTTTTTCCTATATTTAAAATGGCAGCAGACCTGGGGGTTTATGTATATATCCATCCCACAGGACCTGCAGAGTACGGCACAGGACGGTATACACGGCTTCCTGGCCTGGGATTTACCGTTGATACCATGTCAACCCTTCTGTATCTTATTGCAGGAGGTATTTTTGAAGAGCTTCCTCATCTTAAAGTGGTATGCGGCCATTTAGGAGAAGGGATTCCGTTTATTGCCCAACGGATGGACTGCATTATCCAGAGAGTTTTGGGTAAAGGTTGCAGTCTGGAAAAATATCTGAAGCAAAATCTTTGGGTAACGACTAGCGGAAACTGGTCCATACCAGCCTTTAACCTGACCAAAGAGGTTATGGGCATGGATCGGATTTTGGCCGCCACAGATTACCCTTATGAAGATATGGAATCTGCGGCTAAATATTTTGAGCAGCTTCCAATAAATTCCAGGGAGCGGGAAATGTTATATCATGAAAATTTTGAAAAATTGATCCGGAAATAACCGAGGAGGCGAATGGCGTGAAGGAACAGGAGTTTGGAAATCTTTACACCCGTGGGATCCAGGAACATGGCACCGGAGCAATGGCCAAGCATATGGGTGCCTACTGTATGAACGGGGATGCCAGGATTATATAAAAACATCATGAGATTGCCGAAGAGATCGCGGTCCAGGGAATCGTACTTTTGAAAAATGAAAATCAGGTTCTCCCATTAAAATGGTCTGATGACAGTTGTGATAAATGGTGTCTAGCGTCAGGTCCGCGTAGTATCATGGTAGGAAAATCCGCAGAGGACATTATTGAGACAATAGAAATACAGATTTAAACAGAACAGGGGAGGTACCAAATGACAGGAAGATTTTGTTTAAAGTGGGCTGGAAATACTTATATGCTTTATATTTCCAAAGACACTCGGTGGCATGTGACTATTCAGCACCTGGAAAAAGGAAATACAGTAAATGACACAAATACAGAATATGATGGCAGAAATGAGCTGACGGTTTATACGGTCTTTTATATGTATCCCCAGGATGTACACCGGTTAAAGCTGGAATATCATGATGGCAGCTATAGGGTTAGCGGTTCCGTAGCGACTATAGGGGAGATTTCCGGTGAAGTTGAGTATTTTACCGGAAAAACTGATTTTGAAATCATGGAAAATGAGCTGAAAGAAAAAAAACTTAAAAACCGGGTACAGCGTACAGATGAAGAAATACAGACATTGGTTGAGGATCTTATCTTACGTATGACGCTGGAGGAAAAGGCCGGGCAGCTGACCCAGTCTATTGTCGGGATCGCTCTGGCTATTGGCGACGCAAAACCAGTGGAAATTCCCGTGGAAGATATGATCCGCCAGGGAATGGTAGGCTCTATGGCTGCTTTAGCATCCATGCCGGTACATTATCAGATCCAAAAACTGGCTGTAGAAAATTCAAGACTGGGAATCCCGCTGTTATTTTGCAGGGATTGTCTTCATGGGGCTGAGACAGTATTTCCTATTCCGCTGGCCTGGTCCTGCTCTTTTGAGCCGGAACTTGTGGAAGCGGCATGCCGGGTTTTTGCGTCAGAGGTGACTGTGGATGGTTCCAATTATATTTTTTCACCTATGTGTGATATTTCCAGAGACCCCAGATGGGGCAGAGTCAGCGAAGGCCATGGGGAAGATCCCTATTTGGCAGGGCGCTTTGTGGAAAGTGAAGTAAGAGGATGGCAGGGAGCTGCCCCTGATGCCCGGGACGGAGTCATTGCCTGTCTGAAACATTTTATTGGCTATGGCGCAGTGGAAGGCGGCCGGGATTATAATACTGTGGAGATCAGTGAGATAACCCTGCGCAATACATACCTGCCTCCTTTTCTTGCGGGAATCCGGGCTGGGGCCGGATCTATTATGCCTTCTTTTAATGTAATCAATGGAGTTCCCATGTCTGTAAATAAAAAAATGCTTAAAGGCCTTTTAAGAGATGAACTGGGATATGACGGTCTGCTGATCTGCGATTTTAATTCCGTAGACGAAGCAGTTGATCACGGAGCCGCACAGAATCTGGAAGAAGCAGTAAAAAAGGCTCTGGATGCAACAATGGACATTCATATGGTCAGCGGAGCTTATTACAGCTATATCCCGGGTCTTGTACGTAAAGGCCTGATCCGTGAAAAGCAGCTGGATGATGCTGTCCGCAGGGTGCTGACCAGCAAATATAAAAGCGGAATTATGGATGATCCTTATATGTATTTCCAGCCGGAGGCTGCAAGAACCCGGGTATTTACCAAAGAAAACAGAGAACTGTCCCTTAAGCTGGCGCAAAAGTCTATCGTACTGCTGAAAAATAATGGTGTACTGCCTTTAGACCGGAAGCGAAAGATTGCTTTAATCGGCCCCAAGGCAGATAGCAAAGACATGATGGGACCCTGGACAAGCACACATCATGGAAACGAAACAGTGACCCTTAAGGAAGGACTGGAGGCAGCAGGATTTTCACTCATATGTGAAGAAGGCTGCAGTATTCACAAAGAAATTCCCGGCGGTATGGACCGGGCTCTGGAGGTGGCACGGGACGCGGATGTGGTCATTTTGGCATTAGGCGAGGATTCCAGTATGAGCGGTGAGGCTTCCTCCTGTCAAAGTATTGAGCTTCCTAAAATCCAGCAGCATCTGGCAAAAACTGTTGCCGATACGGGAAAACCTGTTGTTTTAGTATTAACTAATGGACGGCCTTTAATTTTAAGTGACATAGAAAAAGAGACAGATGCAATTGTTGAAACATGGTTTTTAGGAACCATGGCGGGAACTGCTATTGCCTCAGTGCTGGACGGTACTTTTAATCCATCAGGCAAGCTGACCATGTCCTTCCCTTATTCTGTGGGACAAATCCCGGTATATTATAATCATTTTAATACAGGCCGTCCGGCTAACCCAGGGGATACTTCTAAATTTCTGTCCAAATATCTGGATGGGCCTAACGAGCCTTTGTATCCTTTTGGATATGGGTTGTCTTACACGACCTTTACCTGTGAGGATCTGGAGCTGTCCTGCGACGAGCTTTCCACGGACTCCACGATAAAGGTTATGCTTACAGTAACTAATATCGGGAAACGTACAGGCGCCCAGGTTGTCCAGCTTTATATCCGGGATGTGGCTGCTAGTATCGTTCGCCCGGTAAAGGAACTTAAAGGTTTTCAAAAGATCAGTCTTGCTCCGGGAGAGCGCAGACGAGTTTCCTTTGAGATTACAGAAGAAATGCTTCGCTTTTATAATGAGAATAATGAGTTTGTTTCTGAAAAAGGATTATTCCAGGTTATGGCAGGAAGCAGCAGCCGCAAAGAAGACCTGCTTATCGGAACATTTACATTGATTTAGGGAGGCAGGTTATGTATCCGTTAGTGTTTCTCCGAAAAGATATTAAAAATGAATCTGAAGAAATCCTCCATCAAAAAGTAGAGAACCTGGTGGCTCAAATGACGCCGGAGGAAAAAATCAGCATGCTTCATGGACATAACAACAGCAAATGGGAAAAGAAAATAGGAAATTGCGGCTATAATCCCGGTGTGCCAAGACTTGGCATTCCGGAACTGCGCATGTATGACGGACCTGCGGGAGTCCACAGCAACCGGGATACTACCGGCCTGCCCATTCAGCACCTACTGGGGTCCACATGGTCTGATGATCTAGCTTATGATTTTGGTATGATCACAGCCAGAGAAAACGCGGCTATATCTGGAAATTGCCAGCTGGGCGATCAGGTGGATATTTGCCGTATCCCCCATTATGTACGTAATAAGGATGCTGTAGGGGAAGATCCGTGTATGGCAGCACGAATGGCTAGACAGCAGACACGGGGCATACAGGACCAGCACGTGATGGCTGTGGCGAAACATTATTTTGCTTACACACAAAGGCCTATTCCTGAGAAAAATCCGCCGGATCTCAAACTTGATGAGCAGACGATCCATGAAATGTATCTGCCGGGCCATGAGGCGGCAGCAGCTGAAGGCGCGGCTTCGATTATGACAGCATGTACAGTGGTGAATGGGGAATATGTAACAGCATCAGAAAAATGGCTGGAGGATATACTGAGAAAACAGTGGAAGTGGAATGGCTTTATAATGTCAGACTGGAAGATCAATCCCCGTATGTCGGTTGGACAGGGGCTGGATATGGAAATGCCTGACGGAACATTTAATAATGAAACAAATATACTTAAAGCCATTGAAAATGGCCAGCTGACCTGGGCCCAGGTGGATATGTCTGTCCGGCATATTTTAAATAGTATGGGAAGCTGCGGCCTTTTATCTCTGGTGGAGCTTGATCCCCAGGGGCATATCCTGGAAGAACAGGGACGCAGGGAACCTATCCGCATGGAGGATTTTTATGATGATGCCCGGAAAGAGGGAATCTTTGAAGAAAACGCCTGGATTGCCGGGAATATTGTGGAAAAAGGCGGGATCCTCCTGAAAAACCAGGCGCAGACACTGCCTGTGACCAAAGAAAAATACGCTTCTGTGGCCATGATCGGTCCGGGGGCAGTGTCCTGCTTTACAGGAGAAAATCAGGAACGGTCCTTTGGAACATTATCCCGTTTCATAAGCCCGGCTGAGGCGGCAGCCCAATGGGATATGGAGGTAAAAAGAGAAACCGGCATAGACCTTATTGGAGAGGTTATTCCTTCCCAGGCATTTTACCAGGATCCCCAATGTACTAAACCGGGTTTAAAGCGTACTTATGGGATATTGGCTCAGGATTATCAATGGCTTCTGCCCTCTGGTCCTGCAGGGGGTGGTTTTGAAATCATTGATTCTGATTTGTCCCGGGATCAGATTTCATGCGGTTCCCATGAAACCGGAAGCTTTTGCGCCTGTGACCCGGTTCTTTCTTTTGACTGTTGCACCATTGACGGGAAAGTGAATAAAACCTATAAAAATGGTCCAAATGGACGCGCGTTTAAATTGGGTGAAGCTTATACATGGACCGGATACCTGAAAGTTCAGGAATCCGGCACCTATCGTTTAATGCTGCAGGCCATTGGCGGTGAAGCAGTGTGGTGTTTGGAAGATGAGGGACGTATGGAAATCGTGGGAAAAACCCGTCCCAGAGAAGGAGCTCACTGGCCCTGGAGCAGTATGCTGTGCACACAAAGCGGTATGGATATAACCGGAAGGGAAATTTATCTGTCAAAAGATAAAAGCTATAAGATCATGATCGCGGCCAATGCTGTGATGGATAGGAAAGATATGCAGATTCGGCTGGCCTGGGTTACGCCTTCCGCGCAAAAGCAGCATTTAGATCAGGCTGAAAAGCTGGCTACGGACTGTGATCTGACGGTACTGTTTGTTTATCAGGGCTCAACTTCGGAAAATGTCCTTGAACCATCCCTCTCTACCTTAGACATTGATCAGGAGCAGAAACAGTTTATTACCCGGATCCTCCAGTGCGCGAAAGACCATGGCAAAAGGACTGCAGCAGTTTTAAATATTTCACGTCCTGTACTTATGTCTGACTGGCTGCCTTTGGCGGATGCCGTGCTGAATATGTGGCTCCCAGGGCAGGAAGGCGGAACTGCTACGGCCCGTTTGTTATCCGGTCTGGTAAATCCCGGCGGAAAGCTGACGGTGACCTTTCCAAAATGTGATAAAGATACTCTTATTTTTGATGAAAAAGAGCACTATCAGTCCCGGTATATAGGTATTGATGGTCCGGACGGGAGAAAAGAGATTCGCTACGATGAAGGCATATTTTTTGGCTACCGCTGGTATGAAAAAAAGGGGATCAAGCCTTTATTTCCCTTTGGTTTTGGGCTAAGCTATACGACCTTTGAGTACAGTAATATGACCGTCTGCCGGTACAGTGACGGTATACAGGTACGGGTAGATGTGACCAATACAGGAGACAGGAGCGGGGATGAGATCGTACAGATCTACGCTGGAAAGGCAGCGGCACCAGATCATATACAAATGGCTGAAAAACAGCTGGTGGCCTATGCCCGTGTTGAAAATATCCGGCCTGGACAGACGAAAAGGGCAGTTTTGCATATTCCAACACGTCTGTTATCTTACTGGGATCCTAAGCAGCCTCTTACCGAAGGGGAAGACCATACCCTGGGAAAATGGGTGGCCGCAGATTATCACAGGACATTAATGGCCGGGGCATCTTCTCAGGATATTCGATTAAAGATAGAGCTGGCATAAATCTGCGGCTTTATGTCCTAAATCGCAAAAAAGTGCAATTACAGCACAGAAATGTATGAGAAAATGCGGAACAGATCCGATACAATGAATTTATAAAAAATAACAAAAGTTGAGATGGGAGGTTTTATTAATGAAAGGACGGGTTTTTAAGCAATTATCAGTGGCTGTGGCAATTGCGTCACTGACAGCGGCTATGTGCGGATGCTCTGGACAGGCGGGCGGAGATACTGGACAAAGCACAAGTTCCACTGACACATCGGCCTCGGGAGAAAGCAGTCAGGCCGCGGATGACCGGGAGCTTGTAACATTATCTATGATCGTTATTACTCAGGGCAACAGCGCTGAAGAGGTTGAGAAAGTAGAAGCTGCCATAAATGAGATTTTGGTGGAAAAGTATAATACCCAGATCGAGTATATTGAGGTTCCAATTGCGGACCATGCCCAGGTAGTTAATCTTAGACTGGCCACTCAGGAATCCTGTGATATTTTCCAAGGCTTCCAAAGCTATAACTCATTTGTATCCAACGGATACTGCCTTGCTTTAGATGATTATATTGACGCGGGATATTTTGACGGAGCGCTGGAATATGTGGCTGATGATCTGGACGGTGCAAGAACCAATGGCCAGATTTATTCCATTCCTCAATATGGTATGGTTGGCGGCGATTACTGTTTTATGATGCGCAAGGATATTTTAGATGATTTAGGGATCGATCTGGATACAGTTCATGACTGGGACGCTTTCGGCGATGTGTTAAGACAGATTAAAGACGCTTATCCGGATATTACTCCGCTCATGTCCGGAAATAATGATATGACGCCGATTTCTTTCCCTGGAGATATGGAAAAGGGAACATGGATGGACAACCTGGGCACATCCAACTATCTGGGTGTATTGATGAATCCTTTGGAAGATACCACAGTCTCCAACTATTATGCCAGCGATTCTTTTATGATGGTATGTAACTATGCCTATGAGTGGAGCAAGGAAGGACTGGTAGGTATGGATGATGTGTCAGATTCCTATGCCCTTGTTATGGCGGGAAGAAGCGCGGGATACTTTAATTCTTATTCCCCCAGTGAGGAAGCGACTGCAACCCAGAGATGCGGTACAGAAATGGTAGCCTGGAGGATTAATGAAAATGCGTCTCTTTTAAGAAAGACGAATAATACAGGAAACTGGAGCATCAGTTCTTACTGTGAATATCCGGAGCGGGCGTGTGAAGTTTTAAATGAGTTTTATGTAAACACAGAATTGACCAACCTGCTTGCCTGGGGTTTTGAAGGGGAAGACTATGTTTTTGAAAATCAGGAGCTTGGTCTGATCCAGTATCCGGAAGGCCTGGATTCTTCTACGGTTCCTTACTTTATGAACTATAAGTTTATGCCCAATACAGGTATTATTTATCAGATCGATGACGGCACTATTGATAATACCAGATCTTATTTGGAAATCATGCAGGAATTTAATTCAACAGCTCAAAATTCCCTTGCTTTTGGTTTCTCCTTTGACAGTACGCCGGTAAATACTCAGATTGCCGCATGCAGCAATGTGGTTTCAGAATATTACGATGCGCTTCTGTCTGGAAAACTGGATCCGGAAACGGAAGTTCCCAATTTTTTGTCTGCCCTTGAAGATGCAGGAATTAATGAGATTATTGAAGAAAAACAAGCCCAGCTGGATGCCTGGCTGGCAGAAAATTAACAGCACATTGTATTAAATAGGGCAAGCCCATTTGCTTGTCGAGAGGGTGTTGACCTATGATAAGCCTCTGGTGTAATTTAAATACATCAGAGGCATTTTAATGTCATGAAAGGGAATAACTGCAGTTAAATAATAATCAGAGCATAGAGAAAGGGTGGGGCGGAGAGTGAAAAAGAAATTTATGATCAGCCGGAGAATGATGGGATTTACCATGGTCATGGTCATTATCCTGGTGCTGTGGGGAAATTCCCTGAACTTTATTTTATCTCAGAGACTTTATCATGAAAGCGCGGCAATTATGGATATTCTGCTGGATGAAAATGACAGATGGGTGGACCGTCAGTTAAAAACCATGGATGATATGCTGTCTGGCGTTGTTTTTAACAGTCTGGAATTTCGAAATTTCAGCAGCGCCCGGGGCAATGAGGATGGGACAGCGTATGCCCTGAAGACTCTTATCGGTCAGGTGGTCCCGGCAGAGACGCCGTTTAATCTGATTTTTTTCTTTCATGATAATGACAGTTATATTAATGCCTATATTATGAACTATCTGTCCAGCCAGGACAGCATCGCTGTATCTGACCGGTTAAAAAGCTTTCAGCAAAGTTTAACTGGTGAAAACGGAAACGATTGGGTCATATGGAATATTGAAGATCAGCAGTATCTGGTGCGGTGGATCAAATATGAATATGCATGTGTGGGCAGCCTTGTTTTGCTGGACGAATTAAGTCCTTCAGGAAATATTCCCGGTGAAATTATCTGGGAATCACAGGATTCGGATCCTCAAAGCCTGGAGGATGACCAGGTAGTGGCGGTGAGCCGGGATCTGTCTGAGGCGCCTTTCCGTCTGGTCTATGAGATTCCCAAATCAGAGCTTAATGGAGAGGCAGATCTGATCCGGCGTCTGCTCATATTTTTTAGTGTATTGCTGATTCTGACCATCCCTTTGTCCGGATGGTATTTAAAAAAGTATCTTCTTTCTCCGCTGGACCGGTTAAAAAAGATGATCGTGGAGCTTAAAGACCAGGAGCTGGACACTTCGGTTTCTGAAGCGGATGCCGGGGAAATCCAGGAGGTTTTTGATCTGTTTGAGCAATTTGTCAGTGAGATTAAACATCTTAAGATTGAAAGCTATGAGGCAAAGCTGGCTCAGGAAAAGTACAGGCTGGATTATTTGAGGCTTCAGTTAAACCCCCATTTTTACCTGAATTCACTCAAAGGGATTTACGGCTTGGCTCAGATGAAGGATTATGAAAAGATACAGATCATGGTCCGGGAAATGTCCAAGTATTTCAGATATATTGTTTACAATGATACTGCTCTTGTACAGGTTAAGGAAGAACTGGAGCATGTAAAGACCTATATCCATATTCAGTCTATCCAATCGTCATATCCGATCCGATGTGATCTGGAAATGGACGCCGCATTAAAAGAAATCCGTATTCCTACCCTGTGTATTCAGACTTTTGTGGAAAATTCTGTAAAATATGCCAGCCAGACGGGCAGTGTTTTGAGTATTCATATTAAAGTCCAGCGTTTGGAGGGGGAGGACCGGAATTTTATAAAGATCACCGTAAGTGATAACGGTAAAGGGTATTCCAAGGAACTGATCCAGAAGGTCAACCATGAACAAATGTCAGGAGAAGGCCATGTGGGATTGTCAAACCTGAAAAACCGGCTGAATATTTTATACAAGACGGAAGCATTTGTAAGGATCTATAACAGCGGTGACGGCGGCGCTGTATCCGAGATCATGATTCCTGTTTCTTAACTTTTATGCATTGTGGATCTATGTAATTCTTTAGCAGATTTGTGCCAGTACATCACAGAATATTAGCAGAAACAAAAACACCGGGAGATTATACTTAAAGTAAATTAAGTGGAGGTGTAGCATAAATGTCTAAGGGAAGAGTAAAGAAAATGAAAAAAATGAAACGCTATCTGCCTTTTTATTTAATGACTCTGCCTGCGATGCTTTATCTTCTGGTGAATAATTATATTCCCATGGCTGGCATATTTATGGCATTTCAAAGGGTTAATTTCAGCAAAGGCATGTTTGGCGGACAATGGGTGGGGCTGGAAAATTTCCGTTTTTTATTTGCCACATCAGATGCATGGATCATGACAAGAAATACGATCTTGTACAATGTGGCCTTTTTGATCCTTTCTCCATTGTTTGGCATACTGGGAGCAATATGTTTGAACCAGATAAAAAGCAAGCTGTCAAAAAAACTGTTTCAGACGTTGATTCTCCTGCCTTATCTTATGTCCATGGTAGTGGTCAGCTACCTCGTTTACGCTATTTTAAACGGTGAGTACGGGCTCCTCAACCGGATCCTGGATCTTGTGGGACTGCCGACTGTGGACTGGTATGCAAGGAGCGCTTATTGGCCATTTATCCTTACCTTTGTATATATATGGCATTCTATTGGATTTAATGTAGCGATTTATCTGGCAGCGATCGTGGGGATCAGTCCGGACTACTATGAAGCCGCAAATTTGGATGGGGCTACAAAGTGGCAGCAGATCCGCTATATTACCCTTCCTTTTTTAAAGCCTACAGTGATCACCATGACGATCCTTGGTCTTGGACGGGTCTTTCGTTCAGACTTTGGACTGTTCTTCCAGGTGCCTATGGACACAGGCATCCTTTACGATACGACCCAGACCATTGATACCTATGTGTACCGTTCACTGATGCAGCTGGGAAATATAGGAATGTCCGCTGCGGCAGGTTTTTATCAGTCTGTTGTCGGATTTATCATTTTAATGGCGGCTAATCTGATAATTAAGAAAATCGACAAAGAAAATGCCATGTTTTAGTGCTGTTTTAGGAGGGGAAAAAGATGCTTCGGTCAAAACAGGAAAAAATTTATTCAGGGGTTTCTTATATCGTATTGATTATATGCTCCGCTTTAGCGGTGATCCCGTTTATTATTATGTTCTGTGCATCGATTTCCGATAATACGGAGATCATCAGGAACGGATATAATATACTTCCAAGGGGGTTCAGTCTGGATGCGTATTCATACATATTAAGTAACATTAACGTGATCGGAAGAGCTTATCTGGTTACTATATTGACGACGATTGCGGGAACGGTAGTCAGCCTGGTCATTACCGCCATGTGTGCCTATGCTCTGGCACAGGATGATCTTCCTCTTGGCAAGGCGATGCTGTTTATCGTACTGTTTACCATGATGTTTAATGGTGGGCTGGTCCCCACCTATTATGTTTATGTGCGGGTGCTGCATATAAAAAATACTTTGTTTGCCCTGATCATGCCAAATCTGTTATTTGGCGCCTTTAATATGATCCTTATCCGAAATTATTTCAGGTCAAACATCCCTCTGTCTCTCCGGGAAGCAGCCAGAGTGGACGGAAGTTCAGAGTTTGGGACATTTGTAAAGATCGTTCTCCCGTTATCAAAGCCTATCCTGGCAACGATAGGGCTGCTTACAACGATTGGCTATTGGAATGACTGGCAAAACGGATTGTATTATGTGGATGATTCTAAATTTTACAGCATCCAGCAGGTCCTTCGTGTTATGAGTACGAATGTTTCTTCCCTTGCAAATATGGGAATGTCTACCGGCGTCAGCAGAAATCTTCCAACAGCCACAATAAGAATGGCCATTGCTTTTATTGCCATTCTGCCGATCCTTATTGCTTACCCGTTTTTCCAGTCGTACTTTGTTAAAGGTATTGTTGTGGGAGCGGTAAAAGAATAAAGGCCATTAATGCTTGTCATAAAGCTCCTTAAAGGGTAAAATAATATTAAAAGAAGATAAATTATACCGAAATCAGGAGATGAACAGATAAGCGATGGGTATCAATGTATTAGTGGTGGATGACCAGGTTTCTGTGGTTGACGGAATCGTTTCCGGAGTAAATTGGGATGCATGCGGCGTGTCACATGTGTATACAGCATTTTCCGCGGAAGAGGCAAAGGACATTTTTTCCCTGCACAAGATTGCTCTGGCTTTATGTGATATTGAGATGCCATCAGAAAACGGGGTCGATCTTGTTACATGGATAAAGAATTATTATCCGGAAACAGAAACAGTTTTTTTAACCTCTCATGCTGAATTTTCCTATGCTCAGATGGCCGTTAAGCTTCAGTGTTATGATTATCTTGTCCAGCCGGTGCGGTATGATGAACTGCAAAACTGTATACAGGGGGCATTGTTAAAGCTTAAAAAGATGTATGAGTCCCATGAGGATAATGTTTACGGTGAATATTGGCAGAACCATAAAGAGATTCTTCAGAGAAATTTTTTGTACAATATTGTTTTTGCCAGAAGGGATTTTTCTGAAGATGTGCTGATCCGCAGAGGTGATGAGATTAGTTTGAATTTTGACAGCGAGGAGCGGTGGATTTTGGTTTATCTGGCGCTTAATACTTCAAAAATGCCGATCATGCACTGGGAAGAAGGGGCGTTTGAAATCTATCAGGATACAAGGGACGGACTTTTACCTCATATGTCTAAGTACTTTGAAATCCGTGCAGATGAAAGCCATGTGGCTGTACTCATAGATAGTGCAAGTGGACAGTCTGTGGAAACGATACAAAATGAGTATAAGCTTTTTGTGGAATTATGTAAAATTAAATACTCGTTTTACTGGGCAGTCTATGTGAGTGATCCTGTATCCATTGGCCATGTTAAGGCTGAAAGTGACGTACTTATGTCTATGGAAAAGGAAAATGTAGCATTTGTTTCGGATGTATTTGTAAAGGGGGAGATGAGTGGAGGATCCCAGGACGGGAACAGTGGTCTTGGAGAGGACTGGGTGATTTTGTTTAGCTCAGGCTTTGGACAAAAGGTTTATGCTGAGATCCGTCAGACGATGGAGCAGTGGCTTAAAGAAAATAAGCTGACCCGGGGCAATCTCGCCAAAGTTTTCAGACAGGTTACATCCAGTTACTTTGCATCTTTGGGGAACCGGGGAATTGACTGCCAGCAGCTGCTGGAAGATCCGGAATATACCCGGATCTATCAGCAGGCCGGACAGGGCATGTCAGTTGGTGATCTTTATAGGTATATCCAATATCTGGTTACCTGGGATCAATCACACAGGCATGATCGTCAGGAAGAGATTTCTCTTGTGGATCAAATAAAAAACTATATTCGCGATCATATTGACCAGGATCTGAACCGTGATAAGATTTCAAATGAATTTTTCATCAGCAAGGATCATATTTCTCATCTTTTTAAAGACGAAACAGGGATGGCATTGATTGATTATATCAATAAAGAAAAAATCAATCGTGCCAAAACCCTGTTGATTGAAACGAATATGTCCGTAAGCCTTATTGCTGTGGAAACGGGATTTGTAAATTTTTCATATTTTTCCAGACTATTTAAAAAGTATGTAGGATGTTCTCCTAATGAATATCGGAAAAATCTTATGAAGCCGGGCTGAGCTTGCAAAACTACCCTTCCCGAAACGCCCGGATCTCCTTCAGCCGGGCAGCAACCGCAGCCTCCTTCCCCTGATTTGTAGGGAGATAGTAGGTTCTGTCGGCCAGACTGTCCGGCAGACAGGTCATTTTCGTCAGCTTTTCTTTGGTGTCATGGGCATAAATATAGCCCTCCCCATAATGAAGCTCTTCCATAAGCTTTGTAGGGGCATTTCTTATATGAAGAGGCACCGGTTCTGCCGGTCGTTTCTTAATATCCTTTTTAGCATCTTCGCAGGCGGTGTAAAGGGCGTTAGACTTAGGGGCCATGGATAAATACACTACCGCCTGGGTCAGATTGACGTCACATTCCGGCATACCGTTAAAATGGCAGGCCTGATAGGCAGCGACGGCCACTAAAAGAGCCTGAGGGTCGGCCATGCCTACATCCTCGCTGGCAAATCGGATCAGACGCCGGGCAATATACAAAGGATCCTCACCGCCGTCCAGCATCCGGCACATCCAGTACACCGCCGCGTCTGGATCACTGTTGCGCATGGATTTGTGAAGGGCGGAAATCATATTATAGTGTTCCTCGCCGGTTTTATCATAAAGAAGGGAACGGCGGCTGGTACACTGGGCAATAACTTCATCGGTGACGGTCATTTTTTCCGCGGATATTTCTCCGTTAAGCACAGCCATTTCCAGAGTGTTTAAGGCTGTCCGGGCATCCCCGTTGGCAAAGCGGGCAATGACCTTAAGCTGATCCTGGGAAATCTCTACCGTCTGATTTCCAAATCCGGAAGGACTTTTTAAGGCATGGTTCAAAAGCTGTAAAATGTCATCCTCCTCCAGGGCCTTTAAAACAAAGACCTTGCACCGGGATAAAAGAGCGGCGTTAATCTCAAAAGAGGGATTTTCCGTGGTGGCGCCTACAAGGATAATGCTGCCCTTTTCTACATAAGGAAGAAAGGCGTCCTGCTGGGCCTTATTAAACCGGTGGATCTCATCTACAAAAACCAGGGTGCGGACCCCCATGTGGCGGCTGTTTTGAGCCCGCTGCATCACTTCTTTAATTTCCTTAATACCGCTGGTAACGGCGGAAAAGTCAATAAAATCCGCCTTTGTTTTACTGGCAATGATCCGGGCCAGAGTGGTTTTCCCTACGCCCGGAGGGCCCCAGAAAATCATGGAAGATATTTCATCCCGTTCAATAAGCCGTCGAAGAAGACACCCAGGCCCGACCAAATGCTTTTGTCCCACAAATTCATCCAGGCTTTGGGGGCGCAGACGGCTGGCTAAAGGGGCTGTCCCCGGCCGGTCTTCCATATTAAAAAGAGATATTTGCTCCATAAAAGACACATCCTTTATATAACTTTGCTTTCTATTGTAAAGCGGTATAAAATCCTTTGTCAAGTCCCAGGCGCCTGGGACATTGGTGTTGCCTGAAAACCGGGGATAGTGTATAATATGCTGAGACAAGCGGCACAAGGTCATGCGGGCTGCGCTTGCGCAGGCGGGCATGACCTTGTGATTTGTGGTATCATAAAAGAGAACGATGTTTTATGCCGTGAAAAGCCGCGGCATGTTTAAAGAAAGGAGATTTTATGGGAATTGTTAAAGCGGCCCATTTGATCTATGACTATATTACACGGGACGATGAAACAGGGACAGAAACCGCCAACCGTGCCATTGATGATGTGGATCTGGATATTGCTGCCGGGGACTTTGTCGCGATCCTGGGCCATAACGGTTCCGGCAAGTCCACCCTGGCCAAGCACATGAATGCTTTGCTTTTGCCTACAGGCGGCGCTGTTTGGATTAAAAATATGGACACAAGAGACGAATCTGTTACCTGGGACATTCGCCAGACGGCAGGCATGGTGTTCCAGAATCCGGATAATCAGATCATCGGAAGTATTGTAGAGGAGGATGTAGGCTTTGGCCCGGAAAATATCGGTGTGCCAACAGATGAGATCTGGACCCGGGTCAATGCCAGCCTGGAAGCGGTGAGGATGACAGAGTACCGAAACCATTCTCCAAACAAGCTGTCCGGAGGACAAAAGCAGCGGGTAGCTATTGCGGGAGTTATGGCAATGCGTCCGGAATGTATCGTTTTAGACGAACCTACTGCCATGCTGGATCCCAACGGACGAAAGGAAGTACTAAAGACTGTAAGCCGTCTCAATAAAGAATCCGAAGTAACGGTGATCTTGATTACCCACTACATGGACGAGGTGATCCATGCAGACAAGGTATTTGTGATGGATGACGGAAAGATCGTTATGGAAGGCACCCCCAGAGAGATCTTTTCCCAGGTGGACCGGCTAAAGGAGCTGCGTCTGGATGTACCCCAGGTGACAGAACTGGCCTATGAGCTGAAACAGGCGGGAGTCCCCCTTCCCGATGGGATACTGACCATTGATGAATTTGTCCAGGCCCTGGAAAAGGTGAAAATTCCGGCCGCCGGGGCGGGCGCGCCAGAGAAAGGCGGTGATGGAAATGTCCATTAGGCTGGAAAATGTAAACTATATTTACAGTCCGGACAGCGCCTTTAAAAAGCAGGCTTTAAAGGATGTGAGTCTGGAGATTAAAGACGGCGAGTTTATCGGTCTTATCGGACATACAGGCTCGGGGAAATCCACTCTGATCCAGCACTTAAACGGTCTGATTAAGGCTGCCAGCGGACATATTTACTATAATGGCCAGGATATTTACGATGATAAATTTAATCTTAGAGGCCTTAGAGCCCTGGTTGGCCTGGTGTTCCAGTACCCGGAGCATCAGCTGTTTGAGGTTACGGTTTTTAAGGATGTATGCTTTGGATCTAAAAATCTCGGCCTATCCCAGGAAGAGTGCGAGGCAAGGGCAAGAGAGGCCTTAAACATGGTGGGGCTAAAGGAAAAACATTGGCAAAAGTCTCCCTTTGAACTGTCCGGCGGCCAAAAGCGCCGGGCAGCCATTGCGGGAGTACTGGCCATGCACCCGGAGGTGCTGATCCTGGACGAGCCTACTGCCGGTCTGGATCCTAAAGGTCGGAACGATATTTTAGACCAGGTAGCAAAGCTTCACAGAGAAAGCGGTATGACGGTGATCCTTGTATCTCACAGCATGGAAGATGTGGCCCGGTATGTGGACCGTCTCATTGTCATGAACCGGGGAAGCGTCTTTGCCCAGGGAAAGCCTGCGGAGGTTTTTCGCCATTATATGGAGCTGGAGCGGATCGGCCTGGCGGCTCCCCAGGTGACTTATGTGATGCATCGCCTGGCTGAGAAAGGCTATCCGGTAGATAAGGATGCCACAACAGTAGAAGAAGCTGTAAAAGAAATACTGGCCGCATTAAAAGACGGCGGGGAAGGAGCATCTCATTTATGATCCGAGATATAACCATTGGACAGTATTACCCGGCGCCGTCGGTGATCCACAAGCTGGATCCCAGAGTTAAGCTGGCGGGTACTGTGCTCTTTATTATCATGATCTTTTGTATTAACAATCTGGCAGGCTATGTGGTGGCCACTGCGGCTCTGGCCTGTCTGATCCGATTGTCAAAGGTTCCGTTAAAATATATTTTAAAAGGCCTTAAAGCGATTTTTGTAATCCTGCTTTTTACAGTCGTCCTGAACCTGTTTTTAACCCCGGGAACCCCGGTGATCCAGTGGAGCTTTATCTGCATTACCCAGGAGGGAATCCTCATGGGTTTAAAAATGGCTGTGCGCCTGATCTATCTGATCATCGGCTCATCTATTATGACATTGACCACAACGCCCAACCATCTCACAGATGGACTTGAAAAAAGTCTTGGACCTTTAAAAAAGATTCATGTGCCGGTTCATGAGATTGCCATGATCATGGCTATTGCCCTGCGTTTTATCCCGATTCTTATGGAAGAAACCGATAAAATCATGAAGGCTCAGCAGGCCCGGTGCGCGGATTTTGAAAGCGGAAATGTCCTTCAAAGAGCCAAGAGCCTTGTGCCGGTCCTTGTGCCGTTATTTATCTCATCCTTCCGCCGGGCCAATGACCTGGCCATGGCTATGGAAGCCCGGTGTTATCACGGAGGAGAGGGCCGGACGAAAATGAAGCCTTTAAAATATTACCGGAGAGATTACATTGCCTATAGTATTATGCTGATTTATATTGTTGTGCTGATCCTGCTGAATATTTTCTTTGGCCCGGTACAGGACATGCTGTTTGCTGCCTTAGGGCTGTCCATATAAGGAGGGACTATGAAGGAAAAAATATACCCTCCCGACACGCCTTTGCGGCGGATCCTTTTAGTGATCGCCTATGACGGCACTAATTATTGCGGCTGGCAGGTCCAGCCGAATGGCACCAGCATCCAGTCTGTGGTGCAGGAAGCAATCGAGGATCTTGTAGGCGAGAAGATTATGCTTACAGGAGCCAGCCGCACGGATTCCGGGGTTCATGCTCTGGGCCAGGTAGCGGTTTTTGACACCCATATGACCATTCCCCAGGAGCGCTTTGCTATGGCCTTAAACCAGAGGCTTCCGGCGGACATCGTAATCCAAGACTCGGTGGCGGTGCCTTTGGACTTTCATCCCAGATACCGGAAAACTTCAAAAACCTATGAGTACCGGATCTTAAACCGGAGAAAGGCTCTGCCCTGTCAGCGGCTGTACAGCTATTTTGTCCCTCAGCGGCTGGATTTGGATAAAATGCGTCAGGCCGCTGCTTATATTTGCGGGACTCATGATTTTAAAAACTTTGCTTCCACAAAAACCAGCGTAAAGGATACGGTGCGCACTGTGTACTCTATGGAGCTGATCCAGGAGGGCGATATGCTCACCCTGCGCATTATCGGGGACGGATTCCTCTATAATATGGTGCGGATCATTGCCGGAGCTCTCCTAAAGGTAGGTTTTGGCCAAAAACCGCCTCAGTACATCCGGGAAGTACTGGAAAGTGAGGAGCGGATCATTCCCGGTCCCACAGCCCCGGCCCATGGGCTGACTCTTGTGGAGATCCGGTATGAGGAGGGATATGGCCGATGATGGAGGGTGTGGTGAAGGGTGGCTGTACTCTGTGTCCGCGAAAATGTTATGTCAATCGCAGTGAGAAATTAGGCTTTTGCCACATGGGTCAAACGCTCCGTATCGCCCGGGCAGCCCTTCATATGTGGGAGGAGCCGTGTATTTCGGGAAATGCCGGATCTGGCGCGGTCTTTTTCTCCGGCTGTACCCTTAGATGTGTATTTTGCCAGAATCACCATATTTCCACAGAAGGCCGGGGCTATGAGATTTCTATTCCGCGGCTGGCTGAAATTTTTCTTGAGCTTCAGGCTCAGGGGGCCTGGAATATTAATCTGGTGACGCCCACTCATTTTGTTTCCCAGATCATTCAGGCGCTGAAGCTGAGCCGGGAAAATGGGCTGAACCTTCCTATTGTATATAATACCAGCGGCTACGAAACTGTGGATACTTTAAAAATGCTGGAAGGTTATGTGGATATTTATCTTCCGGACTTTAAATACACAGACTCACGACTGGCAGAAAAATATTCCAAAGCGCCGGATTATTTTCCTGTAGCCGCCGCTGCCTTAAAAGAAATGGTCCGCCAGATTCCCAAAGCTGTTTTTCAGGGAGAGCGTATGGTTAAGGGAATCATTGTCCGGCATTTGCTTCTTCCCGGATATTTGCTGGATTCTAAGCGGGTGGTGCGTTACTTATATGAAACCTGGGGGGATCAGATCTACATGAGCCTGATGAACCAGTACACGCCTCTGCCGGGCATCGGAAAAGATTTCCCGGAGCTGGCCGGTAAGGTGAAACGAAAGTCTTATGAAAAACTTATAGACTTTGCCCTGGAGCTGGGGGTGAAAAATGCCTTTATCCAGGAAGGGGAAACGGCAAAGGAAAGCTTTATCCCGGATTTTAACGGCGCTGGGGTTTATGAATCTGCTACGGCTGTCGGGGAAAATTCGTAAAAATTTCCTTGACACACCCGGAGCAATGCAATATAATATTTAATTGTGACGATATGTTTATGAATACTGCGTGCCATTAGCCCCGGAGGCAGTATTTCTATCATATAAGATACAAAAAACACAGTTTACGCCAAAGAATGGATTTACCATGAGGAGGTTCAATCATGAAAAGTTATGTGGCAACTGCATCTTCAATTGAGAGAAAATGGTATGTAGTAGATGCTACCGGACATACATTAGGACGTTTAGCTTCTGAAGTTGCTAAAGTATTAAGAGGGAAAAACAAACCTACATTTACACCAAGCATGGATACTGGTGATTATGTAATCGTTATAAATGCGGAAAAGATCAAAGTGACCGGCAAAAAGCTGGATCAGAAGATCTACTACAATCATTCCGACTATGTAGGCGGTATGAAAGAGACAACTTTAAGAGAAAAAATGGACAAAAAGCCGGAAGATGTGATTTATCTTGCTGTTAAGGGTATGCTTCCCAAAGGACCTTTAGGCAGACAGATGATCAAGAAACTCCATGTATATGCCGGAGCAGAGCACGGACACGAAGCTCAGAAACCGGAAGTACTTGAAATCAACTATTAATAGATAGAGAAGGAGAGAATAACCGTGGCAGCAGTAAAATATTACGGAACCGGAAGAAGAAAGAAAAGTATTGCCAGAGTGTATCTGACACCAGGTACAGGTAATATCACCATTAATAAAAGAGATATTGATAATTACTTCGGTCTTGAAACACTGAAGGTTATTGTGCGTCAGCCTCTTGAAGCTACCAGCACAACAAATATGTTCGATGTATTAGTAAATGTTCGCGGCGGCGGCTTCACAGGACAGGCAGGAGCTATTCGTCATGGTATTTCCAGAGCTTTATTAAAAGCAGACGCTGATTACAGACCTACATTAAAGAAAGCTGGTTTTTTAACCCGCGATCCTCGTATGAAAGAAAGAAAGAAGTACGGTCTC
>CAZMGH010000026.1:0-21565 GCA_964565805.1 uncultured Lachnospiraceae bacterium
GAGTAAAGATATATGTCCGTTGGAGGGGCGCCCCAGGCAAAAGCCTGCGGCGCCTTTTTCGGTGCGTGGCGGGCAAAAGACCGGCGCCCTTTGGCGTGCCTGGAGAAAGAACTTTTCGACATTTTTGTCGCAGGACAGATGGATCATGGAAAATGCTGCCAAAAGGTGTCGGAGGGTATCGATAAGTTGTTAGTTCCAAGGGTTTACAAGGATTATTGCAGAGTATATAATCAGGCTACAGATTAAGAAAAATCGAATCGAGGTGATGGATTGAGGATCTTTGGAGAGGCGCTTTTGGCAGTTTTTTTATCCGCAGCTGTGTGGATGGATTTTCGTTCATTTAAGATTTCAAACACGCTGATCGCTGCGGCGCTGGCATCGGGACTGACGGTAAATATTTTCCGGTCCGGCTTTCGGGGCGGCGTATGGGCATTGGCCGGATGTCTGCTTTTATTTATCCTGCTGTTTCCCTTGTACACTCTGTCTATGTTAGGCGCGGGGGATGTAAAGCTTTTGATGGCAGCAGGCGCTTTTACCGGCCCTTGGGGCGGTCTATTTTCTTTGACGGCAGCCTTTATGATCGGCGCTGTCTTTTCGATCACATTAATGATAAAACATCGAAATTTCTTTCAACGTCTATCTTTTCTTTTATTCTATATGACTCAGATAAAATCGCGACATGATATGAAACCCTATTATGATCTTAAAAACCCAAAACGCGGCGAGACGCTGCACTTTTCTTTGTGCATTGCTCTGGCGGTGTGTCTGTATCTTGCTGTGAACCGGGGCATTTGAGAGAGGATGATGCTCATGTGAAAAATATATTGTTATATTTATGTGATCCGGATGAAGCTTATTTGAACCGTTTTAACGGTTTTATCCAGCACCGGGAACATTGCCCTTTTATTGTGCGGGCTTATACCGGGATGGATGATGTCCGCAAGGACGGATCCCAGCCCGCCATTTTGTTGGTCAGTTCGGTGTTTTTTCAACAGCTGTGGCAGGGAGAGACGGAGGATTTTTGCCCAAAGGACTGGGCCTGTATCCTATTTTTGGATGAAGGCCGGGAAAAGCTTCCTTTTGGAGAGTGCAGGAAAGTATGGGAGGACACGGTTGTTGATGTGATCTCTAAGTATCAGTCCGCCGTACATATTTACAAGCGTCTCTTAGATTTGTGTCAGGAGCAGGGTCAGTTTCTCATACGCCCGGAACTTTTTACGGGCGGTCCTGTGGAAGTGCTGGGCGTGTTTTCTCCGGACGATAAGAAGCTCCAGAAAAGCTGGGCTCTTGAAAAGGCCAGGAAGCTTTCCTTAGACAAACCCTGTCTTTATATGACTTTTGAGGAAAGTTTGATTCCTGAAAATACCGGAAAAGGTATGTCCGGATTGATCCTGATGCTAAAAGAGAAGCTTAAAGATTGTAAACCGTCCGGACAGGAAGCGCAAAAGGCCGTGGCCCAGCTGGGATCGCTGGTTACCAGTGAAGGAGCCTTGGATCTTCTGTCTCCCGCAGCCTGCCCTTATGATCTGAAGGAGATGGGGGAAGACGAGTGGTACTGGTGGCTGGAGTCGGTGATACGTTATGGAAGGTATGACGTTATTGTTATGAATATGGGGCCGTCGGTGCCCCCGTTATGTCTGCTGGAACTGTGTACACGGATATTTGTGCCGTCCGGACCAGAGGATGACAAGTCGTGGAGAGACTTTAAAAACCTCCTGGAATTTATGGAGAAGGAAGGGATCGCCCAAAAGACAGAGCGGGTGCTTGCGGAAGGTATTTGATGCCTTAAGGGCAGAAAGAATGGAGAATATGATGAATTATTATGAAATGAAAAAAGATTTAAGAACAGAAATCATGGGGGATATGCCTCCGGAAAGGCAGTATTCTGATGATGAGATCATGCAGATCATTGAGTCCAGGATACAGCATAAAAGCCAGGAGACCTATATGAGTATTGTAACCCGCCTTACATTAAAGCAGGAACTGTTTAATGCCATCCGGAGGCTGGATCTTCTCCAGGAGCTTTTAGATGATCCCCAAATCACGGAAATCATGGTCAATGGGGGAGGAAAGATCTTTTATGAAAAGGGAGGACGGCTTTTTCCCTGGAATAAACGGTTTGAGTCTACAGAAAAGCTGGAGGATGTGATCCAGCAGATTGTTTCCAGATCCAACCGCCAGGTCAATGAAGCTTCGCCTATTGTGGATGCCCGTTTAGAGGATGGATCCCGGGTCAATGTAGTCTTAAAGCCTGTGGCCATTGACGGGCCTATATTGACGATACGGAAGTTCAGCGCAGAAGCTGTGACCATGGACCGTCTGGTGGCCTGGGGCGCCCTGACCCGGGAGTGCGCCCGATTTTTGGAAAAGCTGGTCATCGCCGGATATAATATTTTTATTTCCGGATCCACCGGCTCAGGAAAGACAACCATGCTTAACGCTTTAGCTGGATATATTCCTTCAGATCAGCGGGTGATTACCATCGAGGATTCAGCGGAGCTCCAGATTAAGGGGATCAGTAATCTGGTCCGCCTAGAGGCGCGCAACGGGGATGCAGACGAGGAAAATGCAGTAACGATACGGGATATGATCCGGTCGGCCTTACGTATGCGGCCGGACCGAATTATCGTTGGCGAGATCCGGGGAGCGGAAGCTGTGGATATGCTGTCTGCCATGAACACCGGTCATAACGGAAGTCTATCCACCGGACACGGAAACTCAGCGGCAGATATGATCTCCCGGATGGAGACGATGGTACTTATGGGAAGCGGGATTCCTCTGGCTGCCATTCGCCAGCAGATCGCCTCATCTTTGGATATTGTGATCCATTTAGGCCGTTTGCGGGATAAGACTCGGAAAATCCTTGAAGTATCAGAGATCCAGGGGTATGAAAATGGAGAGATCCTTTTTAACCCCTTATACCGTTTTGAGGAAACGCCTATGCTCAGGGAAAAAGGCGCCTATGGCTCGCTGGCAAGAAACGGCGGGCGGGGGAGGGTTAAGGCGGACACGTCCAGAGTTATCGGACGGCTAAATCCTACGGGAAACAAACTGTGCCATGTTCAGAAACTTCATGCCGCCGGCCTTTACGAGGAACAGGAGGAGTGATATGAGTCGTGGGAGATTACTTAAGTTAAAACGTGACGGCGGCCGAAGCCTGGATTACAGCCGTTACCGTCTGTCCATAAAGGAATGGGGGCTGGTGGCCTTAAAAACAGCGGCTCTTTTCCTGGCAGCAGGCTATTTGTTTTATGATTCCCTTTTGGTATTTATTCTTTTTATCCCGGCTCTGGCCGGGGCGGGGATCTGTGAGAAAAAGGGCCGGATCAAAAAGCGGCGTCAGGCCCTTGTCCTGCAGTTTAAGGAAGCCATCATCCTGCTGTATTCCTTTGTCTCCACCGGAAGCACTTTAGAGCAGGCCTTTTGCCGGACCGGTCGGGAGCTATTACGTACTTTCAGGAAAGAGGATGATATTGTCCGGGAATTTGAACGGATTCGGACAAAGCTTGAAATGAATGTGACTATTGAAGAATGTATGGCTGATTTTGCAAGGCGGTCCGGTCAGGAGGATATTGAAAGCTTTGCCCAGGTCATCTCCCTGGCAAAGCGCAGCGGCGGGAGTATGCCCCAGATCATTAAAAACAGTGTGGAGACTATAAAAAATAAAGTTGAAAGTGAAAATGAGATACGTACCATGTTGGGCGCTAAAAGCAGCGAGTTTCGTTTAATGGTCATGATCCCTGGGGCTGTGCTTCTTTATATGCGTATTTTTTCACCAGGCTTTATGGATGTGCTCTATAAAAATGCTCCCGGGATGATTTTTATGACCTTGTGCCTGGCCGTTTACGGGGCGGCGGCAGCCTGGGGCTTTAAACTTCTGGACATTCATGTGTGATAAGGATGAGGGGAGGTATGGAATGACATACTTTTGCTTAGCGGCATTGGGAAGCATGGTGATTTTGTGGATTGTGTTGTTTCGGTATGAAAGGCAGTATCTGAAAGAGCGTTTTGCCATGAAAGGAATCTACAGGCTCCTATATCCTGCCGCTTTCTGGATCAGCCGACATATTCCGGGGAAGAAAGAAAATCAGCTGAAAAATATCAGTTATGCCATGCTGGTCTTTTTTATCACGAACCTGGCGGCCCTGATTTTGTGTCTTGGCGGTGAAAATACAGGAAATCTCCAGGAGGGTTACATGATTTTACGAAACGCTCCCGGAGAAGGCAGCAGCAGTGTGGTCCTGGAAGCAGATATTCATGGGGAACGTCAGGAGATTTCAGTTACTGTAGGGGAAAAGCGGCTGGAGGCGGAGGATCTGGAGCTTTTGCAGGAAAACTGCCGTTTATATATTGACCAGTATGTGCTGGGAGAAAATGAAGATGAGGAGCATATTGTGTATTCTTTAAATTTCTTCTCCCAGATTCCCGGAACTTCTGTCACCGTAACTTGGGAAACCAGCGATTATCTTGTTGTGGGTATGGACGGTACAGTGAAAAATGAGGAACTTGAAAATCCGGTAACGGTAACAGTGACAGCCCTGTGTACCTATTTTGACCAGTCCTGGATCTGGGAAAAATCCCTTGTGATCTGTCCGGCAGTGAAGGAAGAGCAGGAACTGGTAAAAGATCAGCTTTATGAAGCGTTGGCGGTCCAGGAGGAAAAAACAAAGTCCCAGGACTATCTGACCCTTCCAAAGACTGTGGGAGAGTCCCCTGTTTCCTGGTCAGAAAAATCAAGTACTGGTCCGGGTCTATTGATCTTTATGGGGATTGGCGTTATTATTTTGATTTTTGCAAGAGAAGGGGAGGGGATGATCCGGGCTCAGAAAAAACGCAGTGAAGAGCTGACCTTGGATTATCCGGTATTTGTACATAAAGTCGTGCTGCTCCTTGGAAGCGGCATGACCTGTAAATCCGCGTGGTTTCGGATCATATCCGACTACAATAAAAAGCTTGAGAAGGGAGGAAAGCGCCAGTATTTGTATGAAGAGATGATCGTGGCAGCAAATGAAATGAATCAGGGCGTGACAGAGATCCAGGCCTATGAAAATTTCGGGCGGCGGTGTGGTCTTGGGCCGTATTTAAAGTTTTGTTCGATTTTGATCCAAAGCGTAAAGACCGGCGCCAGAGGTATGGGGCGGATGATGGCAGATGCTGGCGATGAGGCGGCGCTTTTGCGCCGGGAAAGCGCGAAACGTATGGGAGAAGAGGCTGGGACAAAGCTGCTTTTTCCCATGGTAGTGCTGCTGGGCGTTGTTATGGTTATTGTCATGGTTCCGGCATTTATGTCCATGAACATCTGAAAATCACGGAGAATCCCGTGGAGCGATACTTTTATGCCGCGGAAATCACGGCAATATTTAGGAAAGGAGGGACTTTATGGGAAAACTGCTGGAAAATTTCCTGTATGACCAGGAAGCTGTAGGCGTTGTGGAGATTATTTTGATCCTGGTTGTTTTGATCAGCCTTGTCCTTATTTTTAAAGAACAGCTGACAACGATCGTCCAGAACATTTTTAAGAAGATTACCAGTCAGAGCAATTCTGTATAGGGGAGGAATGGTATGGGAGGAAATTCAGAAAATAACTGCATAGGAAACGCCTATATTACAGTTACCTTTGCAATGCTGTTTCTGGCCATCACTTCCGTGCTCCTGTCTTCCATGGAAGCGGTCCGGGTAAGCACCGTTCGTTTGAGGGCGGAAATCGCCTGTGCCATTGCCTGTGAAGCTTTCTTATCCCAATACGAGCCCCGGGTACAGGCGAGATATGGCCTGTACCTGGTGGAAAGAGACGGATGGGATACGGCATTTTTAAAACAGTTTATAGAGGACAACTGCGGGAGCCTAGATGAAGAGGGAGTGTCATGGCTTAGGCCGGTGCTGGAATCCGTTGCCATTGACGGGGAGATCCATATAGAGGACGAGGATTTTCGATATTTGGAAGATCAGATTTCAGATCTTATGAAGACGGTTAAAGGCAGCCAGTATGCCGGTCAGGTCAAGGATTCCCTTCTGGGACTGTTTTCCTTTGATGTGGAGACAAAAAAGGATGCATTATCTTCAGAAATCGATAAAACCGGAGAAACAGCAAGGATACAGCAGGAAGCGGCAGAAAAGGAGGCGCTGGCTGAAAGCAGCGCAGATGGGGGAAATGACACAGACAGGGGCAGCGGACAGCAGGGAGCTGAAACGGGTACAGAGGTGGAAGACCCGCGGAAGAACATTACTGCCATGTTAAAGCAGCCCATCCTTGCCCTGGTTATGAATGGAGAAATCTCAGAGGCGGTCCTTGATAGGAATCAGCTGTCTGATGTGACAGATCCGGAGCGGGATGTGAATCAGATCGGGGGTTTTATGGATTATAAGGATGTGACCAAAGGAATGGAAAGCGGAAGTCTGGATTTAAAGGATTCGATTGAAAGTCTGGGGGATGGATTTTTAGTCCACTGTTACATTATAGACTTCTTTAAAAATGCCGCGTCCCAGGGAAAACCTTCCGGGATCTGCTATGATGCTTCCGGTAATCTTACTGAGGATGGCGTACGCCGTCAGATCCGGGGAGAGACTGTCTTGGAATATGAGGCTGAATATATAATCTGCGGGAAAAGCAGTGACGCGGGAAATCTCCAAAGTGTAGTGAATCGGATTTCACTGATCCGGATGGTCATGAACATGACCTATCTGCTTCAAAATCCGGCCAAGTCCGCCGCTGTTCATAGTGTGGCTGCCGCCCTGGCCGCAGCGGCGCTCATGCCTTTTCTGGAAGAGGTTTTTTACATACTTATTATGGCCGCATGGGCTTATGGAGAGGCCCTTGTAGACTGCCGCTGCCTTCTTGGCGGCGGGAAAGTGCCATTTTTTAAGTCGGATACAACCTGGACTTTATCTTTAAGCCAGCTGGGAAATCTGGGAGCAGGACAGCTGGCAGGCTATGCACGGGAGGATTCCTCAGAAAGCGGCCACAGCTATGAGGATTATCTTCAAATGCTCCTGCTGACAGTGAACCGGGAGAAAAAGTATATCCGTCTCATCAATCTGATTGAAGCAAATACCCGGTTGGAGGATGGGGGTCAGGACTTTAACGCAGGACTTTGTGTTTTTGGCATATCCATATGCGCGGACTTTACATTTTTACCATTTTTTTACGGACTTGGGACTGGAAGACGCCAGTATGAACATCATGTGAGCAAGTCCATCGCCTACTAACTTAGAGAAAGGAGGCAGAACCGAGTGCCCTTTTTTTATAAACCACACACTAAACTACAACGTTCTCTCCAGGACCGGACTCTATCCGATCTAAAAGCCCAAGCCACAGTCATTTTAAAAAGGTTTTTAGTTGTTACCATCTTAAATGGTATATGTACATTTAGAAATATTATTGGAAAAGTTTTCTGTAAAAAAAGGGCATTCTGTTTTGCTTCCTTTCCTGGGATCATGACTGTGGAGGCGGCGGTGGTAGTGCCGGTGTTTCTCATTGCAGCGTTTACCCTTCTGGATCTTGTCCATATGCTTGGAGTCCACCAGGAAATGCTTGCTGCTATGGCAGGAAGCGCTCATGTGTCCAGTGTTCGGGGATATGATGAGGATTTTGGCACAGATCAGGTCCTTGCTCAGCTGGTGATCCAGTTGGGCAGATCCTCTGTGGATTTTGACCGGATACAGGGCGGTATGGCCGGGATTGATTACTGGGGGACCGGATTTGATGAGGAAAGCGGGGAGATTGACATAAATGCCGCCTGCCAGGTATCCTCTTCGTTTTCCCTGGTTAATGCAGGCGGCGTCCGGTTATCTTTGGGGCTGCGTACCCGGGCCTTTGTTGGGGAAAAGCTGCTGACAGGACAGACATCTAAGGCTGACAGGGATGAAAAGATCGTCTATGTGGCGGAAAATGGGATCGTCTATCATAATTCCAGATCCTGTGCCTATATTGATCTGTCCCTTCATGGAGTGACTTTGCATCAGGTTTCATCAGAGCGCAACAGTCAGGGCGGGCGGTATTATCCCTGCGAGCGGTGCATAGATGCTCAGGAACCGGCGGTAGTGTATATTACAGATACAGGGACGCGCTATCATGGAACTTCTCAGTGTCCGGGACTGAGCCGGACGGTTTATGAGATGGCGCTGACTGAGGATTGTGTATTGCCGGCATGCAGCCGGTGCGGGAGGTGAAGGCGGCGTGTGGGAGCAGACGCAGGACTGGTTTCGTTTGGCGGGAGCCGTGCTTTTAGCTTTTTTGTCCATTTGGGACATAAAAAAACAGGAGATTCCTGTGGCAGCGCCGGTTATTCTTGGCATAGGAGCGGCGTTTTTTAGAGGGCCCGGCCTTATTGCCGGGACACTGACAGGAGCAGTGCCTGGGGGTGTGCTGATGGTTATAGGTTTTTTATGCCGCGGACAGATTGGTATGGGAGATGGGATCATGGCAGCATCTGTGGGAATGCTCCTGGGAGGCAGGGAAAGTCTTGAAACGATTTTGCTCAGCTTTGGCTTTATTTTTATTTTTTCCTGTGTGGGCCTTGTGGCGCGAAAGCTGAACAGAAAAAGCAGCCTGCCTTTTGTTCCTTTTTACTTTGTGGCATATATTGGGGTGGTCTATTTATGAAGCGCAATAAAAAACGGAAAAAGATAGGGTATATGAAGGCAAGCTATACCGTAGAGGCGGCCTTCGTTCTGCCTTTGATCTTGGTGATTTTGGCAGTGTTTTTATATATGATATTTTATCTCCACGATATGTATGTCCTGAGAGCCTATGCCAATCGTATGGCTCAGGAGTGCTGCTGGAATTATATAGAAAATGAACATGCCGACCAGGAACAGACAAGCCGACAGATCATTCAGGCTGTGGATGATAAGTATAAAGCAGAACTTGAGGACCAGCTTTTAATGAGCCGACTTACCGATTCCCTTGGAACATGTAAGAAAAACCGGCTGACTCAGATTTATACGGCCACATGGAGGGTCGTGGGAGAGCCGGTCACATTTATGGATATGTCTGTCTTTTACCCGTTTAAGCCGGTGGTTTATGAGGCGTCTTATCATCGGATCCATATTCGGAGCTGGTTTTATTCCAGAGAGGTTTTAAAGGGGGCGATCAGATGAGTACGATGCATATGGAGCGGGAAATATATCATACCTATCTGGTGTGGGAGCCGGATGAGGCCAGAGGGGAGGAGGATTATGGTATTAAAATGCTCCAGAATAACACATTTAATTACTTTCTTCCCTTTCAGTTAAGAAGCACAGATGCGTGCTTAAAATATTACTATGATGTTATGTCAGATACAAGTCTGGGGAGTCAGATGGAAAAGGGCCTTGGCCTGAAGGAGCTGGAACTTTTTGCGGAAAGCCTTCTGGGAGCATTTGACGAGGCGGATGAGTATCTTTTAGATGAAAATGATATTTTGCTGGATGCGGACTGTATTTTCTTTACGGATGAAGGCCGGTACCGGTTTTTGTACTATCCGGGATGCTGTGGGAGCAGCCCGGCCCGGCTTAAAGAGCTGGCAGGGGTTTTTCTAAAGGCAGTCGATTATACATGTACCGGGGCGGTGCAGAGCGTTTATGAATTTTATCATCTGTGCTGCGGGGAAGCAACGATTTTAAAAAATTTAAGAGGCTATGTACTTAAAGGCCGGGATTACCGGCAGCAGGAGAAAGGTTTGGTCGGCGCCGAGGAAAATATTTTGCCCCGGGAAGACCCGGGAGGTATAGAGGGCAGCAGTGTAAATATGGAGGAGACCCTTTATGAGAAGCCGTTCTATGAAAAGCTGCCGGAAAATAAAAAATCTCTGACCCGAGAGGAGGAAACAGAGGAGGAGCCTGTCCGGGGACAGCCGTGGATCATCCTGGGGGCGGTGTGCGCCGCCCAGGCAGGCATAGGCGTGGTCCTTTTGAAGGTTTTTCGGTGGACTTTCATGATTGGGGCATGGGCTGTGATCATAGGTATCGCGGCCGCCACAGCAGTTATCGGGACAGTGATCATTTATTACAGGAATCATCCGCGGGATTCGGAAGATTTCTGGGCGCCCCAGGATCAGGGAAGTGACCCGGGCCGCTTTCAAGATCAGGGAAGAAACCCGGGCAGTTACCAGGGACAGGTAGGCCCTGGCAGAACTGAAAGTCATGAAACCATGGTGCTGCAAAGCGCTGTCCCGGGGATCCTTTTAAAAAGCGTTAATCCTCAGCTTTATACCAGTGTGTCAGTGACCCGTTTTCCGGCGGTGATCGGGAAGGAAGCGGGGGATGCTGCGTGCCGGGTAGCGGCGCCTACGGTGAGCCGCAGACATGCCAAGATCGAAGCTGTTGGAAAAAGTTTTTGTCTGACGGATCTGCGGTCGACAAACGGAACCTTTCTTAACGGTGAAATGCTCCGGCCTATGGCGCCAACGCCGCTGAATCCCGGGGATAGTGTGATTTTGGGGGATGTGGAATTTACTTTTGAGTTGTGGGGAGAGACACAATAAATTTAGTCCCTGCGCCTTCTTTGTAATACAAGGGTATCCTAGGATATGGCAAATGTAACATTTGATCAGCCATGCATTAAGGCTGCCGGGATGAATGACAAAAAACTTGCAATATTCATATGAGGCTACTAAAATAGTAGTGGAAGAATCACGCAGCAGTGAAAAGCATCACTGGATATAGCAGTGGAAATCATTATCAGGAGGTAAGTTTTATGGAACAGGATTGTATTTTTTGTAAGATCTCAAACGGACAGATTCCTTCTTCTACGATTTATGAGGATGACATGTTTCGGGTGATCCTGGATCTGTCTCCGGCAACAAAGGGACATGCTCTGGTACTGCCTAAAAAGCATTTCAGAAATATTTTTGATATAGACCAGGAGACAGTGTCGCGTTTATTTATCGTTGCTTCAAAGGTGGCAAAGGCCATGAAGAAAAGTCTTGGATGCGACGGATTAAATATTGTTCAGAATAATGAAGAAATCGCCGGTCAGACGGTGTTCCACTTTCATCTGCACATTATCCCAAGATATAAGGACGATGGTCAGAAGATTTTGTGGAATCCGGGAACCTCTGATCCGGACACATTAAAAGCCATTGCGGCACAGATTCATGATGCCTTATAAGAGAAGAAAAAAATATCAGCCCGGATGAAGCCGGGCTGATGGTTTGCGGGATACGCGAGATGAGCGTGGTATCTCGGTGACTGGATGGCAAAGGCTTAAGGCATTTCTTTAATCATTTCGTCGACAAGCTTAATGCTGTGGCGGGCAGCGGCTGCTTCAAATTCAGGATAGTCCATCTGAGCGCTGCCGTCAGCTTTGTCTGAGATAGCCCGCAGGATGACAAAGGGAACATGGTTTAAGTAGGCGGCCTGGGCGATGGCAGCGCCTTCCATTTCAGTGCACAGGCCGTTAAAGGTTTCTTTTAAGAAAGCCTTTTTGTCATTATCGGAAATAAACTGATCGCCGCTGACAACTCGGCCTACATGTGTATGAATGTCAGGATTGACTTTTGCGCAGGCTTTTTGGGCGATTTCCATAAGCTGGGTATCTGCCGTAAAGTCTGAGGCTTCCATCTGTGGAATAACGCCTACCGGATAACCGAAGCCTGTGGCATCCATATCATGCTGAAGGGCATCGCTGGAGATGACAATATCGCCAATATCAATGCTGGCCTGAAGGCTTCCCGCAATTCCAGTGTTAATAATGGCTGTGGCCTGAAAACGGTCTGCCAGGATCTGGGTGCATATCGCAGCGTTTACCTTGCCGATGCCGCTGCGGACGATCACAACATTTTTTCCGTGATAGGTTCCTTTGAAAAAGTCCATGGAAGCGATAGTAACGATCTCTTCAACCTGCATACGTTCTTTTAGGGTGGTCACTTCAATCTCCATGGCGCCGATGATACCAATGGTCTGCATAGTAAAAACTCCTTTGTTTTAAAGCTTTGGTGTCATGGGGGCAAATCTTTATTTGCACCTGAATTACATTTTTACGCAGCCATACAGCAAGTGTTTGGCTGCTGTGTAGACAGTAGTTATTTTATCACTTTTTTTGGAAAATGGATAGAGAAATATAGCTTTCTTCCGGTTCTTCTGTTATAATAACAAGTACTGTCCACTCCGGCTTGCGGTGTTTTAGAATTTCGAGAGCGCGAAGTGGGGAGAAATTCGTGGTATCATGGGGTCAAATCTTTATTTAACCCTGGTATCATCATCATATCTATAAATATTTATACAATAATAAGAAAAGAGGAATTACGAATGAGACATATGAATCATGGAACATGTTCCAGAGCTGTTGATTTTGAAGTGGAAAATAATATTGTAAAGAGCTGTCAGTTCATCGGCGGATGTCATGGCAACACCCAGGGCATTTCAAAGCTTGTTGAAGGGATGACGGTGGATGAGGTTATTGAGCGTCTGGACGGTATTGACTGCAACGGCCGGGGAACTTCATGTCCCGCTCAGCTGGCAGAAGCGCTTAAAGAGTACAAAGCAAATCATTAAGCTTTAAGGGTCTTTTGCAGGAGGCGGTATAGGATATGAAAAGGATCGTTTTAACAGGCGGGGGAACGGCTGGTCATGTAACCCCTAATATTGCGCTGATACCGGAGTTAAAGCGGGAAGGCTATGAGATTTTTTATATAGGCTCCCATGATGGCATAGAGAAAAAGCTTATTGAAGAGTATGATATACCCTATTATGGCATATCGTCAGGAAAGCTGCGCCGTTACTTTGACCTGAAAAATTTTACAGACCCTTTTCGAGTTGTGAAAGGCCTTTTTGACGCAAAAAAGATCCTGCGGAAAATAAAGCCGGATGTGGTATTTTCCAAGGGCGGATTTGTTGCCGTCCCTGTAGTCATGGCGGCAAAAAGCCGCCGTATTCCGGCGATCATCCATGAATCGGATATGACGCCTGGACTGGCTAATAAGCTGTGTATTCCGTCAGCGTATAAGGTTTGCTGTAATTTTCCGGAAACCGTATCTTATCTGCCGGAAGGAAAAGCTGTGCTTACCGGGTCCCCCATCCGGCGTGAGCTTTTTGATGGAAACCGGTTAAATGGCCTGGATTTCTGCCATTTCAGCAGGAATAAGCCGGTGATTCTGATCATTGGCGGAAGTTTAGGCTCTGTTGCCATTAATAATGCGGTGCGCAGCATCCTGCCCAAGCTGCTGAAAAAGTACCAGATTATCCATCTGTGCGGCAAAGGCCATCTGGATTCGTCACTGGAGAACACAGAAGGCTATGTACAGTTTGAATATATTAAAAAAGAGCTGAGCGATCTGATGGACGCAGCCGATCTTGTCATTTCCCGGGCCGGAGCTAACGCCATCTGTGAGCTTCTCGCTCTTAAAAAGCCTGCGATCCTTATACCTTTGCCGACAGCATCCAGCAGAGGGGACCAGATTTTAAATGCTCAGTCCTTTGAAAAACAGGGGTACAGCTATCTTCTTAAAGAGGAGGATATGACTGAGGAATCCCTGGAAGCGGCGATTGACTACGTATTCCGAAACAAGACCGACTATATTGAGGCTATGAGCAAAAGTCCTATGAATGATGCCATTGGAATCATTGTGAATCTTATCAATGAAGCGGCGGATCACAACGGTGAAAAGTAAGAGCTTTCCATCTTAAAAAAATAAATCCCAGATTCGGGGGCTCCGTCTATTGACAGTTTCCACTTTTTGGGATACACTGAAGTTGTATTCAGGTATAAACAAAATCTCACATGTTTTTGTAAGTTATTGTTCTACAATGAAATACAAAAATATGTGAGATTTTTGTATTTTGCCGGGAATACGCATTTTTTTATTTCACAGAATACAAGAGGGAGTATTCTCTGAGGTGGAAGGAAGGAGGCACTGTCGATGAACAACGGAACAGTAAAGTGGTTTAATGCACAAAAGGGTTTTGGCTTCATCACAGATGACGCAACAGGTAAAGATGTATTCGTACATTTTTCCGCGATCATGGTAGATGGATTTAAGACGCTTGAGGAAGGACAGAAAGTGAACTTCGATACAGAAACTGATCCTAAGGACAACAGCAAGCTTAGAGCTGTCAATGTACGTGTGGCTTAAGTAAACTTTTGTGGTTTAGGTAAGGTTTTTGCATCAGATGATCATTGGTCAAGACCGAAAAAAGGCCGGACCGCATCAGGCAGATCATGCCAGGCGGTCTGGCCCTTCTGTTATGCTGAACTTTATACGATTTTCAAGCGTTTGTGTTTTTAAGATTTTGAAGCTTCTGGATCTGGAATATCTGTGCGGGAATCATGGATCCCGCGGATATAGGCCAGGACCAGTTCCCGTTCGTGGGCAGTTAACCGGTTAAATTCAGTGAGATATTCGGACTGACTCGGGGTCAGTGAATCAAAGCCTTCAGAGAAAAACTGAGCCAGCGTCAGATCCAAAGCCTTGCATATTTTCTGAAGCGTGGGAAGTGTCGGCGCATTATTTCTTTTTAAGATGGATGTGATCGTACTTGTCGGGATTCCGGACAGGGCCGAAAGACGATAAATCGTATATCCCCGTTCTTTGCAAAGATCCAAAATTCTTTTGTTAACTGCGTTCTCCATAAAAATACCCTCTTTTCTTTTGTAAATAACCGGATCCTGCCGTATAACGGAGCATACGGCAGAACGAAACTTAATTACATTTTATATGCAAAAGCGACTGGAATGTAGAGCGTAAAAAGCAACACAATCTATATGCATTTGCGACATAGCAATGATCTGCGAATAAAGGTACAGAGCATATTATTTTAAAGAAAAGAGGGGCTAATGTTCTGATGATCTATAGGAGGCATCCTTTGCTGCATCCGGAACATCCTTTACCGCTCCAACAGTAGGTGCAAAGTTTTTCCTCCGGAAGGCCGATGGATGTTACAAGGTCATCCAGACGATGGAAGCGCAGCGTTGTAAAGCCAAGACGGCGGCGGATTTCTTCCACCATTTCATTGTAATTGGCGCTGTTAGGATCTGCGTAGTCAAAAAGAGTTTCCTGGGAAACATGATCGCCTTCTCGGTCACGGATAACACGGCGGGTGATCAGATCCAGGTCGGAAGAGGATCTGGAAAAGTTCAGGAAGGGGCAGCCGAACAGCAGGGGTGGACATGCGGGACGGATATGCACTTCCTTGGCGCCGCTGTTATATAAAAATTCAGTGGTTTCTCCCAGCTGTGTTCCCCGTACAATAGAGTCATCAATGAGCAGAAGGCTCTTGCCATTGATCAGGGCATCTACAGGAATCAGCTTCATACGGGCAATAAGATTGCGCTGATCCTGATTTTGCGGCATGAAGGAACGGGGCCAGGTAGGTGTATATTTAATAAATGGGCGCGCAAAGGGAATACCGGATTCGTTGGCATAGCCGATAGCATGGGCTGTTCCGGAATCGGGAACACCGGCAATAATGTCCGGACGAACGTTCTGACCTTCTGCCTTATCATGTCTGGCCAGCATTTCACCGCATTTGTACCGCATGGCCTCTACATTGATCCCTTCATAGCAGGTGGTGGGATAGCCGTAATATACCCACAGAAATGAGCAGATCTGCATCTGGCTGCCTGGCTTTTTAAGTTGGGTTACGCCTTCAGGTGTGATAAAAACGATCTCTCCGGGACCGAGTTCTCCCACAGTATGATAGCCCAGATTCAGGTAGGCAAAGCTTTCAAAAGAGACACAGTATCCATCGTCTTTTTTGCCAACAACTAAAGGGGTGCGGCCCAGACGGTCACGGGAGGCGATCAGCCCTTCTTTGGTCATAATAAGAATGGTCATGGATCCGTCGATCATTTCCTGCGCAAAGGACAGGCCGTCTGTAAGCGTTGCCTGCTGATCGATAAGGGTAGCAACCAGCTCTGTGGTATTTATACGGCCGCCGCTCATTTCAAGGAAATGGGGATGACCTTTTTCATAAACATACTTAATAAGATCTTCTTCATTATTGATCTTGCCCACAGTGGTAATTGCGTAGCTGCCCAGGTGGGACTGGATCAGCAGCGGCTGAGGGTCTGTATCGGAAATACATCCGATCCCAATGGTTCCTTCCAGTTCTTCCACATCCCGCTCAAACTTCGTGCGGAAGGGAGAATTTTCAATATTATGGATGCTCCGGTTAAATCCGTCAGGTCCGTAAACAGCCATGCCGCCCCTTTTGGTTCCCAGATGGGAGTGATAGTCAATACCGAAAAACAGATCCATTGTACAACTCCGCTTAGAAACAACGCCGAAAATCCCGCCCATAGATCTTAACCCCCTATATTTTTATGTTTGGATTTTAACATGAAAAAATGGTGCGCAACGCAATATGGATAATATGCGTTGCGCAAGAGCCATTACAATTTAATCATAGCATATCCTTAAAGAAAAGCGCAATACTATTTATTGAAATTTCACATGTTCCCGAATGATCTTGAATACCTGGATGATCAGTGTGGGAACAAAAGCCATAAGGTAGATCCATCCGATCTGAGCGCCTGTCAGGTCAGAGACTTCAAAAAGCCCGTGAAGACCGGGGATGAACAATACCATATTAATAAGGAGCAGGCCAAGGATAAAAGCGCCGACACACCACCAGTTTCTGCTGATAGGGCAGCCAAAGATGGAATGGTTGCTGCGGCAGTTAAATCCGTGGAATAGGCGGGCAATGGTCAGTGTGGAAAATGCCATGGTGCTGGCGGTAGCCGCGTCTGTCCCAAGGCCGATATGGTAGGATACCATCGTGCATATGGCAATGAGCACACCATAGATTCCTAAATTAATCAGGAAGGAGCGGTTCAAGATCCCTTCTTTGGGATCGCGAGGCTTTTCTGATAAAATATCCTTATCTGCCGGCTCCATACCAATGGCAATGGCCGGAAGAGAGTCGGTCAGCAGGTTAATAAACAACAGGTGTACGGCCTGGAAAGGAACAGCCAGCCCGGCAATGGATGTATATAATACGGCTAGGATCGCCGCAGTATTGCCGGAAAGTAAAAACTGGATGGCATTTTTTATATTGCGGTAAACATTACGTCCATTGGCCACTGCTTTAATAATAGTGGCAAAGTTGTCATCCTGGAGGATCATGGAAGCCGCGTCTTTGGACACTTCCGTACCGGTAATGCCCATGGCAACGCCAATATCCGCCTTTTTAAGGGCAGGGGCATCATTAACGCCGTCACCGGTCATGGAAACGATACGTCCCTTCCGCTGCCATGCGTCTACGATACGGATCTTATTTTCCGGTGACACACGGGCATAGACAGTGATGGACTCAATCTTCTGATCCAGCGCTTCATCGCTCATAGCATCCAGCTCGCTGCCAGTGATGGCCAGATCTCCGTCTTTGAAAATGCCGATTTGTTTGGCAATGGCGGCGGCAGTTACTTTATGGTCGCCGGTGATCATTACTGTCTTGATTCCTGCCCGGGTAGCATCAGCAACGGCGGCTTTGGATTCTTCACGAGGCGGGTCAATAATGGATACAAGGCCGATGAATACAAAATCCTGCTCATCATCCAGGGTCAAAGGCTCAGTTTCGTCATTGTCTTTATAGCCGAAGGCCAGGACACGGAGACCATTTTCTGAGAACTTATTATTCTGATCCAGAATCGTCTGTTTATCTTCCTCGGTAATGGGGCGGACACCGTCAGAAAATGCGATACGGTCTGTTCTGGATAAGAGAACATCCACAGCGCCTTTGGTCAGGATCATTGGCTTGCCCCGCATGTTGTATTTGGTGCTCATAAGCTTACGGTCAGAGTCAAATGGGATTTCCGCTTTTCTTGGCATAAGCTCACGGATCACGGAATGGTCTATGCCGGCATTTTCAGCCATTTCCAGAAGACAGTATTCGGTAGGATCTCCCATACCCTTGCCTTCCTGAAATGTGGAATCATTGGAAAGGATGGCATCGTACAGCAGGAAACGGTGGAGCTGGTTTTTCAGATCCAAAGTGAAAGGGGTGTATAACTGGCCGTCAATATAAATCTGCTGAACAGTCATTTTATTTTGAGTCAGTGTACCGGTTTTATCGGAACAAATAACAGAGACACAGCCAAGACTTTCCACAGCCTTCAGCTCTTTGACAACCGCATGCTCTTTAACCATTTTCTGGGTACCGATGGCCTGGACAATAGTTACGATAGAACTTAAAGCTTCCGGGATGGCAGCGACAGCAAGGGCAACGGCAAACATCAGGGCATCGATAAAACTCATATCCCGGTAAAGGCTTAAAGCAAGGACAAGGGCACAGATGACCATGATGATAATGGCCAGCTTTTTACTGAACTGATCCAGACTGATCTGGAGAGGCGTCTTCTTTTCCTTAGTCTCATTCATTAAGGCAGCGATCTTACCGATCTCTGTCTTCATCCCTGTGCCGGTAACAAGGACTGTTGCCCGTCCATAGGTGACAAGACTGCCGGAATAAACCATGTTGATACGGTCGCCCAGGGGCATTTCCCCTTCCAGACAGACTTCTTTTTTGTCTACATTGGTGGATTCTCCCGTAAGAGAGCTTTCATTAACCTGGAGAGAATAGTTGTATAAAATACGTCCATCAGCGCAGACCATATCCCCGGCTTCCAGAAGAAGAATATCTCCGGGAACCACATATTTAGAATCCAGCTCATGCTTCTGGCCGTCACGAAGCACTTTGGCTTTTGGTGAAGACAGAGCTTTAAGGGAATCCAGGGATTTTTCTGCTTTGGCGTACTGGACTGTTCCTAAAATGGCATTTAAGATGATTACGGCAATAATAACAATGGTACTCTCTACATTGCCGGATACCATAGAAACGACAGCGGCGATGATCAGGATGATCACCAGCAGGTCGGCAAACTGGCTAAGGAAAACCTGGAAAAGACTTTTTTTCTTTTTTTCGGTAAGGGCGTTTTCACCGTAGGTTTCCAGGGCCTTTTGAGACTGGCTGTCAGACAGTCCATTTTCAGATGCATTCAGCGCGGACAGCGCTTCTTCTTTTGTCATCTGATAAAAATCTTTCATAAATTTCTTGGCCTCCTTTGTGTTGGTTGTTTAATCGCATTATTCCCAAAACATAAAAAGACTTTTCATAATATCCTTCGTGAAGCTATGCCTGTGGGATAGTCTCAGGGAGGATACATGAAAAGTCTTGTCACCGATCGGTACTCACCACCAGAGGAAGCTTCCCCGGGATGATGATGATGAGTTTTGACTACTCCCTTTTAATGTATCGGGAATGAGATCCATCGTGCAGATAATCTGAACGATGTATATGATTTGTCATTCTACACTAAAAAATCCTTCTTGACAAGCCCTGATTTTCAATAATCTGGTTTGATTTTTGAGGAAGAATGGTGTAAAATGATACGGAAAAAATGTTTGGAGGTAGATGTCCATGACAAGAGAAACCATTCATGCAGATAAAGCCCCGGCTGCTGTAGGCCCATATGTTCATGCAGTCAAAGCGGGAGATACGGTATATACATCCGGTCAGTTAGGATTAATCCCTGAAACCGGCCAGCTTCCTGAGGGTGTAGAGGCTCAGGCAAAGCAGGCTCTGGAAAATCTTAAGGCTGTGCTGGAGGCCGCAGGCATGACTATGGCCAATGTGGTAAAAACGACGGTTTTTCTGGCAGATATAAATGATTTCGCAGCGATCAATGAAATCTATGCCCAGTATTTTACCGGCGAAACACCTGCTCGTTCCTGCGTTCAGGCAGGCGCCCTTCCAAAAGGCGGCTTGTTTGAAATCGAAGCCATCGCCGTAAAATAAAATCCACAACGTATTACCGCCGGGTAACACCTCAGCCCATTCCGTAGGCCTTAGAAGGAATGGAAGCTGAGGTGTTTCGTTTTTTGTTTAGCATTGAGCCATGCTGCAGTGTATAAATACCCCGGGATCAAGCTTGCTTGAATCCCGGGGTATTTATACACTGCAATACGGCGAAAGCCGCAGCGAGCGTCAGCGAGCTGGCATGGCTCAAAAATTCAAAATCTTTAGGAGGTTCCATTTGAAAATGAAAAATGAAAATCTGTTTAAATTATTTGCCAGATATGTTTCTCTGAATGTGCTGGGCATGATCGCCCTGTCCTGCTATATCCTGGCAGACACCTTTTTCGTGTCAAAGGCCCTTGGGGCAGCAGGTTTGGCGGCGCTGAACCTGGCTATACCTGTGTATAATTTTATCCACGGCAGCGGTCTGATGATCGGTATGGGCGGGGGCACAAAGTATTCCATATTTAAAAGTCAGGGAAGACGCGAGGTAGCGGATCAGATTTTTACCAATGCGGCTGTGACGATGCTCTGTATTGCGGCAGTATTCTTTTTTGCCGGGTTTTTCGCCTCCGGCCCGCTGGCGCGCCTTCTTGGGGCAAATGACCAGACCTATGATATGGCCAGAGTATATCTTCAGGTTATCATGCTGTTTACGCCTATGTTTATGCTCAATAACCTGCTTTTGTGTTTTGTGCGCAATGACGGCGCCCCTCAGCTTGCCATGGCGGCCATGATCACAGGAAGTTTGTCCAATGTGGTGTTGGATTATATATTTATGTTTCCTTTTGGCATGGGGATTTTCGGCGCTGTGCTGGCAACAGGCCTGGCTCCGGTGATCAGTATCTGGGTCATGTCCCCCTATTTTCTGAAAAAGAAAAACCAGTTTCATCTACGCCGGTGCCGGATTCTCCCAAGACGGATTGGCGGAATTTTTTCCAGCGGACTGCCGTCGTTAATTACTGAGGTGTCTTCCGGTATTGTGATTATTGTATTTAATAAGATTATTTTGGGCATTGAAGGAAATACGGGAGTTGCGGCCTACGGGGTTATTGCCAACCTTTCTTTGGTGGTCGTTGCCATTTACACAGGTATTGCCCAGGGAATCCAGCCGGTGATCAGCAGTCAGTATGGCGGCGGGAATAAAAAAGCCGCGTCCGCGGTGCTCCGGTATGCTCTTGTGACCATGACCATCCTGTCTGTGGTCGTGTATCTGTTTATTTTTATGTTTGCGCCTCAGATCGCTCAGGTATTTAACAGCGAAAACAGCGCTCTCCTTCAGGAAATTGCTGTAGGCGGTTTAAAGGTTTATTTTATCGGGTGTATTTTTGCGGGATTTAATATTATTGTATCCATGTATTTTACATCCACGGAATATCCTTTGCCGGCCCATGTAATTTCCATCCTGCGGGGCTTTGGGGTGATCATCCCGGCGGCATTTATCCTGTCTGCCCTGGCGGGCATGAATGGGGTATGGAGCGCCTTCCCGGTCACAGAAGCCCTGGTGGCAGTCATCGGCGCGGGGCTTTTGCTAAGAAAGCTGAGGAGAGCGCAAGAAGGCCGGAAAAATCGCCAGGAAAATTGACTTCCCCGGTGAGATAGTGTATCTTTATAAAAGAAGCATGGCCGAAGAGGACAGGCCAAAATCAAGGAAACCCCTTGCGGGGATACCTTTATGGCCGAAAAAGACAGGCCAAAATCAGGGAAACGGGAAAGGAACTGGGAATTATGGTAAATTTGACGGTGGGGGAAATTACCCGAGCGGTGAATGGAACCCTTTTGTGCGGGGATCCGGACACGGTGATTTCCTATGTAAGTATAGACAGCCGGGATATTCAGGAAAATACATTGT
>CAZMGH010000026.1:21665-37666 GCA_964565805.1 uncultured Lachnospiraceae bacterium
ACGGTGATTTCCTATGTAAGTATAGACAGCCGGGATATTCAGGAAAATACATTGTTTACACCGATTATCGGGGAGCGGGTGGATGCCCATAAATTTATTGGTCAGGTGTTTGAAGCAGGCGCTAAAGGAACGTTTACATCCAGGGGAGAAATCGTGGATGAAACAAAGCCGCATATTCTTGTGGAGGATACCCAGAAGGCTCTGGGAGATCTGGCGGTGTATTACCGGAGCAAGTTTCCTGTGCCGGTAGTAGGGATTACCGGAAGTGTTGGAAAAACGTCTACCAAGGAGATGATTGCGGCGGCCCTTTCTGTAAAGTATCAGGTGTTAAAGACTGCGGGAAACCAAAACAGTAATATTGGTGTTCCCCTGACCCTGTTCCGCCTTGGGCCGGAGCATGAGATGGCTGTAGTGGAAATGGGGATCAGTGACTTTGGGGAAATGGATGAGCTGGTAAGATTTGCCGCGCCTGAGACGGCGGTGGTGACCAATATTGGCGTGGCCCATATCGGCATTTTAAAAAGTCAGGAAAACATTATGCATGAAAAGCTGAAGATTGCCAAAGATTTCGGCCCGGCCCGGTCTTTGTATCTTAATGGCAATGATCCTCTGCTTAAAGGGGCAGTCAGGGATTATCCCCAAAATGCCCGGCTTTTTGGCCATGAGACAGAAGCGGGCATGGACGGACTTGAGTATTACGCTAAAGATATTTATATCCGGGACGGGATGCAGCACTTTACCTTTGTGTGGCCGGAAGGCCAGACGCATGTGACGCTCCGTCAGCTGGGGCTTCATAATGTGAATAACGGGGTTGTGGCCATGGCCATTGCCATGGAATACGGGATTGCCCCTGAAGCTGGGGCGGAAGGGCTGTTTGCTTATGAAGGTGTGCCTATGCGCCAGCAGATCAATCATTTGAAAAATGGGATTAAGGTTATTGACGATACGTATAATGCCAGCCCGGATTCCATTAAAAGCGGCGTGACCGTCCTTGGGCTTTTAGATAATCCGGGACGCAAGATTGCGGTGCTGGCCGATGTGCTGGAGCTGGGAGATATGTCCTGGCAGTGTCATTATGATACAGGGCGCTTTATTGCCGAAACTCATGTAGATGAGGTGGTTACTGTAGGGCAGGAGATGAAGGCATTAGTCCAGGGCATCAATGACCACAATCCCCATATCATTACCCATAATTTTCCCGATAATCACCAGGCTCAGCTTTATTTAAAGGATCTGGTAAGGCCAGGGGACGCGCTGCTGGTGAAAGGATCCAGGGGGATGCATCAGGAAGAAAATGTAGCATTTTTAAAGGAGCAGTTCAGCTAGATGAACTGTTAGTGTGCCCAAACCATTTCTACCGCAAATGGTTTGAACGCAGGTTTCGATGAAATGTGTTAAAAAAATGGCAGTCTTTTTTTTCTGGAAAGCTGTCATTTTTTATTGAATATTCATAAGATGTTTGATAAACTAATATAAGGTTTTAGGTGTCCGGCGTCACAAGGCCCTTTTTTTCCGTTCTTTTTTCGGTAAGAGGCACACAGCCCTTTTTGATGAGGCCAGGCCGGGCATAAGCTTAAATTATTAGTAGGAGGATTCATAATGTACAAGATATTAAGAGCCGAGATGCTGGCAGACAAGATCTATCTTATGGATGTGGAAGCCAAGCGTGTGGCAAAGTCCTGTCAGCCGGGACAGTTTGTCATTGTAAAGATGGATGATGCCGGCGAGCGTATTCCCCTGACCATCTGTGATTATGACAGAGAGGCAGGCACGGTGACTATCGTATTCCAGTCTGTAGGTGAGTCTACATACCGTATGGCTGAACTGAAAGCCGGAGATTCCTTTGAGGATTTCACAGGCCCTCTGGGATGCCCATCCGAATGGCTTGGCGAAGATATTGAAGAGCTTAAGAAGAAAAAGATGCTGTTTGTTGCCGGCGGCGTAGGTACCGCTCCGGTTTATCCTCAGATAAAATGGCTTCATGAACATGGCATTAGCGCGGACGTGATCATTGGCGCAAAGACAAAGGATTTGATCATCCTTGAAAAAGAGATGGAAGCTGTTGCCGGAAACCTTTATGTGACCACAGATGATGGTTCCTATAAGCATCACGGCATGGTTACTTCCGTGGTTGAAGAGCTGGCTGAAGCCGGAAACAAATACGACCTTTGCATTGCCATCGGTCCTGTGATCATGATGAAGTTTACCTGCCTTCTCACAAAGAAGCTGGGCATCCCTACCATTGTCAGCATGAACCCTATCATGGTAGACGGAACCGGCATGTGCGGCGCATGTCGTCTTACTGTAGGCGGCGAAGTGAAGTTTGCATGTGTGGACGGTCCTGAATTTGACGGACATCTGGTAGACTTTGATCAGGCGATGAAGCGTCAGCAGATGTATAAGACCGAAGAAGGCAGAGCATTGCTCCGCTATCAGGAAGGCAAGACCCACCATGGCGGATGCGGAATGTGCGGAGGTGACAAATAATGGCAGTAAAAAGAGACAGAGTTCCTGTAAGAGAGCAGGATCCGAAAGTAAGAGCTACAAATTTTGAAGAAGTTTGTTTAGGATATAATGAAGAAGAGGCTGTTGCAGAGGCAGAGCGCTGCTTAAACTGCAAAAAACCTATGTGTGTGACTGGATGTCCGGTAAACATTAATATCCCTGCATTTATTGAGCAGGTAAAGAACCGGGATTTTGAAAAAGCAGCTCAGATCATTGCCGAGTCTTCTTCGCTTCCTGCGGTGTGCGGACGTGTGTGCCCTCAGGAAACACAGTGCGAAGGCAAGTGCATTTTAGGAATCAAAGGCGAGCCGGTAGCCATCGGCAAGCTGGAGCGTTTTGTTGCGGACTGGGCAAGAGAGCATAACATTGAGCCTATCCCTGCAAAAGAAAAGAAAGGCAAGAAGGTTGCTGTGATCGGTTCCGGCCCTGCGGGCCTTACCTGCGCCGGCGACCTGGCAAAGATGGGCTATGAGGTGAAGATCTTTGAAGCCCTTCATCAGCCTGGCGGCGTGCTTGTTTATGGTATTCCTGAGTTCCGTCTCCCGAAGGATAAGGTCGTGGCTCATGAAGTTGAAAACGTTAAGAAGCTTGGCGTTGAGATTGAGACAAACGTGATCATCGGCAAGACCATTACTATTGATGCGCTTTTAAATGACGAAGGCTTTGACGCTGTATTTATCGGCTCCGGCGCAGGGCTGCCTAAGTTTATGGGCATCCCCGGCGAGCAGGCCAACGGCGTATTCTCCGCCAATGAGTTCCTTACAAGAAATAACCTGATGAAGGCTTTTCGTGATGATTATGATACCCCGATCTACAAAGGCCGTAAGGTAGCTGTTGTAGGCGGCGGAAACGTAGCCATGGATGCTGCGAGAACTGCTTTAAGACTTGGCGCTGAGACACATATTGTGTACAGAAGAAGTGAAGCAGAGCTTCCTGCCCGTGTGGAAGAAGTTCATCACGCAAAGGAAGAGGGCATTAATTTCCATCTTCTGACAAATCCTACAGAGATCCTTGTCGATGATAACGGCTGGGTAAAAGGAATCCGCTGCATTAAGATGGAGCTGGGCGAGCCGGATGCTTCCGGAAGAAGACGTCCTATCGAAATCCCAGGTTCTGAATATGACATTGAAGTTGACGCAGTGATCATGTCCTTGGGAACAAGCCCTAACCCGCTGATTTCCTCCACCACAGAAGGTCTTGAGGTGAATCGGTGGAAGTGTATCGTTGCTGATGAAAATAACGGCGCGACCACAAAAGAAGGCGTTTACGCCGGCGGTGACGCTGTAACCGGCGCTGCTACCGTTATCCTGGCCATGGGTGCGGGAAAGGCAGCTGCTAAAGGTATTGATGAGTATTTAAGTAAATAATTCCTTGTATTAAAAAGAGACTCTCTGTTAGTGGTCAGACCTTGCAAAGTCTGAAGCTTTAACGGAGAGTCTCTTTTGTATGGCCCGGGCCTAACCGGTTCCAGGAACTATTGCTCCACAGTCCGCGTCCATTTTCCCCGGACAAGGCGGAAGGCGCACCAGATAGACTTAATAATCCAGTCCACCTTTAAGGAGACATAGATCCAGAAAGCAGGCAGCTGTAAAACAAGGGCGCACAGGTAGCCTAAGGGCACGGAGACCAGCCACAGGAATAAAATATCCGCGATCATAAGAAAACGGGTATCGCCGCCGCCTCGGAGCACCCCTTTGGTCAGGACAGACTGGGTAGTCTGGAAAATGACCATCACTGCCACAGCGATCATAAGTTCATCGGCAATGGCTGTGGTTTCCTCGTTAATATTAAATCCTCCCACAACTAAAGGGCAGATGGCCAGAATGATCCCGGCGGCAATAACGCCGATGATCACGCTTAAGGACAGGAAGGTAATGCCCTGGCGGTAAGCTTTATCTTTTTTTCCTTCACCTAAAGTATTTCCTGTAAGGACACTGGAGGCGTTGGAAAGGCCCTGGTTAAATACCGTAGACATACGTACTACCTGGGCTACGATGGCGTTGGCAGAGACAAAAGACGCGCCAATATGGCCCATAATTACAGACACGGCATTATTTCCCAAAGACAAAAGGGTATCTGAGATCAGCACAGGGATACAGTACTGGATGTACAGCTTTAAATGGTCCCGGCATTTTATGGTAAGGTCTTTCAGGCGGTACCCTACTTTTTTGTCAACAAACAAAAAGTATCCGGCATTAATTCCCATTTCAATGAGACGGGAGATAAGGGTTCCCAGAGCCGCCCCGGCAATTTCCATTCTTGGAGCGCCAAGATTTCCGAAAATAAATACCCAGTTAAAGAAAATATTCACAAAAAAAGCCACAATGGATGTGATCAGAGGCAGCTGGACCTGGCGGACAGACCGCATCACTGCAGTGAGGGTTAAAGACAGACCTGTCGGGATAAAGGTAAAGGCGCTGATTCTGAAATACCGGGCGCCCATTTCAATAATGCCGGGGTCATTGGTGTAGATGCCCATAAGGGTTTCCGGTATGGCGTAGGTGACTACAGAAAAAATCAGACCAATGACAAGACAAAGGCGGAGCATAATGGTCACAACCTTTTTAAAGGCAGTCAGATTCTGGGCACCCCAGTATTGGGCAGTGAGCACAGCGGCTCCGTAGCCCATGCCCATACACATAAATTGGAAAATATTAATAAATTCATTGGCCAGGGATGAGCCGGAAAGCTGAAGCTCTCCAAAGGAGCCCAGCATAATCGTATCCATCATATTGACGCCAATGGTAATAAGATTTTGCAGCACCACTGGCACAGCCAGGGCCACTACATTTTTGTAAAAATTTTGGTCACGGACAAAAAGCTGCATGACATGTTTCTCCCCCTTTACACGCCGGGCCTTTGGGCCAGGCATCGACTTAGGGTTATTGTACCAAAGGGCGGGACATGCTGTCAGCGTTAAAGGTGTCTAAAAAACAGAAAAAAAGTATGCATAATGCACATTTTCTAGAACTATGTTATAATTATGACGTTTCCTGCGCTGCCGCCGATTTTTGCCGCGCAAAGCGCAGGTTTTTGCGACGACGCTAAATGAGAGGAGAAAAAAATGGATCTTGGGTTGCTGATTGCATACAGGCCTCTGGGGATACAGGATTTTTACGGGGAACCCAGAGAATGGGGAGATATTGACGCCGTTTGGGTTGTGACAAAGGACAGTACTTATGTTGGAAAGGACAGCGTCCATAACAGACTTCTTACATCAGGACCGGCCCGGAGGGCCTTTGCCGGAACATGGGATGTGATGGAGCCCTTGTGCAGGCAGGCGGTAAATGGGGAGCTGCCCTGGATGCCGGTGTTTATTATATGCAGCGCATCCGGCCCGGAGGATTTTCTGGAAAGCGCCCGGAAAAATCATTATCCCTGCGCGGTGCTTTTGTCGGACCGCCCTTTGTGGGAGGCGGTTAATGCCGCGGAAAATGTTCTTGGGATCTACCGCGTGTGGCAAAGGTCTTTTGTCGGGCGGCGGCGGGGGAGCCGACCGAGAGCTCTAGCGGAAACCTGCTGGGAACTGTCGGCCTGTCCGGTGGCTATCCTTGGGAAGGATTACCGGCTGCTGGCCTGGTGCGGCCTGGAAAACGGGGAGTATTACGGCAGCGCTTCTTTGCTGTCTAAGGGCGGCATGGAAGCCCAGGAACTGGCAGATTTAAGGAACCATCCGGATGCGGCGGTCCAGAATATCCGTGTTGGGGTGAGCACTGTGGGATGCATTATTTTATGGCGGCCTCCGGAAATGGAATTTTATGACTACTGCCTTCCGGTGATGGCAGATAACCTGTCTGATTGGATGAAAACCTCCGGCCGTTTCAGTTCTATGGGCCTAAGTGACCGGCGCCTGGTGTTTGAGCGGTTTATTTATGACCTTTTAGAAGGGGATTTTCGGGAAGGAAAAGAGGGAGCTGACGAGCGGCTTTTGCGGGTGGCAGAGAAAAACGGCTTCTGGGGGGATCCCTATTTTGTCTGCGGCGTTTTTAAGTACAGGGAGGAAAATAACCAGCCCTTAAATCCATGTATTTATCAGCTGAAGCAGCGTTACCCCCAGGGGGACTTTGCCATTTACCGGCGGTCCATTGTGGCATTGATCCCGGTAAAACGGCGGGATCCGAAAGAATTAAAGCTGGCTGCGTTGGAGGAATATTTAGAAAGCAGGGATCTGGTGGCAGGGATTTCCGGTGCAGGGCGCCATATGGATTATTTTTATACCTTCTACCTTATGGCAGCAGAGGCCTTAAAGTTAGGGGGAAAAAATGGCACATCCAGGGTGTGTTATTTTGAGGACTTCCGCATGACTTATATGCTGGATCTTTGCCGCAGCGCCTTTGCCCAGCGCACCGGCCATGAGCGGCAGATCTATCTGTGCCATCCTGCGGTGCTGGATTTGGGAAACTACGACAGAGAGCATCATACAGATCTGTTTAAGGTGCTTTATACTTATCTGAAATGCTGTAAAAACCTGGCCAGGACAGGCAGGGCGCTGAATTATCACAGAAATACCATTATGAATAAGATCAGCAGGATCGAGGCCATCACCGGCCTGTCCCTGGATGAAGATGAGATCTATCCTATCTTGCTTTTTTCATGTATGATGTATGAGCGGCTGGGACTTTAGCAGACGGCAGCAGATCAGAGAATCACCGAAGTAAAATTTTCACTTGACGAATTTTTCCTTCCGTGCTATAGTGAGATCATCCCAAGACAAAGGCGTTCGGATTTTATTTTCCGGACGCCGTTTTTATTCCGGAACAAAAATTCTCATGGGAAATACTGACACGGCGCATTTGCGCGATATTAAGACAGCAACCGACAGGAGGTAACCTCCTTCGGAGATACCCATATGGCCTTAAAAAGATGGCCTAAAGGAGGTAAATACTATGGGAAGTATTGGAAGTATGAATAAACCGAGCAAAGGATTTTTGGTGGCAGCTATTCAGATGCCTGTGCCGATCATTAATTCCAGAGCAGATATTGATAAACAGGTGAAGGAGATTGTCCGTACCCTTCACGCCACGAAAGCAGGTTATCCCGGGGCTGAGCTGATCGTTTTTCCCGAATACAGCACCCAGGGTTTAAATACATCAAAATGGCTCACCGAAGAATTTCTTTGTGATATTCCGGGAAAAGAAACGGATGAATTTGCAAAAGCCTGCAAAGAGGAAGGGGTATATGGGGTATTTTCCATTATGGAGCGAAATCCGGATCCTACGAAGAATCCTTATAATACAGCAATCATCATTAATCCAGATGGCGAGATCTGCCTGAAATACAGAAAGCTCTTTCCTTGGAATCCCATCGAACCCTGGTATCCGGGGGATCTTGGTATGCCGGTATGCGATGGACCCGGCGGATCCAAGCTGGCGGTGTGCATCTGCCATGACGGCATGATCCCTGAGCTTGCCAGGGAAGCCGCTTATAAAGGCTGTAATGTTTACATTCGTATTTCCGGCTACAGCACTCAGGTGAATGACCAGTGGATCTTGACCAACCGTTCCAATGCATGGCATAATCTTATGTACACAGTAGCGGTCAACCTTGCCGGATATGACGGTGTATTTTACTATTTTGGTGAAGGCCAGATCACCAATTATGACGGAACGGTTCTTGTTCAGGGCCAGAGAAATCCATATGAGATCGTAACCGGAGAGATCTTCCCTGAAAATGCCGATGCCGCCCGGAGAGAGTGGGGTCTGGAAAATAACATTTATAATCTGGGCCACAGAGGCTATGTGGCAAAGCCAGGCGGAGAATCTGATGCAGGGCTGACCTATATTAAGGATCTTGCCGCCGGAAAGTATCACCTTCCATGGGAAGATGAGATGAAGATCAAGGATGGCTCTATTTACGGTTATCCCACCACAGGCGGCCGGTTTGGAACAGAGCCTGGTGAGGATCCTTACGGAATCCATACGTATAAGGGCATTGATTATCATACAGGAAAATGATGAAAACATATCCGTTCAGGTGGATGGACAGTTACGGAAATATACAGCGGCGCAGGTCTTTGGCTTGCGCCGCTTTTTTGGGTGTAGTACAATAGGGGCAGAAGCGGGTAAAGGAGGCGTTTTGTATGGGATGGAAACCGCTGCCCATTGGTGTAGATAATTTTAAAAAGATTATAGAAGAAGGCTATTTTTATGTAGATAAAACTCTGATGATCCGCGATCTGTTGGATATGAAAGGGGAGGTAACCCTTTTCACCCGGCCGCGCAGATTTGGAAAAACCTTGAACATGAGTATGCTTCGGTATTTTTTTGAAAAGGATCCTAACGAAAATACCGGTGTAAACCAGCGTTTATTTGAGGGATTAAAGATTATGGATGAGGGAGATCAATATTTGTTCCATATGGGAAAATATCCGGTGATTACTCTTTCTTTAAAATCCATGAAGCAGCCAACCTATGCTCTGGTCTTTGATATGCTGAAAAAAGCTTTGGCAGAAGAATATTTAAGACATTGGCCGGCAGTTAAATCTTCCACAAGCCTAACACATACTCAGTTGGATCGTTACATTCGGATCCGGGATATTAAGGGGAATGATTCGGATTATATGGATGCCCTGAAGTTTTTGACAGAGTGCTTATATCAGTGTCAGGGAGAAAAGACGGTAATCCTTATTGATGAGTATGATGTTCCTCTGGAAAATGCCTGGTTTGCAGGATTTTACGATGAAATTATCAGTGTAATCCGATCATTGTTTGAATCCGCTTTAAAAACAAATGACCATCTGGCCTTTGCTGTGGTGACCGGATGCCTTCGGATCAGCAAGGAATCTATTTTTACCGGTTTGAATAACCTTAAAGTCGTTTCAGTTACCAGCAGCTCCTATGCGGAACATTTTGGTTTTACCCAGTATGAAGTAGATGCTATGCTTCAAGCTTATGGTCTAAGCCAGAACCAAAATGCTGTTAAAGACTGGTATGATGGGTACACTTTTGGAAGCGCGCAAGTATACAATCCATGGAGTGTGATTAATTATGCAGATTCCTGCCGCGTAAATAAAAATGTAATTCCCCGCCCATATTGGTCAAATACCAGTTCTAATAATATTGTCAGGGCTCTGATCGACCAGGCCGATCTTTCATTAAAGCAGGAGATCGAAGCGTTAATTGAGGGGAAAAGCATTATAAAACCCATTCATGAGGATATTACTTATAGTGATATGGATTCCACTGAGGAAAATCTTTGGAATTTCCTGTTTTTTACCGGATATTTGACCAAGATCCGGGAACACCAGGAGGAAGAAATGATCTGCATGGAGATGAAGATTCCAAACCGTGAAGTCCGGTATATTTATAAAACTGCGGTGCTGCGGTGGTTTGAGGCAAAAACAGAAAAAATGGAACTGACCCCTTTGTATGAAAGTATGCTTTCCGGAGACACGAAAAAAATGGAGGAAATCTTATCGGAAACGCTCATGGAAACAATCAGCTTCTATGATTACCAGGAAGGCTATTATCATGGATTCCTGGCGGGTATGTTAAAAAATATAGGTAATTATATTGTTTTATCCAATCGGGAATCCGGTAATGGCCGTCCGGATATTATCGTGAAATATCCCAGCGTCCGGGGAAAAGCGATCATTATAGAGACGAAGGTATCCAAAACCTACGATGGCCTTGAAACAAAATGTGATGAGGCATTAGAACAGATTGAAACACAGAAATATGATGAAGCTTTGCGCCGAGAAGGATACAGGGATATTGTAAAATATGGCGTGGCTTTTTACCGTAAGGAGTGTATGGTAAAGGTCGGCAAAATTTGTACTCTTGACAAAAAGCGTTAAAGGACGTATTCTTTATACAAGTGATCTTGAAAAAAGCCGTGAAAAGAAGAGTAGATACTTAAGCCGCTGTTACAGAGAGCTTCCCCTGCTGAAAAGAAGCACAGACGCAGGTACAGCGCCGGAATATAGCAGATAGAAAGACCGCGCTCACAGGTACACCTTTAGTGAGCGTAGTTTTATCTCTGTATGTACTCCCTAAGGTCCGCCGCCGCAAGGCCCGGATGAATCCAGGTGGTAACACGAAGTTCAAGCTCTCGTCCTGAAAGCTCAGGCGGGAGCTTTTGCTGTGACCACTAAATTCAGCCAAGCCGAAGGCGCCCACCGAACCTATTGGGGGGATATTACCAAAAAGAATAAGAACCCAGGAGGTATGAAAAGATGGCAAAGAAACCTTATTACATTACAACAGCCATTGCCTACACATCAGGCAAGCCCCACATTGGAAATACGTACGAGGCTGTGCTGGCAGACAGCATTGCCCGGTTTAAACGGATGCAGGGGTATGATGTGCGTTTCCAGACCGGAACCGATGAGCATGGCCAGAAGATTGAGATCAAGGCCCAGGAGGCCGGTGTAACCCCAAAAGAATTTGTAGACAATGTTTCCGGTCAGATCAAAAGTATCTGGGATCTGATGAACACATCCTATGATAAGTTTATTCGTACCACAGATGAGGACCATGAAAAACAGGTTCAGAAGATCTTTAGAAAGCTGTATGACCAGGGGGACATTTATAAAGGCTATTATGAAGGAAAATACTGCACCCCCTGCGAGTCTTTCTTTACAGAAAGCCAGTTAGTGGACGGCAAGTGCCCGGACTGCGGCCGTGAAGTGGTAGACGCAAAGGAAGAGGCTTATTTCTTTAAATTAAGCAAATACGCGGATCGTCTCATTGATTATATTAATGAGCATCCGGAGTTTATCCAGCCGGAGTCCCGAAAAAATGAAATGATGAATAACTTCCTGCTGCCGGGCCTTCAGGATCTGTGCGTATCCCGTACAAGCTTTTCCTGGGGGATTCCTGTAGATTTTGATCCCAAGCATGTGGTTTATGTGTGGATCGACGCGTTAAGCAACTACATTACCGGACTGGGCTACGATCTGGACGGCAGCATTGATCCTATGTTTGAGAAATACTGGCCTGCGGATCTTCACCTGATCGGCAAGGATATTATCCGCTTCCACACCATTTACTGGCCCATCATGCTCATGGCTCTGGGTCTGCCCCTGCCTAAGCAGGTGTTTGGACATCCGTGGCTGCTGATGAACGGGGGAAAGATGAGCAAGTCCAAAGGCAATATTATTTACGCTGATGATCTGGTGGATTTCTTTGGTGTTGACGCTGTGCGGTATTTTGTGCTTCACGAAATGCCTTTTGACAATGACGGAACGATTACATGGGAGCTGATGGTAGAGCGTCTGAACTCTGACCTGGCCAATATTTTAGGAAACCTGGTCAACCGCACCATTTCCATGAATAATAAGTATTTTGGCGGCATGATCTCAAATCCCGGCGTTTGGGAGCCGGTAGACGATGATCTGAAGGCGGCAGCATTGGCAATGCCCGGCAAGGTGGCTGAAAAGATGGATAAGCTTCGTGTGTCTGATGCCATTTCCGAAATATTTACTTTACTGCGCCGGTGCAATAAATATATTGACGAGACAGAGCCATGGGTGCTCGCAAAGGATGAGTCTAAGAAGGGCCGTCTGGCAACGGTGCTTTACAATCTCATGGAAGGCATCCGCATTTCTGCCGTATGTTTGGAGGCATTTTTGCCGGAAACTTCTGAAAAGATTTTAAATCAGCTGGGAACAGAGCGCCGCTCATATGAAGAATTAGGAGAGTTTGGCCAGCTTGAAACCGGCGGCCGTGTCATTGAAAAACCGGAAATCCTTTTTGCCCGTCAGGATTTAAAAGAAGTGATGGAAAAGGTCGAGGCGATGCATGCCGCCCGGGAAGCCCAGGAGGACGAGGCTTCCAAAGAGGCAGCTCAGGAAGAAAAAGCTGAGGAAGAAGTTATGGACATTGAGGCAAAGCCGGAGATTACCTATGATGATTTCTCCAAACTTCAGTTTCAGGTAGGGGAGATCATTGCCTGCGAGGAGGTTAAAAAGTCCAAGAAGCTTCTTTGCTCTCAGGTGAAGATCGGAAGCCAGGTAAAACAGATCGTTTCCGGCATTAAGAAATACTACTCCGCGGAGGAAATGGTTGGCAAAAAGGTTATGGTCGTTGTGAACCTGAAACCGGCAAAACTGGCAGGAATCCTGTCTGAGGGTATGATCCTGTGCGCGGAAGACGCTCAGGGCAATCTGTCCCTTATGGTTCCTGAAAAAGAAATGCCAGCGGGGGCAGAAATCTGCTAATGTTATGCTTGCCGTATATATTATTGAAATAATCGGAACCGTAGCCTTTGCTTCCTCGGGAGCCATGATCGGCATACGTAAAAATATGGATATTTTTGGAATTAATGTTCTTGCGGTGACAACCGCTTTAGGCGGCGGTCTGATCCGGGATCTGGTGCTGGGGATTAATCCCCCAAATATGTTTCGGGACAGCTCTTATGCCATTGCGTCGGTAGTCACCGCCTGCCTGCTGTTTCTCCTTTTCCGGCTGCGCCAGGAGCTTTTGGCCAGTCATTTGGTTCAGGTTTATGAAAAATGGATGAATGTTATGGACGCCATCGGACTGGGAGCCTTTACGGTTATCGGTATTGACACGGCCTTGGAGGCTGGCTATGACAGTATTTTCCTCCTCCTTTTCGTGGGTGTCATTACCGGCATCGGCGGTGGGATGATCCGAGATATAATGGCGGGGAATACGCCGTTTGTATTTATTAAACATGTTTATGCCTGCGCTTCCATTGCCGGGGCTGCAGCCTGTCTGCTCCTGCGCTTGTTTGTAGGGGACACGGCGGCTATGGTCATGGGCGCGGCGCTGGTAGTGCTCATCCGCCTTCTGGCGGCCCATTACCGGTGGAACCTTCCCCGGGTCCAGTGATAGAAAATGAAGGCTTTCGCTATACCAGGCCAAGCTTTATGAGAACCCAGGCATTTTGAAAAAGAGGAGTGTGATTTATGGAATTTTATTATGATAAGGAATCCCATAATAATCAGAAAAAGATCGCCGTCATTAACGATCTGACCGGATTTGGCCGGTGCGCCCTGACGGTAGCTATCCCGGTGATTTCTGTTATGGGGCTGGCATGCTGTCCTGTGCCTACGTCCATTCTATCCAATCATACAGCCTTTAAGTCTTGTTTTATTGATGATTATACGCCGAAAATGGATGTCTACATCCGGGAATGGGAAAAGTTGGATTTGAAATTTAACGGGATTTACAGTGGTTTTTTGGGTTCCCTGGAACAGATGGATATTGTAAGACGGTTTTTCTCCACATTTTCCTCTAAAGACACAGTGATCCTTATCGACCCGGTGATGGGGGACAATGGCAAGCCTTACCGGACTTATACGGCCCCCATGTGCCAGGCTATGAAAAAACTGGTCACACTGGGAAATATTATGACCCCCAATGTGACGGAAGCCTGTATTTTAACAGACACCCCGTACAAGCCCCAGTGGACGTGCCGGGAGCTTAAAGTTCTTTCTGAAAAGCTTCTGGAAATGGGCCCCGGGAAGGTGGTCATTACCGGCGTACCTATGGAAGATGAAATTTACGGCAATTACTGTATGGATGACACCGGCGGACGGCTCATCACCTTTGCCTCTGTCGGTGAGCCCCGGTGCGGCACCGGAGATCTGTTCGCTTCCATTATCGCCGCCGATGCGGTCAATGGGGTTTCCCTGGATGTATCTGTGAAAAAAGCCGCGGACTTTGTGGCCAGGGCCATCCGTCTCTCCGCAAAAATGAAGATCCCGGTCACAGGCGGGGTAAGCTTTGAACCATTGCTTGGGGAGCTGGCCCAACCCTTACCCACCCGCTAAACTGAACAAATACACGAATGTCATGTGGAAGGGCTCAGCCCCAAATCTCCACGTGGCTTATAATATGGCCAAAAATCGACAGAATACAGTCAGAAAGAGCACAGGCCATAAATTTATGTATAATAAAAAGGGGATAGTTTATGACAAACAAGCCGACAGGGCGATCATTTGTTCAAGGAGGAGAAGATGGAAGCGTTTAAATATGAAGCAGCTAAAATCGCTGAAATGGGCGGTCAGGAGACGGAGCAGCCCCTGAAAGTCCGGATTGCGGTGGCAGATGATGAGCCATGGTTTACTCAGCAGATCGCTCAGATCGCTGAAGAATTTTTTAAAGACCGGGAAGAAGATTTTGAAGTTTGTCAATACCAATACCCTCAGGAACTGGTTATGGATGTGGATAATGGGGAATATTTTGATGTTTACCTTCTGGATATTCAGATGCCTTCCATGGACGGCATGGCCTTGGCTCAGCATATCCGGGAAACCTATCTGGATCCCTATATTATTTTTGTGACTGCCCATATGCAGTATTCCATTCAATGTTATGAATACAACACATGGCGGTACATTGTGAAAGAATCTGTAACCCGGGATTTACCTAAAGCCCTTGAGGGCCTTCTTCAAAATATGAAAAAACGGGGATACCGGTTTTATGTCATCGAATCTTCCAAAAGTGTGATAAAGCTCAATCACGATCATATTTACTACCTTCATGTGGACGGGAAGTATACTTACTTCCATACGGCTCACGGGATTTACAGGGACCGAAGGCCCATGAAGCTGGCTTTAAAGCTTTTGGAGTCCCCGGTGTTTATGGCGGTGAATAAAGGATATGCTGTAAACTTAAGACATATTATGGAGATCGAAGGCCCATGGGCGGTGATGCGGGACGATGAGAGGATCGAACTGAGCAGGCCTCAGCAGATGAAAGTAAAGAAAGCGCTGATTGACTTGTGGAGGAAGGAAAATGAGTCCAGGACTGATTATTAGCGTGATCATGACATTTATTACCACCGGATGCGGCGTCATCCTGGCTTCCCGGCCTTATCCTCTGCGGTGGAATCGTCTTCTGGCAAAGGTCATCTTGGGCGTCATCGTTGCCGGAGCGGCTGCCTTTGCCTCCAGCAATCTGTACTGGGCAAAGTTCAGTACAGGGGAATACTACATTCGTGCAGCTTATCTGATGGTCATTATCGTGATCTTTTTTAAAGGGGATTTCCGGAAAATGCTCTGCCAGAATCTTTTATATTGGTGGATGCTGATGATGATTTTCCAAACAGTGATTATGATTATTTGCTTTATCCAAAGAATCAGCCCGCGCACCTATGGAGATGCCATCAATGGTATGCCATGGCATGGGCTACATATTTGGGCAATGATCATGGTAAGTCTGCTGGTCATCGTATTAACCCGATTTAAAAGGGGAAAGGCATTTTTAGAGTTTAAACATCCGATCAGTTATATATTGTTAATAATCCCTATACTTTTAAACTTTTTTATCGATCCGGTGTTTTACTCTCAGGCAGTTGCATACCGTATCGTGACACGGGAAACTTTAACATCCATGATCCTTTTTGCCAATGTGGCCGGTTGCGTGGTTGTGATCTTGACAATTACACACTCTGTTTATACCTTGCGGCAAAAGGTACGACAGTCAGAGCAAGCCATAGTTCTGCTGGAAAATCAGTATCAAGGAATTCTTCGGCAGGCGGAGCAAAGGAGCCGATGGCTTCACGACAGTATTCAGCAGGACGTCCTT
>CAZMGH010000027.1:0-9398 GCA_964565805.1 uncultured Lachnospiraceae bacterium
CATGTATGTATATCGTGCTAACTTCAACACAAGGCGTCATGAGATGATGCGCCAGAGCGTACTGGTCATCCGCCTCATTATTGTCTTTTGTTCAACTCTAATATTTTTATTACGTACAGTTTAAGTGATTTTGTCATTATTGTCAATAAATTCGGATTATTTCCTTATTTTTTATATATTTTGCCTGTTTTTACAGCTTTTTTGAATGAAAATCATATGATTTTTAGGCAATACATACAGCAAAAGCTACCATCTTTCGATCGGAGTCATCCTGGTGGGCGATTGCCAGCTGAGCACCAGCTGTATCCTCATTGAGGGCAATAGTGTAGGCTTGAAATAATCACATATATCCTTTATAATATGGTGATACCAGAGATAAACATGCTGTTTACCCTTACATGCATCGCATATTTATTCCCGCGATCTCTGGATAATACTGAAACAGGAGGAATTGAAAATGAGAAAGGCCGCGATACGTTTGTTCATTGTCTGGCTTACGGCCGCCGCTATCCTAATAGCAGGCTGCAGCAGATCCAGAGGAATAAGAGACTATTCTTCAGATTCGTCTGAAGAGAGTCTGGATTCATCCGGCGAACTTCCGGAAACCACAGATGCGGCATCCGACCAAAATAATGAGGAGACCCTACGGACACAAGCCACAAACACAAACCGTTTGTTAATGGCTAAAACCACATATAATTCCAGTGGCACTGTGTTAATGGATCAATACTTTGGTTATGATTCGCTTGGATGGCAAAAATTTATGATCACAACAGAACCGATTTTAGACTTACCTGGTTTAGTCCAGCTGAGCTTATGGGAATATGAAGACGATCAGACAAAGCAGTACTATTATGTTTTTTTCAGTGATGGATCTGTAGGTATATCTGTGCAATATACGGATTCTCAAGGGATTTTGAAACGGACACAATCCTTCTCTGTTGATCAATGGAGCGATGATGACATACCCGTTTTTGAACTCTCTATGCAGGAAGATATTCTATTTGAATGGGATGCCGAAACCAGGACAGCCAGCGGAAACAGCTCGTCCACTTACAGAACAGAGAAATATGACGAAAATGGTCAGCGGATCGAAAGTTCGTCCAAATATCTTTCTAGTAATGACAACACCACAGAAATCGTTAATACCTATGACGGAGAAGGAAATCTTTTAAAAACATTCATATATAATAACGACGAACTTGTATCTGAGTCCTCTTGTGAATATCAGGAAACGGAAGACCAGACGCTTGCAACATGTGTAACAAAAAGTAACGGAGAGACGAGTACCAGCGATGCTATTTTTAGCTATTATGTGCCTGACAGCAGCTGGGAGGAGGTCATATCGTCCACCTATGGCAATCTTTTGGGAACCTGGAAATCCCAGACGAGAGACTGTTATCTTATCCTCACGGCCGGAGATCTTTTTGCTTTGGTGTGCTATAATGAAGACGGCGTCCCCATCCCCTTTGAGTATGGATTTTTTTCAATATCATCGCCAGAGGACATCCGCACAGATCTCGTCTGCCAATTTACACGTACAGCCGTGAAAGATTATGAACCTGAAGATGATGTAGACATCTCTCTAAATGGCGATACTCTTACCTTTGGCGATGAGGTATTCCTGAAACAATCCGACTAAAAACATAAGAAAGCTTCCTATGAAGAAGAAAAAGGCCTTATGGGGCAGAAAAAAGCCGCCCTGTAAGGCCCTTTTAGGAACACGTTTTATCATCATAATGTCTGTCTTTTGCTATAGATTATACAAATTTCTCCAGAAAATCCGCGGCACGCTCCGGCCAGCCTTCCACATCGGTGCCTGTGCCATCACCAAAGCCATGAGGGGCGTGTTCCCCCTCTTCCAGCACGGCAGGGATACCCAAAGCATCCAGGCGTTCTTTTATAAATTCAGAATTTTTGCAAGGTACGGTTGTATCGTCTTTGCCGCAGACGATATAGCAAGGCGGATAGGATCCTCCAATATGCTGAGCTACATTATATTTTTCCTGTTTTTCCTGTGTGTAATCCTCTCCCAGCATGATCTTTATAAATTCCTGTTCTTCCTCACCAGTTCCCAGAGTCTTTATATCCACAACCGGATATACCGGGAACAATGCTGCCGGGCGGGACAGTCCATAAACTTTATAGCCTGCATTTTCTGTCCCCCACATGGTGATCAGATTTCCTCCGGCGGAAAATCCTCCAACAGCATAGTTATCCGGATCCAGGGAAAATTCCTTACTGTGCCGTCCGATAAATTTCAAAGCTGCCGCAAAATCTTCCAAAGGCTTTGGCAATATCCCTTTTTCTCCCACCCGATAGGTCAGCACAAACACCTGATACCCCCGCTGAACAAAGGTTGCCGCTGTCGGATAAGCCTCTGTCGCAGAGGCGACCGCGTTATAGCCGCCTCCAGCTGCAAGGACAATATATGGCTTAGCAGCATCCACCTTTTCCGGAACCAGCCGAACCACATTCACATGCGCTTTCTGAGGATCATCCTTACAGTCTTCAGCCGTATAAATCCGGTACATTTTTGCGCCGTTTTCAAACTGGCGGATCAGAAAATTGATCCCTTTGACCATCCCCTCCGGGCTCCAGCCGATATTTTTTACTCCTGCTATGGGCATAGAATCAAAGGCAGATGTATCCGCATCCCGGGAATAAAGCAAATAGGGCGCGATCTCCTGAAGCTGAGGAATTTTCCGCATATCCCCCATAGTATTTTCGACTGTAAACTGTGCCATTTTACTTTCCTCCTCCCCGCAACGTCTTACAGCCCTTTCTCTGCCAGCATCCGTTCAAAATCCGTCATGTCCGGCAGATCAAAGGCAAAACGTTTGGACAGCCACGCGTCTGCCAAAGGCACCCACTTTGCAGCGTCAGGATAGATCTGTGATCGGGCCGAGGCAGAAGCCTGGGTAGATACCGCCAGACCATGAGGGCCTTCCTCAAAAATATGCATTTCAAAAGGAATATGATGGTCTGCCAGAGCATGAGCCATACGGATGGAATGTTGTACCGGCACCAGATTGTCTGCTGCGGTTGCCCATAAAAAGGTTGGCGGGGTATTGGCGTCCACGTTCAGCGCCGGACTTACCTTTACAAGAAGCGCATCGGAAGGATCCTTTGTGCCCAAAAATCCCATGTTGGAACCGTCAAAAAATTCTTTATCTGTGTTATTTTCCTTCATGTACATATAATCGCTGAGGCAGTAGCCCAGGATGCAGGCTGCGGGGCGGAAGATTTCCTTATCCTTCTTAAAGTAGTCGGTCATCTCCGGCTTATCCCAGTATACAGAGTACATAGCACAGTTGTGAGCTCCGGCAGAAAATCCACAGATGGCGATCTTGTCCGGATCCACATGCCAGGACGCGGCATTTTCTTTAATGATCATCATGGCCTGACCAATCTCCCGCATAGGCATAGGGAACTGACATTCTTGCTTTGGCTCCATTTTATCAAATCCTGTAGCAAAAACCTGCGCACCGTACACAGAATACCGGAGAACAAAGGCATGATAGCCCATAGCCGCAAATGCCATAGCTATCGGCTCGCCTTCCCGGTCAGAGCAGGAAATATAAGCGCCGCCGGGGCATATGAGCACTGCGGGACGGGCCTTTCCATCCAGCATTTCTTTGGAATCTGCCAGAATATAAGTAGTTAATGTAACATCCTCTCTGTCTTCATATAATTTAATGACCTGAACGTCCATATTAAACTTCTCCTTTTCCGTAAACCTTCATCAGCTCTGCTTTTACAATAAAAATACTCACATGGTTCCAACGGACACGGCACAGTGTGGGCGCTTTCGGATCCATTTCAATAAAGGGATGGTTCAGCTTGTCCTCGATCACCGCGTCTCCACGATAAATAGCTTTCACAAGCTCCATATAATCTGAAATATAATCCACGCAGATCGGCGTTCCATTGTGATTTGGGAGTACATAGGTATAGGCATCCCTTAAATCGTAGATCATTTTTGCATTTTCATAAAAATTATCCAGCCGGTCCTTCACATCGTAAGGAGCCTCCGGATTGCCGGAATTGTCGTACATCAAGGTTTGCGTGGACTCAAATTCATCTCCTGTAAACACCATTTTATGGCCTCTGTCCAGGAAAAACAGGGTGCTGTTGCAGTGGGCCGGTTTTGCCTCAAGCACTTCCACCACACGACCACCCAGGTCAAAGCAGTCTCCGGTGGTGACATAGCATTTTTCATAATCCGGATAAGGCAGCTTTGAAAGATCAAAAGGCACCGCGCCCTCACTTTCTACCGATGGAGCGTCAATGGACGCGCCCTTGCTCATGTACACTTTGTCAAACTCTCCGTTGCCGCCTGCATGATCTGGATGATAGTGGGTATTGGCCACGATCACCGGCTTATCTGTGAGATTTTCCACAAAGGCTCTCAGTGTCCCGGTGCCGTAGCCGGTATCCAGAAGAAGGGCTTTCTCATCCCCTTCCAGAAGATACACGTATTCGGTCCCGTTCATAAACTGGATGATCCATGTTTTAGGATCCAGCTTCCACGCCATGTAACTTCCAAAAATTTTTTGTAATTCTTCTAATGATAATGATTCCATTATAAACCTCCAATCTTTGCTGCTTACAGTACTCGGTTAAGCCAATTGATAAAAAGCTGCTTCCACTGGATTACCGCAGAATAATCCGGCTTCATAAATGGGTTTGGACGCTCCACACAGCCGCCGAAACCATGTCCTCCTTTAGGAAATATATGAAGCTCGCAGTCAATGCCCTGCTCCCGGCACTTTCCCGCCAACTCTGCCAGACGCATGGACGGCAGAACATCATCATCCATACAGTTGCATAAAAACATCGGCGGTGTGTCCTTTGCGAGATGGGTACGCATATCATATTTTTCAGCAAAAGCCATACGCCGGACTTTGTCCCGATAAACATCTTCTCCCGCGATGCATGCCAGAGCCTTGTCATCCTCTAAGGAAACCGCCGGATAACACATGGCTACTCCATTAGGCATACCATTCTCCATATCCACAGCATCCGGAGTGTATCCCGGAATGTCCGCCGGAGCATTTCCAAAACAAAGAGCCTCGACTCCGCACAAATTTCCTCCAGCGGAAAATCCTACGACAGCGATCTTGCCCGGATCAATGCCATACTCCGCTCCGTGATGACGCACATAGCGGATCGCTCTCTGGCAGTCCAGATACATATAAGGCGCGTGATAGGGATAAGTCCGGTACCACAAAACAAAGCAGCTGATACCGGCAGCATTTAAAAACGCGGCGATGTCCTCCCCCTCTGAATCCATGGACTTGGACAAATAAGCCCCGCCGGGGCAGGCAATGACGCATTTGTCACTGCCCGGAACAATATAAGGCACAAGAAAGGGCACGTCAGACATGGTTTCTTTGGCATATCCATCTAAAACCTCTTGGCGCCACACTAAAGTAGCATTCCCCTTCATATCTCCCAGCTCATCACAGCTTTTATCCCATACGCCAGGATATTTTGTAAATACATCCTCCATGGTCAGACTTTCATCCACTGGCATAAGGTTTCTTTTGGATTCTCCCGTATTCCCCGGGATCACATCGCCCCAGATGGGAAGAATCTTTACAGAATCATTTAAACGCATCGTTTACACCTCCAAATTTATCTGCTGGCCCCCGCCCTGAATGGACACTTTTACCGGATCCGCGGGATCCTTCTTGCGGACGGCTAAAAGAGCGCGGCCATTCCATGTATCTGTCTCCAGATCGGTATACATATTTAACGGCTTAGGATTCCCGCTGCCCATACGCGCTTCTATGGCACCTTCCACAGACGCGCTTATATGAAGGGTGGCGGACGTGTCTACAGCACCGTTTTCATCACTGTTTTCGATATTTATGTAAACCAATTCTCCTTTCGATGCCTCAGCAACGGCCTTAAGAGTAATGTTCCCGGAAGCGGTGGAAAGGATCACCCGCTCGCCTGCCTGGCCATTAACATAAGAAACAGCCTCCAGGGTTCCCGGCTCATAAACAGTTTCAAAATGAGTGATGTATCCGGCTTTTTCTCCAGCATCCTTAAGGCCAAGGCTCTTGCCATTAACCCTAAGCTCTACCTGATCTCCCGGCGCGTAGATTTCCACAATCACCGGCTTACCTTCCATTCCCGGATAGGTCCAGGAGGCCACGGAATCACTAATGACCCAGGGTGTCTTAATGAGTTTCTGGCCGTATTTTTCAGGATTTTGTACGGCAATGTAGGGCACCTTTCTCAAGCCGAAAACCACCTCTCTGAAATAGGAGGCAGGACGGCGGAACCCGGTAATATCAATATCTCCGCAGTAAGCCAGCTGGCATGGGAATTTGGCGCCAAAACCCCCTTCCCCAAAGCTGTAGGCAGGGATACCCACGCCGGCCTCGCCGATGTAATCCCAGCCGGTCCATGTAAAGTCGCCGATCACATTGCTCATGGTTTTTACATACGCCCAGTTTCTGGCAATATCCGGAGGATTGGTCTCACTTCCTACAATGACACGGTTGGGCCGTTCCTTCTGATCCTTAGCGTAACGGGCGGCCATATAGTTATATCCGGCAATATCTGTGCAGGCGCAGGCCTTGTCCAGGCGCTTGGTAATGGCATCGTGAACGACGATCTTATCCATCTGAGTATCCATAACCGTCATAAAGTCATTCACATTGGCATTCGCGTCAATTTCCCCTGCAGCTTTCATCTCTTTTTCCAGGTCAGCAAGAATTTCAGGAATCGAATCTCCGGCAGCAAAGACCCCGTTAATGGAAGCCAGAGTCATACGGGTATCATCGATACTCTTGATCTTAGCGCTGATTTCCTGGCACAGCTTAGCTCCCTGATCTGTGCCGATTTCAGGGATCTCATTGCCGATGGAATACATTACAATGGAAGGATGATTATAGCCTCTTGCTACCATAGCCTCCACATCCTTTTCCCACCATTCATCAAAGTAAAGGCCGTAATCGGAATCCGACTTGCACCGCTGCCACATATCAAAGCTTTCATCCATAACATACATTCCCAAGGCATCGCAAGCCCGAAGCAACGCCGGCGCTGCCGGATGGTGGGCCATGCGGATGGCATTAAAACCGGCCTCTTTTAAAATAGAAACTCGGCGGCGCTCCGCCTCCTCGAAGGTTGCTGCTCCAAGAATACCGCTGTCATGATGGATACAGGCCCCTCTGAACTTTACCGTCTTGCCGTTAACGCAAAAACCATGAACCGGATCTACGGTCAGGGTACGGATACCAAAAGTATCTGTGCTCTCATCGGCAACATTTTCTCCGTCCAAAAGCTTTGTGGTCACATGATACAAAAAGGGGGTGTCCTCAGACCACAGCTTTGCGTCCCGGACTAAAAGACGGAAATCCAAAGTCCTCTCCTCCCCTTCATAAATCACCACAGGACAGGAGTTTTTAGCCGCAGTTTTACCATCCGCATCGGTAATCACGGTTTCAAGGGTCAGCTCGCGGCGCTGGCAGGAGCGGTTTTTTACCATGGTTTTGATCATTAAAGAGGCATCCCCGGCCCCCGTCCACTCGGTCTTTACTCGCACGCCGTCCGGCTGGATATAGACTGTGTCTGCTGTAAGCATGTACACATCCCGGTAAATACCGCCGCCGCTGTACCACCGGCTGTTGGTCATGGCGCTGTTTCTTACAATGACCCGAAGCTCGTTGTCCTGACCAAAGTTCAGATAATCATTTAAGAGCACATAAAAGCCGGTATAGCCGTAAGGGCATTTCCCGGCCAGCTGGCCGTTAATATACACCTGGGCATTCATATAAACGCCTTCAAACTTCAGCATTAACGTTTTGTTCTGATCCTCTTTTTCCGGATGAAAGATCTTTACATAGTTGTAAACCTCTCCGTCACGATACCCGGTATTGACCCCGTTGGGGCTCTCTGCATAAGGCTTGCTCTCCAGCATAGCGTCATGGGGGAGCGTTACATCCTCCGCATTTTCCGGAATATTCCACACAAGGGCAAATGAGTTTTTGTCCAGCCAGAACTTCCAGCTGTCATTAAATTTTGCTGCTTTCATAAGATACCTCCGTTAATCCTCCGTCTTTCCCTTATAAGTAAACCGGTCAAATGCCGCGTATTTATCTTTATCCTGTGTATCGCAATGGGCAAACATGCCAATATAAGCACCGATAAATCCGCCGCTGGTCTCTGAGCCCATAAAGGAGCCGTCAGCGTCACTGGCCACAGTGATCCACTCTCCGGACCGGGCGCTTACGTAAAAACTGTATTTTGTATAATTTCCGTCCATACGTATGTCTACGGACCGGGAAGGCTCTACCGTCACGCTTCCAAGAATCTTTTCCTCAAAGTACTGTTTGCCTTCATGAACTGCTGTTTTTGTGGAAATGGCTGTGGCCGTTGTCATGCCCTGAGCATCTTTTCCGATTTCTATACGCAGCTGGTTGGCGTCATTCTGAATCACCACAAGGCCTGCCCGCTCGTCTGCCTCAGGTTCAAAAACCAGACAGGTTTGGGTCTCAAAGCACATATGCTGCTGGCGGCGTCCAAGGAAACTTACCTTGCTTCCGCCCTTTCCAAACATTGGGATGCGCTCAAAAACATTGGCGCTTAAGCCATCCAGCTCCCAGGGTACCAGTTCATTTTTAAGAAGCTTCAGCTTCAGACAGCTGTCTTCAATTTTATAAAATGGCTCATCTCCCGGATTTCCGATCTCATTCCACTCAAGGCCAAGGGCGTTGCTGTTAAAATCCTCACAGGTTTCCAATGGAAGACCATTTTCCGGCTTCCATTCTGCCAGGCCTTTCGGCGATGGGTAAGTAAGGGAAAGCTTTCCATCTCCCGGGCACACAACAGGCCATCCGTCTTCCCATGTTACAGGAGCGATAAATGTCTCCCGGCCAAGGATCTTGTGGTAGCCATCCATGAGACGGGATGCCAGCATGACCATATACCAGCTGCCGTCAGGCAATTCCACGAAATCGGCATGGCCTACATTACAGATGGGGTACATTTTCCCAAGATGGCGGTGCGTCAGGATAGGATTTCCCTGGTAGCCTTCATAGGCGCCAAGAACCGTATCACACCGGCTGATGGTCACTGCGTGCATATGCTCCGTGCCGCCTTCCGCGATCATCAGGTAATACCATCCGTCCTTTTTGTAAATATGAGGGCCTTCAGGCGCATAGGAATTCCACATAGCGCCTCGCCATAAAATCTTCCGCTCCCCTACAAGCTTCATTTCCTTAAGGTTGATCTCGCTGCCCCAAATGGCCTGATAGGACGCATCCGCCTCATCTACCCGGGTGGTTCCTGTATAGTAGGCTTTTCCGTCATCATCAAAAAACAGAGACGGGTCAATGCCGTCAGCCCCTTCAATAATATGCATATCCGACCACGGACCC
>CAZMGH010000027.1:9498-36706 GCA_964565805.1 uncultured Lachnospiraceae bacterium
AAACTGGATGTGACTAAATAAAAATCATCGCCTACACGGCAGATGGATGGGTCCGGATGGAATCCGGGCAAAATAGGATTATGGATCATTTTATGTAAACCTCCTGGCTATAAATCTCTGGGCGCAGCCGCTCACCTCACTGAACGGCTGCATGATATAAACTGCCGTTTCCGGCTGCTTTTTAAAAGGATAGGGAAACCTTTTCAGACAGGCAGTCCACGCTGCTTTGTCCCACAAAGATTTCAAATTCGCCGTCCTCTAAGACGTAGTTCATACTTAAATCATAATAGCCCAGTTTGGAATATTCCACGTTAAAGGCAACCCGCACCGCTTCTCCCGGTTCCAGGGACGCCTTTTCAAAATCCACCAGCTGTTTCACCGGGCGAACCCGTTTGGCCACCAGATCCCGGAAATAGCACTGGATCACTGTGTCTCCGGTCCGATTGCCTGTGTTTTTCACAGTAACGCAAACCTCCAGGCTGTCCTCACCGGGAGTAACTTTAAGATCGCTGTACTCAAACTTTGTGTAGCTTAAGCCATAGCCAAAGGGATATATCGGTTCAATAGGCGCATCAAGATATTTCGATGTGAATTTACCTTTTCCGCCGGGGCGGCCTGTATTAATATGGGCATAGTACATAGGGCACTGGCCGGAAGCCCCCGGAAATGTTACCGTAAGATGTCCGGACGGGTTGACGTCTCCAAATAAAATATCTGTAATGGCATTTCCTGCTTCCACGCCGGGATGCCATGCTTCCAGGATCGCCGGGATATTTTCAGCCACCCACGGCATTGCTAAAGGACGGCCGTTAAACAACACCGCCACCACCGTTTTTCCCGCGCTGACCAGAGCCTTTAAAATATCCTCCTGATCCTTTGGCAGCTCGATGCAAGCCCGGCTGGAAGCCTCGCCGCTCATATCCTTCCGCTCTCCTACAGCGGCGATGATCACCCCGTCAAAATCTGCCGCGGCTTCCGGATCCTCAAAGTACTCATAAGGAATCTGCTTTGCATCCAGGGCGTCCGTCAGACTGACACAGGCTTCTCCATCCGCGCCAATGGCCCAGGTTCCCAGCATTTCCGCCCGCTCTTTAGCCAAAGTGCCGATGACGCCTACCTTTGCGCTTTTGTCCAGGGGAAGAAGATCTTTATCATTTTTTAACAGCACCATGGATTTTACTGCCGCTTCCCTGGCAATTCTGCGGTGATCAGGCGTAAGATAGGCGGATGCTTCCCGCTCCGGTGACGTTTTGTAAGGATTTTCAAACAGCCCCAATTCAAACTTGATGCGGAGCACATCCGCGACAGCCCGGTCCAGGGCTTCCATCGATACTTTTCCTGAGTTCACCAGCTCCACTAAATTTTCATGATAAACATCCGAAGACATATCCAGATCCATACCGGCATAAATCGCCTGTGCCGCCGCGTCCGCCCGATCCCTGGCAATGCCGTGATCCACGCACTCGGCAATGGCGTTAGAATCGCTGACGGTTAATCCATCAAAGCCCCATTCTTTTCTTAAAACATCCATTAAAAGCCAGGAATTTACCGAGCAGGGCACGCCCCACAGATCGTTAAAAGCCGGCATAATCGCTCTTGCTCCCGCATCCACGCAGGCTTTATAGGGGGGAAGATATTCCTCATAAAACCGCTGCATAGACATATCCACCCGGTTATAATCCCGGCCCGCTTCCCCGGCGCCGTATCCGGCAAAGTGCTTCACACAGGCCACCATAGCATCCTCTTTTGTCAGGTCATCGCCCTGGAAGCCTTTAACCTTTGCTTCGCCGTACCGGCTGTTCATATAAACATCCTCCCCGGCGCCCTCGCTGACACGGCCCCACCGGGCATCCTTAGCCACATCTACCATAGGGGCAAAGGTCATATGGACGCCCCCTGCTGTGGCTTCCTCAGCTGCCATACGTCCGGTCTTCTCCCAAAGCTTTGGATCCCAGGCACAGGACTCTCCCAGAGGAATGGGGTACACGGTCATGTAGCCATGGATCACATCACGACCAAACAACAGAGGAATCCCCAGCCGAGTCTCTTCCACAGCAATTTTTTGAAGGCGGTTTACCTCTTCCACATCCCTAACGCCGTTATAGGAGCCCATTTTCCCGGCCCTCAGATCTTCCTCATGGTAGTCCTGTTTTGCTGTGCTCATAAGCTTTCCAAACTCTTCCTGGCTGATCCTGCCGTCAAACATCATATTTAACAATTCTTCAAAGCTTACCTCGAAAGCCCCCACCAGCGACGGGCCGGACTGACGCAGCTGCCCTGCTTTCTCTTCAACGGTCATTTTCCCTAAAAGTTCTTTAATCTTTGCTTCATAGTTTTGCTTTGCCATAGAAACCTCCTGCTGATTTTTCATACAAAATGGAATTTTTTCCGGATGGACATCCAATGTTTTTTGCCAGTCTTTCGCCTGACAGGAAGATATTCCGTCCAGAATAGTTACATTTTAACATATCTGTTTCCCTAATGCCATGTATATTTATGACTTTTACATATGCGTTTCTGATAAGAAAACGCCGAAATCCATAATTTTTATGAATTTCGGCGTCATATTCACAATGATAATCGATCAGCCTTTAACGGATCCTGCCATAATACCTTTTGCAAAGTATTTCTGGAAAATAGGGTAAATAATAAGGATCGGGAGGATACCTACAACAGCTACAGCCATACGGATCGTTGTTGAAGGAAGATCTGCGGCGCTTACAGAACTGGAACCGCCCAGGGACGCCAGAGCCGAAACACCTTCATTAATAGAGTTGAGCACGGCCTGGATACTGTATAAGGCTTTGTCATCAATATAATACAGAGAGTTCTGCCAGTCATTCCAGTAAGCAATACCGCTCATAAGACCTACTGTCGCCAGGATCGGTACAGACAGGGGCATAACGATCGTCAGGAAAATACGGGCCTCGCTGGCGCCATCGATTCTGGCGGATTCGTAAATCTCTTCCGGAATACTGTGTTCAAAATAGTTACGTACAAGCATGATCATAAACGCGTTCATTAACAGGTTTGGCACGATCAATGCAAGTAATGTGTTTTTAATACCAAAAACCGTTACATAGTTGATGTATGTAGGCACCAGACCGCCGTTAAACAGCATGGTAAAAATAACATACAGATTTAAAATTTTAACTCCAGGCAGCTGACGCTTGGACAAAACGTAGGCTGTCAGTGAAGTAATGATAATAGACACTACCGTACCAATTAAGGTTACGACGATCGTTACACCATAAGCTCTCACGAAGGTGGATGCATTTGTCCAGATATAACGGTATGCCTCTAATGACCATTTCTCTGGGAAATAGCTGTAACCATTGAGCAGAGCCACTGTCTCATCCGTAAAGGAGGCAATGATCAGCAGCACGAACGGCAGGAGGGCTAAAAGGGAAAGAATGATCATAACAATATGGGCAGCAACTTTCCATCTTTTTTGATCTCTTGACAGCATATGAACACCTCCTTAGAACAACGAACTGTTTTCGTCCATTTTCCGGACAATACCGTTGGCAGTTACAATAAATATAAATCCTACTACAGACTGAAGGAAGCTGGCTGCAGAGGACATACCCAGGTTGTTATTTACAAGCAACGCGCGATATACATATGTATCAATAGTCTGTGTCACACTGTAAAGAGCGCCCTGGTTCATAGGTACCTGATAGAACAGACCGAAATCGGAACGGAATACCTGGCCTAAGTTTAAGATCACCAGCATGATGATGGTCGGCTTTAACAACGGAATGGTGATCTTGCGGATCTGCTGCCACCGGGTTGCCCCGTCAAGCATCGCTGCTTCATAGTAGGACTGATCGATCCCCAGAAGACTGGACAGATAAAGAAGCATACCAAAACCGATCTGCTTCCACTGCTGAACAAATGTCAGGATAAACGGCCAGTAGGCAGACTCTGAATACCAGGAGATTCCATCTTCCTGGCCTAAAAGGCCTTTAATGATACTGTTGTTGATAAGGCCCGTCTCCGTAGACAAAAAGGCATACACAAGATAAGCCACAACAACCATAGACATAAGGTAAGGAAGAAGGATGGCTGTCTGGTAAAACTTTTTCGCCAATTTACTGGTAACTTCGTTAAAAAGGATCGCCACTGTAATACCAAAGATAACGCCCAAGATGATCCAGACAATATTATAGAGCAATGTATTTCGGATCATAATAAAAGCGTCACTGGTAGCAAACAGGAACTTGAAATTCTTTAAGCCAATCCACGGACTTCCGCTAATCCCTTTTTGATAGCTGAACTGCTTAAACGCCAACTGAAGACCATACAAAGGCATATAGTTGTTAATAAAAAGATAGGCAAAACCTGGAATGAACATTACATAAAACGGAAGCCAGTGTTTCCAGTTTGTTTTTTTCTTCTTTAATCCAGGATCCGCCTGCACTACTTTCGACTGTGCTTTCATACCTTCACCTCATATGTGTTTACATATGCAGGAAGGGCTTTTCTGCCCTTCCTGCGGATCATCAGGTTACAATCATCATTTCATCTATTCTGCTGTTGTTTCTCCAGTAGTCTCAGCAGTTGTGTCTGTACTTGTTTCGGACTGGGATGCCAGATAAGCGTCAATCTGTTCCTGGTTTGCCGCAATAACATCGTAAATACCGGCAGATTCCAGGGCTGCATTAAACTCATCGATCAGAGCAAGGGTTTCATCCTCGCTGTCGCACATACCATTCATCAGCCGCGGCAGATATTCCTGGATCGTGGAAGAAATCACCGAAGATTCCGTCTGAAAATCGGTATCGTCAAACATATAACCGGCCAAAGGCGATACTGTCGCCTCATCCTCCATCGCCTGAAGCTGCTCCACATAATCCTCTCCGGCAGGATACTTGATGTACATATCCGCTTCATTTCCAGCGTAGTAGAACATCGGATCGTAAGTATCATTTAATACGATAACGCTGTCAGAACCTTCCTGGAAAGTATAGTTGACATCTTCAATACCATATTTAAGAAGATTGGCCACTTCTGCGTTCGTATAGAGGAAATTCAGGAAATCCATGGCTTTATCCGGACGTTCGCTGTTTACGGCAATTCCCCACATGTACTCTGTGATCGTACTGTTTGTGATCGTAGCTTCCACCAATTTGGCGCTTCCAATCTCAAAATCAGCACTGGCGCCCCAGCTGGCTTCCTGTTCCGGGTTGATGCTCACAACCGCGCAGAACAAGCTCTGAGCTCCAAAATAATCCTGTGCTGTATTCGTGTCTGTCGAATCCCCTGGCTGAATACCATCCTGAGTCCACTGATACATCATAAGGCAATACTCCTTAAACATATCCGTCTCATACATGTTCACAACCGTTGGATCCTCATTCGCATCTAAAATGATGCCATAGGAAGAATTTGTCCCAAAAGTCTCATAACTCTGAAGCCAGAACAGATAGTTATTAGAACCGTCACCGCTGTAGTAACACATAATATCCGGATCCGCTTCGTGAACTTGATAAAGAATTTCACTTAACTCATCCATGGTTATGGATTCCGGTATCTCTATGCCATACTCGTCTGCCAGCGTCTTGTTATAAAAAATCCCCTTTGCTGTCGCATTAAAGGTTTTTGCAGGAATCGCCAACTGTTTTCCATCTACATTTCCCGCTTCCAGAAGATCTCCAAAAAGCTCCACCAGATCCTGGCCGCGGTTCTGAAGCAGATTGTCTGTGTTCATATCATAAAGAATATCCGAACCAACAAGCGATGATAAAGGATTAACCGTAGCCACATGAACGATGTCGATCTTCTCGTCTCCTGCAACAGCCATACTTGTCGTGTTGGCAACTTCGCTGATCCAAACCTCCTGAATATCCACCTTACAGTTAATGGCCGGCACTGTTATGGCGTTGATCGCCTCCTCACGGGCCTCTTCTGTGTCTGAATAGTCCGTTCCCGGAAGAGTTACAACCTGGATCGCTACGGTATATGGGTCCTCATCCATATCGATCTCCGTGGAAACCTCACTGGAGGATGCATCATCAGAAGCGTCTGTTCCTCCCGAAGAAGAATCATCGGATCCGCTTCCTCCGCAGCCCGCAAGGACCATGGAGGCTGCCATGGCTGATGTCAGCAGAAGTGCTAATAATCTTTTACTTTTCATAGTGACTACTCCTTTACATGTTCATTTTGTACAATATATTTCCTATATATTGAGATAATTGTACCAAATAGCGAAAAAGAAAGTTGCAAAATCCTGATTTTTTTTTAGCACGATAATGATATTTTGACTGTTAAAGGTATTATTTTGCCATTCTTTTTCGACATTTACGTCACTCCAAAGCAAGCTCCACAAAAGATTTGGCAGAGTGACCAGGAATTATTGCCATAATGCCCGTCACTCTGCCAAAGGTGCTTACCTTTCCAGAGTCTCACACTGCTCAACATAATTCTCCCCTGCAGGGGACTTATATTTCAAAGTCCGCTGCCACGACCTTTGCTACAAGGCCGTCCATCTGCTCCATCTCCTTAAGATGAGCAGGGTGGCTAGCAAAGCCTTCGGCGGCCTCCCGAGTCTTAAAATCAATGACCTGCACCAAATCGCCAAATTCCGGCAGTCCGGGAAGGCCTTTTGGCGGCCGCTCCATACAATCTGCCCCGGCCCGGCAGTCTAAAATACTGTCCATGCCGTCTCCTACATGGCGGGCCGCATCCAGCGCCCGGGCTTTTTCCTCTTCAGTCACATTCTCTTTAAGAAAAAATATAGATATATGTCGGATCATATTAAGCCTCCTATACTGCCTTTCCGGTCTGCTTTCCTCTCCCGGTCATAAGCTTTGCCTTTCATTATTTTGTTCCCACCGTGATCTGCATTTTGTTATATGTATTCTCCCGGGCAATATCGATCATAGCCATAGCCAAGTCATCATAGGTCACCCGGCTCTCCCCGGCATCATTATAGATGAGATGCCCCTCCGTTCCGATCTGGTAATTTTTCGTCCATGGGCCTTCCCCATCGAAAAATGACGACGGACACACGACGGTCCAGTTCATATGCTCTGTCTGTTTCAGCTCGTCGATGCCCAGCTTAATGTTTTTTGAAATTTCTCTTAAAAAGTCCGGGTGTCCCGGTGTCTCATAAACATAGGTTGTATGGGTTTCATCGGTAAACAGGCTCCCCGCTCCGCCAATGGCGATCAAATGTCTGGGGGTGTTGTCATTTAATTCAATGTATTTTAAAAATGCCTGGTGGTTCAGCGCCGGATCCGCTTTAAAGCCGCTGCCATAGGCGCTGATCATCACATCACAGTCTTCAATATCCTCTTTTGTCATATCAAAAAGGCTTTTCTTAACGATTTCGGCCCTCTCATCCGGACGTTCACCATCATAAATAAATCCCTTAACCTGAAACCCTCTGTCCAGGGCCTGCTTTGTCACTCGTGTACCAAGATTTCCATTTGCTCCAACTACCGCGATCTTCATAATAAATCCTCCATTTCACAAACTGCTCTGACCGTCTTTTATCCTAATACCCCACAATGGAGCTTCCTCCATCGATCACCAGCGTCTGCCCTGTGATCATAGCCGCCTTATCGCTGGCTAAAAACACTGCGCTGTTGGCAATATCCTCCGGGGCGGACAGCTTCTTTAAAGGCACCGGCGCCAGAGCATCCTCGGGAAATTCCATACTGGCCATAGCCTTTGTCAAAACTCCTCCAGGGGCAAGGGCATTACACCGCACCCCGTACCTGGCCCACTCTGTGGCCGCCTGCATCGTCATGGCCACCACAGCTCCTTTGCTGGCGCTGTAATGGGCTGATGCCATAGACGCCCGCATCCCACGGATACCGGCCATAGACGCAAAGTTGACAATAGAACCTCCGGTATGGCTCATGGACTGTGCCACCACCTGCTGCATAACAAAAAACATTCCCCGGGCATTAACATTAAGCATAGTATCCCAATCCGCCTCTGTCAGCTCCAGTCCCGGCTTTCCTCTTAAAAGTCCGGCAGTCTGGACAAGGATCTCTATTTCTCCCATGTCTCTCCGTATCTGCTCAACCGCCGGAGCAATAGCGTCTACATTGGAAATATCTAACTTATAACAAGCGAAGGTTCCTTTGCCTTCCAGCTCTTTTTTTGCTGCCTCCAGAGCCTGGTCCGATACATCCACTACGGCCACCTTAGCGTTAGACTCCAGAAGCGTTTTCACGCAAGCCATGCCGATTCCCCCGGCGCCCCCTGTAACCAGGGCCGTCTTTCCATTAAAATCAATAACCATACGAGTTTCTCCTTTTCAGTATCACAAATTTAACTCATAGTATCCGCAGGTTGTATCTACGGGATTTACTCCGGTAAATCCGCTCCGTCCCAACAGTTTATCCATAACTGCTTCCACCGTATAAGGGCTTGTGGTATATGCGTTAATGTAAGTCTTGATTTCCGGCATATCCCGCAAATGATAAGGGTTTGCGAAGGAAATGGCAATGGTTGGAACGTCATTGACAAACCACGGGGCATCATTGGCTAATGGCAGGTTCCATTTTAAACGAACCGTTGTCTGGTTGCTGGAAGTACCCTCACTAAGCACGTAAATGGCACAGTCGTATTTTTCAATAAATGCCTTTGTGGTATCTACAGGATCCGGAAAATGAACCGAATAATCAAAGGTATCCACATCAAAGCCTTCTTTTTTCAGAGCCTGAACAAATAAAGCTCCTACCTTCTGGTTTCCGTAAAAATCTTCCCGATCTCCCATAACATAAACCATAACCTTTTTATGGGTCTTTGGTGAAATAGGCAGGTTGCCTTCCTCATCCTTAACAAGGGTCACTGCCCGGTCCGCACATTCTCTTGCCAGATTTGCCGCCTTTTCGCCACCTAAAAGCTTAAGGGCATCTTCTCCCGGCACTAAAGTTCCTTTAGCCTGGTCTTCAAACAGACCCATAGACGTTTTCAGGGCCAGAACTCTCGCCACAGCCTCGTCCACCCGCTCCATGGACAGGATGCCTTTTTCAATACCGGCTTTCATAAACTGATAATCCTCTTCCACCGAGAAGTTAAATAAAAACATATCGCAACCGTTAGCAATGACTGTCGGCACTGCCAGCTCCCGGCTCATATGGGCGTAAAAACCGTTCATACTGGTAGAATCGGTAATGATCAGTCCGTTAAAGTTCATCCGTTCTCTCAAAAGTCCGGTAATGATTTCCTTTGACAGGGAGGCGGGACATAAAATCTCTTTTTTTGCAGCCTTCGGATGGATCGCTTTCACATATTCCGGCAGGCCGATATGGCCGACCATCACCGTGGGCGCGCCTTTCTCGATGAGGGTGCGGTAGATCATGCCGTAGCTGGCCTCCCACGCTTCCACAGACAGTGTGTTATATGTGGTATGAAGGTGCTGATCCCGGTCATCCACCCCGTCCCCAGGGAAATGCTTAATAGAATAGCACATGTTCCTGCCGCCTTCCATCAATCCGTCAATATAAGCGGACGCCATTTTTAACACCGTCTCCGGATCCTTGCCAAAGGTACGGGTATTGGTAATCGGGTTTAATGTATTATTATCAATATCTACGATCGGAGCAAAGGCATAATTTACTCCCACAGCCCGTCCCTCCGTTCCGGCGATCCGTCCCAGTTCAAGGGCATAGACCGGGTCTCCTGTAGCTGCCACCTGGAGAGGATTGCCAAAAGCTGTCCCGTCCGCAACTGCCCCGTTTCCTCCGGACTCAATATTGGCCGGAATAAATGCCGGGATCCGGGACTCCTCCTGGATCGCTCTATGACGGTCCTGATTCAGCTTTGCGGGAGCCGGACGGTTCATCAGTCCTCCTGGCTGGAATCTTTTAACAAATGCCCTCAGCTCCTGCTCATCTTCAATATAGTTAATGGGCAGAAACAGCTGGCCAATCTTCTCATCCAGCGTCAACGAATGAAGCTTTTCTAAAACAAACGCCGTCTGTGCTTCATTTAAATAAAATGGTTTTTCATTAAATTGGATATTCACTTAAGCCATCCTCCTGTGTGTCCTTTGACACTTTTTAATCTCTGTCGGTTGATCAAATTTTCTTTATGCCTACTATAACACCGAGCACGATCTCCTTAAATGTTTTTGCTTTTGAAAAAAACGCCTTATTTTTAGATATAGTCCTTGCCATCCGCCAAACCGCTGTGCTAACATAAAAAAGAACAGACGCTTTAATGACCATTCGTCAAAAAGCCTATAAAAATTCCAACAGGCCAAAGGAGAAATAAAGGTGAAAGAAATTTCTTTTGTCACATATCGACAGATTGAAAAAGCCGCGGATTATCATTTTAAGAAATATGGCACAAAAAGTGATTTTCGATCCATCGTCACCTATTTGTTCCATCAAGAACTATTTTTGTCCGGCATCCCGGATATTCCTTTTGGGACAACATGGAGCCAGATGAATGATACGTCTTTTTTTCAGGTACTTTTAAATCTGCCTGTACCAAAAGACTTTCTTCTTCTCCCGTTTTCTCAGCCGGAACTTAACGGGAAACATATTCCCGCCGAAAGGATCATCCCGAAAAATATGGACGCCTACGCGATTCCCTATGTGCGCAACATTACTGAACGTATGCACACTCACAACTTCTTTGAGATCAACTATGTTTTTTCCGGCGCCTGCTACATGGTTTTTGAAAATGAAAAAAAATGCCTGACCGCCGGAGATCTTTGCATTATTGCCCCGGGATCCAGACACGATGTGACCTTTGATGACGATACCATCGCCGTATCCCTGATGATCCGTCAAAACACTTTTGAGCGGACCTTTTTTCAGCTTCTTGCCCAGGAGGACCTTATGGCATCTTTTTTTCGCAGCATCCTTTATGCTAATACAAAAAATGCCAATTATATGTTTTTTTCCACAGGGACAGATCATGCAGACGTTAAAAACACCATTAAGGATATATTTATGGAATGTTATGACACCGATATTTATTCCAATGCCTGCGTCACCAGCCGGATGCACCTGCTTTTTGCTCTGCTGCTGCGCTGTTTCAGCCATACCATCCAGATTTACGACACTGAAAAAAGCGTTTCCGGTAAAAGCGACTTTACACAGGTGCTGCTTTATATCCAGAAAAATTTCTCTGCCATAAACCTTCACAGCCTGGCCGAAACCTTTCACTACAATCCGTCCTATTTAAGCAGCATGATCAAAAAAAATACAGGCCGGAATCTTTCAGACATTATCATCGATCTGAGAATGTCTAAAGCTTCCGACCTGTTGAAAAATACGCATTTAAAGGTTTCTGAAGTGGCCGCTCTCGTAGGATACGACAGCACGGATCACTTTTCACGGCTGTTTAAGCGCACTTACCAAATGTCTCCTGGGCAATATGCCCGGGAAATCGGCAGACAGGAACGTTAAAACTACTCCTGCTCCGCCAGATAAGCGTCTACCTGCTCCTGGTTGGCTGCGATTACATCGTTGATCCCCGCAGCCTCCAAGGCCTGGACAAATTCATCAATAAGCTCCAACGTTTCTTCTTCACTGTCACACATACCATTTTGAAGTCTTGGTAAATATTCCATGATCGTTGAGTATATGACGGAAGATTCTGTCTGGTAATCCGAGTCATCAAACATATAGCCGGCCAGAGGTGAAAGCGTTGCCTCTTCTTCCATGGCCTGCAGGTCTGAGATATAATCTTCATCACCCGGATATTCTACATATAAGAGCGACTCATCTCCGCCTATATAAAACATCGGATCATAGGTTCCGTTTGTCTCGATCACGAGATCCGAACCTTCCACGAACTCATAATTTTCTCCTTCAATACCATACTTGAGGATATTTGCCACTTCTGCGTTCGTATAGAGGAAATTCAGGAAATCCATGGCTTTATCCGGACGTTCGCTGTTTACGGCAATTCCCCACATGTACTCTGTGATATTGCTGTTTGTGATCTCCGGCTCTACCAGCATGCATGATCCCAGTTCAAAGCCGTTTGACAGGGCGCTGGAACCCCAGCTTGCATCCTGTTCAGGATTTATACTGACAACGACACAGAAAAGGGACTGGGCATAAAAATAATCCTGAGCAGAATTTGTATCTGTAGGATCTCCCGGCTGGATGCCATCCTGCGTCCACTGATACATCATAAGGCAATACTCTTCAAACATCTCTGTCGCATAAAGATTGACAACGGTAGGATCTTCCTCAGCATCCAGGATAACGCCATAGGAAGACTCACTTCCGAAAGTATCATAGTTTTCCATCCAGAACAAACGGTTAAGTTCACCGCTTCCGGTATAGTAAGCCATAATATCTGGATCCGCCTCATGAACCTGGTATAAAATTTCACTAAGCTCTTCAAACGTACAGGATTCAGGGATCTCAATGCCATACTCATCCGCAAGGGTTTTATTATAGTAAATCCCTTTTGCAGCCGCGTTGTACGTTTTTGCAGGAATCGCCAGCTGCTTACCGCTCACACTTCCCGCAGCCAGAAGATCCTCACCAAAAAGCTCTACAAGATCCTGTCCACGGTTCTGGAGCAGATTTCCTTCATTCATATCAAGCAGGATATCTGACCCGGCAAGGGTAGACAATGTGTTCACCGTAGCTACGTGAACAAGATCGATCTTCTCATCGCCGGCAACTGCCATGCTTGTTGTATTTGCTACTTCACTGATCCAGATTTCCTGAATATCCACCAAACAGTTGATCGCTGGCTCAGTGATCGCGTTAATGGCGGCTTCCCGCTCTTCCTCCGTGTCTGTATAATCCGTTCCCGGAAGCGTTACGACTTGAATAGCCACTGTATACGGCTCTTCATCCATGTCGATCTCCGTCGAATATCCCTCCTCATCCGAAGCAGACCCGCTGTCCTCCGCGCCGGAAGTGTCCGATGTTCCTACAGTATCTGAACCACCGGAGCTTTCTGTGTCATTTCCGGATCCGCATCCCGCAAACACAGCGGATGCCGTCATGGCAGAGGCTAATAAAATCGCCCACAACTTTTTACTTTTCATAAACAACTTCTCCTTTCTTTCGCAGGCGTCATCCTGCCTGCAAAGGTATCCTCCTGGAAGGATTTTATTTTCAGGTTTTGTATAGAAAATATATTGTACACTTAAATTATTTGAGTATCTTGCATATATTGCTAGAAAATCATCCAAAAATCTCTTGTAAATATGTCTAAATACATTCTTACATATCATCCCTATTTACGCCATTGCAAAAAGAGGAGAAAAGTTTGCAAAAATTGCGGTAACTATGTCCTGGCTGAATTGAACATACTGCCGTGAGCGGCCTGTGCGCACACAGCAGCCTGCCTGGCGTACCACACAAGAAAGGGCTGGGAAAAAAGCTTCTTCCGTCTTTTTTCCCAGCCCCTGTCTTATGACTTATGACATATACTATATATCGTTAATTATTCCTGCTCCGCCAGATAAGCGTCTACCTGCTCCTGGTTGGCTGCGATCACATCGTTGATCCCCGCAGCCTCCAAGGCCTGGACAAATTCATCAATAAGCTCCAACGTTTCTTCTTCACTGTCACACATACCATTTTGAAGTCTTGGTAAATATTCCATGATCGTTGAGTATATGACGGAAGATTCTGTCTGGTAATCCGAGTCATCAAACATATAGCCGGCCAGAGGTGAAAGCGTTGCCTCTTCTTCCATGGCCTGCAGGTCTGAGATATAATCTTCATCACCCGGATATTCTACATATAAGAGCGACTCATCTCCGCCTATATAAAACATCGGATCATAGGTTCCGTTTGTCTCGATCACGAGATCCGAACCTTCCACGAACTCATAATTTTCTCCTTCAATACCATACTTGAGGATATTTGCCACTTCTGCGTTCGTATAGAGGAAATTCAGGAAATCCATGGCTTTATCCGGACGTTCGCTGTTTACGGCAATTCCCCACATGTACTCTGTGATATTGGTGTTTGTGATCTCCGCCTCTACCAGCACGCATGACCCCAGTTCAAAGCCGCTGGACAGGGCGCTGGCACCCCAGCTTGCATCCTGTTCAGGATTTATATTAACAACGACACAGAAAAGGGACTGGGCATAAAAATAATCCTGAGCGGAATTTGTATCTGTAGGATCTCCCGGCTGGATGCCATCCTGCGTCCAGTGGAACGCCTGGAGACAATACTCTTCAAACATCTCTGTCGCATAAAGATTGACAACGGTAGGATCTTCCGTAGCATCCAGGATAACGCCATAGGAGGACTCACTTCCAAAGGTTTCATAGTTTTCCAACCAGAACAAATAGTTAAGCTCCCCGCTTCCGCAATAGTAAGTGGTAATATCCGGAATCGCCTCATGAACCTCGTATAGAATTTCACTGAGCTCTTCAAACGTACAGGATTCAGGGATCTCAATACCATACTCATCCGCAAGGGTTTTATTATAGTAAATTCCTTTTGCAGCCGCGTTGTACGTTTTTGCAGGAATCGCCAGCTGCTTACCGCTCACACTTCCCGCAGCCAGAAGATCCTCACCAAAAAGCTCTACAAGATCCTGTCCACGGTTCTGGAGCAGATTTCCTTCATTCATATCAAGCAGGATATCTGACCCGGCAAGGGTAGACAATGTGTTCACCGTAGCTACGTGAACAAGATCGATCTTCTCATCGCCGGCAACTGCCATGCTTGTTGTATTTGCTACTTCACTGATCCAGATTTCCTGAATATCTACCAAACAGTTGATCGCCGGTTCAGTAATCGCGTTAATGGCGGCTTCCCGCTCCTCCTCCGTGTCTGTATAATCCGTTCCCGGAAGAGTTACGACCTGGATAGCCACTGTATACGGCTCTTCATCCATGTCGATCTCCGTCGAATATCCATCCTCTTCTGATGAGGACTCTGACGAAGCTGAACCTTCATCACTGCTGCTATCGCTGCTGCCGCAGCCGGACAAAAGAACAGAGACAGACATTACAGATACCATTAATAGTGCCAGAATTTTTCCTTTCATGCGCAAACCTCCTTGCTGTGGGAGACTTTCTACCGAAAGTCTTAGTCGCTAGTATCCTCATATGCATTTTACATAAAATGATACAGCACTCCAGTTACGTTATGTGGTCAAAGTTTACAATTTCCTTTTCGATTATAACATGACAAAAGTACAAAAATTGCAAAATCTGGACATAATTTTAGCACTATCCTAGCATTTTTTATTATTATTATAATTTTTCAACAAATCTTCTCTACTCTTACTGTACAATATTGCTTTGGTTTTGTTATTAAAAGACACAAATATTAGGAAATTTTTCAATCGTACATCAAAAAAGGTGTGCCGATTCAACTCCGCACACCTTTTAAGATCCTTATCGTCTGTTCATGATACCCACTGTTTATTATTCTGTCTATTTATTTTTTCAGTTCTTTATTCCTGTCCTGCCAGGTAAGCGTCCAGCTGTTCCTGGTTCGCCGCGATTACATCGTTAATGCCAGCGGTTTCCAGCCGCGCTACAAACTCATCCACAAGGTCAAGGGTTTCCTGCTCGCTTTCACACATACCATTCTGGAGTCTTGGCAGGTATTCCTGGATCGTGGAAGAAATCACTGAGGATTCTGTCTGGAAATTTGTATCGTCAAACATGTAACCGACCAAAGGAGAAACGACTGCTTCATCCGCGATTGCCTGCAGCTGATCGATATAATCCTCCCCTGCAGGATACTTTATATACATGCTGGCTTCATTTCCTCCTACATAAAAACTGGGTTCATAGGTGCCGTTGATCTGAATGATCGTATCGGAACCATCCACAAATTCGTAGTTGTCGCCTTCAAGGCCATACATAAGGATATTCGCCACATTCCCATCGCTATAGAGGTAATTCAGGAAATCCATAGCCTTATCCGGGCGCTCACAGTTGGCGGCGATGCCCCACATATACTCTGTCAAATAACTATTCGTAAGCTGCGATTCCCCCAACATGCAATACCCCACTTCAAATCCCGCGTTTGCCGCGGAGGCGCTGTAAGTCGCCTGGGTTTTTGGCCCCATCACACCGGAAAGGAAAAACAGGGACTGAGCATTAAAATAATCCTGGGAAGTATTGGTATCTGTCGGATCTCCCGTCATGATCCCATCCCGCGCCCATTCATACATACGGACACAATAATCTCTAAATAGCTGAGAATCGTACAGATTTATAATTGTGGTATCTTCAGAAGAATCAAGGATCGCACCATAAGATGCCTCGCTTCCGAAGCCTTCGTATCCCACAAGGAACTGAAGCGCATTAAGTGTGCCGGAACCGGCAAAATATGCCATCATTTCAGGATCTGCAGCGGCCACGTCATATAACAGATCGCTTAACTCATCAAATGTCATAGAATCCGGCACCTGAATATCGTGAGCATCTGCCCATGTCTTATTATAGGCCATGCCGATCACGTTAGCGCTGTAAACCTGAGCCGGAACAGCCAGCTGCCGTCCACTAACGCTTCCGGCCTCCATACTGTCCGCAAAAAGCTCCAGCAGCGCAGAACCCCGGTTCTGAAGGAGATTTCCTTCATTAAGATCCAGCAAAATATCTGATCCGACTAAAGATGACAAATTATTAACAGTTCCTACATGAACAATATCAATTTTCTCATCACCGGCTACAGCCAGACTAGTCGTGTTCGCAATCTCGCTGATCCATATTTCCTGAATATCCACTTTGCAGTTGATCGCAGGTTCTATAATGGCATTGATCGCTGCCTCCCGGTCTTCCTCTCCGGTATATTCCGTTCCGGGAAGCGTAACTACCTGAATGGCCACAGTGTAGGGCTCTTCCTCCATGTCGATTTCCGCAGAGTATTCATCGGAATCTGAACCGCTGCCGGATCCGCCGCAGCCTGCGAGCATAGCAGATACAGTCATTGCCGTTACGAGTAAAAACGCTGAGAATCTCTTACTTTTCATCCTTTTTCTCCTCCTCAAATGCAGCAACTTTATGATCATCGCTGCGCATATATGTATACAAAGGAATCATACAGCGTTCTCCCGCCGCGGTCTATCACTATCTCATAAAATAATAGCACTATTTACGCATGTCCTGTCCGATAAACATCTGCCTGTTCTCTGCCGTCAGTACTCGCGTTTTATGACTTTTTAAACTGCATCCGATACTCTCTTGGGGTAAATCCAGTGTACTTTTTAAATATTTTTGTAAAGTAAGAATAATTTTCACAGCCAACACAATCCGCGATAAAGTTGATCGTATAATCTGTATCCTTTAAAAGATTGCTGGCGATCACAATACGGCGCTCATTAATATATTCCAGGATGGACTGGCCATTTTCCTTTTTAAAGATCCTCATAAGGTGCTGTTCATTGACATGGACCAGGTTAGCCAGATCCTTAACGGTGATCTTTTCCTGAATATGACTGTCAATATACTCTTTAATGATCCGGTTCCTGTCCGCCGCCTGCTCCGGATCCCTGCCCCGGGTATCCTTTCTGGTGGTTTCCATGGTCTTTACCACCAGACGGTCAAATTGATGCTTTTCATTTGCCAGCGCTTTTTCCTCCTGAAACGAAAGAAGCAGTCCTTCCAGCTCTTCATAGTCAATGGGCTTAAGGATGTAATCTTTAACGCCATACCGCATAGCCCTTCTTATGTAATCAAAATCCGCATGGCAGGTTACCATGATACGGCATATTTCCGGATGGGTATCTTTCACATATTCAACCAGGGACAGGCCGTTTTCACCCTGCATCTCAATATCGCAAAGGATCATGTCAATATTTTCTTTGCTAATGATCTCCTTGGCGTTTGCAATATCCTGAGCTGTAAAAATTTCCGTAAAGCCGTATTTCACCCAGTCTACTCTTTTTTTCAAAGCATTTAAAGCTACAATCTCATCATCGATCAGCAGAATCTTCATCATTATCCTCCTTTTCTTCGTAATAAATCGGAAGAATAATCTCTACATTCGTACCCCCATACGTTTCATCTCTCCATATGCGCACTGTAGACCGGTCGGAATAAAGATATTTCAGCCGCTCTATGGTATTCTGAATCCCAACGCCAAGTCCATCCTGATGTACTCCGGTCTTTTTTAAAAGCTCGATTTTTTCCACCAGTTCATCGCTGATCCCCTCTCCAGTGTCTGCCAGCCGGATCCGCATGGTCTGCTTTTGCGCATCATCCGGGCAGTAATCCGCGATCACCAGGATTGTGATCCGGTTTCCAATCTTTAACGAATGTTTAATGGCATTTTCCGCGAAATTCTGCACGATCAGCGGAGGAATCTGAGCTTTTCCAAGAGCCTCCTCATACTCCACGATTGAAAAAAACAGTTCCGGAAAACGGGCCTTTTGTATTTCAAAATAGTTTTTTATATGATCCATTTCCAAAGACAGATCCACGAAATCCTCGTTCATTTTCACTATATACCGGAAATATTTAGACATACACAAGATCATCTTCTGGCTCAAAGACCATTCCTCCGGCTCATAGCTGTACAAAAGATTTAGGGCGTTCAAAATAAAATGGGGCTGGATCTGTTGACTTAAATACTGCATTTTAATATTTTTCTTTTCCAGCTCCTGTTCATACACATCAATCTTTAAATCCTTGATCTGCTCCATCATGCTGTTAAAGTTCCGGTTAATCAGCCCAAACTCTGTTCCCTGATCTTTTTCCGGGATACGGTAATCCAGATTTCCCTGTTCAATCAGGTTGATTGCTTTGGTCAGACGGTTTAAAGGGTGGTTGACCACACGACTGATATAATACAGGAGCAGAGGAATGACCAGAAGCGCAAGACCAACGGACGCATACAGCATCACCCGCATCACTATGGGGATCGTGATGGAATAATACTGGTCATCCACCACCTGGACCAGGGTGAGATCATACTCTTCCAGGGAACACCGGTAAACATGATACTGGGCCATGCTCTCGATCCCTGACAGATCTGTATCCTCCTGGGAAAACAGCTCCTGCCCATCCTCTGTAAACAGCTCTTCCTGGTTATTTGTAAAAAAGAAAATACTTCCTTCCGCCGATTCCAGAAGATTCAGTTTATTTAACGTACGCTCAAGATTTAAAACGACGCCAAAATCCATGTTCTTCCAGGAATCATGACTCACAAGGACAGAGGTTCCTTCAATTTCCATATAGGTCCATGCACGGTCCTCCTCCTCAGATTTTTCCGGCATGCTCTCCAATATACTTCGGTACTCCTGGTAAACCAGCCCCGGATAGCCCCGGGTAATCAGATACCCGGTTTCAGGAAAGACAAAATACACCAGATCCAGCTGATCAAAGTTGGAGATCACATTATCCAGCGCAATCCCAACGTTCGTATAGCTTGTATAAAACCGGGATGTCTGTGCCTCCATCTGAGCCCTGGAAGCTACCACGGAAAAATCTGTATTCGATGCACTTAGATACAAAAGCTGGCGGACACTGGTTTCCAGCGTGGAAGCCAGCGTGTCTCCCGCTATATTCAGGGTATTTTGAATCTCTCTGGCCACCTGGGTCTGACTTTGTCTTAAAATGATGGTAGAAAACACTATTGTTAAAATATTTATAGGAAGAACAAGGATAATGATCACCACAATGATCCTGAAGATTGTAGAGTGAAATATACTATATCTTTTGTTTCGTTCCAAAGGACTGCCTCCTCCTGCTTTAAAATGCCATTAAAAAATTCAGGGACCCTGCAGGATTTTCTGTGCCTTTCTCAAGGAGAGACACTAAAGCCCGGATGACTGCCTCCACATCCTCAGGATCTGAACGGGCGATTGTATTATCCAGCTTTACTGTCAAAACGATCAGCACGATCTCAGCCAGAGACGCCGGATCATCAAAGGTAATTTCTCCCAGCTCAATCCCCTGACGGATGATTTCCGCCAACGTAGGTTTCAATCCGTTGATCACATGATTTAAAAACATCTGATGGATATATGCCCCTTCATAAATCCCTGCAGATGATGAATCCTTACGTTTGGAAAATTCCAGGGAGGCGTTGCGGCACGCCTGAAAGATCATGGCCATCCGTGTAAAAGGTGAGATTTCCTTCTGATCCGCCAGGGTTGTGGCAATCTCCATAGGCCTTTCATAGGTGCGGACAATCAATGCCTCCAGGATAGACTCCTTTGACGGAAAATAATAATAAATACTTCCCTTCCCGATCCCTGCCGCCTGAGCGATCTCACTCACCGTGATTGCTTTTATATCCTTACTCTCCAGCAGCTTCTGAAGGGCATCCAATATACTTTCATATTTTGTGGAGCTTGACAATGTTTTGCCGCCTTTCTACTGACTTCGTATTGGCAGGCGAATCGCCGCCTATACGGTTATTATACCATAGCTCTTTTATCAGATACAATGTGAAAATTACATACTTTCCCCGGATTTGTGGCGATAATAAAGTATTGACCAGACCCGCAAAATGTGTTAATTTACAATTATAAAATTGACCATTGGTCGAAAACCCGCAGGGGGGGTACCTATATGGCCGGGATGGCGGCCAAGAAGGAGGAAACCCCGCAGGGGGATACCTATATGGCCGAGAAGGCGGCCAAGAAGGAGGAAATTATATGACTTTTGAGGAAATGTTTGATGAGATAAAACGGCGTTTGTCTGGAGCGGATGTAAGCCATATCCAGGAGCATCTGGCGTATCAGTTTAATATTACCGGGGACGGCGCGGGCAGCTTTTATGTGGAAGTTAAAGATGGACAGCTTTATGTGGAGCCTTATGAGTATCATGACAGAGACGCGGCTTTTACATGTACTGCCAAAACCCTTGAAAAGATCGCAGACGGCAAACAGGATCCTGTCCTCGCATTTACCCTGGGAAAATTAAAGGTTGATGGAAGTATCGAAAAAGCGTTAAAACTGAAAGAAATCTTATAGGAAACATCCACAGGTGTATGGAGATGAATCCGAAGAAGCTCTGTTCGCGTGGAATGGTTATGCTCAGCTTCGTCCGGCGAAATAAAGAAATGGCGAAAGAAGATATAAATAACAGCTAAATAACAGCAATTATTTTATTTCCTTTTTTCCAGTCCTATGATATAATGAGGGTACCGAGGTCAAGTCGATATGTTTTTCATGCTTGCATGGAAAAACATATCGACTTGACCCCCATGATATACGGTTATTATTTTACGGGGCATTAGCGCAGTTGGGAGCGCGCCACATTCGCATTGTGGAGGCCGTGGGTTCGAATCCCATATGCTCCATTAAGTCAGCAGGCGGTTGCTACTTTACTCCGGAAGGCAATAGAACCATACCTGCCCGGCCAAAAGAGGCTGTTTCCGGCTTTTCATCTCCGGAAAATACAGGTATATCCACAGGCTCTCCCATGATTTCTTTATCTAAAAGCTTTTGACATAACACGACCATATCCCGGACCAGCTCCAGACACACAGGATTGTCCTGCTCAACCTCACCGAAACCATATCTTTGCGAACGGTGACCTGTAAGAAACTCCATGGAACTGTCCTTATCTGAAGCCCAATCCAGAAATCCCTCAAGATTTTTCTTATATTCACTTACAGACAAAGCACACGGCACCTGCATCCATACACCCATACCGGAGCCAAAAGCATCACCAGAAAACAGCTTATTATATTTTTTACAGTAAAATCCCACAGAGCCCGGAGTATGACCATACATGGCCACACATTCCAGGGTCACGCCATTTCCCAGATCAAGCATGTCTCCCGGGTCAAAAACACGATATTCCAGCTTTTCCAAGGCCGGATCCATTCCCATGATCTTAACAAATTCAGAAACAATAGGAATATCTTTGCTGCACATATAACGTTTTTCAAATTCAGCGCTGTGCATCATATGATCCCCATGGGCATGAGTGATCACCAGTTCACAGGGAAGCTGTGTCACATGACGGATTACCGGCATGACCGGCCCATCTCCCATCCCTGTATCGATCACCGCAGCTTTTTCGGAGCCTTCCAGCACATAAAAGGAACTGTCCTTTCCGTCATCCAATGCATACAGTCCGTCCATAAGCTTTTCCACCTGGTATTTTCCAAGCATTTGCTTTTCGTTTTTTTCCATGGTTTTATATCTCCTATGCGTTATCTTTTATTCAACAACGCCCACACCCTTATGGGCACGGGCGTCTTATCTGCTATTTTAAAACTTTACGGTAACCTGTGCAACCGTGTTTTGAGAAACAAGAACCGTATCCGGCCCATCGATTGCGGCCTGGGCCCCCTGAACACTTTGCGCATGACAGTTGACAAGACGGATGGACCAGGGCCTATCCGATGTTACGTTAAACTCAGCGCCGTCCTCACCCAAACGCTGTGCTGTGATCTTCGCCTGCTGCGCATTACGGCTGCAGATCACAGCCTCTGCCTGGCCATTAAGCTCATAAACACGAAATTCCACATGGTCTGCATAGTCATAATCCGGACAGTCATCCCGGCTGCCTTTGGCAATAATGGAATTTTCCCGGATAAACATAGGGATGCTCATATAATCATAGGTCTTCTCATACCAGCGTCCGCCTATGTACTTTTCCCCGGTAAGATAATCTGTCCATGTGCCTTTCGGAAGGTAGAACCGTCCCATACCCTCCTCATTAAAGATGGGCGCCACAAGGATGCTGTCCCCAAACATATACTGGCGTTCCAGATAATGGCAGTTATAATCCTCAGCAAATTCCATGACCATACTGCGCATAAGAGGTACGCCGGTGCGAGAAGTATTCACGGCTCCGGCATAAATATAAGGCATCAGGGACATTTTCAGCCGGGTAAAGAACCGGAGCACATCCACAGCCTCCTCCCCGTAATTCCACGGCACCCGGTAGGAGGTACTGCCGTGGAGACGGCTGTGGGTAGACAGCAGGCCAAAAGCCGCCCACCGCTTATACACATCTGGGGTGGATGTATCTTCAAATCCTCCTATATCATGGCTCCAGAAACCAAAACCGCTGCTGACCAGGGACAGTCCGCCTCTTAAGCTTTCTCCCATGGACTCATAGTTGGCTGTACAGTCGCCGCCCCAGTGTACCGGGAACTTCTGGCCGCCTGCCGTTGCCGAACGGGCAAATAACACAGCTTCCCCTTTGCCTTTGACCGATTCGATGGTCTCAAAAACCAGCTTGTTGTAAATATAGGAATAGTAATTGTGCATTTTCTCCGGATCAAAGTGGTTGTAATACACAGCATCGACCGGGATACGCTCCCCAAAATCCGTTTTAAAACAGTCCACCCCCATATCCATAAGCATTTTCAGCTTATCTGCATACCAGCGGCAGGCTTCCGGATTGGTAAAGTCCACAATAGCCAGGCCGGGCTGCCACATATCCCATTGCCACACATCGCCGTTGGCCCGCTTCAGGAAATAGCCTTTCTCAGCCCCTTCCTGAAACAGGGCGGAACGCTGGCCCACATAAGGATTGATCCACACGCACACACGGATGCCTTTATCATGGATTTTTTTAAGCATCCCCACCGGATCCGGGAATGTATTGCTGTCCCAGCAAAAATCTGTCCAGTGGAAATCTTTCATCCACAAACAGTCAAAATGGAAGACAGACAGAGGGATCCCCCGCTTCTCCATCTCATCAATAAATCCAAGGACCGTCTTTTCGTCATAATTGGTGACAAAGGAGGTGGACAGCCACAGACCGAACGTCCATTCCGGCGGCAGGGACGGCTTTCCTGTCAGATCTGTATATCGCATAAGGACTTCTTTCATGGAAGGGCCGTTAATCACAAAATAATCCAGCTTTTCCCCGGGAACGCTAAAGGCCACCTTGGTCACATACTCAGATCCTACCTCATAGGACACCTTGTCTGTATGGTTAACAAATACGCCGTAGCCTTTATTGGACAGATAAAATGGGATATTTTTATAAGACTGCTCCGTTCCTGTGCCTCCGTCCTCATTCCATATATCTACCGACTGGCCGTTGCGCACCAGAGGGGTAAACCGCTCCCCAAGGCCGTAGATCAGTTCTCCCACCGATAGTCCCAGATGCTGGACCATGTAGGCATTTTCCCCGTTATAACTGTAGTACTCCCCTTTCCAGTCCGTCTTTACGTAAGCCAGATCCCGTCCTGCGCTTTTTGTCAGAAGCTTTCCGTCCCGCGCATAGACCATAGACCAGTTTTCCTTGTCGATGACAAGGCTTAAATGGCCGCTTTTAATAGTCAGTGTCTTTTCGCTATCTTCCACCTGCATAACCCCATTTTCCGGCAGATTTAAGTCAAAAGCAGGGGCATGATCCTCCCGTACACCCATATAGTGATAGGTCTGTACCCGGATCATTTCCGGCATCGGCGCGGAAATCTTCATGGTCAGCACCGCGCTTTTGAGATCAAAGCCACTGGTAGGCAGTATGAGTGTAACGCAGTTTTCATCCTGTTCCATTTCATAAACGTTCTGCGGTGCGAAAAGGGCATGTCCTTCTTTCATCAGCCACGCACCGTTTTGAAATTTCATAATAGCCGTTCCTCCTTTTCAGAACAAAGCCCGAAAACGGTTACTGTTTTGGAAATACAGCAACCGTTTCCCACAGACCTTGTATAATCACCGAAAGCGTTCTTTTTTAGAAAATGTGGAAATTCACCACCAATGCCGCAAAGACAATGGAAACCATGGACAGCAGCTTAATCAAAATGTTGATAGACGGGCCGGAGGTATCCTTAAATGGATCTCCTACCGTATCCCCTACAACGGCTGCTTTGTGAGCCTCGCTGCCTTTGCCGCCGTGATGGCCGCTTTCAATGTATTTCTTAGCATTATCCCAGGCGCCGCCGGAGTTCGACATAAACACAGCCATTAAAAAGCCGGTGGATGTGGACCCGGCCAGCATGCCGATGACGCCGTTGTAACCAAGGACCAGGCCAACGACAACCGGGGTAATGATTGCAAGAAGGGTAGGCAGGACCATTTCCTTAAGACTGGCTTTTGTACAAATATCCACACATCTGGTGTAATCCGCCTCAGCCTTTCCTTCCATAAGTCCTTTGATTTCCTTAAACTGGCGCCGCACCTCAACAACAATACTCTGGGCCGCGCGTCCAACCGAGGACATGGTCAGGGCCGCGAAAATAAATGGCAGGCACGCGCCAATAAACAGACCGATCAGCACCGTAGGATTCATAACGCTCATATCCAGCACAACCGAATCGCCGCCCACTTCCTGAACCTTTTCCACATAAGAAGCGATCAGGGCAAGGGCTGTCAGAGCCGCGGAGCCGATGGCAAAGCCTTTTCCTGTAGCTGCGGTTGTGTTTCCCAAAGAATCCAGGGCATCGGTACGCTTGCGCACTTCCGCGTCCAGACCGGCCATCTCCGCAATACCGCCGGCATTATCAGCGATGGGGCCATAAGCGTCCGTTGCCAAAGTGATTCCCAGGGTTGAAAGCATACCTACAGCCGCAAGGGCGATGCCGTAAAGCCCCTGTGTAGCAGAGTCAAAGCCGCCGGAAAATCCGTAAGCTGCCATAACGCACACGGCAACAATGATAATGGGAACTGCCGTGGAAAGCATACCCAGGCTTAAGCCGCCGATAATAATGGTGGCAGAACCGGTAAGAGATTTTTCCGCCAGATCCTTTGTAGGCTTATAGGTATCTGATGTAAAATATTCTGTAAAAAATCCGATGAGCACACCGGCTAAAAGTCCGGCAATAATAGCAAAGTAAATGCCGATAAAATCCCTTCCGAGAACGAGCCAGACGACAGGAAAGGCTACGATGGCAATAAGAATGGCGCTTGTATTCGTTCCCCGGCGCAAAGCCTTAAGTAATGTACTCTGATCTGTACTCTCTCCGGTCTTAACAAGGAAGGACCCGATAATGGATGCAATAACGCCCACGGCTGCCAGAAGCATGGGAATGATCACCGCGCTTACACTGCTGACAGATTCAATGTCTGAAAACGCGATCACGCCTAAAGAACACGCAGACAAAATGGAACCAACATAGGATTCATAAAGGTCCGCGCCCATACCGGCCACATCGCCTACGTTATCCCCTACGTTATCTGCGATAACCGCCGGATTTCTCGGGTCATCCTCAGGAATACCAGCTTCCACTTTGCCTACCAGGTCAGCGCCTACGTCTGCGGCCTTCGTGTAAATACCGCCGCCCACACGGGCAAACAGAGCCATGGAGGAAGCGCCCATACCAAAGGTAAGCATGGTGCTTGTAATATCCTCGATTGGAAGCTTAAATACAAGTCTTAAAAGAAGATACCAGATGGAAATATCCAGAAGTCCCAGGCCTACTACCGTAAAGCCCATAACGGAACCTGCGGAAAATGCCACATTCAGGCCTCTATTTAATCCCTTCTGGCAGGCTGCCGCTGTCCGGGCATTTGCCCGTGTAGCAATCTGCATCCCTACAAAACCGGACAGACCTGAAAAGAAGCCGCCGGTGACAAATGCAAAGGGTACAAACCAGGTTAAGAACCCAAGCGCTGCCATAATAAGAAGGATCAAAAACATCCCCGCAAAAAAGATGATCAAAATACGGTACTGACGTCTCAGGTAAGCCATGGCCCCCTGGTGGATGGATGATGAAATCTTCTTCATCTGATCCGTCCCCTGTGAGAACTTCAATACCTTCTTTGCCCGGGTAAACGCAAAAAGCAACGCGATCACCGAACCACACAACGTTAATAATGCCAACATGTTGTCCATAAGTAAATCCTCCATTCTGTTCGGATATTATGGGGCTGCATCCGTTCATACTGCACAAACAGTATGCCCATAAAAACGGACTTTAGTGAATTTTCAACAATTTCATTATACTACTTTTTTGTTTCGTTGCGTAGGGGTTTTAAAATATTTTTTACTTATGACATTCATTGATGGATGTGAGAAAGCGTAACCGTTCATCTGCCTGAACGGTTACAGAAAAACTTTTAATTTCAGGTTTCACTTTCTGCCCCGTTTTGAGATGCTTAGAAGTATAGCGGAACGCTTATATCGGAATATGAAGGAGGCCATTATGGAACTGACCTACACACAATGTGGGGATTACTTGATCCCCAACCTTGTATTGGCTGACACGCAGGAGTACCATATCGGTAAATATGGCCGGATGCGCCAGGAAGGTGTGACCGAGGCACTGAAAGCCGACAACCAGATGGAGTGGGTGCGCCGGAGGAACAGCATCCACAGCCGGGCCGAAGAAATTGTCCTGCATGAACTTGTGTACACAGAATAAGCAGCAATGCCCTCACAGCAAGTCTTATAAGCCTGCCGTGAGGGCATTTTGCGTTATTT
>CAZMGH010000028.1:0-32692 GCA_964565805.1 uncultured Lachnospiraceae bacterium
CGTATAATTTCTGTTTTCGTTTTGACGATGGCTCAAGGCGGCTCTACTGCGCCAACAAATGTGAATAAAAACACGCCTTTTCAAACATCAAAGTCATCCGGAGCTTTAAATTTTCCAGCGGCAACCCTGATAGAACCCAAGATTTGCGATTTCACGCGAATATTTTGACAGAAACCCGCAGATATAGTACAATCTTATTGTTAACTGGAAAAGCCGTTATTTTTCGGCTAAATTTAAGGAACTAAGCTTTGTGCTTATTGCACAAAAAACGAAAGGTTTATGATGAGGAAACTAGCTTTAAGTGATGAAATTTTATTAAAAATAGATAAACCTGCCCGCTATATCGGAGGTGAAGTCAATGCGGTCGTGAAAAATCCGCAAACGGTGGATGTACGCTTTGCGATGGCATTTCCCGACGTATATGAGATCGGTATGTCCTATTTGGGCATCCAGATCATTTACGATATGATGAACGCCAGGGAGGATACCTGCTGCGAGCGGGTCTATTCTCCCTGGACAGACCTGGACAAGATCATGAGGGAAAAACATATCCCTCTGTTTACCCTGGAATCCCAGACTCCTGTAAAGGACTTTGATTTCCTTGGCATTACCATCCAGTATGAAATGTGCTATACCAATATTTTGCAGCTGATCGATCTGTCCCAGATCCCTATGCTGGCTAAAGAGAGGACATGGGATGATCCCATTGTGATCGGCGGCGGACCATGTACTTATAACCCGGAGCCTTTGGCGGACTTTTTTGATATTTTCTACATTGGCGAAGGGGAGACGGTGTACGATGATCTTCTGGACACTTATAAAAAGTGCCGTAAAGAAGGAAAGAGCCGTGTGGAATTTCTCGAGGAAGCGGCAAAAATCCCGGGACTTTATGTGCCTATGTTTTATGATGTCACATACAAGGAGGACGGGACTATCCAGGCATTTACCCCAAATAATCCAAATGCATCCCTGCCCATTAAAAAGCAGGTAGTGACGGATTTAAGCCATACCTTTTATCCAGAAAAGCCTGTGGTACCCTTTATTAAAGTAACTCAGGACCGGGTTGTTCTGGAGATCCAGCGGGGATGTATCCGGGGCTGCCGTTTCTGCCAGGCAGGTATGGTGTATCGGCCCAACCGGGAGCGGGATCTGGATTTTTTAAAAGACTATGCTGTAAAAATGCTGGAAGCTACCGGCCATGAGGAGATCACTTTAAGCTCTTTAAGTTCCAGTGATTATTCCAGGCTGGAAGAGCTGGTAAATTTCCTTATGGATGAGTGCAACCGGAAAAAGATCAATATTTCCCTTCCTTCCCTGCGGATTGACGCCTTTTCCCTGGATGTTATGAGCAAGGTGCAGGATGTGAAAAAAAGCAGCCTGACCTTTGCCCCGGAGGCAGGGACCCAGCGGATGCGGGATGTGATCAATAAGGGCCTTACTGAGGAAGATATTTTTAATGGAGCCATGGATGCCTTTAGAGGCGGTTGGAACCGGGTAAAATTGTATTTTATGCTGGGCCTTCCGGAAGAAACCTTTGACGATCTAGAAGGCATTGCCAAGCTGTCTAATGACATTGCGGCTCTTTACTATACGATCCCTAAATCTGAGCGCCCCGGCGGCGGCCGGGTGGATGTGGTAACAAGCACGTCCTTTTTTGTGCCAAAGCCATTTACCCCTTTCCAGTGGGCGCCTCAAAATACGAATGAACAGTTTTTGGAAAAACAGCGTTTCCTTAACGGAAAAATCCGGGATCAGTTAAATCACAAAAGTATTAAATATAACTGGCATGATGTGGAAGTGACCCAGCTTGAGGGCATCCTTGCCCGGGGCGACCGGCGCCTTGGTCCGATGCTTTTATCCGCCTACCGCTCCGGCTGCCTGTATGATTCCTGGTCCGAAACCTTCCATTATGATCTTTGGATGAAGGCCTTTGAGGATAATCATGTAGATCCGGATTTTTATAATTTACGTCCCCGGAACGTGGATGAGATCCTGCCATGGGATTTTATTGACGCGGGAGTGACCAAGGCCTTTTTAAAGCGGGAGTGGGAGCAGGCCCAAAAGGGCGCGGTTACGCCCAACTGCCGGGCAAAATGTTCCGGCTGCGGTTCAAGAATCTACGGAGGAGGCGTGTGCTATGAAGCTGAGGATTAAATTTTCCAAGGAAGGGATCATGAAATTTATCGGACATTTGGATATGATGCGGTATTTCCAGAAAGCTTTCCGCCGAAGCGGCATTGATATTGCCTATTCTCAGGGATTTTCTCCCCATCAGATCATCTCCTTTGCCGCTCCTTTAGGGGTGGGACTGACCAGCCGAGGGGAATATATGGACATTATGGTCCATTCTTCCCAGGATTCTCAGACCATGATCCATCTTTTAAATAAGGAAATGGTGGAAGGGGTGGAGATTTTAAGCTGCCGCCGCATTGAGGATGAAACAAAAAATTCCAATGCCATGGCTATTTTAGCTGCCGCGGACTATGAGATCACCTTCCAGGATCCGCGAGATTTTAGTGAAGCTGTAAAAGCGGCCTTCACATCCTTTATGGAGCAGGACCATATCCGGGTAATAAAAAAGACGAAAAAAAGTGAGAGAGAGGTGGACATCCGTCCCCTGATTTATCACTATGAAATTCATGACCATCAGGTATTTTTCCGCCTGGCCACAGGCAGTCTTGAAAATCTTAAACCGGAGTTTGTTATGGAAACTTTTATGCAGACTTTAGGCAGGACTTTTGAGGGGCTTCCTGTGCAGATCTGCCGTCTGGAAATGTATGCCAAAGGGCCGGATGGAGAACTTGTTTCCCTGGAAAACCTTGGGCATGACATCGTTTAAGGAGGTTTTGCTTCATGGGGATCCCCCAAAATTATCTGGTTATCCTCCGGTGGAAATCCCGGATCATGACTGCGGTTTATGAACAGGACCGGCTGGCTGAGGTTTTTTTTGATGATGAAAAAAACAGTATCCTTGGAAATATTTATGTGGGCAAGGTAAAAAATGTGGTAAAAAATATTAATGCGGCCTTTATTGATATTGGCGGAGGCCAGAAGGGGTATTATTCCCTTACGGAGAATAAAAAGCATTTTTTCTTAAATTCCAAAAAAAGCGATGCCCTTGTTCCTGGGGATGAACTTTTAGTCCAGGTGATCAAGGAGCCGGTGAAGTCAAAGCCGGCGATGCTCACATCAAATATCCACCTGACCGGCCAGGATCTGGTGCTGATGGCAAATAAGCCTGCTGTGGGAATTTCCGCCAAGATCACCGATGACGGTGAGCGGCGCCATTTAAAGACCCTGCTGGAGTCAAAGATTACCTCAGAGTATGGCTTTATCGTCCGGACCCATGCCCGTGAGTCGGAAGACACTGCACTGATTTCAGAGGCAGACCGCCTGACGGAAGAATTTCAGGAGCTTTTGCGCCGAGCCTCCTTTGCCTCCTGCTTTTCAAAGCTGTACTCTGCCGTGCCTTCTTATATTCAGTATATTTTAAGTCATCCCGGCCTGGAAAAGGTCACTACAGATCTTCCGCAGATCTATGAGGAAATCTATCAGGCAGTTCAGACCGGGAATTGTTCCGTGGCTGTGGCCCTGTATGAAGATGAAAGCTGGCCTTTGGTCAAGGTGAAAAGCCTTCAGACCCAGCTCCATCGGGCCCTGATGCCCCAGGTATGGCTGAAATCCGGAGGCTTTCTTGTGATCCAGCCTACAGAGGCCATGGTGGTCATTGACGTAAATACCGGGCGCTATACCGGGAAAAAAGCGGCCCAGGATACTTACTTTAAGATTAATATGGAGGCAGCCAGGGAGATTGCCTGGCAGGTGCGTCTTAGAAATCTTTCAGGGATCATTATTATTGATTTTATTGATATGAAGGATGCCGGGATGCGGTGCCAGCTTTTTGAGTATTTAAAAGAGCTGGTAAAAGCGGATCCGGTAAAAACCGTTGTTGTGGACACCACACGGCTGAACCTGGTGGAAATGACCCGGAAAAAGGAACGTAAGCCCCTCCATGAATTAATGGAAGAGCCATGTCCTAAGTGTAAGGGCCTGGGGTTTGTATATGATCTGTCGGATGTGGGAGGCAATAATGAATAGAAACGCATATTTAAAAATGACGGGCTTTTTTAAAAAGTCCAGGCAACGGTATAATCTGCTGTTTATGGTCAGCCGAGTATTTCCCTGGATCATTGCCGGGATTTACGGGGTTTTGTGTATCCTGACTGCCCTGACCTTGCCCATGAGGCTGGTTCGGTTTATGGGCGTGCCCCTGGCTGTATTTCTTCTGGTTACTGCCGTGAGAGTGGTGATCCACCGGAAAAGGCCTTATGAGACCTTTGGATTTACGCCGATCACTTTTCAGAAGAAGCCTAAAAAAGGAAAAAGCTTTCCCAGCCGTCATACTGCCAGCGCGGCGGTGATCGCGGCGGCCTGTATGTCCTATGACATGCAACTGGGACAGATCCTTCTGCTCATGGCTGTTCTTGTAGCTGTTTCCCGGGTCCTTTGCGGCGTCCACTATATCAGCGATGTGGCGGCGGGCTTTGCTTTTGGTATAATTGTTGGAATCATTGGGTTCTATCCGTTCATTTTCTGATAATAATGCTTTAACTTTAAGAAACTCCATGCTATAATAGAGTCATAGATAGTATTATGGCGATTCAGCCGGGTTTGCGCATTTACTGCAAAGACCTGTGAAACGGCTATCTTTACAAAGGAAAACAGTAAAGGGGGTTTTCTTATGAGTAGAAATATTGTAATCACCATCAGCAGAGAGTTTGGTAGCGGCGGACGTGAGATTGGTCAGAAGGTAGCAGAAGCTTTAGGCATAAGCTTTTATGATAAGAATCTGATCGAAATCGCCGCTCAAAAAAGCGGGATTAATTCAGACCTGCTTTATCAGGCGGATGAAAAGGCTTCCAACCCGTTTTTCAGCGCCTATCTGCCCACTGGAACCGATTACGGCACAGTCAATGACCGGCTGTTTTGGACACAGTCCGCCATTATTAAGGATCTGGCCACAAAAGAGTCCTGTGTTGTTGTAGGACGGTGCTCTGACTATGTTTTGGAGGATTTTGAAAACTGCCTCCATCTGCATATTTTCGCGCCTCTTCCTAAGCGGATCGAGCGTATTAAGGACCGTTATCTTATTGAAACGGATGCGGCCGCCCGTAAGGAGATCGCCCGCACAGATAAGATCCGCCGTTCCTACTATCAGTATTACACAGACCGCAAGTGGGACGGAGTCGAAGGAAAGACCATGGCCGTGGACAGCAGTTTCCTTGGGGTTGACGGCACAGTAAACATGATCGTAGATCTGGTCCACAGGAAATGGCCGGATTTTGTAGCGCCAGCGGCTCAGGAAGAGAAGTAGATCTATATAATGATACCAGCGTCAAAATGCCTTTTGACGTCTTAATCATATAATGTCAGGGTTCCAAGGTCGTACATTTTCATGTAACCATGAAAATGTGCGACCTTGGGGTCCGTAAAGAGGCGCAAGATTATGTGTATGCGGCAAGCGGTCATAAACAGTGACATCCAGATCTGCGCATTTACTGCGCAGATCTGGCGCAGATCGCGAGGAAAAATTCTCATTATCTATTGACAATTTCAGCGATAAATGCTAATATGCAGTAGTGTGCCGCGTAGTGAGGTTTTCAAGTGCTTTTAAGCCACCGTAACTAGCGAGTAATGATAATAGGAGGTGCCATATGTACGCAATTATTGCAACAGGTGGTAAACAGTACAAAGTAGCCGAAGGCGATATCATTAATGTTGAAAAGCTTGGCGTGGAAGCCGGCGAATCCGTAACTTTTGATCAGGTTCTTGTTGTAAGCGGGGACGAAGTTAAAGTTGGAAATCCTACCGTTGAAGGCGCAAGTGTTGCAGCAACAGTTGTAGGCAACGTTAAAGGCAAAAAAGTTATCGTTTACAAGTTTAAGAGAAAAACTGGTTATCACAAGAAAAACGGCCACAGACAGGCTTATACAAAAGTTAAGATTGAAAAGATCAATGCTTAATTTTTCTGTTTGTGAAATGTTATGATCAAGATAACAGTTTACAAGGACAGCAGAAGTTATACAGGTTTTAAGTCTGAGGGACATGCCGGATACGCAGAGGAAGGATATGATATTATCTGTGCCGCTGTTTCCGTGCTGACAGTAAACACCATTAACTCTATTGAATCGTTTGCTTCCGACACGTTTCATGTGAAACAAAAGGATGGATTTATAGAGTGTCGGTTTGATCATCCCCTCTCTTCGGAAGCTGTATTGCTGATGAATTCCATGATTCTTGGTTTACAGGAAATCGAAAAAGATTATGGTCATGAATATATTCGACTTATATTCAAGGAGGTGTAAGGCAATGTTAAAAATGAACCTTCAGATTTTTGCTCATAAAAAAGGTGTTGGTTCTACAAAGAACGGCAGAGATTCTGAGTCCAAAAGACTTGGTGCTAAAAGAGCAGACGGACAGTTTGTAAAAGCTGGCAACATTCTTTACAGACAGCGCGGAACAAAGATTCATCCCGGTATGAACGTAGGACGTGGCGGTGATGATACATTATTTGCTCTGGTAGACGGTGTTGTAAGATTTGAAAGAAAAGGCAGAGACAAAAAGCAGGTTTCTATCTACCCCGTAGCTGCAAACGAATAATAGCATTAAAACGACTTCAGATTTACCTAAATTTGAAGTCGTTTTTTACTATGAAAGCCTGATAAGGGGCTGGGCAGACGAGCAAACAGGAGGTGAAAAAATGTTTGTAGATAAAGCGAATATTTATATTCGTTCTGGTAAAGGCGGCGATGGCCATGTAAGCTTCCGGAGAGAAATGTACGTGCCTGCAGGGGGGCCGGACGGCGGCGATGGCGGCAAAGGCGGCGATGTGATCTTTGAAGTGGACAGTGGATTAAACACGCTGGTGGATTTTCGCCATTTAAGAAAATATTGCGCCGGTGATGGTGAACCTGGCAGAAAGCGCAGATGCCACGGGAAGGACGGAGAAGACATTATTATTAAAGTTCCTGAAGGCACAGTGATCCGGGACACAGACAGCGGTCTGGTCATTGCGGATATGTCCGGCGACAACAAAAGAGAAGTTCTTTTAAAAGGCGGAAGGGGCGGCAAAGGAAATATGAACTATGCCACAGCGACTATGCAGGCGCCCAAATATGCCCAGCCGGGGCAAAAAGCCCTGGAACTAAATGTGACCTTAGAGCTGAAGGTTATTGCCGATGTAGGTCTGGTAGGCTTTCCAAATGTGGGAAAATCCACACTTTTATCCCGGGTGACAAATGCCCGTCCAAAGATTGCCAATTATCATTTTACTACATTAAATCCCAATCTTGGCGTTGTGGATCTGGATGGCGGCAAAGGCTTTGTTATTGCCGATATTCCGGGAATCATTGAAGGCGCGTCTCAGGGCGTGGGCCTTGGACATGATTTTTTAAGACATATTGAACGGACAAAAGTGATTATCCATATTGTGGACGCTGCCGGTGTGGAAGGCCGTGACCCAATCGCGGATATTTATGCCATTAATAAAGAACTGGAAGCTTATAATCCAGAAATTCTTAAGCGTCCCCAGGTGATTGCCGCCAACAAAATTGATGCTTTATATGACGGTGAAAACGATGACGCAATCCTTCTTCTTAAGGAGACGTTTGAGCCGAAAGGCATTGCCGTATTCCCGATTTCCGCAGTCAGCGGCCAGGGGTTAAAGCCTCTCTTGTACTATGTGCGCAAGCTTCTGGATGAGATGGATGACGCTCCAACGGTTTTTGAACGGGAGTTCTTCCCGGAAAATGTCCGTTTTGAAGAGCCGTATACCGTTGAAAAAGATGAGGACGGCGTTTATGTGGTGGAAGGCCCAAGAATCGAACGTATGCTTGGATATACAAATCTGGAATCAGAGAAAGGCTTTGATTTCTTCCAGAAATTTATGAAGGAAAATGGTATTTTGGACCAGCTGGAAGCCTTAGGGATTCAGGAGGGCGATACAGTGCGCATGTATAACCTTCAATTTGATTATTATAAATAAGGAGTATGAAAATGATAAAAACCTCAAAACAGCGGGCTTATTTAAAAAGCCTTGCCATGACCATGGACCCGGTGTGCCATGTAGGAAAATCATCGTTAACGCCAGAGCTTACAAAGGCTGTAGATGAAGCGCTGGAAGCCCGGGAACTGATCAAAATCTCCGTACTGCAAAACTGCACCGATGATCCCAGAGAGATTGCGGATTATCTTGCGGAGCGGACCCATTCCCAGGTGGTTCAGGTGATTGGCAAGAAGATTATTTTATACCGGGAAGGCAAAGATAATAAAAAGAAAATTGTTCTTCCGGACTAAATAATGGAGGCTGCCATGGAGAAAAAGACTAAGCGGGTTGGAATCATGGGCGGCACTTTTGATCCGGTCCATATCGGTCATCTGCTCATTGCGGAGCAGAGCTACCGCCAGTATGGGCTGGATTATGTTATATTTATGCCTGCCGGACATCCTCCCCATAAGCAGGATCAGAATATTGTAAGCAGCAAGGACCGTCTGACCATGCTCCGCCTGGCAACAGAGGACATTCCCTATTTTCGGGTTTCTGATTATGAACTTAAAAAAAGGGGGCTGACTTATACCTTTGAAACCCTTTCTGATCTGTCAGGAAAATTTCCGGAAACTCAGTATTATTTTATCATGGGAGCCGATTCCATAAAGGATATGGACCATTGGCGCCATCCGGAAATTATCCTGAGACTGGCCCATATTCTGGCTGCGCCTCGGGAAGATACAGATTTAGATGCCCTTGAAAACGAGGCGGATAAGCTTCGCAAAAAATACCACGGAAAGATTTCTATCCTTGGTGCTCCTGAAATGGATATTTCCTCACGGGAGCTGCGCAACCGTATTGTTTCCGGTCAGTCCATCCGTTTTATGGTACCTGAAAAGGTCCGGAATTATATTGATTATTATCATTTATACAGAAGTTAAGGTCTGGAAGGTGACGCCAGGCCATGCAGCTTAAAGGATCACAGGAGGATGCTTTATGTTCTATACGATTACAGAAATCCATGATATTTTAAGAAAAAAGCAAACCGGCTCCCGTTTTGTCCATACTTTAGGGGTTCAGTATACAAGCGCCTGCCTGGCCATGCGGTATGGAGCGGATCTTGAAAAGGCTCAGATTGCCGGAGTACTCCACGACTGCGCCAAGCATATGAAATCGGAAAAGCTCCTGGAAAAATGCCGGAAACACGATCTTTTAGTGACTCAGGCCCAGGAACGCCATCCGTTTTTGCTCCACGGACGGGTTGGCGCCTATGTTGCCCAGAAAAAATATGGCGTAGATGATCCGGATATTTTAAATGCCATTGAGTGGCATACTACCGGCCGTCCTGAAATGAGCCTTTTGGAAAAAATCGTATTTACGGCAGATTATATTGAGCCAAATCGAAATAAGGCGCCCAATCTGGAAAAACTGCGCCACGTCAGTTTTGAGGATCTTGACCGGGCCGTGTATATGATCCTGGAGCAGACCCTTGAGCACCTTCAGGAGTCCCCTCAGGATATAGATGAAATGACCGAAGTGACTTTCCGTTATTATAAAGAACTGTTAAAGCTTTAAAAAGGAGTAAATTGCCCATGAATGATTCAAAGAAAATGGCCCGTCTGGCCCTTCACGCTCTGGAGGATAAAAAAGCCATCGACGCAAAGGTCATTGATATACAAAAGGTATCCGTTATTGCCGATTATTTTATCATTGCCAGCGGAAGTAATAAAAATCAGGTGCAGGCCCTTGCGGATAATGTATCTGAGGCGCTTGGCAAGGCCGGATATTTTCCAAAACATACGGAAGGCTACTCTACAGCCAACTGGATCCTTTTAGATTATTCGGATATTATCATCCATGTATTTTCTGAGGAAGACCGGCTGTTTTATGATCTGGAACGGATCTGGAGAGAAGGCAGTATTGTCGAGGCCTCAGATCTGGACGAGGGTTAAGAAAATATTTAAAATGCGCCATAAGTTTACATAACATTTTTATGTAAACTTATGGCGCTGCAAATAATTTGTTTACATACCCATACGCACAAGCCCGATGACCTTTCCGATCACTTCCACAGAATTAACGATAATAGGATTCATCGTATCGTTTTCCGGCTGAAGGCGGTAGTAGCCGTCCTCTTTAAAAAAACGTTTTACCGTAGTGCTGTCATCAAGGAGAGCAACGACAATATCCCCGTTATCCGCAGAAGACTGGCGCTGAACGATGACCTGATCCCCGTCAAAGATTCCGGCGTTGATCATGCTTTCTCCCCGGACCTTAAGCATAAATGCGTCAGCGTTTGGAAGAAGCTCAACAGGAATGGGAAAATACCCTTGAATATTCTCCACAGTCAGGATGGGCTCGCCGGCAGTAATCGTTCCGACCATGGGAACATTTACAACTTCACGGCGGGAAAGAGCGAACTCGTCGTCAACGATCTCAATGGCTCTCGGTTTCGTAGGATCCCGACGGATATAGCCTTTTTTTTCCAGGGTTTCCAGATGAGAGTGGACCGATGAGGTAGAGCGGAGATGGACGGCCTCGCAGATCTCCCGGACTGCCGGGGGATAGCCTTTTTCCAAAATCTGTTTTTTAATATACTCTAAAATCTCCAACTGTTTTGCGCTGATCTTTCCTTTATCCATGAAACAAACCTCCTGAGTATGTATGATTCCTCTATCGAACTTATACGTACATCATACCATATCGAACATATTTTTGCAAACTTTTCCAGGCGCGTGGCTTTCCATACGGGGCGGCCAGTTGGGAATATTGCCGTGGATGATGGCGCCAAACATCCTGTCCACAGCTCCGGGATGTTCCCGGTTTAACTGCTTTGCCAGCTCCTTGGCATATTCCCGCTTGGTAAACCCGTCGGCCGGACATGGACTTTTGCACACTGGAAGATTGTATTTGTGCTGGAACCCGATCACATCCGCTTCGCTGACATAGATCAGAGGGCGGATCAGGGTGATGTCCATCCGATCAAGATAGGTCATGGGAGAGAAGGAGTAAAACCGTCCTTCAAAGATTAGGGATAACAGCATCGTTTCTACAAGATCATCCTTGTGATGGCCATATGCCAGTTTGTTGCATCCTAGGGCCTTGGCCCTTTCATTAAAAGCGCCTTTACGCATTTTCGCGCACAGAGCGCAGGGGTTCTTTTCTTTCCGGTCCTCAAAGATAATATGACCTATATCTGTCTTTACTACAGTGTACCGGACACCAAGACTGTCACACAGGGCCTGTATGGGAGTAAGGTCGAAGTTTTCAAACCCCAGATCCACAGTTATGGCCTCGATTTCAAACGGATTGGGGTAAAAACGTTTAAGCCCGTGAAGGGCATATAAAAGTGTCAGGCTGTCTTTTCCACCAGAGATCCCCACGGCGATTTTATCTCCCGGCTGTATCATTTGATAGTCGTCTACAGCCCGGCGTGCATAGCTGAGTAGTTGCTGAAGCTTCATGATATAAGATAACCTCCTGTCATTATGAGACAAAGGATTGCCTCATGTATTTTAATAGTGTTCGTGTGATGCGTCATCGTCATGACGCTTTTCTCTTAAGATCAGGGCTGAAGCGGCCTTTCGGCGGCGCTCATCGCCCAGAGCGGCATAGTGTTTTTTTGTGGTGTTTACGTCTTTATGGCCCAGGACATCCGCTACCAGATAAATATCTCCGGTTTCCCTGTACAGATTAGTACCATAGGTGCTTCGCAGCTTGTGAGGGGTGATATGTTTATTAGGGGTTACCTGGGAAGAATATTTTTTTACCAGATCCTCAACGGTGCGCACGCTGATCCTTTTCCTTTGAGAGGAGAGAAACAGAGCATTTTCATGGCCGGAGAGAGGGGTGATCTGCTTTCGGGTAATTTCCAGATAATCATGAAGGGCGTTCTCCACCTCAGGGCCAAAGTAGACATACATTTGGTCTCCGCCTTTTCGGGTCACTTTTGTGGAGTTGTTTTTAAAGTCCACATCATTTAAATCCAGGCCTACACATTCAGATACACGGATACCAGTGCCAAGCAAAAGAGTCATAATGGCCAGATCTCTAAATTTTGTCTTTTCATAATAGACTTTTTTCTGGCCTTTAAGCTGGCTGCCGCAGTTTTCCACAAAGTCCAGCAAGGACGCGACCTCGTCCACATCCAGCCGGATGATGGCTTTTTCGTGAAGCTTAGGCATGGATACCAGCTGGGCCGGATTGTTTTTGATCACCTGACGCTTATAAAAGTAATTATAAAAGCTTCGCAGAGAAGACATTTTCCGGGCAAGACCTTTTTCTGTATTGACTACGATTTTATTGTCAGAGTCGTACAGCTTTAAATATTCCTGATATTCTTCAATATCTACAGATTCAAGGTGGTCAAGGTCATCTAAGGTAAAGTCTTTGATCTGATAGTTTTTATACATTGGATTATTTTCAATCAAATAATTAAAAAATATCCTCAGATCATAAGCATATGAAATCCGTGTTTTTGATGATGTGGTTTGTTCTATAGCGCGAAAATAATCCCTGGCAAAAGGCGGAAGCTCAGAGAGTACATTGCGCAGACGGACCGTGTTTTCAATATTCATTTTTTCGTGATATGTCATTTGTTCCATAATGAAAACCTCCCTTAAAAGAAAAATCCATCAACAAGATTTATTATGCCATAAAATCCCGGATTTGTCTACATCTTCGCAATAAATCTGTATTTGGCGCAGAGATTGCCCCCACTCTCTTTCCGCTCAAATTTAAGGCTTTTTGACCATTTCAAGTTTTTTAAAAGCGTAAAATTTTACGCCGCAGTCCCGGTCTTTCCCTGAATCTGTGGCGCAGACCCTGCGACGTAAATGCTGAAAGTAAAATGGAACAAGTTTTAAAAGTTATCATTATCAGATGCGATTATTTTTATAATAAGATTAATTTGTCGGGCAACTCATAAATTGTTGTTTTTGAAATCTGTCAGGTGCCATGGATCGTCATTTGGCGTCTGGATGTAAAGCTTTTGCAGCATCTCCATAGCCCGTTTTCTGCGTCTTGCAAAAACGCTGTGGGAACAGCCGCTGTCTGCAGATACCTCTTTATAAGGCCGGTGATCTACATATAAGGCATGCAGACAGGTATAATATGGTTCTGGCAGCTGGGAAAAACAAAACCATACTCTCCGGATCACAGCTTCCTTTTTGGTGATTTCCTTTAAAAGATCTCCAAGCTCCCGGACATATTTTTGAGACTGTTTTTCGTAATTTTGCATCTCGTCCATAACATCCTTATACTGGGAACCTTTTGAAGGTACCGGCCCGGGCTGGGGTGAATGTAACAAAACAGCCCGCATAAAATCTTCTTTATCCATTAATTCCCGATAGATTTCGCAGCGTTTCGTGCGCAAGCCTCTTAAAAGCAGGTTTTTGTTTTTCAGTATGTTTTTAACTTCATTTTCATTGGGAACGATCATATTTACCACTCCTGTACATATCAATCACATCATCCTTTGACTGACAACATTTGGAACCCGTCCTTCTATATTCATTGTAATATATTCAGGACTCATATTCAACAAGTAAAGAAAACAAATGTTCGACCTATTCTGACATGATTCTCTGTTTGACATTACTTATGGATTCCATTATAATTTTATTCAGGTTACTTTTTGACAGATGGTTTTTATATGAACCGTAATAATGCATCTTTTCAGGTAATGACAAAAGGAGTGATCACTCATATGCTTCAGATCAAGGAGATCAGCAAGCAGTATAAAACCGGAAATCTTATACAAAAAGCCTTAGATAAGGTCAGCTTAAACCTTCGAGAAAATGAATTTGTAGCCATTTTAGGTCCCAGCGGTTCCGGTAAAACAACATTATTAAATATTATCGGAGGTCTGGACCGTTATGACAGCGGAGATTTAATCATTAACGGAATTTCAACAAAAAAATATAAGGACCGGGACTGGGATTCTTACAGAAATCATACCATTGGCTTTGTATTCCAAAGCTATAACCTTATCCCCCATCAGACGGTCCTGGCAAATGTGGAGCTGGCACTGACCATTTCCGGCATTTCCAAAAGGGAGCGGCGCAAAAGAGCCCGGGAAGCTTTAGAAAAGGTAGGACTTGGACCGCAGGCCCATAAAAAGCCTAACCAAATGTCCGGCGGTCAGATGCAGCGAGTGGCTATTGCAAGAGCTTTGGTCAATGATCCGGATATTTTACTGGCCGATGAGCCTACCGGAGCCCTGGACAGCGAGACAAGTGTTCAGGTTATGGAATTATTAAAGGAAGTGGCCAAAGACCGGCTGGTTGTTATGGTTACTCATAATCCGGAGCTGGCGCAGGCCTATGCCACCCGGATCGTTAATCTTAAGGACGGTGTGATCCAATCCGACTCGGATCCCTTTGAAATTAATGAGACACAAATGAAGGCCCCGGTACATAAAAATATGGGAAAGTCTTCCATGTCCTTTCTTACTGCCCTATCCTTAAGCTTTAATAACCTGCGGACCAAAAAGGCCAGAACATTGCTCACCGCCTTTGCCGGATCTATCGGTATTATCGGTATTGCTTTGATCTTGTCCATATCCAACGGGGTAAATATCTATATTCAGTCTGTAGAGGAGGATACGCTTTCTGAATATCCTGTTCAGATCCAAAGTACCGGGATAAATCTGACATCTATGATCGCAGGGATCACAGGCAGCGGTCAATATGAGGACGGACAGGTTGGTGTGAGCCAAATGCTTACAAGTTTGTTCTCTCAGGTGGATTCTAATGACCTGGCGGCATTAAAGGCATATTTTGACAGCGGGGAAAGCGGCATTGAACAGTATACCAATGCTATTGAGTATTCCTACGATGTATATCCTCAGATCTACTGCCTGGATGAGGATACAGTACGTCAAGTCTATCCGGATATGGAACTGGGTTCAGGCAGCAGTTCCAGCAGTATGTTGTCCTCTATGATGAGTACCAATGTCTTTTATGAGATGCCGGCGGATGCAGATCTGTATGAGGATCAGTATACTGTAATGGCTGGACGGTGGCCCCAAAATTATAATGAATGTGTCCTCGTTCTTTCCTCAAACGGAAGTATCAGCGATTTTTTGCTCTATGTTTTAGGCTTCCGGGATTTTTCTGAGCTGGATGCCATGGTGGATGCCTTTGCTAATGAGGAAGATGTAGAAACCCCGGATGCATATGACACTTATAGCTATGAAGACTTTATCGGTATTACTTTTAAGCTGGTGAATTCGTCAGATTATTATGAGTATGACGACCGGTACAATGTATGGACAGATAAGACGGATGATGAGGAATATATGCGTCAGCTAGTGAGCAGCGGCGAGGACCTTACCATCGTAGGCGTGGTCCAAGCTGAGGAAGGTGGTACAGCGGCTATGCTCAGCACAGGAATCTGCTACCCTGCCAGTTTGACACAGCATGTTATGGAGGAGGCGGCTCAAAGCCAGATCGTCCAGGAGCAGCTGGCAGATCCAAGTACAAACGTATTTACAGGAAATAAATTTGGCGAAGAAAACAGTGAAAGTAGTTTCAGCCTGGATTCCATATTTACTATTAATGAAGATGCTATGGAAGAGGCCTTCTCTTTTGATGAAAGCGCCCTGGACGTGGATATATCCCAGTATTTTAATTTTAGCGAAGATTCTGTGGATCTTTCCGGCATGATGGATTTTAGCAGTCTTTCTTTGGACATGCCGGAACTGTCCGGACTGAATATGGCAGACATTTTAAATCAGCTGGATTTTAATGTGTCTACAGAATATATTGACGATCTGGTCCAGGCTCTTATGGATGGTTATGATCAGTATGCGGCTTCAAATCCCCAGGCAGATTATTCCAAGCTGAATGAGTCCTTTATGGCCTATCTGGAAACGTCGGAGGCCCAGGAAAACATTTCCAGCCAGCTTAATGCCATTATTGACGCCAGCGATATTACGGTGCCTACAGACCAGCTCAACACACTGATCACTCAGATCGCTTCCGGGTTCCAGGCCTATCTGGAAACCAACGGACTGGGCAATGTTACAGACACGGCCCAGATCCAGCAGTATTTGATGGCTTATCTCCAGACATCGGATGTCCAGCAGCAGATTGCTGAGGGAGCCGCAAATATGATCATTTCCGGCAGTGATATTAGTGTATCTTCAGATCAGCTGAATACCCTGGCATCCAGCATTGTTTCCGGTTATCAGCAATATGCCTCTGCCAACGGTCTTCCGGATCCCAGTCTGATGGATGACTATTTTAACGCTTACCTTCAGACACCGGAGGCCCAGCAGACACTTATGGATGGCATTGGCCAGATTATGAATATAGACAATCTCCAGAGTCAGCTTTCCGTAGTCCTCCAGGATTATATGGAAGAGGTGATGGGTTCCTACGCTTCTGCCCTCTCCCTGGCCCTTGAGAGTCAGATTTCGTCCTTAATGAACCAAATGGCGACTCAGATCAGCCAGACCATAGCCAGCGGCATGGAACAGGCCATGAGCCAGATCGTCGCCAACATGGAAAGCGCCTTTAGCTTTGACACAGACGCCTTTGAAAACGCCATTGAAGTGAATATGACTGAGGATGAGCTAACCGAGCTTTTAACCTCTATGATGGCCGGACAAAGCACATCCTACGACAGCAACCTGCAGACCCTTGGCTACGCGGATCCGGATGATCCCAGCGGTATAAATATTTATCCTCTGGATTTTGAAAGCAAGAGCTATGTGCTGGATATTCTGGACAGCTATAATGATCAGATGCGTGCTGAAGGCGCAGAGGAAAAGGTTATCAGTTATACCGATATGGTAGGAACATTAATGTCCTCAGTGACAGATATTGTAGATGTGATCAGCTATGTGCTTGTTGCCTTTGTAGCCATCTCTTTGGTGGTGTCCTCTATTATGATCGGGGTGATCACCTATATCAGTGTTTTGGAGCGGCGGAAGGAAATCGGCATCCTTCGTGCTATTGGCGCTTCCAAGCGGAATATTTCTCAGGTATTTAACGCGGAAACCTTTATTGTAGGTCTGTGCGCCGGACTGATCGGCATTGGGCTGACGCTCCTGCTGCTGATCCCCGCCAACCAGATCATCCGGTCCGTGGCCGGAGAAGGTATAAACATTCATGCAGCTCTGCCTCCTGTGGCAGGCATTGCCCTAATCCTGATCAGTATTCTCCTTACCCTAATCGGCGGCCTGATCCCGTCAAAGAAAGCAGCTAAAAACGATCCTGTGGCGGCTTTAAGAACCGAATAAAAATTGCCGACATATTCCACAAAAAGCAGCAGCGGTTCCCTGAAAAATACAGGGGGATCGCTGCTGCTTTTTGCTGGTTAGCCGACTGGTTCATTCGATTATTTTTCTTTGGCGTCAAAAAGGCCTTTAAGGATACGGACGCATCCGTCTATGCCAAGATGTGAGGAATCCAGGATAATATCGTAGTTTTTCATATCCGTCCACTTCCGGGCGGTGTTAATTTTCCAGCTTTTCAAGCAATGCTTTAAAGTAATCCGGCAGGGGAGCCTCAAATTCCATATACTGGCCTGTGGACGGATGGATAAATCCCAGTACTCTGGCATGAAGGGTCTGGCCCATTAAATGGAAGGGGCATTTGGAAGGTCCATACACCGTATCTCCCAGAAGCGGGTGACCGATACTGGCCATATGGACGCGGATTTGGTGGGTCCGTCCGGTTTCCAGGATACACTGGATGTAGGAATACTTTCTCAGACGTTTTAAAACCTTATAGTGGGTCACTGCCGGCCGTCCCTTCGGGGTAATGGCCATCTTTTTCCGGTCTGCGGGAGATCGGCCGATAGGGGCATCTACAGTCCCCTCGTCTTTGTTAAAGTTATTGTAAACGATAGCCTCATACCTGCGGGTTATGGAATGTTCCTTTAATTGGTGCGCCAGGCTTAAATGAGCCCGGTCGTTTTTACAGATCACAATAACCCCGGTAGTATCTTTGTCAATACGGTGGACGATTCCCGGGCGCATGACCCCGTTGATCCCCGACAGCTGATCTTTACAGTGGTACATCACCGCATTGACTATGGTGTGGTCCGTATGGCCGGGAGCTGGGTGGACCACCATGTCTTTGGGTTTGTTGATCAGGAGAACATCTTCATCTTCATATAAAATGTTCAAAGGGATATTTTCCGGGAGGATGTCCAAAGTCTTCGGCTCAGGTACACGGACAAGGATCTTTTGCCCGGGAGAAACTTTAAAATTGGCCTTTACCGGCTTTTCATCAGCAAGTACCTGGCCGTCACCGATCAGCTTTTGAAACCAGGATCTGGAATACTCCGGATAAGTATCCGAAAGATACTTATCAATGCGGGCGCCTTTGCTTTCCGGGGTTGTATAGGATTCTAAAACCTTTATTTCTTCCGGGGCTTTACTTGTCATGATCTTGATCTTCCTTCTTCTTTTTCAAGGTTAAAAACTTAAAATCATCTTCTCTGTACTTAAAGAAAAAGAGAATCAGGAAAAGGGCTGCGGAGCAGGTAATATAAATATCTGCTACATTAAATACAGGAAAATCAATAAGTTTAAAGTAAAAAAAATCTACCACATACCCCTGAGCCACTCGGTCGATAAAGTTGCCAACAGCCCCGGCAAAGCATACCACAACCGGGACTTTTAACAGCAGATACCTGCCATCCTGAGGGATTTTAGAGTAAAACCACAAAAGCAGCGCTGCAATGACCAGGGTCAATATATAAAACAGGATCTGTTGATTTTGGAAAATGCCAAAAGCAGCTCCCCGGTTTTCTACATATTGAAGCTCAAACACCCCATCCCACAAAACAATCGGATCCTTTCCCATTAAGAAGTGGACAGCAAGTCCTTTGGTGAGCTGGTCCAAGGCACATAAAAGGACCACCGCCACAAGAGGGATGCCGTATTTTTTTAATTTCATAAAAGTCTCCTTTTTCCGTCACATGGCGCCAATGGAATAAGCGCCGCCTTTAATCTGTTCATCCGTTACTGTTTTATCAATGATTCCGTGGCCTTCCGGTGAAAGAAGGATAAATTTCACCGCGTCGGCTTCCATTTTTTTGTCCAGTTTGGTCGCCTTAAGGATTCCTTCTGCAGTTAAAGGTCCTGCCGCGGGAAGCTTTACAGGCAGACCGAAGCGGATCAGCGTGCGGTTTACATCCTCATACATGTTATGAGAGATCCCGCCCCGCTGCCAGGAAATATAGGCAGCAGAAGCCATGCCTAAAGCGACACATTCTCCGTGAAGAAGGGAAAAGTGCTCAAGCTTTTCTACAGCATGGCCGATGGTATGGCCGAAATTCAGCAGAGCCCGCTCTCCCTTTTCCTTTGGATCATGTTCCACCACATCTTTTTTGATTTCACAGCTGCGGTACACCAGGTCTGAAAGGACAGACGCATCTCTGGCAATGATCCGGGAATGATGGGCCTTGATCCATTCATAATAATCCATATCTTTGATCAGGCCATGTTTAATGATTTCCCCCATACCGGAAATAAACTGCCGGTCACTCAGGCTTTTTAAAAGAGAAAAATTCATATACACCAGTTTTGGCTGATAGAAGGCGCCTACCATATTTTTATACGCATTAAAATCTACACCGGTTTTTCCGCCAATACTGCTGTCCACCTGGGCCAGAAGGCTGGTAGGAACCTGGATAAAATCAATGCCTCTTAAATAGGTGGCCGCCACATAACCGGTAAGGTCCCCCACAACGCCGCCGCCTAAGGCCACAAGAAGGTCCTTTCGGTCAAAATGCGCCTGGATCAGCCGTTCATAAAGCTTTTGGACCGTGGAAAGGTTTTTATTTTCCTCCCCTTCAGGAAAGACAAAATCAATCACGTCCCGGGCCAGAGGCGCCAATAAGCCTTTCATGGTATCCATATACAGTCCCGCCACCCGGGTTTCACTGACAACGCATACTCTGCGCCCGGCCAGGCTCAGGGGCGCCAGTGCCTGTGAAAGCTGACTGAAGTCTTCTGAAAATACAATATCATAGATCGGCTTATCCTGGTCATGTACAGTCAATGTTCTCATAAGTAAAGTACCTCCGTTTCCTACATAAGCAGGTCATAAAACCCCAGGCAGACCTGCCAAAGTTTTTCATTTAAAAAATGCCGCGCCCAAAATGCGCGGCATTTTATTTTTATCAATCTTCCTGAATCTCATCAGAATGGTCATCGTCTGCAAACAGGCTGGCCAGATCGTTGATCTGAATATCATCTTCGTCCAGGGTTTCGTCCTCATCTTCTGTGGACATTTCCCCTGTGGCAGCAGCCTTTTCCTCAGTCTCCTGGAACTGGACCTTGGCATGAACGGCTGCGGTGTTTTGAGCTGCCTCCTGCTCAAGACTTGAAAACGCGTCCAGAGAAGCAATTTCAATATTAAAGGATTCACTATCTAAAAGCTCTATCTGAGCCTGAGCCAAAGCTCTGAACTGAGAGCGATAGCGCTCATACTGCTGAAGCATCTCCACAGTCTTTGCATGGATGTGATCCAGCTCGATCTTAGCGTCAGCCACAATGGACTGAGCTTTTAATACAGCTTCCTGCTCAATAACAGTGGCGTTGGTCTTTGCGGAAGAAATGGTCTCCTCTGCCGTCTGTTCAGCCAGAACAAGGGCTTTCTGAAGAGACTTTTCAATGCTCCGGTAATGGTTGATGCCCTCGTTTAAAGTGCTAACCTTGTCCTTTAATTCCATATTTTCTCTGTATAACGCTTCATAATCTGACGTTAATGTTGAAAAGAAGCTGTCTACATCGGCCTTGGAATACCCCATGCCGCTTTTAAAGGTTTTCCCTTGTAAATCAACGGGTGTCAGCATAATTGATTACCTCCCAAATTTATCAAAAATAATCACACATTCAGGCGGAATGCAGACATGTCCACCTTAGATGTTCCTGATGCAGACAGGACATTTTCCATATCTCCTGAAATGTCGATTCCTGCCGGAGTAACAATAAAAATATAGCTGGATACCTTGCGGATATTTCCAGACATGGCATAGCACGCTCCGGAAACAAAATCAATGATCCGCTGAGCTGCTTCCACATCGATTCCTTCCAGGTTCACAATGGCAGCCTTGCCATTTAAAAGTTCATCGCAGATTTCTCCGCTGTCCTCAAAGGAGGCCGGCTTTTGGATGGAAACTTCCATGCCTGTGCTGCGGGATGCCGGCTGGCGCATAGGCACAATATTGCTCCGGGCGCTGCCGGAGCGAGTCCCGGTTCCGGAAGATGCTGTGGAGCGGGATGAATATTCTCTGGCCGGAGCGGATTCCGGTTCTGGCTCCGGTTCAGAAACCGTCTTATGGCTGCGGAAGGAAGTCTTTTTCTTTTTCGGTGTTTTCGATGCTTTCGATGTTTTCGGTGTTTCCGATTCATCCGATTCATCGTAATCATCATAATCTTCCCCATAATCATCAAAATCATCTGAGAACTCGTCATCGTACTCCTCATAAACGTCATCATTAAGACGCATCAGGTTTAAAAATTTATCTAATCCTTTGCCCATATATCAAATCTCCTAACATACATAATTTCTTTCACCAAAGATCCCGGTACCAACCCGGACCATCGTTGCCCCTTCCTCGATGGCAACACAATAGTCCCCGGTCATTCCCATAGACAGGACACTCATAGTAACATTATCAATGTTTTTACTTTTTATGTCAACAGCTAAATTTCTTAAATTTTTAAAATATTTGCGATTTTCTTCTGGATCCTGGGTAAATGGAGCCACAGTCATAAGACCTTGAATGTGAACATTAGGTAAAATGGCAATTTCCCGCGCCACATTTTCCAGATTTTCCGGCCGGATTCCAAATTTACTTTCCTCGCCGGAAACATTTACCTCCAGAAGGATATTCGCATCTGCCTTTTTTTTGGCTGCTTCTGTCTGGATCTTCTGGGCCAGATCTGCCGAATCCACTGAATGGATCAGATCCACCCGTCCAACAATATATTTTACCTTATTTTTCTGTAAATGTCCAATCATATTCCAATGAAGCGGTTCAGTAATCGTATCCATCTTCATAGTCAGCTCCTGGACCTTATTTTCACCAAAGTATTCCATGCCTGCGGCCATGGCTGCCCTAACATCCTCCACAGGCTTGGTCTTGGAGACTGCGATCAAAGTCACCTCTTTAGGATTCCGCCCGCACCGGCGGCAGGCTTCATCGATATTATGGCGAACCTTTTGTATATTCTGGGCAATTTCATTAATCCTATCATTCATGGCAGGAACATCCCCTTTTCTTATCATATAAGCTATAATCGAATAATCCTTTGACCTGATGATACCACAGATCTTTCTCCGTTCTGGTATCATCAATATATGATCTGATTCTCATCCACCTGAGAGGCATTTAAAATGATCCGATCATACTGAGATACGCCGTAGGTGGTATTTTCACTGACGATGCAGTATTCATCATTTTGATATAAAATATTCACAATGCGGAAAATGGCATATCCATAATTAACATTGTAAACCCCTGTCAGCTGTCCGGTTTCACCAATCTGGTAAAGGTCGTCGGAATCGACCTTGCCGACATAATCTCCCACCTGAAAATCTGAAGTGCTTACATAGCAGTATTCCCCATCATTGACATAGACAGTTGCCGTGTAGAAAACCGCGCTCATTTCACCGTTTTCATCATAGGTATATTTATAAAATCCCGACTCGCTGGTGGTCTCATCGGTAATAAGATAATCCACGGGAATCTTGTAAAAATCCTTGTAAACAATAGCGGATGAAGGAATTTTCAACCCTTCCGCGGAGCTTTCGATAATCTCCAGGTCAATATACCGGTCTGCAATATAACGCACCATATATTTTGTTAACGACAGACAGGCATAGTTGCTTTCACCATTAGAAAAAACCTCGACAACAGCCGATGTCTGAATATTATCCTTTGAAAAGCGGATCGTTACACTGGTCTTTTGGGAAAGCTCACTGGCCTGTTCCGACGTAAGTTTAATAATGATCGACCAATCGTCATCTGTGATCAGCTTATAGGCTGTACTTCCGCTGTCTACCCACTGATTGGAAACAATCTGCTGCTTTTCGTAATTATTTGAGTTAAACATGTCATCTGTGATCTGATTCCGTGTAAGGCTTTCCATCCCATCATAGGTATAGCACACGATCCCGCTTTGATCCGCTGTTACAGTGTCAAAGTCCTGGTCGGCGCTTTGAATGGCAGAAATATTGTGGGCGCTTAAAGCTTCCGAAATCTGATTCTGAAGATCATATTTAAAGGTATACAGATCCGAATACATACTGTCTGAGTAGTTTGACGTATAAAGGGAGATAATGCGGCTGATCTGGGCATAGTCTGAGCTGGAAAAACCGGAAAAATCCGATGCCGTATCAGAAAGCTCTGAGGCGCTGAGCATATAAACATTTCCGCCCTTGGCCACTTTTTCTCCGTTGCCAATATAAAAATTAATATACCCGGAGGACTGGGCTGTCACAACCTCCTCGCTGCGCAAAATAATCCCCGTATAGTAACCGTTGTCAACGATACTGCCGCTTTGTATTTCTACCACGGCAATCTGATCCTTCCCAATATAGATAATGATATTAATGACCATGTATATAAAAATAACAAAAAATACCACCGTAGCAATATTAATATTTATGGGACGGCGCCGCACTTTTTTGCCCGCCTCATTTGAAGGGCCGGCAGAGAGATTCCCGTTATTTTTAGAACCGGACGGTTCTGGTACAGACTGCCTTGTATGATTTTCCTGACTCATGAATTCACTCCTTTTTCTAATAGCTGGCAGGAGTTTTGCCTGAAGCTTTCTTTTATCTCCGGCTGGGAAAGCAGGGAAAGCTTTGCCCCGTTCATATAACGGCAGCAGGCACCTTGAATGACATGATCCTTTTCAAGCATTTCTTCCAGCATAGCGTTTAAATAGCGCCAGCTCCGGCCCCAGTTGGAAAATACAGAATCCTTCTCAGGTATCCGGGAAAAAAGCCGCTCAATGACCATATCGGGCCGTACATATTCTAAAAATGTTTTCACTCTTAAAAGATATTCCCCGGCAGAGCATATTTGAAATTTACCTGCCAGATACTGTTTTTCCATTTCTGAATTTCTGGCAATATAGAGGGAATGGAGCTTTACCATCTGAACCGGCAGCACAGACACAAGCTTTGCCGTCTCAATCACATCCTCCATAGTATCCCAGGGCAGATTCAAAATAATGTGGGTACACACCGTAAATCCATAGAGGGAGATCTTAAGCACCGCGTCAATGTACTCTGCCAGCCCGTGCCCCCGGCGGATCCGGGCCAGTGTGTGGTAATTTGCCGTCTGGAGGCCAAGCTCCAGATGGATATGGATGCCTGTTTCTTTCTGAAATCCTGAAAGCATTTTAAGGATCTCATCACTGATACAGTCCGGCCGGGTGGAAATGGAAATCTCAACAATGCCGTCCACCTGAGCCGCCTGACGCAAATATTCCAGAAGCTGGCCGGTTGGAAGGAATGTATTGGTGTAATTTTGAAAATAGGCAATAAATTTATGAGCATGGTATTTTTCTTCAATAAGCTTCCGGTTTTTCAAAAGCTGGGTGACAACATCCATATGACTGTCCCTGGCTTCAAATCCGGCGCCAACCTCCGCGCAAAAAGTGCAGCCGGTGCCGTGGATCCGGTTTGGACAGGTCAGAGGCAGGTTTACAGGAAGCTTGTATACTTTTTCGCCATATTTTTCTTTAAGATACTGAGAATACGTACGGTATCTTTGTTCTGTCATATCATTCATCGCTCCTGTCTGAAAACAAAGAGTTCCGCTATTCATTATAAACGTTTTTGTCAAATATGGAAACCCTTTACGAATAAAAAATTAACATACGGGCATACTGAGCATAATAAGAACAGAAGACGATCAGGCGTATTAAATTCAGTCTGCGCCTTGCCGACTGAATTTAGTGCTCACAGCAGAAATGCCGTACACGGCGTTCCGGGTGGAAGTGGTGTACGGCAGTCCTTTGCTCGGGTGTTTGATCTGGCAGCAGGCAGGACACATGTGCCGCTGCCTTTATCCTTATAAAGAAATAACGATCTTGTCTTTAAATTCTTCCGGCAGATTTTCAGCGTCAATGGAAATGCTGATGACAAAATTTATGTTAAAGGTGTCGGCGATCTTCTCAAGCTGTGTGAGAACATAGCCAACATAGTCTTCTGTCACGCAGGAAATGCTTAAAAAGCTGTCCAGATACATAGCCTCAAGATCGTGATCCTGTGAGATCAAGCCGCAGACAAAACCCAGAAAGCTGTCATAATTATCCAGCGGATAATCCTTAACGTTGATCAGACGGATCTTGTTGCTGAGTTCATACATATGTTTATTATTTTTATCAAGGTAAACAATGTTCCCTTTTGACCCCTTTACCTCATCGTTTACCATCTGAATGAGATACTTTGTTTTTCCTTTGCCCTTCACACCTGAAATAATTTGTATCATGGTACTCTCCTCCTAGTGCTCCATTTTTTATATATTTTAAATATATAATGTACATTAATTATAGTACAGAATACCCAAAAATTCAATTAGTTTTTCTGAATCATTGATAATAGATTGTTCATTTGTTGATACAATTCCGCCTTATCCTCCCCGCCTAAGATCAGGGCCACGTAAGAATTCCCTTGGTCATCTGTGGTATATAAGATCAGACATGATCCCGCATTACCTGTCGTTCCGGTCTTCCCTCCGAAAATCGTCACTCCTTCCGGCGGTGTATATTCGCCGGAAAAATACAGGTTGGTGCTTTCAAAGGTTTTGCTTGCAGATGCTCCGGAAGCGCTCGTATAATTTACCGTATAGGAGCTTTGGCTGATGGCATCCCTAAACTCTTCGTACTCCATACATGCGTTAAACATCAGGTAAAGATCATAAGCGCAGGTTTCATGTCCGTCCGCATCCAGACCGCAGGCATTAACAAAATGTGTGTTGGCAGCCCCAAGACTGGTAGCCTCGCTGTTCATCAAACTGGCAAATTCCTCAACTGAGCCGGAAATATAAATTCCCAAAGCTGTCGATGTATCATTGCCCGAATAGATCAACATACTGTAAAACAGATCCCGGACACTGACCTGATCCCCAGCCTCAAAACCGGCCATCTGAGCGCCTACAACATCCGTATAGACCATTTCCTCCGTCAGTGTAACAATGTCATCCATGTCCCCGTACTTTAACACCAGAAGGCCGGTCATCAGCTTGGTAAGACTTGCCGGCGCCAGAGCTTCATATATGTTTTTATAATAAAGAGCTTCCTGAGTATTCGTACATATAAGTAATGAGGCGCTGGTAGTTATAGTACTGTCTGAAATTGAGGCTTCATTATCCGAAACCGGGACCACAGCCAGATCTGCCCCAAAGCCCTCTCCTTTCTCCGGCTCTACCAGACTCAGGACGTCTGAGCTTGTAAGCAATTCCATCTCAGAATATTTATTTAAAAGGCCGGAGGACGGCTGACAGCCGCCCAGGATCAGTGCCGCGCAGCAGGCCGCCGCGATAAGTCGTCGTTTCATAGTCTTGCTTCTTTCTGTTTATTTATAAAATTCCCGCCATTCCAGATCGCCCCGGTCCAGAGCCTTTATAAGAAGCTCTGCTGTAGCCAGATTTGTGGCAATAGGAATGTTGTGTATATCACAAAGCTTTACGATCTCATGGACATTCGGTTCATGAGATTGGGCGTTCATGGGATCACGTAAAAATATCAAAAGGTCGATATTATTATGCTCTATTTGAGCCCCAAGCTGTTGTTCACCGCCTAAAGGGCCAGGCAAAAACTTGTGTATGTTTAAATTGGTCACTTCTTCAACGGATCTTCCGGTAGTTCCGGTAGCATACAATTCATGTTTGCTTAAAATTCCTCTGTAAGCAATGCAGAAATTCTGCATAAGCTTTTTCTTTGCGTCATGCGCAACTAATCCGATATTCATAAAATATCTACCTCCTGTTTCTTTGTAATCCCACATTTAAAACCAGACCGATACCAATAAAATTCGCCAGCAGAGAGCTGAGCCCGTAGCTGACAAATGGCAGCGGAAGACCAGTATTCGGCAGGATTGCTGTAGCTACCCCAATATTTACAAAGGCCTGAAAGGCGATCATCGCAGCATAACCGCTGGCGATCAGGCGGCCGGTCATATCTGCCGCGTCTCTTGCAATAAGCAGACAAAAGATCACAAGGAGCATCAGCAGGCCGATCACCACACAGCCTCCCACAAATCCCAACTCTTCCCCAATAACTGCAAATATAAAATCTGTCTGTGGCTCTGAGAGAAAATCTCCGCCCTTGACGGATGTTAATGTATTGTTGTTCAGGCCTTTCCCGGTAAGCAGACCGGAACCGATAGCCATAACCGAATTGTACTGCTGGGCATAAGTGGTCAGCAGATAATCCGAAGGGTTTAAAAAGGTCATGATACGAGTCTGCTGGTAATCACTCAGAAGGATCTGGAAGGGCTGAGTCACATACCATAAAAACAGCGCGCCCAGAGGAATGACTGTGGCAAGGATGCCTCCTACGATCTTAAAACTGATGCCTCCCACAAACATAAGCACACAAAAGAGGAAGACAAACACCAGCGTCGTGGATAGATCCGGTTCCTCAAAAATAAACACCAAAGGTACCAGGTATAAAATCCCTGTGATCATGATCGTAGAAAATCTGCTGATCCTGTCTTTATTGTCACTAATAAACTTTGCAAAAATAATGAGCATGAGCATCTTTGCAAACTCCGATGGCTGCAGTGTACCAAAAGACCCCAGCGAAAACCACCGGCGGGCGCCGTTGACCTCAATCCCCAACAACAGGACCGCCAGCAGCATAGCTACATTAATAGCATACAAAATCCATTGGAAATTTGCAATAAAATTATAGTCAATTAACGAAAAAAATATCATTATAACGAAACCTGCGCACACACCAATAAGCTGTTTGGACGCAAAACCATCTGCCGCGCTGTTAATACTCAGGACGCCGATCACACAAAGGGCAATCACAGGCAGCAGCAGCTTTACATCATATTTTCTAAAGTCATATCTGAGCAGGCCATGTAAAAAATAATTAAATCGCTTTATCATAATTCTCCTGTAAATGCATTGGCTTGGCATCCCGCAGAGGAACCCTGGCCACAAGAGCCAGAGCCACATCCGGGCTGTCAGGAGCCTGTATAAGTTCTATTTCTATACAGCCGTGATCAAAAGGAACGATCAGTCGTCGCCGTCATCTGTGTGGACACCGCCAGTGTAGTTGATCGGCAAAAGCGCATGTCTTTCGCTGCTGTCTTCTGAATCGTCATTTAGTGAATCATATAAAGGCAGGTTAAAATACGCGGCAATGGTATCCCGGAAGGTATCCACAACATTCGTGGAGCCGTATCCGTTAGAAATACGCACTGTTACGGCAATCTGAGGATCGCTGTAGGGGGCAAATCCGGTAAACCAGGCGTGCTCAGGCTTCAGGTCCGATTCCTGTGCAGTACCAGATTTCCCTGCCACTTCCACATCCAGGGATGTAAAAACGTCCTGGTAGGTGGAAGTTTCATTAACCACATACCACATGCCCTCATAGACCGCATCCCAGGTGGAATCCTGAATGGTATCTGTCAGGTCATTTAAAACCTCCGGCGTAAAATCCTCAACCAAAGCGCCGCTGCTGTCTGTAATCTTATCTACAAGAGAAAGATTATACACGGTTCCCCGGTTGGCAAGGGCTGCTGTATACCGGTTCACCTGGGTGACTGTATAGTTGTTTGTGCCCTGTCCGATAAAGGATCGGACGCTGGACTCATCGGATATATTTGGGGAAGCTTCCCCGATCTCAATGCCTGTGGTTTGGCCAAAGCCAAACATTTCCGCATATTTTGTCAAAATCTCAATGCCCTGTTCGTCATTTTCCGTGCCATCCGCTGTCAGGGCCGCATTATAGCCCAGCTCATAGAAGAAGTAGTTGCAGGATACGCCGATGGCTCGGATCACATTAATAGAACCGTGGCTGACGCTGCTCCAGCAGCTTGCGCTGGGAGAAACTTTATCAAAAACTACCTCGTCATAAATCTGGGTATCCAAAGTGATCAGCCCTTCTTCCAATCCTGCAATGGCTGCTAGTGGCTTATAGGTAGATCCGGGAGCGCTGGTCTGCTGTGTGGCCCGGTTAAACAAAGGACTGGACGCATTGCTGAGCAAAGACGCATAATATTCCGAATCCGAAATACGGTTGGCATCATAGCTTGGATAAGACACAAGGGCCTTAACCTCGCCGGTATTAGGATCTGTAACAACAACAGCTCCGGAGCATGTATCTAAAGCCAGCATATCCGGGGTGATCTCCATAGTGTAGATTTTATCATAAATAAATTCCCGAGCAGTGACTACATCATTAACAAGATTATCATAATCGTCATCCTCTGTGGATAAAATCTCCTGATCATACAAAAGCAGGCAGATTTCTTTCTCTGTGATCGTGTTGGAAGACAGCATAAATTTATAAACCTGCTTCTGGAAATCGGAATCATCCCGGACCCCGTTTAAAACAGCGGTAATTAAAGCGTCATAAACTTCCGATGTGTCCGCGTATTCTCCGGAAATACTTAAAAGGGAGGTATCGATCCATCCCTGGGAAATGGCATGTTCAAAGAAGTCCCCCAGTCCGATCTCACCTTCAGCCCACTGACTGTATACCTCTTCATCCGCATCGTATAAGTCACCATCTAAAATGCCGCTGTCACGCGTCCATGTGTAAATATAGTTGCAGTAGTCATCATATTCATCGGACAGGGTACTTTGAGGAGCAAAAGTATCTGCCCTTAAAATACTTTCCAGCTGAGAAATAACGTCATCCATGTAGGTATTAAAGCGTTCTCCTACAGATTTTTCCAGGTCTGTTGCCTCACTTCCATAAAAATGCTCTGTATCAATAATGTTATTTTCGATAAAGGCATGAAAAACATCAATATATGGAACCAGATGATTTTCATTATTATCCTCATCCACAGTAGATACAAGCTTGGATAGGAGGATTCCTGCAATCTTTTCTTCCAGCAGATTGTAAATGGTCTTTGTCAGCTCCGCGTCAATGGTAAGATAAACATCATTTCCCGGAACCGCTGCCGTAACCTCTGTGACATCCAGGACACTTCCCACACTGTTTACATACAAAGTCTGGGATCCTTTCTCGCCGGCCAGTTCATACTCAAAGACACTTTCAATACCGGTTTTTCCCACTGTGTCACTGGATGTATATTCTGTGTGTCCGTCTTCCTCAAACCGCTCCAGCTCTTCATCGGAAATGGTTCCCGTATATCCGGTAATATGAGCAAAGTAAATGCTGTCATTATATTCCCGCACATAAGACTGGGAAATGGTCACACTAGGAAGATCTGTGCTGTTTTCCTTAATAGCAGCCACAAGATCATCATCCACATCGGAAACTACAGTTACTGTCACATATCTTTGGTACCGGGTCATGTACAGTTCATAGCGAAGAGCAAGGATCTTTAAGATTTCTTCGTCTGAGAAATCTCCTGTAACATTAAAAAGATTTTCACCTCTCATATAATCATACAGCTCCTGAGCCGTCATGGATTCCTGACTGTCGCTTAAGCTGTCCGTATAATTGAGGCCGAAAATATCCTTTTTAAAGTTTCGTATCGTTGTTTCTGACCCGTTAAACTGGATCGTCCCATCCTCCCCGATTTCAAGAGGGATAGAATAGACGGTTTCCTCACCGTGAGCCTCTACGATACGAATCAGATTTTCGATCATAGTATTCCGGGTCTCATTGTCCGAGGACAATGTGCTGTTTTCAATGATCACAGAATAGATCATCCGGTCATAGGCAAGCACAGTGCCATTACAATCGTAAATAGTCCCTCTGGGTGCTGCAATTTCCGTCTCTTTTTGTATTCTATAAGTAAACTGCTCCAGATAGTCCTCTCCTTCCACCACCTGGAGTACAAACAGGCGGTGGAAGAGAATGATAAACAATACGGTAAAAAAGGCGCCAATAATAAACAACCTTGAGCGGATGACTGAAACGATCCCTCGTAAAAGTGTTTTAAACAATGAAATCCTCACTTCCTTTTTTATCTAGCTTCTTGCAAATAAACAATATTACCCGGTATACTACAATAGATATGATTACCGTATACACCAGCTCCGGAAGGATGATCCGTTTCAGATAAAACAGAAAATTAAACCTTCCTCTTACCAGGAAGCTGACCAGATACATAAATATGCCGTACAGCAGGTCCGCGCTTCCGATAAGGATCAAAGGCAGAGTAATATCTTCCTCATAATAAATCTGGTTAAAATACCCAAGCACAAACCCAATGGTCATATAACACAGGGCATAGACGCCCAGATAATCTCCCGCGGAAATATCCATGAGAAGCCCGCAGAAAAATCCCACAACGCATCCTTCACTGCGACCCCGGATCAATCCGATGCTGGCTGTAAGTATAATAAGCATATTGGGGACTATATCTGCCAGCGCAATAAATTCAAATATGGTACTTTGCAGTAAAAACGCCGCCAAGATCACGACGATATAAATAAGAGTGCGCTTCACCTGACTACAATCCTTTCATCTTATCTTTTACTGACCGCTGCTGTCAGAGGCAGCTTCGTCGGTTTCCTGGGAAGTGTCCTGTGTGCTTTCCACGGTACTGTTCGATGTGCTTTCAGTGTCTGATGTATCGGAGATTTCAAGCCCCCCATCTTCCACCAGATCCGCTTTCAGTTGAGTGATCACAAGCACGTTTCTAAGATGCTCAAAATCTACCACTGGCGTAACGTGAGCTGTTTTGGTTAATGTGGATGCATCTTCAGTAACCTCCGTAACATAGCCAATGGTCAGACCCGGAAGGAACTTATCGCTGAGATAAGAGGTTACCAGTTCATCTCCCACTGCAATTTGAGCGTCATTTCGGATCAGTTCCACGTCTAAAAGCCCGGTATCCTTTTCCTCCAGGCTTCCGTTGACAATACAGTGATCCTCTGAAATAGCGTCCATAGCGCTGACGCTGCTGGAATCATCGGTGATGGATCGGACAATCGAATGATTAAGTCCGGTTTCTATGACAATGCCTACAAGGCCGTTGTCGGCGATAACGTTCATATCCACCTGGATCCCGTCATTGGTGCCTTTATCAATGGTAAAAGTATCATACCAGTTGCTGGCATCACTGCTGATGATCCTGGCCCCTACCATACTGTAGTTGGGATAGCTTTCCTTTAGCGCCAGCAGTTCTCTCAGATCATCCAGTTCGCTTAAATTATTTTCCATGGAAGAAATCTGGGATCTTAATGTATCCACCTCCAGCTGCAGGGCTTCATTTTCCTCTTGAAGCTGGCTGATGGTCTGGGAATCCTCCAGCAGGGAGGAAACCCATGTGCCGATACTGTTTAAACCAGTCTGCATCGGCGCGATCACTGTACCTAATGTACTTTGGACAATATTATTTGTGGCTCCCCACGTAAAACTTACGGCAATCAGCCCGCAGCATACTGCCAGCAATGCCAGAAAAAGATACTTAGGGTTCACTCCACCATTCTTCTTGTGCTGCTTCATATTTCCTCCTTTTTGGCCGGCCCTTAACGGCCATAAGGGTATCCCCTTGTGGGTTT
>CAZMGH010000028.1:32792-34768 GCA_964565805.1 uncultured Lachnospiraceae bacterium
TTTCCTCCTTCTTGGCCGGTCCTTAATAGAATGCGGACTCTCGCACCGAGAAAGCGAGACTGGAGAGCTCATAACTGTTCATGATCACATCCAGGCCTTTGACAACACTTTCCTGGGGATGGGAAGACATGTTGACCTTCATGCGGGTACGGGTGGCGATAAGCCTGTCCAGTCCGGGGATCATGCTGGTGCCTCCGGTCACGTAGATCCCATGGTCAAAAATATCATTATTCAACTCCGGTGGCGTACGCTCTAAAAGTCCCCGTATAGCGTCCAGCACCGGCTCCAGAACAGAAGTGATACAATTATAGACTAAAGTTGCCGGGATCAAAACATTTACCGGAAGGCCGGTGATCAGATCCCTCCCATAGGCCCTCGCTGGTTCCGCCATCGTCGGGATAGCCGAGCCCAGGGATAATTTTAAAAGCTCTGCCGTTTTCTGACCAATGATCACATTATGGCGAAGCTTTACCTCATTGCAGATTGCGTTGTTAATGGTATTTCCTCCGGTTTTTATCAGACGGCTAAGGACGATGCCGCCCAGGGCGATAATGGAAATCTCCGTAGTGTCTGCCCCCATGTCAACGACCATGATCCCCCCGGCCCGGGTCACATCCAAGCCCTCGCCCAGGGCTGCCGCCACCGGCTTTTCCACCAGGCTGGCGTTATGGGTCTTAAAAGACGAGTGACCGATAAGGCTGAAAAAAGCCCGCTTTTCCACTTCCGTAATGGCAGAGGGAACTGCCAGATAAAATTCATTATGGCGCATCATGCTGTTGCTGCAGTTCAGCTTTTTTAACAGATAGTCAAACATCTTTCCCATAGGTTCCACGTCTGCGATCACACCATTTTGAACCGGGTGTTTGATCACAATATTACCGGAAACCTTCTCAAAAATTTCGTAGGCCGCATCTCCTGCGGCCACCATATCCTTCTTCTTTCGTATAGCAATTATATTCTTTTCAATAAGAATATTCTTACGGGCATTATCGTATATTTTAACGTAATTTGTACCTAAATCTAAACCATATTTACGTCCTGCCATTAAATATTTCCTCCTTTTAGGCCGGCCCTTGACGGCCATAAGGGTATCCCCTTGTGGGATTTCCTTCTTTTAGGCCGACTCCTAGCGGCCATGAGGGTATCCCTTTGTAGGACTTCCGCTCCTTATACCGGAATATGCCCGCATTGAAACAGGCTTTTATAGGTTTTGTCTCCAATGATGATATGATCCAACAGACGTATCCCAAGCATCTTTCCAAGCCGGGCAATATTTCGTGTTACATCAATATCCTCTCTGCTGGGCATAGGATCGCCGCTGGGATGATTGTGGAGCAGGATGATATTGACCGCATCGTGACGCAGGGCTTCTAAAAAAATCTCTCTGGGAGAGATCAGCGCTGCATTCACACTGCCTTTGGATATGACCATATCTCCGATTTTCTTGTTTTTTGTATTCAGCATCAAAAGAACCAGATGTTCCTGGCGGTAATGACGCATCTCTTCCATATAATAACCGGCAATGGCTTCCGGGTTCCTGCAGTCCAGCCCCATGGCGGCGCCGGACTTTTGTATTCTTTTAGACAATTCCAGAACACACTGGATCTGGATGGCTTTTACCCGGCCAATTCCGGGAAGCCTCATCAGCTGTGCTCTGGACAGATCATTCAAGCCGTTAAGGCCGCCCTGTCCTTCGGACATGTTTAAAACCTCCATGGCCAGCTCTACACTGCGCTTTGTCTTTGTGCCGGTACGGATGACCACTGCCAGAAGCTCTGCATCGGACAGGCTCTGGGGTCCGTACTTTTCACACTTTTCATAGGGCCGTTCATTTTCCGGCAGTTCTTTTGTTTTCAACATATAAAATCCCCCTTTTGGGTTCTCTCCAGGACCGACGATAAGGGATCTCTTTAAGTAGTGTAACATAAAATCTGTTAAAAGTATACACTAAGCGCCTATTAAAAATTTCCATAATT
>CAZMGH010000029.1:0-19679 GCA_964565805.1 uncultured Lachnospiraceae bacterium
TATTTGATTGTTCTTACCATCTGGCTTGTGTAAGAGTTCTCGTTGTCATACCATGCAACAACCTGAACTTCATATAAGTCATCAGCAACCTTGGATACCATAGTCTGTGTTGCATCGAACAGAGAACCATAGGTAATACCGATAATATCAGAAGACACGATAGGATCTTCGTTATATCCATAAGAATCGGAAGCTGCGGCTTTCATAGCTGCGTTAATACCCTCAACTGTTACATCGCTGCCTTTAACAACAGCTGTCAGGATCGTTGTGGAACCTGTAGGAACAGGAACACGCTGAGCAGAACCGATCAGTTTGCCGTTTAATTCAGGGATAACAAGACCAATAGCTTTCGCGGCGCCTGTGGAGTTAGGAACAATGTTCACAGCTGCAGCTCTCGCGCGGCGAAGGTCACCTTTTCTGTGAGGACCGTCAAGAACCATCTGATCACCTGTGTAAGCATGAATCGTAGACATGATACCACTCTGGACCGGAGCATAATCATTAAGCGCTTTAGCCATAGGAGCTAAGCAGTTTGTTGTACAGGAAGCTGCGGAAATGATCTGATCATCAGCTGTAAGAGTGTTTTCGTTTACGCTGTAAACGATAGTCTTAAGGTCGTTGCCTGCAGGAGCGGAGATAACAACCTTTTTAGCGCCAGCATCAATATGAGCCTGAGCTTTTGCTTTGGAGGTGTAGAAACCTGTGCACTCAAGAACAACGTCTACGCCAAGTTCTCCCCATGGAAGTTCTGCAGCATTGGGCATTTTGTAGATTTCGATTTCTTTTCCGTCAACAACGATGGAAGACTCTTTTGCTTCAACTGTGTGGCCAACATATCTTCCCTGAGAAGAGTCATACTTTAATAAGTGAGCCAACATTGCAGGAGCTGTTAAATCGTTGATAGCAACAACTTCATAACCTTCTGCTCCAAACATCTGTCTGAAAGCAAGACGTCCGATACGTCCGAAACCATTAATTGCTACTTTTACTGCCATAATAGTAATTCCTCCTAAGAATAAATTTTACTTAAAGTTGTTTGGCAACTTTATCATATCAGTAATAATTGCGTATCAAGCGCATCACTATTACCGCTTTGTTTATTTTACCTAATATCCCCAAAAAATTCAAGTCTATTTATTATCCAAAATAAAATTTTAACAATGTTATCATATTGCCATGTAATTCCGGCAAGTTTTTATTTATTTTTTTATTGGATAGGGGAAGATTCCTTCCCTGTCCTCAAGACTATCCTCAGATACTGCCAGGTCAAAATCGCCGACGCTCATTATACGCTGCATTGCTCTTGGGGGTAAGCAAGAACATAATATTCATAAAACCCTTCTTCTTTGTCTGTCTTTGACTGCATTTTTAATAATACCGCCGCCAAGGACCAGATCGTTATCATAAAAAACCACGGCCTGACCCGGAGTAATAGCCCGCACTGGCTGGTCAAAAGTACACCGGGCAATATCCGGATCTATCATTTCTAATGTACACCATTCCCCCTGATGGGCATAACGAACCTTGGCAAATATCCGCAAAGGCGCTTTGGGCGGCTCAATGGCCATAAAATTCAGATTTTGGGCGATGAGTTCGTTTGAAAACACATCTTCATTTTCCCCAATGACCACCTCATTTGTGTCCGGGCGGATTTCTGTAACAAATACCGGATGGCCCATAGCCAGACCAAGGCCTTTTCTTTGTCCAACTGTATAGTGGATAACTCCCTTGTGGCGTCCCAGAACATTCCCGTGAATATCCACAAAATTCCCCTCCGGGGCCTTCTTTCCGGTGTAATCCTCCAGAAAACGGGTGTAATCCCCATCCGGCACAAAACAAATGTCCTGACTGTCCGGCTTCGCCGCCACCTTAAGGCCGATTTTTTTTGCTATAGCGCGGATCTCATCCTTTGTGTACTGCCCCACTGGCATTATGGTATGAGAAAGCTGCTCCTGGGTCAGATTATAAAGCGCATAGGTCTGATCCTTACTGCTGGGGGCTGTTTTAAGAGCATAGCGTCCATTATCAAGACAGACTACCTGGGCGTAGTGCCCAGTAGCAATATAATCCGCGCCCAGGGCGAGACACCTTCCCAGCAGCGCCTCCCACTTCACATAACGGTTGCACCGTATACACGGATTAGGCGTGCGTCCAAGGCTGTATTCCCGGACAAAATCCTTAATGACAAGATCATTAAATTCCTTTTTGAAATTCATTACATAATAGGGAATACCAATGATCTGAGCCACGGCCCTAGCATCATCGACAGCGCTTAAGCCGCAGCAGCCTCCGTTTTCCTCCTGAGCCAGCACATCCCCATCCTGCCAGATCTGCATAGTCACCCCTATCACATCATAGCCCTGCTCCTTTAGGAGCCAGGCAGCCACAGAGGAATCCACACCGCCGGACATTCCCACTACCACTTTCTTTTTTTTCATTTCCAACACCTTTGCAAGGACGAACGATTTTAGTAGTCTTCCTCTTCTTCCTCTTCGCTAATGTCAGACTTAGGCTTTTCTAAACCTTCGATCTTAATATTATGTTTTTCACAATAATCCCACAAGGCGGCATGAATGGCCTCTTCCGCTAAAAGGGAGCAGTGGACCTTTACCGGCGGCAGACCGTCTAATGCTTCCATAACGGCCTTATTGGTAACTTCCAAAGCTTCGTAAATGGTCCTGCCTTTTACAAGCTCTGTAGCCATGCTGCTTGTTGCTACTGCCGCGCCGCAGCCAAAGGTTTTAAACTTTACGTCCCGGATTACCTGGTTTTCGTCAATATCAAAATAGATCCGCATAATATCGCCGCATTTGGCATTGCCAACGGTTCCCACACCGCTGGCATTTTCAATTTCTCCTACATTTCTGGGATGCTGAAAATGATCCATTACTTTCTCACTGTACACTTGTTTATTCCTCCGTTTCTACGATTTTACTGCAGTGGCTTGTGGATCCGGCCGGCCATAAAATCCTCATAAAGAGGCGACATAGCCCGCAGATGCTCTACGATTTCTTTAATCTTATCTACTGTATAATTCACATCTTCTTCTGTATTATCCTCTCCAAGAGTCAGGCGCAGGGAGCCATGAGCGATCTCATGAGGCAGCCCGATAGCCAGAAGCACATGGGACGGGTCCAGAGAACCGGATGTGCAGGCAGAGCCGCTGGAGGCGCAAATTCCTGCCATATCCAGCATGATCAAAAGAGATTCTCCTTCAATAAACTGGAAGCTGAAATTCACGTTATTTGGCAGACGGCGCTGGTGATCTCCGTTTAACCGTACATAAGGTATCTCCTTATAGATTCTGGAAATCAGAAGTTCTCTCAGCTTAAGCTCATGTTCGGCGCGATCCTTCATAGTTGCCTGAGCAATTTCTACAGCCTTGGCAAAGCCCACGATCCCCGGCACATTTTCTGTCCCTGCCCGACGTTTCCGTTCCTGGGCACCGCCGTGGATAAAGGAACGGATCTTCACGCCTTTACGGATGTATAAGAAACCGATACCTTTAGGTCCATTTAACTTGTGGGCGCTGGCGCTGAGCATGTCAATATGGCACTCATCCACATTAATAGGCAGCTGGCAGTAAGCCTGTACTGCATCTGTGTGGAATAAAATCCTGTGCTCATGGGCGATCTCGCCGATTTCCTTAATCGGCTGGATGGTACCGATCTCATTGTTGGCATACATTACCGAAATCAGTATCGTCGTAGGCCGTATAGCCTTTTTAAGCTCATCCAGCTTAAGGATACCGTTTTCATCCACATCTACATAAGTCACCTCAAAGCCGCGTTTTTCCAGATACTGGCATGTATGCAAAACCGCATGATGTTCAATGGTGGATGTAATAATGTGATTGCCTTTGGCAGACAGGGCCTCAGCGGCTGCGATCAGCGCCCAGTTATCGCTTTCTGTGCCCCCTGCGGTAAAATAAATATTTTCAGGCGTCGTCCCAAGAGTACCCGCGATCAATTCTCTGGCGCTGGTAATAACACCTTTATTTTGGGCGCCCATATCATAAACACTGGACGGATTGCCATATTTTTCAGTAAAGTACGGAAGCATAGCCTCCACAACCTCCGGCCTGGCCGCTGTTGTGGCCGCATGATCCAAATAAATGGTCTTTTTCATCCTCAACACTCCATTCCTTGTATTACTATGCCGTCGTTATAATGACAGCCATTACGAATAACTTCTTCCAGGGTCATTGTGTCCACTACTTCATTTATACTGTCGTTAATACGTTTCCATACATATTTTGTCACGCAGGAATCAAATTTATCGCAGGACTGGTCATCCGGACACTCTACGACGCTAAGATTCCCTTCCAGAGCCCGTAAAACGTCTCCTACGGTAATCTCTTTCGGATCCCGAGCAAGCTTATAGCCTCCGTTGATTCCCCGGATACTTGTCACGATTCCTGCTTTTTTCAGTTTTGCAATGAGCTGCTCCAGATAACCTTCAGACAGCCCCTGCCTGGAAGCGATACTGCTGATAGATACGGCAGCATCGGTTTCGTGAACAGCCAGATCTACTACTGCTCTCAAGCCGTAGCGTCCTTTCGTTGACAACCGCATCAAATGACCTCCGTTAAATTCCCACTAATTTACTAGGATTTCATCATCAATATATCATGTTCCTATATAAAAGTCAATGGTCATTGACCGATAAATTCCATAAATTCCTCTTCTGTCATAATAGGAATGTTAAGCTCCCTGGCTTTTTTATTTTTTGAAGATGTGGACGTACTGTCATTATTAATCAAATAATCGGTTTTTGAGGATACAGATCCGGCTACCTTACCTCCTTTAGACTCAATGAGGGTTTTAAGGACTCCCCGGTTGGCAAAGTGGTTTAAACTTCCCGTGATCACAAATGTTTTCCCGGAAACTGCTGTGTCCTCATCCTCCTCATCCTCTTTTTCCAGCCAGACCTCTTCAAGGAGGTGGTCTACCATGATCCGATTCTTTTCATTGGCAAAAAATTCCACAACACTGTCGGCGATCACCTGACCGATCCCGGGAATATCTGTTAATTCTTTAGCGTCAGCATTTTCAATGGCTATCAGATCCTGGGAAAACGCTTTGCAGATCAGCCGGGCATTTGCCAGTCCCACCCCGGGGATCCCAAGGCTGTATATAAATTTAGGGAGAATGATCTTTCTTGCTTTTTCAATGGATTCCTCCAGATTGGCGTAGGACTTTTCCCCGAAACCATCCATCTGGGTGATGGTATCTTTAAAACGGTTCAGCCGGAAAATATCGGCAAATTCATGAATAAATCCATTTTGCACAAACTTTTCCAAAGTTGCCTCAGACAGGCCTTCAATATTAAAGGCATCCCGGCTGACAAACAGGGTATAAGCCTTGATTTTTTTTGCCGGACAGTCCGGGTCTGTACAGTAGAGGGATTTCGCGTCATTTATCTGCCGGATCCGGGTAGGGCTGCCGCATACAGGACACACCTCAGGGATCGGCAGATTTCCTGACTTTGTTAAATTTCTAGCAATCTGGGGAATGACCATGTTTGCCTTATAAACTTCGATGGTATCGCCGATCCCCAGTTTTAAGCTTTCAATAATACTGATATTGTGGATGCTGGCTCTGGAAACTGTGGTCCCCTCCAGCTCTACCGGCTCAAAGACGGCTACCGGGTTAATGAGCCCGGTACGGGAAGCGCTCCATTCCACCTGAAGCAAATGGGTCTGGGCCGTTTCGTCCGCCCATTTAAAGGCCATGGAATCTCTTGGAAACTTTGCTGTAGTTCCCAGGGAACGGCTGTACTCAATATTGTCATAGGTAAGTACCAGACCATCCGATGGAACATCATTTTCTTCAATATAGCTGGCAAAGTATTCTACAGCCTCCTGGATATTGTCCTGGGTAACGGCTTTATATTCTACAATGTCAAATCCAAGGGATTTCAGCCATTCCATCTGACAGATCCGGGAATTTTGAAAATCCACGCCCTCTGCCCGGACAAGGGTAAAGGCAAAAAAGCGGACATTTCTTTTAGCTGTGATCTCATTATTTAACTGGCGCACAGAACCGCTGCACAGGTTTCTGGGATTTTTATATCGGGCATCTACGTCTTCGATCTGTTCGTTGATTTTATTAAAGTCTGAGTACTTGATCACCGCTTCTCCTCTTAAGATCAATTCCCCGTTATAAGAGATTTTGTGGGGCAGGTTTTTAAATACCCGGGCATTGTTGGTGATGACCTCACCGATTTCTCCATTTCCCCGGGTCACCGCCTTGGCAAGAACGCCGTTTTGGTAAGTCAGGACAATCGTAAGCCCGTCCAGCTTCCAGGACAGAGAACCTTTGTGCTCTCCCAGCCAGGCCTTTAATGCTTCCCCATCCTTTGTCTTATCTAAGGACAGCATAGGTGACTCATGAGCTTCCTTTGGAAGCTCACTTAAAACCTCATACCCTACATGGACGGAAGGACTGTTGGAAAGGACTGTTCCGGTTTCTTTTTCCAGAGCAAGCAGCTGATCATAAAGAGCATCATATTCATAATTGCTCATGATCTCCCGGTCTTCCTGATAATAGGCTTTTGCCGCTTTATTTAAAGTGGCCACCAGGGCCTTCATTTTTTCTATTTTCTGTTCCATGATTTCTCCTCACTTCTGGTCTATCGTTATTACCGGCCTTTTTATCATCTTTTTCATAACGGTCAGTTCTTTTTGCGTTAAAGGCCTCCAGCTGCCTGTGAGCAGATCTCCCAGGCGAATATTCATAATGCGGATCCGCCGGAGCATTACTACCTTATACCCCAGGGCCTGGCACATACGCCGGATCTGACGGTTTAGCCCCTGAGTCAGGATAATGTGAAAAATGTCTTTGCCGGTCTGCCGCACCTGACAGGGCCGGGTGGTCGTATTAAGCTCCTCCAAATAGATCCCTCGACTCATTTTTTCAATAAAGGACCGATCTACAGGCCGGTTGACTTTAACAACATATTCTTTTTCATGACCTGCAGCAGCTCGCATGATCTCGTTGACAATCTCCCCGTCGTTGGTAAGCAGAAGCAGACCTTCCGAGTCCTTATCCAGCCGTCCTACAGGAAATACCCGCTGAGGCAGGTTAAGAAAATCGATCACATTGTCCTTGTCATTTTTTGTGGTGCATACGATCCCCCGCGGTTTATTCAGGACAATATAAGTATACTCCGGAGCCTGTGGATTTATTTTCTTTCCGGACACTCTTATATCCTCTCCTCCGGTGACCTTCTCTCCCATGGCGGCTTTCCTGCCATTAATCGTGATCTTTCCCCTGGCGATCCACTCATCTGCCTCTCTCCGGGAGCAAACCCCGTGGGCACTTAAATATTTATTTAAACGTACAGATTCTTTTTCAGTCACGTTTTACTCTCCTTTGTTAAGCGGTCACAGCAGAAAGCAGCTGCCTTTATTATACGACAACTGCTTTGAGGTTACCACTTATTTTTTAGTTTCAGGAACTTTGGCTGTCCACAGTTTCGCCGCTTTCTCCTTCACTATCTTCCTCGGCGGTGAGCTGGTCGATAAAGGCCGCCGCGTCCGGATCATCAGCCATGATATTCGCCAGCTTGTCGCTGGCCTGGGTGTATACCTGGCTAATATCATCTTCCTTGATCAGATCATTAATATACATCTGAAGCTCTGTGCTGTATACATAATCTGAGGCACTGTCACTGTATTCTCCGGGGTAAATATAATAGCCGCCGTCTTCCTTTTGCATAACGTAGACATAGGCCACATTTGGGATGAGAGTTTCAATCCCGTCAATCTCCAGATCATCATAAATAAAAACAACCTTAGAGGTATCGTCCATACCGTCTTTTATGTAACAAACCGTATTTTCATATCCGGTAATGATCTCGGCTGTTGCAGTGATAACATCTGCGTTCATTACCTGAGAAGTGTTATAGATCGTCTTTAATGATTCAATATCTGCCTGAGCAAAAGCGGTACGGTATTGAAGGATCAGAGATTCAATCTGGTCCTGCGCATCATTTCCGGTTTCTGAAGCTGTCTGAGTATTTGTGTCAGTGTTTGCGTCATTGCTCCCCGTGAGATTGAAAATTATAGCTGCAATTATGGCAACAATGGCAATAATGATCAAAATGATCATTATTATTTTTTTGCGCTCACTTGATGCATGATTTTGCACTGTGGTTTTCATAGCTTTTCTCCTTTGGAATAACTGCAATTTTTACCACATATATTGTAGCAAAAAACCACTTAAAAAGCAATACACATTAATTTGACGCACTTCGACACCACTTTGCTCCCAAAATGCCCGCTTTTTCAGGCTGATTGTTTTTTCAAATTTTCAAAAAAACACTTGCAATTTTAAAAAAAATGGGTTATACTGCTAAGGTATCTGTAGCTCAGTGGATAGAGCACTGGCCTCCGGAGCCAGGTGCGAGGGTTCGATTCCCTTCAGGTACATACTAAAGTAGGCGGTGACTTTTCGTAAGCCATCGCCCCTTTTTTATTTAAGCCGAACCTCTAAGGCATCTACTATTGTCTGAAGCACTTTCACCCGGGCATAGTATTTTGAATTACCCTCCACGATCACCCATGGTGCATGAGTTGTGGATGTGCGTACGATCATTTCATTAACTGCCTCTTCATACTGAGGCCATTTTTCCCTGTTCCTCCAGTCTTCATCTGTGATCTTCCACTGTTTTTCAGGATCCTCCATACGTTCCTTAAAACGCCGCTCCTGCTCATCCTTATCAATGTGCATCCAGAACTTAATGATCACAGCCCCGGCATTTGCCAGATGTTCTTCCATCTGATTAATCTCTTTATAAGCCCTCTGCCATTCCACCTTTGTACAGAAGCCTTCGATCCGCTCTACCATAACCCGGCCATACCAGGTACGGTCAAATATAGCAATATGTCCCGCCTTAGGCATGTTATTCCAAAAACGCCACAAATAATGATGAGCCTTTTCAATGTCATTTGGGGAAGCTGTGGGAATTACCTCATAACCTCTTGGGTCCAGCTTTGCTGTAAGTCTTTTAATGGCGCCGCCTTTACCACCGGCATCCCAGCCTTCAAAAGCAAGAACAACAGGGATTCTTCTCCGGTAAAGCTCGCTGTGCATTTGGGAAAGCTTGCTTTGAAGCTCGTCCAGTTTTTTCTTATAAGTCTCTTTAGAAAGGCTCTTGGAAAGATCTACCCCGTCTAACACAGAAGTCCTGAACATAGTTCCCGGCACAGAAGACTCCGGGCTTTCCGTGACCGAATTTGCCTTTGCAGCATTGACTTCTTTGATTTTTTCCGCCAGCATGTTTGAAACTACGGCAAGGATCTTGGCAGACGCATACTCCCGGTCTGTAGCCTCAACAATGGTCCATGGAGCAAAATCCGTGTCGGTTTTTTCCATCATATCCTCATACACACCTACATACTCATCATACTGCTTATTATGCTTCCAGTCCTCTGCTGTAACTCTCCAGCGAGTCTCTTCCGACGCTTCAAGTTTTTCAAAACGCTTTTTCTGCTCTTTCTTGGAAATATGAAGAAAGAACTTAATGATCAGTGTGCCATCCACAGTCAGCTGTTCCTCAAAGGAAACGATCTCATTGTAAGCGTTCATCAACTGTTCTTTATTCACACGTCCGTCCATACGATCTTTTAGTACTCGGTTATACCAGCTCCGATCAAACAGATGCATACGTCCCTTTGCCGGCGTTTTTGTCCAGAACCGCCACAAAAACGGGCGCATGGCTTCCTCTTCGTTCTCTTTCTGGATGGTATAGACTTTAAACCCTCTCGGATCCATAGGCTGGATCAGCCGGTTGATCAACGTCCCTTTTCCCGATGCACCCCAGCCCTCAAAAATGATCATAACGGGAATACCGCAGGCCTTTGCTTCTCTCTGCAGCCTGGCAACCTTTGTATCCAGCTGATCCAGCAGCTCTTTTGCCTCCTTTTGCTTTAATTTTTTCTCAAGATCAATACACTCCAGCATAAAATGCTCCTCCTTTTTACATCAAAAACATTTTATCACAACAAATGTATAAAAAAGTCCTATATATCTGATAACTTCAAATATATAGGACTTAATGATCATTCGCTTTTTTTATTTGGCATAATCCACAACACGGGACTCGCGGATGACATTTACTTTCACTTGTCCGGGGTACTCCATCTCAGACTCAATACGTTTTGAAATATCCCGGGCCAAAAGAATCATATCATCATCGCTGACCTGTTCCGGTACAACCATGATCCGAATCTCTCTCCCCGCCTGTATAGCAAAAGATTTATCAACGCCTTTAAAATTATTGGCAATATCTTCTAATTGTTTTAATCTGTTAGTGTAAGTTTCCAAAGTTTCTCTGCGCGCTCCTGGTCTTGCGGCAGAAATTGTATCGGCAGCCTGCACGATACATGCAATCAAAGAGGTTGGCTCAACATCTCCGTGGTGAGCCTCCACGGCATTAATGACGATAGGTGACTCCTTATATTTACGGCAAAGGTCCACACCAATCTGAATATGAGATCCTTCCATTTCGTGGTCAACGGACTTACCAATATCATGGAGCAGTCCGGCACGCTTGGCCATACGCACATCGACACCGATCTCTGCTGCTAAAAGGCCGGACAGCTGCGCCACTTCAATGGAATGTTTTAATGCGTTTTGTCCATAGCTTGTACGGAACTTCATCTTGCCCAGCAGACGCACCAACTCCGGGTGGATACCGTGAACACCTACTTCCAGGGTCGCGGCCTCGCCTTCTTCCCGGATCATGATCTCCACTTCTTTCTGGGCCTTTTCAACCATCTCTTCAATCCTTGCCGGATGGATACGTCCGTCAACAATAAGCTTTTCCAGAGCGATCCTTGCAACCTCACGGCGGATCGGGTCAAAACTGGAAAGGATAACTGCTTCCGGAGTGTCATCAATGATCAGGTCAATGCCTGTCATAGTTTCCAGTGTACGTATGTTGCGTCCTTCACGTCCGATAATACGCCCCTTCATCTCATCATTAGGAAGGGGAACAACAGAAATCGTTGTCTCTGCCACATGGTCCGCAGCGCACTTCTGGATGGCTGTTACAACATACTCCTTGGCTTTCTTGGATGCTTCCTCTTTTGCCTTGCTTTCAAGGTCTTTGACTAACATCGCTGTTTCATGTTTTACTTCATCTTCAACAGTTTTTAAAAGATACTCTTTTGCTTGTTCGGAGGTTAATCCTGAGATTCTCTCTAATTCTTGTACCCTTTGCTCGTTGAGAGTTTCCACTTCCTGACGCATCTTATTCAAACGGTCTTCTCTGGATGCCAGCTGACTCTCCTTTTTCTCAAGGGAATCGGCCTTCCGGTCCAGGGCCTCTTCTTTGCCGAGCACACGTTTTTCATACTTTTGCAATTCCGCTCTGCGTTCTCTGCTTTCTCGTTCCAGCTCGTTCTTGTTCTTTAACGCTTCTTCTTTCACTTCCAGCAGGCCTTCACGCTTTTTGGTTTCAGCTGTCTTCATAGCCTCGTCAATGATCTCACGGGCCTTTTCCTCAGCTGTGCCAATTTTGCTTTCAACAACTTTCTTTCTATAAGAAATTGCCACATTCCAGGCAACAACCGCAGTAATGATCACAGCAATGACAATTGCTGGTATTGCTACATATAACGGCAGCACAAGAGCACCTCCTTATTTAATTTTCATTGTACAGATATACAACACATAGATTTTATACTTTTTTGAATGTTATGTCAAGTGTCATAACGATTATTTTTAGACATAGTAACTAAAAACAGCTGTCAATATATATTAAATACTGTCAAAATCCTTGACGATACTGGCAATATCGCCATATTTATACCCCCGGCGGAGGAAGTACTGGAAAACTTTCTGCCGTTTTTCCCGGGTCATGTGGAAAACATCGCCAAATTTCTTTTCACAAATCCGGCGAATCTTTTCAGTATCATCCATCTCCTGCTCTTCCATCCCCAGCTCAATGGTCTGAGGATCAATTCCCCTGTCCAGAAGTGTCTGATAAATGACCTGGCGGCTTTTGCTCCCCCCATGACTTAAAAGATAGTTCCTTACATAGCGCTCATCATCCAGATAATGATAAGAATCCACATAGTCCAGGGCCCGGCAGGCTGTTTCTGGGTCAAAACCCTGGCGCAGCAGCTTCTCCTTAAGCTCCCGATGGGTATGTTCCCTGCGGCTTAAAAGATCCAGAGCCTTTTTCTTGGCAGCCCGCAGCACATAAGCATCATAAAGGCAGTCACAGTCTTCCTGAGAAATCTCCCTGCCGGGACGCAGCTGCCACGCATCAGCCACAGACGTCGGTAAGGTCCATGCTGTTTCTTCATTCAGAACAACCCGGACCTTAGCCTGGGTTATCTTTTCAACCTGTGTAACGATCATGGGATCACTGTTCATCCTGATCCATCAGAGAAAACAAAGTTGTGTCCTCACCTTCAGAAACCGGAGCCTTGCCTTGGGCTGTCTCAGTGGAAGGAGCAAGGCCGAAATGCGTCCGGACCTTGTTCTCCACCTCATCCAGGATCTGAGGATGCTCTCTCAGATACTGCTTTGTATTCTCACGGCCCTGACCGATCTTTGCCTCGTTATAGGAATACCAGGCGCCGCTTTTTGTAATAATGCCTACGTTTGCCGCCAGATCCAGCACATCCCCTTCCCGGGAAATACCTTTACCGAACATAATATCAAACTCAGCTTCCTTAAATGGAGGAGCGATCTTATTTTTAACGACCTTGATCCGCACCCGGTTACCTACGATCTCGCCGCCCATCTTCAAAGACTCGATACGGCGGATGTCCAGACGGATGGAGGAATAAAACTTCAGGGCACGTCCGCCGGTAGTCGTTTCAGGGCTTCCGAACAGAACACCCACTTTTTCACGAAGCTGGTTAATGAAAATAACAATACAGTTGGAACGGCTGATGGCAGCGGTAAGCTTTCTCAGCGCCTGGGACATAAGGCGGGCTTGAAGTCCTACATGGCTGTCCCCCATATCTCCATCAATCTCAGCTTTAGGAACCAAAGCAGCCACCGAGTCCACAACAACAATATCCACAGCGCCGGAGCGGACCATAGTTTCAGTGATCTCCAGAGCCTGTTCACCGTTATCCGGCTGAGATATGTAAAGATTATCAATATCAACGCCAATGTTCCGGGCATAGACCGGATCCAGAGCATGTTCCGCGTCAATAAAACCGGCAATGCCGCCCCGCTTCTGAACCTCAGCAACCATGTGGAGGGTTACTGTAGTTTTACCAGAAGATTCCGGTCCGTAGATCTCAATGATCCTTCCCTTAGGAATACCGCCAAGGCCAAGAGCCAGGTCAAGGCTTAAGGCGCCTGTAGGAACGGTTTCCACATCCATGGAAGACCCCTTATCTCCCAGTTTCATCACAGAGCCTTTGCCGTACTGCTTCTCAATCTGAGCCAGGGCTGCGTCCAGGGCTTTTAACTTTTCATTTTTATCCAATGTCTTTTCATTTTTATCTGCCATAATATACTCTTCCTTTTCTTAAAATTAAATGCGAACATTTGTTCTTGCAAGATTATTTTAATCGATTATATTTCTCTTGTCAATATACTAAATATTATACTTTTACAGAAAAAAACTGTAAACTGTTTTTTTCCATGGCGCTTTGACAAAAATGGTCATTTTTCGCCGGGACGGTCCCGTATTTTTCCCCTTTTGTCCTAATATGGCGCAGTTTGTCAATAAAAAAATGCCCTTTTGGAAGCAGTCTCTGCCAGGCCGCTTCCAAAAGGGCAATCTCTGTGACTTTCCGGACCGGTCTTTGCGCACAAACCAGGCCTTTACCGGACACGCCGGGAGAAAAATCATTTGATTCAGAACCAAACTTAAGATTCAAAAAGCTCATTATAAGCTTTCTCAATAATATAATTCATGTATTCTTCTTTTATGTCCGGATCTTTCTGGGTCAGCATCTGCTTCATCAGCTCCTGACAGGCAAAATATGCCTCCTCCGGAGAAGATTCTTCCTCATGGCAAAGATCCAGCCGGGCCTTTTGTTCATCGGAACACAGCCACTCTAAAAGATCCCGGGAACTCTTTTTTTCCGAAGAAATACGCTTTTTATATTCCTCTGCTTTTTTCAGGGATGAAATACCCATGGCCAGAAAAACCACAAACAATACTGCTAAAACGCCATAAAAAACATACTGCATCACAGGGTCCAGGGAAAGATGGATCACATCCGTCAAAATCAGGACTAAAACAATAAGTCCCGCCGCTCCCAGGATCGTTAGCATATATCCGCTGGAACGATTATCGCTGTACTGTTCTTCCGGCCGAACATAGGTGACGGTATGTTCCCGAAGCTTGCGCCTTAAATCTTCTTCTGTAAGTTCTTCCCCGTCATCTGCATCCTCTTCACCATAAGATGCTTTATCCGTAAGCTCTTTCTCTTTTTCAAAGTCTTTATCAGCTAAAGGCCCCTCGCCGTCAGATACGATCTCTTTTCCAGGTTCTTCCAACGCTTTTTCATCTTCCAGAGATGCCACCAGAGGTGTGTGGCAGTCTGCGCATACCTCTATCCCCTCAATATATTCTGTTTTGCATTTTGGACACCAGGGCATATAAAAGTTCCTCCTCACTTATTCAGGCTTTATCTTCATCCTTAGGCTTTGGATAGTAATCATCCACAGTATATCCGGTTCCCTGCTTTTTATCGGATCCGCGACCTGGGGACGAAGAATTAAAAAATGAATGGTCATGGAAATGTTTTTCATGCTTTCCATCGGCGCCGTCGAGTCCGGCGTCAACATAACGCTTGTTCAGGATCATTCCCACATGGACCTGCTTTTGGATCAGCTTGAGCATCCCATATGCCCCAGCCAAACATGCCACAGCAATAACCCCGGCAGTCACAACAGAATCTAGCTGGATATTTAAAAATTCCAGGATAATAGAGATCAGGTTCGCCCCTATATGGCAGAGCACCGGCGCTGCCATAGTCTGATACTTTTCATAAACAAAGATCATAATCAGGCCCATAACAAAACCGTAGATCCCCTGGATCAGATTGCCGTGATACAGGCCAAAGATCAGAGATGAAATTATCATGGCCATATTTGCGCTCATATAATCCTTCATCCGATTATACATAAGACCTCTGAAAACAAACTCTTCCACCACTGGCATGACGATACCAGCCGCCGCGATCTGCATAAGAACGGTCTGGGAAAATATCGTCTGTGAAGCAGATTCATAGCCTTCAAACACCTGGCCGACCTGAGACAAAGTCGCCAGCAGGCTGGCCGTAAGGCTGGCAAAAATCCCCGCCAAAATACAGTAAACCAGCAATCCTTTTTTTAAGCTGCTTTTATCTCCCACATACCTTCTGTAGGTTATGTCTTTAAAAAACATGCGCACAAGAAGCGGCAGGGAAACCAGTCCGCTAATGAGATAAATAGGTACAGAAGCTTCAAGGGAGCGAAGAATCAGTTCCTGCGTAAACTCCTCCATGTCCATCGTGGCCATGGTTCCGGCCATCTGATATGTAATCACAAAGGATCCGATAAAAGATACTATCAGCATGACCCCATAGTACAAAAGAATAGGCGATATGTACCGCCATAATTTTTTCCCCGGGCTATCGTAACTCAAAGTAAAACTCCTTTTCAAAAAATATTCATACCGGCTTTTTTATACCCTAAATGCCGCGTGAAAGGTGCCTGCACTGGGGATGAAAGCCAACTGCTTTAATTATAGCCTATTTTTTGTGTCTTTTGTGTGTTTTCACAAAAAAGTTATAAAAAATTTATGATTGCGTTACTACTTTTGAGATGTTTACCGCCGCTTAGGCTTAAGGGCCCAGGAAGCCCGCCATAAAAGAAGGACCATAAAGGCAAGCTGCGCCAGAATACTTATGATGATCCAGTGCTCGCTGAAAAACCGGGGAATGTCAAGGGCTTCATAAAATAAAAGCCTTGCGATGGAAGCATCAGCCATTTGCCGGATCAAAACAGCTACAATAGTCATTCCCGGATTAAACAGCAGGATCAAAGCTGCCAGACCAATCATTTCCTTATCCGCCATACCGGATGAAAGGCCGATAAAGGAAAACGCAAGGACCAGAAGGGCAGTGCCGGCGCAAAGGCCAAGGACGATCCCATAAGCAGCTACAGTAGCTGAAGGCGTCTTTTTAAACACTGCTGAACAGGTAATGCCAATGGTTCCGAAAAAGATTGCCGCAAATATAAGATAAATAACAATATAAAGGATCTCCCCCAGGGAGATGCCGCCAAAAATAAATACAATGGAGATTACAGGGAGGCTGGAAATCACCAAAAGGACGATCATGCTCACAGAGGACATAAGTTTTCCCGAAATAATACCAAAAGGTGTCAAACGTGTGGTCAGAAGAATGTCCAGAGTCTGCCGCTCCCGCTCTCCGGATATGCTGTTGGCAGTAAGGGCCGGGATAATAAAGGCCAAAAGGACGCCTTCAATGGAAATCACCACAATGTACAGCAGGATCACAGAGGTAAAATCCATAAGTCCGGACCACTGGGCATTGCCGATAATGGTATAAAAGATCAGAAGGCTGATAAATGCCAGCACACTGTTGTAAACAAGCATGACGGCCGGAAGCCGGGCGCTGCGCACACTTAATTTCAGTTCTTTTTTAAAAACCGGATTCATTTGCATAAAATATCCTCCCCCCAGTGCTTGTTGTGATCTGCATAAACAGTGATTCCAAAGTGCCCTCCTCCCGGGCAAATGCCCGAACTGGAAGCTGATGGGCCATCATTTCTTTCAGAAGACCGGCTTCCTCCCAGGCATCCCCTTTAAAGTCCACCCGGATCACATTATCCTTATAAGACAGATTTTCAACTAAAGGCTGATCTTTTAAAAATGCTACCGTCTGTTCCACCTGATCCAGCATCGTAATGACCAGAGGATTGGCAGATGCGATCATAGCCAATATTTCATCCACAGCTCCCTGAAGGACCATCTGACCTGCTTGGATAATACCGATACTGGTACACATTTCAGAAAGCTCCGGAAGGATATGGGAGCTGACCAGGATGGTTTTTCCCATATCCGCCAAGTTTTTTAAAATCTCCTTCATTTCAAACCTGGCCCTTGGGTCCAGACCGGAAGCCGGTTCATCCAGAATCAGAAGCTTAGGATCGTGGATCAGGGATCTGGCCAGACAAAGTCTCTGCTTCATCCCTCGCGAAAGATCATCTACGTAAAAAACGGTTTTATCGGAAAGATTCACCAGGTCCAGAAGCCTCATACACAGCTGACGGGCTCCAAGGCCGATAAGGCCGTAGATGGAGGCATAAAATTCCATATATTCCATAACCTTAAGGTTATCGTAAACGCCAAAAAAGTCCGGCATATAACCGATCTTATCCTTTAAATGGCGCCGGTCCTTAAGGGCATCTGTGCCATCGACATGAACCTGTCCCCCGTCTGCCTTCAGCAATCCGCAGATAATACGCATGGTGGTCGTCTTTCCGGCGCCGTTCGGGCCTACAAAACCGAAAAGCTCCCCTTCTTTTATGGACAAAGATAAACCGTCCAGAGCGGCGAAGCTGCCGTAATATTTATAAAGATTTTCAATCTCAAGCATTACTCTTCCCTCCCTGTCATGAAAACCACCGGCAAGGCCGACGCGTCGTAGGTATCTTTTTCCGTTTTTTCTACCATAAACCTAAGTCTGCCATCTGAAATATAAGGCTGCAGCTGCCTGGAATCCATTTCAGTGCTTCCTTCTTCAAAGACCGGATCCCAGCTTTGGGCGTCCCAGTTATACAGATAGTAAAGCAGCGGTTTTTCAGGATCCCGGTCCAGGGGCTGTAATCCCAGAGACAGCACCGTTTTGATTTCAGATGGAATATAACATTCAAAAATAGTCTCGTTGCTATAGAACAAACCGTCCATACTATCTATTTCCCCAGACAAGAGCGTACACCCATAAAGGATGTTAGGAACAGAATAAGTGCCGTTCAATGAAAGATTCAGGGAAACATCTTTTCTCAGCAGTACATTTCCTGAAGCGCTGTAACCGCAGTCCTTAACAATATCTGCCGGATACCCTTCCACAAAAGCGTAAAAGCTGTAGTCCGGCTGTACAGTATAAGGGATATACAGGGCTGTGGCGTGCATATATCCGTTAAGCATCCGTCGGCGGGCCGGGTTATCATCCAAGATTGGAAGAGACGAAGGAATTTCGTAATAGCTTGTAGTCTCATATGAGATTACAGAATCAATCTCAATTGCGGCTCCGGCCTCCAGAGAATCTACAAGAAATATGGTTCGACCCATTTTTAAGAAAGCATCCTCCAAGTTATATTTTGTGTTGTTTGTAATTATCCCTATATAGTTTCCATCAAAATAAGTAATGTTAATATCTATATCCCCCGCCAGTTGAGATGGATGGTCAGCCTCAAAATACCATGTATCAAATGCGCTTGTATTTAACACCCGGACATAGGTTGCGTCCGTATTATAAATCAATTCCAGATCATATTCCGGACCATCCTTTAAAGCTTCTGTGTAGGCGGAGCCAAATATCTGATAATCATAGGAAGATACCGTCCGAATCGTATATTGATTTCCTGTGTTAAAGTCAAAGCCTGCGTTTTGCGGTGATGTTATGCTAAAATAAGTTCTTTCCCATGTTTGACCTTCTTCGTCAATGTCCAAAACAATTCCATAATTCATATAAGGACTATCCTGTCGTGCAGAACTTCCTGCGAGAAAAATGATCCCGGTAAAAAGAAACGCAGTTAAAGGCACCATTCCCCACATCCAGTGACGTTTATCTTTTTTCTTTAGCACAACATAGGTTAAAGGTGAAATCAGAGCAATATAGAACACAATAATCACAACATAAATCCCAATCTGAGGCAATCGACCGTCAATATAGTTAGACAGCATGTCCTGAACATAGTAGTCACTTATAGACACAGGCCGGAAGCTTCCCTGCAAAGAAAGATCTGTTAAGGACAAAAGAATATTTTGAATAGCAGCCATAGCATATTGCCAGCTTCCAAAATCTGAGCCGCCCAGGTCAAAGGAGAGAATGAAAATATTTCCACTCCCCTGTTTTAGTGTCTGGCACAAAAACTCCGGATAAAACTGACTGCCTTCTATGGTCAGATCAGCAGTTTCCACCTGGACTGGCTGGATCTGATCAAGTGTTTCTTCAACGAAGGAAAGCTCCTGAGTATCCTCCTGGGAAGCTTCAGGAATATATTCCATAGGCGTCGAGCGGATCGTGAAAGAAAATCCATCCAGGGCAAAGTTGCAGGCCGCTGTTTCCATGCCACTAAAGGCGCCGTCAAACCAGCTGCCTAAAAGTCCCCCCAGACTTTGGTCATAAGAAGCTCCTGTGCCAATAATCAGTAGCCCGCCCTGATCTACCCAGTTTTTTAATGCCTCATTCTGTTCGGCAGACAGGGAGGCTGTATCAAAATCATTAATAATGATCAGATCATAGCTATTTAATAAAGCCGCGTCTTCTGAGAGTTCTTCCGTTTCAATTGGAAAAATCCGGGTAGAAATATAGCTGCTGTATGAATCAATATAAAAGGGCATACCGTCCATATAATACAGACTCTCCGGATCATCTGTGAGAAGGCCTGCAAAAAGATCATCTGTATATCGCAGTGATGCGCGAATGTTTTGCTCATAACAGATCTCCCCATCCCCAT
>CAZMGH010000029.1:19779-34698 GCA_964565805.1 uncultured Lachnospiraceae bacterium
GTATATCGCAGTGATGCGCGAATGTTTTGCTCATAACAGATCTCCCCATCCCCATCAATGATCTGAATACTAAAAATCGAGGAAACATCGGGATTTTCAACAGAAAATTCCACCCGTACACTTTCTCCTTCAGAAATGGACAGGGCTTTTGTATAAGCATTCAGGCGGGTATTTATATCCTCCGAATAGGGAGTAAGCCGTACCTGGCCGTTAAAATCTCCCCCGTGACCGGTAATGGTCAAACATACCGGTATGTCTCCACTATATTTTCCATACCCGTCCAAGCCGCAGGATATATTAATGTCAAAATCAGAGCCTTCATCTTCTGTACTGGCTGCAGCAATCGCCGGTTCAAAGCCCCAGCACCACAGACTGGCCGCGGCAAGTATCAGAGCAAGTATAAAGGATCTTAGCTTTTTATACTTCATATTACATCTGCTCCTGTTTTGAACGTATCATTGGATCTGGCCTTGTGCCGGTCCCAATAATCACTTGGCGATTTTCAAATAAACATTAAAGGTGGTGGCGGCCATGGAGCTTTGAGCTTCGATACGTCCGCCATGCTTTTTAACAATATTTTTAGTAATAGACAGCCCCAGGCCTGTACCTCCGGTACTTTCCTGACGGGACTGCTCTACCCGGTAAAACCGGTCGAAAATATAAGGAATATCTTCTTTTGGTATAATTGTCCCATAATTGATAAAGGTGATCTTAATCATGTCGCCCTCTTTTTTGGTAACGATTTTGATCACTTTCCCGTCCTTGCCATACTTGATGGCATTGGAAATAAGGTTTTCAAAGGCCCTGGCGATCATATCTCCGTCACCTAGAACCATGGCGCTTGGAATGTAGGTCTTAAATTCACAGACCAGGTTATGATCCTCAAAAGACGGATAAAACTCATCAATCTCCTGTTCGATCAGCTTAATAATATCAATCAAGGCAGTCTTTAAAGGCACATTGCCGTATTCCAGCTTTGTAAAGCTGAAAAGATCGTTAATCAGCTTTTCCATCCGCTTTGACTTTTCATAGGCAATCCGGAGATATTTCTGCTTGTTTTCCTCCGGAAGCCGGACTCCGGAATTTAAAATGTCCAGGTATCCGATAATAGATGTAAGGGGCGTGCGCAGATCGTGAGCTACATTAGTGATCAGCTCATTTTTTGTATTTTCCGCCTGCATTTCCTTTTCCTTAAGCTGTTGGAGATCCTTAGCCATAATGTTTAGATTCTGAGCGATAATGGAAAATTCATTATTATACCGCGCCTCCACAGTACTGGAAAAATCTCCCTGAGCAATCCTCTGAATGGACGAAGTGATCTCCTCAATATACTGAGTCATCTTCCGGGTCAAAACATGAAAAATAACAACAAAAATTATCACAGAAATAAAGATCAACAGCAAAAGGGTGCCCCAGTGAAAGCTTTGGCCGAAAAACTTAAGTCCCGGGAACCGAAAGGATTCAACTCTATCGGCTCCGGCATTTTCCCCAGGAGCAGCGGATTGGAGAGCGGATCGAAAATTATCCATAGCGCTCTCCGGCACAACCTCCTGGAAATTTGATTTTGCCACAGACGCATGCCGGATCAGATACATGATCTTTGCTGTAATAAATAAAAATAAAAAGTCTATACATACAGTAATGCCGCCGCTTAAAAGGGTGTAATACATCATCTGCATGCGGTAGCTTTTAAAAAGATTAGCTTTCAACTTTATAACCAACCCCCCAGACGGTAACGATCACCTGGGGCTTACGGGGATCCTTCTCGATCTTTTCCCGAAGCCGCCGGATATGTACCATAACCGTATTATTAGCCTCATACATTTTTTCATTCCACACTTTTTCAAAAATCTCATCTGTAGAAAATACCCGGTCCGGGTAGCTGGCGAGAAGCTTTAATATATCAAATTCAATCGGCGTCAGGGCCACCTCTCTTCCATCCACAAGGACCTTATGCCGACTTACATCAATCTCAATATCCTTGATCCGGATAATATTATCATTTTCCTTTACGTTAGGATTCAGTTCCATATAACGGCGAAGCTGGGACTTAACTCTGGCTGTCAGCTCCAGGGGATTAAAAGGCTTGATCATATAGTCATCCGCACCGGCGGACAGGCCGATGATCTTATCCAGATCCGCGGATTTTGCGCTTAAAATAATAATAGGGATATTTTTTGTATCCCGAATACGTTTACACATTTCTATCCCGTCAATCACAGGCAGCATAATATCAATAATCGCCAGCTTTATATCTTTTGCTGACAGAATATCCAGGCCGTCCTTGGCATTTAACGCTTTAAATACAGTATAGCCGGCGCTGCAAAGATAAATCTCCACCAGGTCTGCAATTTCCGCATCATCATCAACAACAAGAATATTAATGGTCTCTTCCATGGTTTCCTCCTTTTTGGCCTGTCCCTCAGGCCATATAGGTATCCCCTTGCGGGATTTCCTCCTTTTTTGGCCTGCCTTTTAGGCCATATGGGTATCCCCTTGCGGGATTTCCTCCTTTGGGCACAGTTGTTCTATCTGTAAACAGTGTATCATATCCTGACAGATGTTGTCCTTACGAAAAAATTAAGTTGTATTACAAAAATCCGCAATTATAACGAACAGGCAGCAGTCCTTCCCGAAGGACTGCTGCCTGTTTATGAGCCTGCCGATAAGCCGGGTTATGTCTTGAATGGTCATCTATCTAGCCCTGACGTTGCCGCCAGGATCAAGCGACCTACCCTAAAGCACGACGGGCCGCCGTATCACCTTATGTGCGGTCTTGCTTCGGATGGGGTTTACATGGCTCAGCCTGTTGCCAGGCTGACGGTGGTCTCTTACACCGCCGTTCCACCCTTACCTGGAGCCGGATCAAACCAGCTCAGGCGGTTTATTTCTGTTGCACTTTCCTTGGAGTCACCTCCACCGGACGTTATCCGGCATCCTGCCCTGTGAAGCCCGGACTTTCCTCACCTGCGCCCTTTCGGTTATGCAGCCGCGACCATTTAGCAGACTCGACACAAATCTTAACATATTTTTGCAAAAAACTCAACCTTAAACTTTAAAGCAGCTCCCTCCGATAAATTCCCGCAAAATAGAATTTTGAGGAATGTTTTCACTGCTAACCCCAAGAAAATAGTCCAGAAACTTTAAAAGCCGTTTCGCCTCGTCGTATTCCGGCTGCCCTTTGGAAATGCCAAACAAATGGGGCTCGGCATACTGCTTTAGTATGGCCAGCTCATAGATCAGCACGGAGTTAAACATAACATCCGCGCTTTCCTGGTAGGGAAAAATATTCTTCTCCTCTCCCCTGCGCACAGAGTCCCACATAGCAATGGTCCGGGCGCAGGAGGAGCCTCTGGCTGCCGCATCTCTGACGATCCTTCGGATCAGTCGGCCGTCAGTGGTAGGGATACGGTTATGCTCATCTACGTTTAATTGAGTCAGCGCGCTGATATAGATTTTAAATTTGCTGTCTTTATGGAGACTGTAGGTAAGATCATCATTGAGCCCATGGATTCCTTCAATGACCAGTATGTCATTTTTTCCGATCTGCTTATAATTTTCCCGAAACTCGCTTTTCCCTGTGACAAAATTAAAGGACGGCATTTGAACCTGCTCGCCTCTGAGAAGAGCGTTCATCTGCTCATTAAACAGCTCCACATTTAACGCTCCAAGGCACTCAAAGTCAGGTTTGCCTTCCGCATCCAGGGGTGTATCCTCTCGGTTTACAAAGTAATCATCCACAGGAATGGGATGAGGCTTTAAGCCGTGGGCCAGAAGCTGGATGGAAAGGCGGTGGGAAAAGGTGGTCTTTCCGGAAGATGACGGACCGGCAATAAGCACCACCCGCTTCTTTTCGTTGGCAATCTGCTGGGCAATCTTTCCCATATTTTTCTCCTGAAGCGCCTCCTGGACAAGGATCAGCTGATCCATCTCTCCCCTGGAGATCACGTCATTTAAATCCCCTACAGTACTTACATCCAGCATTTCTCCCCACTGCTCGGACTGTTTTAAAACTTGGAACAGCTTCTTAGAAGGCCTAAAAGGCTCCAAAGTGTTGGGAGAGGCCAGATCCGGAAGCTGAAGGACAAATCCGTCATCATAAAGATACAGGTCATACAGCCGGATATAACCTGTACTGGGAGCCATATAGCCGTAATTATAATCCTCTGTCCCTTCCAGGGAATAAATATTTACCTTGGAAGAACGGCGATACCGGAAAAGATTTTCCTTATCCCGCATATGGGCATTGTGAAAAATCTTGATAGCTTCGTCTGTGCTGATGGTCCGCTTTTTTATAGGCAGATCCATGACTACCAGCTCATCCATCCGGCGCTTTATCCGATCTAAAAGCTCCCGGTCCAGCTTTTGCTCACTGTGGAGCTGACAGTACAGTCCTTTACCAAGGGAATACTGAACAATAACCTGTCGGCCCATAGATTTGCCTAATATATCTTCTGCCGCCTTGGTCATCAGCATGGTGGCAGTGCGAGTATAGGTCTGGTGGCCGATTTTTTCAGATGTGGTAATAAATTCCACTTGACTGTCGGTTTTTATCCGCCGGAAAAGCTCCCGCAATTTACCGTTTTGCTTGGCCAGAATAATATGTCCTTTATAGTCCCCTATAAAATCCTTACTAACAGATTCCAAAGTAATCCCCGAAGCATAGGTCCGGGTCCGTCCGCAACAGGTAACTGAAACTTTATCCCCCATAGATAACCTCCTTCTCTGTCCTAAACGACTGTAAATGGCTGACAGTTTTCTTCTGTTACCACTTTAAGGCTCGGGAAACGTGCCATTAACTGTCTGGCAATATACTCTGAAAAAATATGCTCAATGCCGTAATGGCCTGCATCAATAATAGCCAGCCCCTGCATATTTGCATCAATGCCCTCATGATGATCAATGTCCCCGGTAACAAGAACCTGGCAGTCTAGGGCAAGGGCATAACCGGCCATATGCTTGCCGGAGCCGGGACACACAGCAACCTTCTTAATGATCCTATCCGGATCCCCAAAGATCCTTACATTAGGCAGCTGAAAGGCATTTTTAACCTTTTGGGCAAGGTCTCCCAAAGTGATCTCCTCCAGACAGTAGCCTGCGCAGCCGATGCCAAGAGGCCGGTCATTATTAAAAGTTCCCGCCGGAATCGTCTCTTCAAGAACCTGCTGATCTGTAAGCGTAAGCAGGTCCCCTGCCAGCTGCCCCATATGAGCCACATCAAAATTTGTATGCATGGCATAATAGGTGATCTTATTTTCAATTAAGGTCAGGATCCGCTCTGAAATAAAATTTTTATCATTTACCTGTTTTAATGGAGAAAAGATCATGGGATGATGGGTCACAACAAGCTGCGCCCCGTGGCGGATCGCTTCCTGAATCACTTTTGTGGTCGCGTCAAGAGCCACATAGACGCAGGAAACCCGACGATCTCCCCGTCCGGCTAAAAGTCCCGGGTTATCCCAGTCCAAAGCGTACTCTTCCGGCGCCAGGGTTTTAAGAAAATCCATAATATCATTTGCTGTCATAAAATCACTCCTTATATTTTTCCGGCTCAGAAGTCAGAAACGGGCTAAAACTCTTTTGATCCGCTCAATCTCCTCTTCAAGGACCGGACGGTAGGCCTTTGCCCCCGGTGTCTCCATATCCCGGATCCGACGATGCCGCTCTTCCCGCTCCTTCAGCTGTTTTGTTAAATACTGGTAAAGCACCGGATCCTTATGCCGGATCAAATACCCGCCGTAAATGGTATCTTCTGCCTTCGTCTCTTCTGATCCTTGGGACTCTTTTACTGCGTGAATGACAGTGTAGTATTTTCCCCCGTCTGTCAGCATGATCTCCCGGTCAATTTTGCAGCCCCACAGAGCCAGACACTTACGCACCACCGGCGCATCGGAATGAGGAGAAAGGATCAGCTCCTTAAAATCATCAAGGATCCCCCGGTCTTTTCCATCCTGGAGAATATCCCGGATCAGCAGGCCACCCATACCTGCAATGATCAGACTGTCTGCCTCCCCGGGGCGGTAATTTTTAAGGCCATCGGACAGTCGTACCTCAATCTGCCCGGACAGCCCCCATTTTTCAATATTTTCCCTGGCCCGGGCCAGGGGGCCTTTATTAATATCCATTGCCAGCGCCTTTGGGGAAATATGGGCCTGAACCAGATAAATGGAAACATAGCCATGATCACAGCCCACATCCACAGGACACCTTCCAGGGGTCACCATAGAGGCCACCGCCTGGAGTCTTTTGGAAAGTACGATCACAAAATCTGCCCTCCCTATGTATATTCGCGGGTCAGTTCATGTAATCCCGCAGTTTTCTTCCTCTGCTTGGATGACGCAGCTTTCGCAGTGCCTTGGCTTCGATCTGGCGGATACGCTCTCTTGTTACATTAAATTCCTTGCCTACCTCTTCCAGTGTGCGGGCCCGTCCGTCATCCAGGCCAAAGCGCAGGCGAAGCACCTTCTGCTCTCGGTCTGTTAATGTGCCTAGAGCTTCAATGATCTGCTCTTTAAGAAGAGAGGATACTGTAGCGTCAAAAGGTACCGGACCGTTATCATCCTGGATAAAATCACCCAAATGGCTGTCCTCCTCCTCGCCGATAGGCGTTTCCAAGGATACTGGCTCCTGGGAGATCTTTAAGATTTCCCGGACACGCTCTACAGGGATCTTCATCTCAGCAGCAATCTCATCGGCACTTGGTTCCCGGCCAAGCTTCTGAAGAAGTTGACGCTGCACCCGGACAAGCTTATTAATATTTTCCACCATATGCACCGGAATACGGATGGTCCGGGCCTGGTCGGCAATAGCTCTTGTAATGGCCTGACGGATCCACCAAGTAGCATAAGTACTGAACTTGTAGCCTTTCCGGTAGTCAAACTTTTCCACAGCCTTAATAAGACCTAAATTTCCTTCCTGAATCAGGTCCAAAAACAGCATCCCGCGGCCGACATAGCGTTTCGCGATACTTACCACAAGGCGCAGGTTAGCCTCTGCCAGACGTTTTTTTGCATTTTCGTCTCCTTCCTCCATGCGCTTGGCCAGCTCGATCTCCTCATCCGCGGAAAGCAGGGGCACCTTGCCGATCTCCTTTAAGTACATGCGCACAGGATCCTCAATGCCCACCCCTTCAGGTACGGAAAGGTCAATATCCTCCAGATTTTCTTCATCCTCTAAAAGCAGCTCGTCATCGGGGACATCATCGTCGTCAGCAATTTTTAACACATCAATATTTTTGGATTCCAGATATTCATAAATACGATCCATCTGTTCTTCATTTAATTCAATGTTTCCGAAAAACGGCTTGATCTCATCGTATTCCAGAACACCCTTTTTGCTCTTGGCATAGTTGACAAGTTCTTCCAGCTTTTTCCCAAATTCTGCCATATTTGCATCCATATATTCATTCCTCCTGGTAAGCAATTTCCAAGTCTTTGACTTTTTTATTCAAGATAATCCTTTAATTTCCGGCTACGGCTTGGGTGGCGCAGCTTGCGCAGCGCTTTTGCCTCAATCTGGCGGATACGCTCTCTTGTAACATTAAATTCCTTACCCACTTCTTCCAAAGTACGGGCGCGGCCGTCGTCCAGGCCAAAACGCAGGCGAAGCACCTTCTGTTCCCGATCTGTTAAAGTTACAAGGACCTGCTCCAGCTGTTCCTGAAGCAAGGTAAAGGCCGCGGCCTCTGCCGGATGGGGAACATTATCATCCTGGATAAAATCACCCAGATGGCTGTCCTCTTCCTCGCCAATAGGGGTTTCCAAAGATACCGGCTCCTGGGAAATTTTCAAGATTTCCCGGACCCGCTCTACAGGAACCTTCATTTCAGCAGAAATCTCCTCCGGTGTAGGTTCCCGGCCAAGCTCCTGGAGCAGCTGACGGGATACCCGTACCAGTTTGTTTATGGTTTCCACCATGTGTACCGGAATACGGATGGTCCGGGCCTGGTCGGCAATAGCTCTTGTAATGGCCTGACGGATCCACCAGGTAGCATAGGTACTGAACTTATAGCCTTTCCGGTAGTCAAACTTTTCCACTGCTTTAATAAGCCCTAAGTTTCCCTCCTGGATCAGGTCCAAAAACAGCATCCCGCGGCCTACATAACGCTTGGCAATACTGACTACAAGGCGCAGGTTGGCTTCTGCCAGACGCTTTTTAGCCATTTCGTCTCCCTGTTCCATACGCTTGGCCAGCTCTGTCTCCTCATCAGCGGAGAGCAAAGGAACCTTGCCGATCTCCTTTAAATACATGCGCACAGGATCATCGGTGCTGATATTTTCCGGAACAGTAAGATCATAATCTTCCATGTGCTCGTCATTTTCCGGAAGCACATCCCCATCCGGTATATCATCAGAATCTTCACTGATTCTTAAAATGTCCACATGATTCGCTTCCAGATATTCATATATCTTTTCTACCTGTTCTTCGTTTAATTCTATGTCTCCGAAAAAATCATTGATCTCCTGGAATTCCAGGACGCCTTTTTTCTTTTTGGCGTAGGGCACAAGTTCTTTTAGCTTTTCCAGAAACTTATGCATGTTTTCATCCATGGTTTAATCCTCCTGTAAAAGTAGTCTTCCCGGGCTATAAAGAAATATGCAGTCTTTGCAGCTCCTTCTTCTGCCGGATGATCTCCTGGAGCACTGAAATATCCCGGGCTGTTTTGCTCTTGTGCTCCAGACTTGCAGTTTTGATCCGTCGGATCGTTTCATTAATGGCTTTTTCCCGGGCTGCCTTATCATCCTCATCCCGGATAGTGGTGTTAAATGCCCGTGCGATCTTATCATGTTCTTCCTTGTCCTCAAACAGACTGATGATCCGGGCAGGGGTTACTGTTTTTTTAGTATTATACTCTTCAAACACACAGAGGGCCGCCTCATGGCACAGGGGATCTGTAAAATCCTTCGGGCTGATCCAGGAACCGATTTTTCCAAAAAGTTCCGTGTCCTCACAAAGCCAGGTGAGCAAAAGCTTCTGAGCCGTAACCACAGCATCCTCTTTTTCCTGGCGCTTCTTCTCTTTTAGCCCGGGACTGTCTGACCTTACCGCCGGGGCCCGGCCGTAACCGGCCATAAGACCATACCGATTTACAAGCCGGTTCAGATCGTCATAAGCAATACCATACTGTCTGCCCACAGCCTCTATATAGTTTTTACGTTCCAGCTCCTGATTAAATTCAAGAAGTTTTTTTGCTATTCCGTTAAAAAATCCTGTTTTTCCTTCCGGATCATTTAAGTCATAGTCCCTCTCCATAATAGAAATTTCAAACATAAAGCTGTTCTGAGCGTGGGCAATCCTCTCCTCAAAGGCTTCAGTCCCCAGATTTTTTATAAATTCATCCGGGTCTTTATAAGGCTCCATATGAATGACCTTGGAACGAAGCCCCGCCTCTTTAAGCATAGGAATGGCCCGAAGGGCTGCCTTTACACCGGCGCCGTCGCTGTCATAGGCTAAAAGCACCTCATCGGTGTATCTTTTCAGCAAAGATGCCTGAGGACTTGTAAATGCTGTCCCCAAAGAAGCCACCGCGTTGTCAAAGCCGGCCTGATGCATGGAGATCACATCCATGTATCCTTCACAGATGATCATATTAGGCCGTCTGGACCGGCGGGCCAGATTCAGGCCGTAAAGATTCCGGCTTTTATCAAAAAGCTTTGTCTCAGGTGAATTAAGGTACTTTGGCGTTCCGTCTCCCAGGACCCGGCCGCCAAAACCGATGACTCGATTATTAATATCCATAATGGGAAACATCACCCGGTTCCAAAACTTGTCATGGCCGCCTTTTCTCTCATCCAGAGTGATCAGGCCGGTTTCCTTAAGTATGTAATCATCATAACCGGCAGACCTTAAGTACTGATACAGGTCATTGCTGAATTTATTAGAATAGCCCAGTCCAAACGTTACAATCGTCTCATGGGACAGCTTTCTTCCTTCAAGATAATTTCTTGCCTGCTCCCCTTGGGGCTGGGTCAGCTGATAGTAAAAATATTTTGCTGCCAGTTTATTGATTTCTAAAAGCCTTTGCCTTAAAGAGGCCTCCCTTTTTTCCTGGGCAGAGGGCTCCGCCTCCGGCAGGGTGATGCCGGCACGCTGGGCCAGTGCTTTGACAGCCTCTACAAATGTATAATTTTCATACTCCATAAGGAATGTGAACACATTTCCCCCTGCCCCGCAGCCAAAGCAATAGTACATCTGTTTTTGGCCGCTGACAGAAAAAGACGGGGTTTTCTCATTATGGAAAGGGCAAAGACCGAAGTATGAAGATCCCTTTTTCTGAAGCTTGACATAGGCAGAGATTACATCCACAATATCATTTCGGCTTCGGATCTCTTCAATTAATTCTTCGGGATAATACATCCCTGATTCCCCCTTCACAGTAAACTTACATGCCGCGCTGCAGATGCAGTGTGAAAAAAAGTCTCTAATATATATATTCGACGCGGAGATTTTAAATCCTTCTTTTTTTACAAAAAAATTCTGTAAAATTTTTCTCATACAGAGTATAATAACTTCATGTGGGCTTAAAACCCATCTTTACACCGCTGCTTGCGCCGGTTTGAAAATCTGCGGCTTGCATGTCGGCATAACATGATGAATTATTTTTTAATGGAGTTTGTTTATGGATCAGACACAATACAAAGATTTTACCAAAGCCATCTGCCAGTGGTATAAAAGTCATGGCAGGGATCTTCCTTGGCGCCGGACCCGGGACCCTTACTGTATATGGATCAGCGAGATCATGCTCCAGCAGACCCAGGTGGAAACGGTGCGGCCTTACTATGAACGTTTTATCGCCACATTCCCGGATGTAAAGGCTTTGGCCAAAGCATCCCAGGATCAGGTTTACAAGCTATGGGAGGGCCTAGGCTATTACCGCCGGGCCAGCCATTTAATGGAAGCCGCCAGGATCATCGTGTCTCAGTACGGCGGTCATTTTCCTCAAAATTATGAGGACATTTTAAAGCTTAAAGGCATCGGAGCCTATACGGCCAGCGCTATTGCCAGTATTGCCTTTCATATTCCAAAAGGCGTCATTGACGGGAATACTTTGCGGATCATTTCCCGGGTGTTAAACTGCCAGGAAAATATTGGAAGGGATTCCACGAAAAAACACTATCAAAAGATCATGGATAGGTGGATCGCCTTTGATGACCCGTCAGACTTTAATCAGGGGATGATGGATCTGGGGGCCATGGTCTGCACCCATAAAAATCCTTCCTGCCATCAGTGTCCGGTGAAAGACTTTTGCCAGGCCTACGCGAAAGGCACCCAAAAGCTCCTGCCTGTAAATATAAAAAATAAAAACAAAGAAGATATTTACCTGATCACCGGTATTTTAAAGTATAAAGACCGGTATTTTCTCATAAAAAACAAAGACGGCCTTCTGACAGACCTGTATGGCCTTGTCCAGTATGAAGTGGAATCCCCGTTAAGCTTTGAAGAGGAATTCTACCATACTTATCACACCGGGGTGCGGCTGCTGGAATATGAAAAAGAGTTCCGCCATATATTTTCCCACAGAGTATGGCATATGAGCGTGTATGACGGAGAACTGGAAAATGCAGACGCTCCTCAGATCCATGATCACCTGTATACCTGGGACCAGCTGATGGCCTTGCCCATTCCCACTGCCCACAAAAAAATCCTTCAGGCAGTCTCCCAAAAATCATAAACAGGAGCCGTCTGCTCACAGTCATAAACAGGAAAAGAAACAATCCGGCAAGGCATAAAAAACCTTTGTCGGATCGTTTTTTCTTTCCGGAAAACCACATTCATAACAGACATGCCAAATGTCCATGGGGCTTATTTTCTCCCCACGCTGATCTCAAGAAGCTTATTTTTCAGGTCATTTTCCATTTGCTGAAGCTGTGCCTGTGCTTCCACCCGTTTTACCCGGCCTTCCTCATGGATTTTTGCCACCTCGTCAATGGTGGAAATCAGCAGCTCATTTGTCGCTGTAAGAGTCTCAATATCCACAACGCCCCGTTCCAAAGCCTGGGCGGTTTCTACAGAAGCCAGCTTTAGAGTCTCGGCATTTTTCCGAAGAAGGGCGTTGGTCATATCTGTAACCTCTTTCTGAGCCTCAGCGGCCTGCCTGGAATGAGCCACCCCAAGGGCAAGGACCATCTGGCTTTTCCACAGAGGAACTGTATTTACGATCATGGACTGGATCTTTTCAGACATTAAAATATCGTTGTTCTGGATCATTCGGATCTGAGGGGCCATCTGCATGGCTACCATACGGGTCAGCTCCAGATCATGGATCTTTTTCTCAAACCGGTCGCAAAGGGATGTGAGATCGTTTACCGCGTTCATATCTTCCTGGCTTCCAGTCTGCTGGGCCTTTGTGATCAGGGCGGAAACCTCTTCCTTTTTAACCTGTTCCAGCTTCTGCTTTCCAGCGGCAATATACATGGTCAGTTCTTTAAAATAATTTTTATTCAGCTCATACATCTGGTCCAGCATGGCGGAATCCTTTAACAGCTGTACCTGATGGTCATTTAATACGTTGCAAATTCGCTCTACATTCGTTTCAGCCTTGGAATAGCGGGCCTTCATAGACTCGATCTTAGAGGGTACTTTTTTGAAAAAGCCAAAAAGTCCTTTTTCCTCTTCCTCTGCGTCAAAATCTTTTAATTCATTAACGACCTCAGCTAAAAGCTTTCCTGTCTCCCCCAGGTCCTTTGTCTTTACATTTTCCAGAGCGGATTCAGAAAAATCAGCGATCTTTTTCTGTGCCCCGGCGCCGTACTGCATAACCATCTGGCTGTTGTGCAGATCGATCTGGGAGGCAAACTGGCGCACCATAGCCTTTTCCTCATTGCTTAACTGAGCCTCCTCGGCAATGGCAGGCTCCAACCTGGCAGCCTGTGAGGCAGACTCCTGTTTTTCTTCTTTAAATGGTTCAAAGGTTAATGTAGGCCCTTCTTTCAGCATTTCATTAAAATCACTCATACTTCACTTCTCCTGTCATCTTTATCTTTCTTATCAAAAGCGCCTTTGGTCAGCCCCTCTCTTGCAAGAAGCGTGCGAAGGACACTAATATCACTGGCCACATCCATGGCCACTTCCTGATACATACTGTCGTAGAGCTTTTCATAGGCTTCATTGATGGTATCCAAAGTTCCGGCAATCTCTGACTTGACTTTTTTTATGTTCTCCCCTTGGATAGTCTGCTGGTCCAGATCTCTGTAAGTTTCCACCAGCTTTATAGTCATGGGCATGTAATAATTTTGAAACTGAGACAGCCGGTCCGCCTTTTTGGGATACTTTTTCACATGTTCAAAAATTTTTCCAACAATGGCTTCCATACGATACAGCTTGTTGCTGATCTCAGTGTCCGGAATGTCATCATTTGCCTTGCGGATAATCTCCATATATTTTTTCCCTAAAGCTTCCAGATCTTTTACCTTTTCCAATTCCCTTTCCGTTTCCGGGGAGGCTGACCTGGCGGTCTGGCTGCTTTCAGTCGGATCCTTTTCCTGGCGGCTGGCATTTTCCATGGTTTCCAAATACAGTTCATAAATCGCATCGGTAACCATAAGGCAGGTTTTGTGGGAATCAATATGCCCCTGAGGAAAATACCCCAGCTCCAGCATACGGGAAACGTCCCGGATCACATATTTTTCTTTTTTGCTGATCAAGGACGCCAGACTTTTAAAGGTGGCGAAGCTTTTCCCTTTCATAAACTGGATATACCGGCGAAAACGTTTGACCCGGTTTCTCCGGGATGTTCCCACAGCCATCATCACTGCAAAAACCAGGTCAACGGGAATCAGCGCCCCCAGAGACAGGGCTGAAACAAGCCATGGAGAAAAAAACATCATCATCCCGGCCCCAATCGTGCCACACATACTAAAGGCAAAGCCAATAGCGCCAAAAACAGTTAAAAGCGCTCCGGAAAGCTCCCCTCTGGGATTCGGGTCCACGGGAAAGCCGTAGTCCACCGGCGCATATTTTTCCCATGAGCGGACTTTCCGGTAGGTCTGCCAGTTTTCCGCCCGGTAGCCGCCTTTAGTATTCGGGCCATGATTTGCTCCGCTGTTTGTGTTTGCTCCTGTCCAGCGGAACTTCCGATGATACGCTCCCGTATTATTTCCGGGATCACTGGTAAATGAATTTTTCATGCTTGAAATTATATCATCAGCATTTTTTCGGATCTCCCTGTTAAGATTTTCAAAATCAAAAGAATCTATAGCATCACGGATTTTCTTACTCATCTGCTGTCCAAGATTTTCAAAGTCTCTGTAATCCATTCTTTATTACCCCTTACTTTTGCATTACCTTCTTTAAGTTTACCCTACTCTCCCCCCGCTGTCAATTACGATCAGATAGGGAAAAATGGTTTTTCCCTCCCTATCCGGCCCCCGTGGGATCACAGGCATTTTCCGGCAAAACCGGGCCTGACCGGGTAAAAATAAACCCTGCCTGGCAAATTCCGGAGAAGCTTTTAAAATCGCCGGAATTTACCAGGCAGAGTCCATCTGTTAAAACAAATAAGCAATTACAGGATAAACAAACTTCCGATCTGGAAGATGGATGCGGATACGGCCAGGCTATCAAAAGATGGAATCCTGCAGCCAGCCACATGCTTTTCCACGATCCGGTTTCTTTTTTTACTGTTGCCAATGTAGCAGTACAAGGTATATAAAGCAGACAAAATACCATAAGGCAAAATGCGTTTAATGGGCCAAAGCCCATAGAACCAAGAGCGGCTGCTAAAGCGCTGGTCCCGGTTACAGAATTAATATTGGCAATCCCGAACAAAATAATGCAGCTGGAAACCACGACTTCCTTTGCGGCAATACCGGCAATAAGGGCGACAACTATCTGCCAATAGCCAAGACCTGCCGGAGCCAGCACCGGAGATACCCAACGGCCAATATAGGCGGCAAAGCTGTCAGCCATATTGTCCACCAT
>CAZMGH010000030.1:0-8211 GCA_964565805.1 uncultured Lachnospiraceae bacterium
TCGCACAGGATAGGGTGGGCTTCCAACCCATCGTTATCTGCAAGACGGCTGATATTTTCCGGCACAAGAGCAATGCCAAGACCGGCGGCGGCCCACTGGAGAGATGTTCTGGCATCATCGTTTTTGCAAAGAATCGTAGGGCGCAGCCCTGCGTTGGAAAATGCGTTGGCAATGATATTTTCAAAGCGCCGGTAGTAGATCAAAGGCTTTCCATACAGATCTGCCGGGAAAATCCCCTTCTGGCGGCCTGCCCTATCCGCTGCACCTGTTTTTGAATCGTCTTCGTCGGCTCCTCCGTCTTTTTTGAAAAATTCCGGCCGACCTACGGCCATGAGAAATTCTTCCGGACCGTAAATACAGTCCAGTCCATCAGAATTAAAGGGCGTCCGTATAATGGCGCACTCTACGAATCCATTTTTCAGCTTTTCTATAGTTTCATAAGTATTTCCTTCGTATAAATCAATGGTGATCAAAGGATACTGTTTTATAAAGGCCTCCATCAGCCGGGTGATGAGGATCCCGCTGGAAGAGATGCATCCGATTTTTAAAATTCCCCGAAAGCCTCCGTGGAAGGAGCGGACCTCTAAAGCTGCCGTGTCCATCATGGATAAAATATCCTTGGCCCGGTAGTACAGGACACGTCCCGCGTCTGTCAGCTGGATCCCGTGGGCGTTTCGGGTAAACAGGGGCGTCTCCAGGCTTTCCTCCAGCTGGGCCAGCTGACGGCTTAAAGGGGGCTGGGAAAGACCGAGACGGGCCGCTGCCGCGGAAATGCTTCCCGTCTCAGCGGCGACAGTAAAATAATAAAGCTGTTTAAAATTCATCAGGGCACCTCCGTTATCGATAGGAATGGAAATATATTTTTATAGGTATTGAATATCTTATATAAAAATGATATAATGCAACATGTAAATATTTAAAAATTATATAGCATCTTTATTCTACACGAAAACAAGGAGAATTGCAAATGGGAAAATTGCTGCACTATTTAAAGGCTTATACAAAAGAGAGTATCCTGGGGCCGTTGTTTAAGCTTCTGGAAGCCTCTTTTGAGTTGATGATCCCTATTGTTATGGCCCATATTATAGATGAGGGCATTAACAACCGGGATATGCCTTACATTTTGCAAATGGGGGCGATCATTATCGCATTGGGCGTGATCGGACTGGTTTGTTCCATTACAGCCCAGTATTTTGCTGCAAAGGCGGCTGTGGGATTTGCTACAGCCCTGCGCTATGATCTGTTCAGGCATATCCAGTCTTTATCTTATTCTGCCATGGATACCATTGGCACATCTACATTGATCACCCGTATGACCAGCGATATTAATCAGGTTCAGTCCGGTTTGAATCTGGTGCTGCGTCTGTTTTTACGGTCGCCGTTTATTGTGTTTGGTTCTATGGTCATGGCATTTACCATTGATGTAAAAGCGGCCCTGGTGTTTGTTGTTACCATCCCCCTTTTATCTATTGTGGTCTTTGGCGTGATGATCATCAGTATGCCTTTATATCGCAATGTGCAGAACCGTTTGGATAAGGTTCTTCTTCATACCCGGGAAAATCTTTCCGGCGCCCGGGTGATCCGCGCTTTTAATAAAGAAGATCAGGAGAAGAAGGACTTTGAGGAGGCGAATGACAGCCTGGTGAAAGGCCAGATCTTTGTTGGAAAGATTTCAGCCCTGATGAACCCTTTAACTTACGTGATCATTAACGGCGCTTTGGCCGTGCTGATCTGGACCGGCGCATGGCAGGTGGAGGACGGGGCGATCACTCAGGGCCAGGTGGTTGCCCTGGTCAACTATATGTCCCAGATCCTTGTAGAGTTAATCAAGCTTGCGAATCTTATTATTAATATTACGAAGTCTCTGGCCTGTGCCAACCGTATCCAGTCTGTCTTTGAAACTGCTCCGGGCATGGCTCCGGGCGCTGGTGTTTCCGGGAATAATGAAGGTGAGGATATGGTTGTCTTTGACCATGTTTCCTTTACCTATGCAAATGCATCCCAGGAATCTTTGACAGATCTGAATTTTAAAGTTAAGAAGGGTCAGACCATCGGCATTATCGGAGGTACGGGCAGCGGAAAGACTTCTCTGGTAAATCTTATTCCAAGATTTTATGACGCGACGAAGGGAAGGATTTTAATTGATGGCCGGGAGATTTCCCAGTATACTTATGGACAGCTTCGGAATCAGATTGGTGTGGTTCCCCAAAAGGCTGTGCTGTTTAAAGGAACCATTGCCGAAAATCTCCGGTGGGGCAATAAAGACGCTGCAAAAGCGCAGATGGAAGACGCCTTAAGAGCGGCCCAGGCCCTGGATTTTGTCCAGGATAAGGAGAAAGGTCTGGACAGTATGATCCTACAGGGAGGAAGCAACCTGTCCGGAGGACAGCGGCAGCGTCTGACCATTGCCCGGGCTCTGGTGCGCCAGCCTAAGATCCTGATTTTAGATGACAGCGCCTCTGCCCTGGATTATGCTACCGATGCCCGGCTGCGTAAGGCTATTAAAAACCTGGATAAGGATATGACCGTATTTATTGTGTCCCAGAGAGCGGCCAGTATATGGCACGCGGACCAGATCATTGTGCTGGATGACGGTGAGATGGCCGGGATCGGAACTCATGAGGAGCTGCTGAAAAGCTGTAGTGTTTATCAGGAGATTTATTATTCTCAGTTTCCAAAGGAAGATCATCCGGTGAAGGGAGAGCTGGCTCATGCGTAAAAAGTTCAGACATAAGAATACCATAAAAAAGGTTCTTCATTTTTTAAAACGGTACTGGGCTCTGGAGCTTTTGTCTCTTTTTCTGGCAGCAGTATCGGTGATCCTGACTTTATACCTGCCCATCCTTACCGGTGACGCGGTCGATTTGATCGTAGCCCAGGGACTGGTGGATTTTGATGGGATCCTGGCGATTTTGATCCGTATGGGGATCGTGATCGTACTTACCGCATTAGCCCAGTGGCTGATGAATACGTGCAACAACCGGATTACCTACAGTGTTGTCCGGGATATTCGCCGCCAGGCTTTTGACAAGCTGTCAAAGCTTCCATTAAAATATGTGGATTCTCACCCTCACGGGGATGTGATCAGCCGTATCGTAGCGGATGTAGATCAGTTTTCCGACGGTCTTTTAATGGGATTTACCCAGTTTTTTACAGGGGTCATGACCATCCTGGGAACCCTTGTGTTTATGATCAGCATTGATTTTAAGATTGCTTTGGTGGTTCTTTTGATCACTCCGGTGTCTCTGTTTGTGGCTGCATTTATTTCAAAGCGGACCTACGCTATGTTTAAGCTCCAATCTGAGACTCGGGGAGAGCTGACCTCCCATATTGATGAGATGATCGGAAATCAGAAGATCGTTCAGGCTTTTGGTCATGAGGAAGAAGCGGCCCAGAAGTTTCAGGAGATTAATCAACGGCTCCAGACCAGCAGCCTTAAGGCCACATTCTTTTCCTCGATTACGAATCCGGCCACTCGTTTTGTAAACGGCCTTGTGTATGCCGGGGTTGGAATCACCGGCGCATTATCAGCTATTTACGGCGGGATCAGCGTTGGACAGCTTTCCGCCTTTTTAAACTATGCCAATCAGTACACAAAACCATTTAATGAAATCTCTGGGGTGGTCACAGAACTTCAAAATGCCCTGACCTGCGCAGCCCGTGTGTTTGAACTGATTGAGGAAGAACCTCAGGTTCCGGATAAGCCGGATGCAGTGGAGCTTAAAAAGGCCAAAGGCAAGGTAACTTTAAAGAATGTGGAATTTTCCTACCGTCCCGATGTGCGGCTTATTGAACATCTGAACCTGGATGTAAAGCCGGGCCAGAGGATCGCCATTGTTGGTCCTACCGGGTGCGGGAAAAGTACCGTGATCAATCTGCTCATGCGTTTTTATGATGTAGACTCAGGAAGCATCCGGGTGGATGATATTGATATTCGGGAGATGACCCGGCGCAGCCTGCGGGAAAATTACGGTATGGTGCTTCAGGAGACTTGGCTTAAAAATGGCACTATCCGTGAGAATATCCTTTATGGCCGTCCAGATGCCACAGAGGAGGAGATGATCCAGGCGGCGAAGGAGGCTTATGCCCACAGCTTTATCAAGCGTCTTCCCCAGGGCTATGATACAGTGATCTCTGAGGACGGGGGGAATCTTTCCCAGGGACAGAAACAGCTTTTATGTATTGCCCGGGTTATGCTTTGCCTTCCGCCGATGCTGATCCTGGACGAAGCCACATCCTCCATTGATACCCGCACAGAGATCCGTATCCAGAAGGCCTTTGCCAAAATGATGGAAGGTCGCACAAGCTTTATTGTCGCCCACCGTTTATCTACGATTAAAGAAGCGGACCGTATTCTGGTTATGAAGGACGGAAAGATTATTGAACAGGGAACCCACGAATCCCTTTTGGAAAAGAACGGGTTTTATGCCCGGTTATATAACAGTCAGTTTGCTGTAATGTAAAAGCCGGATGTCCCGGAAGGAGGGCAGATCCTATGAAGAAAGTTTTTGAACGAAAAGAAAAAGAAAAATTGCCGGTATTGGCAATCTGTTATGATTTTGATAAGACCCTGTCTCCGGCAGATATGCAGGCCCAGGGGTTTATCCAGGATATTGGATATGATGTAGACCGTTTTTGGGAAGAGTCTAATGAGCTTTCTTATCATAATGACATGGACCAGAATCTGGCCTATATGTATAAAATGGTGGAAGAGGCGGAAGGAAACTTTTTTGTAAAAAGAGACGCCCTGGAAGCTTATGGGGCAAAGGTAAAGCTGTTTCCCGGGGTAGATACATGGTTTGAGCGGATCCGCCAGTATGGCCGGGAGAAAGATGTTATTGTAGAGCACTATATTATTTCCTCAGGATTAAAAGAAATGATCGAGGGGACATCCATTGCCCGGCAGGGGGTTTTTGAAAAAATCTATGCCAGTTCCTTTTACTTTAACAGTAAGGGAGTGGCCAAGTGGCCGGCCCAGGCAGTCAACTACACCAATAAGACTCAGTTTTTGTTCCGTATTGAAAAGGGTGTTCTGGATGTGAATGATCCTGGAGTGAATGAATACTTTCCCCCGGAAAAGATACGGGTGCCCTTTAGAAATATCGTTTACATCGGGGACAGCGATACAGATATTCCATGCATGAAGCTGGTCAATACATATGGAGGACATTCTATTGGGGTTTATAATCCGGAATTTAATGATAAAGAGAAGGTCTATCAAATGCTGCGGGAGCGGCGGATCAAGTATTTTGCTCCTGCGGATTACACGGAAGGATCGCCGATTGAGACGTTGGTCCATTCCATTATTGACAAAACCGCAGCCTATGAGGTGCTGGAAAGCTGGCATGTGGAAAATCAAAAGGATGCCAATGACATAAATAAAGTCGAAGACTGCCGGAAGATCAAGTGATCCCGGCAGCGCGTCATTTGAATATTTTTCCCCAAAGGGATTTTTTTTCAGTTACGATAAGGCGCTCTTTAAATTTGTCGTCCAGGACCTTTTTCTTTTCCTTATCCGGAAGGGCGTTGAGCTTGTCCACATAGTCGGAATAGTGGCTGCATACTTCATTAATCGGCCCCATTTCCATGAGCCGTCCGCCTTCGATCCACAGGCCGGTTTTGCAGAACTCTTTCACCTGAGGCAGAGAATGGGAGATAAAAAGGATGGTTTTATCCTTCTCATCCCGAAGCTTCATCATGCGGTTAAGACATTTTTTGGCAAAACCTTTATCTCCCACGGAAAGGGCCTCGTCAATAATGAAAATGTCCGGATTTAACGCCAGAGAGATGGAGAAGCCAAGACGAGATTTCATACCGCTGGAATACTTTTTCACCGGCTGATAAAGGAAATCGCCCAGCTCGGCAAATTCTACCACACCGTCAATGATCTCTCGGATCTTTTTCGGGTTAAATCCCATAAGGGCTCCTTTCAGATGGATATTTTCCAGGCCGGTAAGCTGGTTATTCAGGCCTGTATTAATAGAGATCAGCTCCTGTTCCCCGTGAACCTCCAGGTTTCCCCCGTCAATGTCCGAAATGCCGGCTAAAATCACCGACAGGGTGGACTTTCCAGAGCCGTTGGTTCCAAGGATTCCCACCACATCGCCTCGTTTGATCTTAAGGGAAATGTCTTTTAATGCGTAAAAGTTTTCAGAATCCTTAGAATCCCCATCTTTTTTCTTAAGCTTATATATTTTTGAAACATGTTCCATTTCAACAGCATATGCGCTGGAATGGTAATCAAACTTTTCCATAAAGTTCCTTTCTAAGGGCTTGCAGATATTTTGCCATATGATGAGACAAGGATTTCTCCGCGCTTTGCGCTCTCGAAATCCTAAAATACATCAGATCATATCAATGAATTTGCGTTTGAATTTGTACATTAGGGCGCAGCCGACCAGGTACAGGAGGAAGACAAATACCCAAAAGTACAGGGTAAGGGCAGGGTGTTCCCAGAAGGGGCGGCTGTAAAATATAGAGTCCCGGTAGCCGGTGATAATGTAGTAGACCGGATTCATTTTCATGATAAAATTTAAAATCTCATGAAAAGCAACCGATTCCTCAAATTGACATTCCCAGATGACCGGCGAAAAGTACATAAGCATCCGCATCAGGGATGTGACCAGCTTGCGCACGTCCCGCCACAGCATAGTCAGCACGGACAGGATCAGGGAAACGCCTTCGACAAAGGCAAAGGCGCAAATCGCGTAATAAATCAGGCCGAACCAGTAAAGATCAGGCATGAAGCCGCAGATCAAAATGGTGATAAAGGCGATGAGGAGCATACACAGATGGTTAAAAAATTCCTTTGCGCAAATGGTTGCGGGAAGGATGCTTACCGGAAATTTCATTTTGGTGATCACACTGGTCTTGGAAAAAATAGCGCTGCAGCCGCTTTGGATGCAGGGCTGGATAAACCACCAGGCAGCATAGCCCACCACAAGCCATGGCAGATAGGCAATCCCGCCGATGGGCTTCCGGTTCCAGGCGATGCCGAAAATAAGCCAGTAGGTCAGCACCTGGATGGCCGGTGAGGCAAAATTCCAGAAAAGTCCGAATTTGGAATCTCGCATATCTGCCAAAAGTTCATATTTGGCAATACAGTAGATCCGGTATAAATTTTGGAAGTTTTCAGTAAAAACGTATTTTAAACTGGCAAACATGGTTATTTCTTCTGACCTTCGCTTTCAAGATAAGTTACAGTTCGCTTTAATCCTTGTTCCAGGGTATAAATCGGCTTCCATCCCAGACTTTTAAGTTTATCGCTGTTTAAGATCCCAAGAGTAAAGGGGGCGCATCCGGTATTATTTGTATCCTTGGGAATATCAAACACCAGCTTCAAGCCTCTTTCCGGATAAGCGTCCACCAGTGTCTGAGCAAGCTGGCGGATGGAAACTGTCGATTCCTCACTGGAAATATTATAAACAATATCATCGCTGTTTAACAAAATATAAAACAGGGCGCACACCGCATCGGCCACATAAGTATAGGTGCGGATGGGCAGGCCTTCACTTTTTAAGACAATGTCTTCATTTCGCACCACATTTCTTAAAAAGTCCGCCTGAACACGGCCGTCATCAATAGACATGCCCGGTCCAAAAGTATGGGCAAGACGGGCAATTTTTACGTTCAGGCCATACTGCTGTTTATAGCATACGCACATGGTTTCCGCAGCCTTCTTGCCTTCCGGATAGCAGGAGCGGGGACTTAGCGGATCTACAAAGCCGTAGGTATCCTCCGTAAAGCGTTCCTGATGGTTATAGGGCTGTCCGTAAATTTCCCGGGAGGAAATAAAAAGATAGCCTTTGGCATGACTTTCCTGAGCTGCTTTCAGAGTGTAAAAGGTACCCAGAGTATTGGCCGCCACAGTGCCTACCGGATCATCGCTCATGATCAGCGGGCTGGCCGGGCTTGCTGTGTGGATCACAAAATCATAAGGCTTATCCCCGGCAATAGGTTCAGTAACGCTTTGACACAGCACATCTACCTTACCCCTGAACGCCTCAGGGAGCTTTTCCGGGTGGCGGACAAGGGCAGTAATACGGATGTTGTAATCCCGTTCCTCATTAAGTTTAAGTAAAACTCCAGTCATATAGCTTCCCAGCATCCCGCTGGCCCCGGTGATCAGAACATGGGCATCCTTAAACTTTTCCCACGCCAGATCTTCTTTTAGTATATTTTCAAAATCTTCATCTAAAATCCTGTTCATGT
>CAZMGH010000030.1:8311-33753 GCA_964565805.1 uncultured Lachnospiraceae bacterium
GGTATCCCCTTGCGGGGTTTCCTCCTACTTTTTTAATTTATCCGTGACTTCTTTGTTGCTCAGGCCAAAGGCGTCCCGGTTTTCGGCGTACTGGAGCATGGCCTGGAAGATGTAGAGATCTTCCGGCGTGGTGACTTTAATATTGCCCCGGGGGCCGCTAACAATAGAAATTTCCCGGCCAAGGATTTTCATTAGAGTACAGCTGTCAATGATCCCCTCATAGTCTGGGTTGGTTTTCCGGATCGTTTCGTGGGCATTAAAAATCTCTCCCAGATAAAATGCCTGAGGCGCCTGAGCGGTATAAACCATATCCCGCTGGAGCACATCGGCCACATAGCCCCCGTCTTTGACAAGAACTGGCGTTTCCACCATGGGGGTGCAGGTGACGGCAGCGCCATTTTCCCGGACACATTGGATCACGTCATTAATCAGGCTGGCGGTAATACATGGCCTTACGCCGTCATGGATCAGTACAATATCCTGAGGATCATTTTCCTGGGCAGCGGCGCAAAGGGCGTGATAAATAGAATCCTGGCCGCTTTTCCCGCCGGGAACGATCTTTTTAACCTTTTTGATCCAATATTTATTAAGCATACGTTTCAGCTGCCGGATATATTCTTCCTTACATGCAATATAGATCTCATCGATCTGAGGATGTTCCTCAAAATTTTCCAAAGTATGGATGATAATAGGCTTGCCGTTGACTTCCAGAAACTGCTTGGGACGTCCGGCGCCCATACGGGCGCCGCTGCCTCCGGCAAATATAACTGCAATATTTTTACTCACTGGTTTCACCTTCATTCAACAAGATTTGGTTAATGATTCTGTCTGAAGCATGTCCGTCATAAGCGCCAAAATTTTCACTGACAAAACGGCAGGTCTTATCAAATTCATAGTCCTGTGTTTTTAGAGCTGTCATCAGATCCTGAAACGTATCGCACACCTTGCCTGGGGCATATTTTGCCACACTGCGGTGAACGCCCCGGGTAAGCTCATAAAATTCCCTGTCATAAGTGTAAAACAAGATGGGCCGTTTTAAAAGAGAAAATTCATAAAAATTTGATGAATAATCTGTGACCAACAGGTCTGTCATATAAAATAATTCATTAATATCCGGATAAGAGGAAAAGTCCATGATCCGGTCCCGGTACTGCCCTGGGATGGTGATTCCTTTCCGGACAAAGGGATGCATTTTTACAAGAAAGACGGTATCCTGGCCGCAAAAATCGTAAATTTCCTTTAAATCCAGGCGGCTGTAATCGTACCAGGCATCTTTCTGTCCGGCGCCCCGGAAGGTAGGGGCAAATAAAATGATCTTTTTTTCCTTGAGTGTGGGCCATTGTTTATAAAATTTATCCTTTACCTGGCTTATATGGTCCGGATCCAGGAAATGATCCAGCCGGGCCATACCTGTCGGCAGGAATGCTTCTTTTTCAATGCCAAAAACCTCTTCATAAACCTTAATAAGATTTTTGGCTCCGGTAAGGGCATAAGTGTAGGCCTTGTGGCAGGAACCCATGGGAAATGGGGAGCCATCCCTGCCAAAGCGGCTGTAGCCTACAGATTTAAAGCCTTCTCCCGCATGCCATACCTGGATCAGCTGAGTCTTTTTATACAATTTAAAAAATCCAAACACCGGAGCGTAGTCATCAATAAATACAAAATCGCTGGCAGCTACTCGAAACACCGTTTTAATCCAGCTTAAGGCAGAACTTTTGTTCCCCACAGACTTTCTGCAGGCGCAGCGAATCTTAAAGGGGCCATCCAGACCCCGCTCCAACATCCGGTCATGAATGTATTTTAAATTGCCCCATAAATAATCCTTTGTCTCTGACATAAACAGAACCCGGCGGCCATTTTTGGGGAGCAGGCGGGAAAATACAAAGTAAAAGCAGCGGATCATCGTAATGACCAGCCACAGGTACATGCGGCGGACCTTTCCTTTAAGGGTCAGGGCCTCCTGAACATATTTCCGTTTTTTCCACTTCTTATTTATATGCATAAAATAACTGTGGAGGATCAGCTCAATATGTGTCTTGGAAATCTCCCGGACGCTGAAAGAAACATTGTAGGCGCACTGATTTTTCCCATATTTAAAAATTCTGGACCAAAGGTCGGCATCATAAGCGTCCCGGGGGGTGATGGCAACAGGATAAACATAACCGTCCGAAACTCCACAAAACCGCCAGTCACCATTTTCCAGAAAGCTCCGGCGGGTGACGGCGGCCATATTTATGGAAAAACGAAAGCAGATCCTGTTGTCACTTAACCGGGTTTTTGTGTCATAGGCAATGGGAACCCAGGAGGGATTCCCATCGCCTGGGGGACAGACCTCTTTTTTGGAGCTTTCCGGAGAGAGCAGATAAAACGTTATATCCTCCGGCCCCTTTGGGGCGGCAGTAATGGAAAACTCCAGGAAGATCCGTTCCCAGTGTATATCACTTATGGTAAAATAACATTGATCGCACCATTTCATTGTCATTATCCTCATTATTTCCGCATTTTATCATGATCGACCATTTTCTGGAATTTCATGATCTCACGATAAATACGCTCACAGTTATGATGATCGTCATAAGCAAAGAAATCGTCTGCCCGCTGCTTATACATTTCTTTCATTTCACAGCCGGAGGCCATATATTCGCAAAGCAGGTCCACCAGCTGGGCGGTTTTTGTACAGATTTCCCCAAAACCCATCGTGTCGTAGAAAAAGCATCCGTCCTCATAGTGGGGCGGCAGCGCATCGGGATGGAAGTAGACCACCGGCTTGCGCATATAGGCAAAGTCAAACTGTACGCCGGAATAGTCCGTCACCATCAGGCTGGACTGGGTCAGAATCTCTTCATAGCTTAAATCTCCCACAGACGGGATCACTTCCAGATTAGGATTTGGCGTAAAATCCTCCGCCTGAGAGCTGATGATGGGATGGAGCAGGTACTTGATCTTGTAGCCATACTTCTGGGCAGTCTGAATCAGCCGTTCATCATTGATCAGGGCATTATAAATATGGAAGTAAGTGGTATGCTTAAACGCCGGATTATAGCCCCGCTGCTCCCCTTCGCTGGTAGTTACCGGAAGGGCATTGTACATGCGCCATGTGGGGGAGATAAGGATCTGCTTCTGGTCATTATTGATCAGGCCGTCATACCGGCCGATACCGGTCAGCTTTAAAATATCAAAGCCCTGATACCCGTAGGCATGGCGGGAAAGATTCTCATACTCATACTTGCTGCCCAGGAAATACATCATGGTATTATCAATGACCCGCCGCTGGGCAATGGCGCATTTTTGCACCGATAACCCATGCTGGAGACACATGGAGCTGAAATTGCACAGTCCCCGGATATACTTTGACGTTTCCTTTGTGTACCCGTTAAAAGGAAACAGGTGGGAATTTGTGATTAAAAGTATATCCGCGTTGACAAAGACAAGCTTGTGCCATAAAGTCCCGTTGACTAGGGGGCGGTAGCCGTCTGCCCGCAGCTTTTTATAATCACTGGTATTTTTATTAATCAGGTAATACCGGGTCACTCCGTCATTAAGATGGGCGCTGTACCGGTATAAATATTCCCCGCTGTCCCCGCCTTTATAAAGCTTATCCAGCATCAGCCAGATCCGTTTTTTCCGGAAATAGGGTCGGGTCAGCCAGTAAAGCATCCGGAATTTCCAGGGACCCTTGTCCTTTTTCCTGAAAAGCTGGATCTGAAGCTGAAGCTCCCGTTTCATCACATTAAAAAACTTTGCCTTTTTTATCAAAATACTGTTCTGGCCATGGTGGCATAAATACTGGTTAAACCGCCAGTAAGAATACCGGGGGGACTTGCTCAGCTTAGCCCAGTGATTGGCAAAGGTCATTTTCATAGGATAAGTCCGGCCCTGATACTTGGCAAAAAAGGTGATACGCTGGTGCTTTTTGCCAGGATCCAGAACAAATTTCAGGAAAAACGGCAGCCGCCGGTACCCTGGAACGCCAAAATACTTAGTCTGGGAATAAGCGGTGGTATCTGTGATGGGATATTCCCTTCCGTTAAAGCTGGCAAAAAAGCTTATATGATCATATTTAAAAATACTGATCAGGGAGCCGTCAATCCACAGCTCTCCATTTACATAGTTCATAATATTTATAGAAATCCGGTGGGCACTGAGTCGAGAGATCACATAGGGGCCAAAGCGCATCTCAAGATCCGTATCCCCAAGCTCTGCCTTATCCTTTTCCTGGCTTTCTACAGGAACATAATCATAGTGAACCTGGTCGATGCCGTACTTGATCCGAAGATACATACACCGGATCTCCGGATTGGTAGTAATATAAGGCAGCCGGTCTTGATTTAGCAGGTAATAATCGTCAATCTGGAGAAAAAGCTTCTGCACAAGGGCCAGATACCCGTCCAGCCGGTCTCCCCGCAGGATCTTTTTATCCCGGTTATCCTGATTTGCCATAAACCGGCAGTTCATATACAGCATACAGTAATTTTGGATAAACGGCGGAAGACTGCCAAACTGCTCCCGGGCATCCTTAAGGAGGGGGAACAAAAAGTTTTCCATGGACGGTTCATACCAGGCGTCATAATGGGTATTAATATGATAAAGGATCTCATTGGCCCGAGGCTCAAAATAAAAATACCGTGCGCCCGGGGCGGCAAAATATCTAGGGTATTTCATAAGAAAGCGCAGGATAAAATCCGCGTCCTCCTCCATGGGAAGCGTCTCATTAAAGCCTACGGACTTTACCGCCGAAGTCCTGAAAATACCCGCACCGTCAGTGATTAAAATAGCTGCAGGGTCCTGGAGCACATCCCGGATAAAAAGGTCAAGTTCCTGCTCCGGCGGATTCTGGGCAGGAAGGATTTTTTTTATGTATTTTTTGCTCAGGATATGTTCAATTTTTTTAGCGGAAACGATGGGATTCGAGCAAAAAGCCTTGCCAACCACAAGGGGAATATCCTTATAATTCTCCGAAAGGCTGTTTTGGTCAAACCGTTCCAGACATTTACAAATAAATGATGGGTTAAGGGTATCATACTCCTTCATAAACATGATAAAAGGCGTGTCAATCTGCCTGAGGGCAAAATTGAGCAGGCCTCCTGTGGTTTTAGACGTGTCCGGAGCCAATAAGGTAAATTCCGGCATAGGTTTTGAAAATTTTGGTATGGCCGGGCTGCCATTTTCTGACGGCAGAGGATTGGTCAAAAAGTAAATATTATAATCCGTAAAATGCTGGGAGGCAATACTGTCAAGTGTCGCCTCCAGCCCGTTTCCTTTGGCTGTTTCCAATATAAAAATTGAAAGCTGAGCTGTTTCGTTCATTGCTTTACCTCGCATTTACGAGTGAAAGGATATATTGGGCAATATCCTTACCCGCATGTCCGCTGTATTTTATATATTTTTCTGAAAATTCTTTCAGACGGTCCATGTCGTAGCCGCCCCCATGGATAGCCTTTGCCAGCGCCTTTGGGTCCTTGCTGGCCGGTCCGGGGATTTCCCGGTAATAATCAATGGCAAGACCCCGTTCACGGACATACTTGTCCATATCAAAATTATAAAAATAAACCGGGATGCCCATAAATGCCGCCTCGTAAACAATACAGGAATAATCGCTGATCACAGCGTCCGCGGCAAAAAGCATGTCAAAGGAAGAGAAATCTGCGGCGCACAGAACATGAGAGTTATTAATGGAGATCTTTGACAGAGGATGAGGCTTGATCACAAGAATCTCATCGCGCCGGTTTAAGGCAGCGCAAAGCTTATGTACCGCCCGGGTCATTTCCTTCTCGTTTTTACGGAAGGTAGGGCAGTACAGGATGATCCGCTTGTTTTTCAGTTTGGGATAAGCCTCTAATATCTCCCTGCGCTTTTTCTCCCGGTAGTTGGCGCTTTTTAACAGATCCGTCCGGGGCAGAGGAAGAATCTTTATGATCTTCTCATCACAATTAAAGCCTGCGGCAAGATCTTTGGCATAAGCAGGAGAGCTGGCTAGGACGCAGGTATAATTTTCATGCATATGGAGCAAATGGGCTGTTCTGGAAGGCACACCCTCCTCTGTATCCAGCGTGGTGTATCCAAACTTTTTCATGCTTCCCATGGAATGCCAGATCTGTATGATCTGAAGACTTTTCCTGTGCTTTAACAGAGAAACAACGATACAGTAGGTGTCCAGCACCACCACCTTACATGTGGCAATGTGATACATCTGCTTCAGCATATGAAAGCCATATTTGATCAGGTCAATGATCCGGGCATTCAGGCGCTTTTCCAGGGTATGACATAGGGTCACGACCCGGATGTGGGAATCCTGTTTGGATATATGGCGCCGGATCAGCTGGAAATCCAGGGACGGCCGGTTGGCCTGCCGTGAGATCATCACCACCTTGTCCTCCACGGGACAAAGCTTCATAAAAAAATAGATGACGCCCAGAAACAGTCGGGCACATGCAACAAAAAATCTCATAAATCAATCCTACAAAAGATACAAAAAACCGTTTACAGGTAATAAAAAATAGCAGCGGGTCTTTACCAAACAAAAGAAATATGGCAAGACAACGAAACACACACGACAGACCCCTACTACTACGCGACTTATTTTATCACGTAATTTAAAACTATACAATCCTATATCTTAAAAATTTTTAACAAAAATGTAAAGTAATTTTTGTATATACGGTAAAAATCTGTAATAATATGATGATGATAGCGACTTGACCCTATGATACCACGAACGATATATAACGTATCTTTTAATTTTGTTTAATAAGTATATGGTAATTTAAAAAAAATAAGTTATAATAGTAATGCATGTGATACCGGCGGGAAGGCGTGATTCGCGAAACGATTTGCGGTATCATGGTCGCGGGCAAGCTCCGGCAAATGCCGGACAATTGGAAAATAGCTGCCATTTTCACACAGGCAGCCGGTCAGGAAAGGGGAAAGTAATGTTAGGCTCAGACATTGGAATGGATTTGGGAACTGCCAGCATACTTGTATATATACGCGGAAAGGGCGTTGTTTTAAGCGAACCCTCAGTGGTCGCCTATGATAAAGATACGAATCAGATAAAAGCCATCGGAGAAGAGGCCCGCCTTATGATCGGAAGGACGCCGGGAAATATTGCCGCGGTGCGTCCTCTGCGCCAGGGGGTGATCTCAGACTATACGGTGACTGAGAAAATGTTAAAATATTTTATCCACAAGGCTATGGGCCGTAAAACACTGCGCCGGCCAAGAGTCAGCGTATGTATTCCCAGCGGCGCTACAGAAGTGGAAAAGCGGGCGGTCATAGACGCTACTATGGAGGCAGGCGCCCGGGATGTGATCATTATTGAAGAACCCATTGCCGCTGCTTTAGGGGCAGGCATTGATATATCCAAGCCCAGCGGCAATATGATCGTTGACATAGGAGGCGGCACCACAGATATTGCGGTAATTTCTCTGGGAGATACGGTGGTCAGCACTTCCATTAAGGTGGCCGGGGATGACTTTGACGATGCCCTGATCCGCTATATGCGCAAAAATCACAACATGCTGATCGGGGAGCGTACCGCAGAAGATATTAAAATGTCCATTGGCTCTGTTTATGAGCGGCCGGAGCCGGTCATGGCCCAGGTGCGGGGCAGAAACCTGCTCACCGGCATGCCAAAGGTGATCCAGCTCTCCTCTGAGGAAACCCAGGAGGCATTTTCAGAGGCTGCTCAGGCCATTATTTCCGGGGTCCATCAGGTGTTGGAGCAGACTCCGCCGGAATTATCCGCGGACATTGCCCAGAGAGGTATCCTGCTTACCGGCGGCGGCAGCCAGCTTTATGGTTTGGAAGAGCTTTTAGAAGAATCTACCGGCATCCGCGCCACGACTGTGGATGATCCTCTGTCCGTGGTGGCGATCGGCACCGGACGGTACGCGGAATTTATTGAAGGCATGGGCGATCTTGCCGTTGCCCACAGCGCAGTGAGGAATTGACAAGGAGGTGACGGCATGGAGCAGCTTCAGGGACTGGTGGAGCATATTGTTTATCACAACAGTGAAAACGGATACACTGTTTTAAATCTTATGTGTCAGGGGGACGAAGTGGTTTGTGTAGGAACCATGCCGGTCATCAGTGAAGGCGAATACATTAAGGCTGAGGGGGACTATGTGGAACATGCCACCTATGGCCAGCAGTTTAAGATTACGTCCTTTTCCGTGGAAGCGCCGGAGGATGTTTATTCTCTGGAAAGATACCTGGCCTCCGGCGCTATTAAAGGGATCGGCCCGAAAATGGCCCACAAGATTGTAGGAAAGTTTAAAGAAGACACCTTCCGGATCATGGAGGAAGAGCCGGAACGGCTGGCAGAGATCAAAGGCATCAGCGAGCGCAAGGCTCAGGAAATCTACGAACAATTTCATGATAAGCAGGATATGCGCCAGGCCGCTATGTTTCTAACGAAATTCGGCATTTCCTCAAATCTGGCTGTAAAGATTTACAACCAGTATGGGGGCCGTCTTTACGACATTATCCGGGAAAATCCCTATCAGCTGGCTGACGACATTACCGGCATAGGATTTAAACTGGCCGATGACATTGCCCGCAAGGCAGGCATTGGCCAAAACTCTGATTACCGGATCCGCAGCGGCATTATCTATATGCTCTTACAGGGTTCGCTTTCCGGCCACACCTATCTGCCTAAGGACCTTCTTGTGGAAAGGACGGCCCAGCTTCTGGAAATCGATCCCACCATGATCGATAAACATTTGACGGATCTAAGTATTGACAAAAAGATCATGCTCCGGGAGCTTAACGGCCAGCCGGTGGTTTATGCCTCCGCCTATTATTATCTGGAATTAAATGTGGCCCGGATGCTTAAAGGGCTGAACATGACTTATGATATTTCGGATCTGCCCATAGAGCAGGTGATCCGGAAGATTCAGGAAGAAGAACACCTGGAGCTGGACGACATGCAGCGTCAGGCAGTTATAAAAGCGGTGGAAAACGGCGTTATGGTTATTACCGGAGGACCGGGTACAGGAAAAACCACCACCATTAATACGCTGATCAAATACTTTGAATACGAAAATCTGGAGATCCGTCTGGCTGCGCCGACAGGGCGGGCTGCCAAGCGGATGACGGAAGCCACCGGCTGTGAGGCTCAGACCATTCACCGGCTGTTAGAGCTGACCGGTGTGCCGGAAGAAAATGCCTCCGCTCACTTTGAGCGGAACGAACAAAATCCATTAGAGGCGGATGTTATTATTATTGATGAAATGTCCATGGTTGACATAAATCTCATAAACTCTCTCCTTAAAGCCATCATGCCCGGAACCCGGCTGATCCTTGTGGGAGATGTAAACCAGCTGCCTTCCGTAGGCCCGGGAAATGTTTTAAAGGATGTTATTAATTCCCGCTGCTTCAGCGTAGTCATGCTGACAAAAATCTTCCGCCAGGCTATGGAAAGCGCTATTGTCACCAATGCCCATAAGATCAACGCTGGAATCCCTATTGACCTTGACCATAAAACCACGGACTTTTTCTGTATGAAGCGGCATGACGCGATGTCCATTATCGGCGTTATGATCGCACTGATCCGGGACAAGCTGCCGCAAAACGTAGGAGCAGCGCCTTATGAGATCCAGGTCCTTACCCCTATGCGCAAAGGGGAGCTGGGGGTGGAGCGGCTAAATACCATCCTTCAGCAGTACCTAAACCCGCCGGAACCTGGAAAGCGAGAATATGAGCACCGCCAAAGCCTTTTCAGAGAAGGGGACAAGGTGATGCAGATTAAAAACAACTATCAGATTGAATGGGAAGTCCAGGATAAATATCATATCCCCGTGGACAAAGGCGTCGGCGTCTTTAACGGCGACATGGGCATCATTAAGGAAATCAACACCTTTGCCCTGACCCTTACCGTAGAATTTGACGAAGGCCGCCGGGTCGAGTACCCATTCGCCCAGTTAGATGAGCTGGAACTGGCCTATGCCATTACCATACATAAATCCCAGGGAAGCGAATACCCGGCAGTGATCCTGCCCCTGCTTTCCGGCCCCAAGATGCTCTTTAACCGTAACCTCCTCTACACCGCCGTCACAAGAGCAAAAAAATGCGTCGTCATCGTAGGAAGCGACAGCACCGTCCAGCAGATGATCGAAAACGTCAATGAACAGAGACGGTTTACGGGATTGAAGGAGAGGATTGTGGAAGTGATGGGAGAGCATCACGATAGCACAGGAAATGGAGGAAAAAAATATGAAAAGTAGAAATAAGATGAGACGAAGCCTGGCGCTTATTTTAACAGTGCTGCTGACCATAGGAACTGTTATGCCGTCTTTTGCTCAAGAAGAATCTGTCGGCGAGACAACGGCCCAGACTATAGAATCTGAGACTGGTTCAGAAAACACCTTGGACGCTGTAACAGAAGATGAAACATTGGCGGAAAGTACGCCTTTATCGGAGAGCGAATCATCAACAGAAAGTGACGCTGTAACAGAATCTGATGAAGAAAATGAATCAGAGACCGTGGAGGAAAGTGAAACTGAAACAGAAATTGTTAATGATGATCCAGAGGCTGACCGGGGCTACCGTCAGTCCGCGGTAGATGATTCTTCGGTTATGACGTTTGCGGCGGAAGAAGACCGGGATGTGGTGGCTTATGGGATTGATGTATCTCAGTGGAATGGTGATATTGACTGGCAGAAGGTGAAAGCTGCGGGGGTAGATTTTGTTATCATTCGTGTGGCATACAGAGGATATGGTACAGGAAGGATTGTGATGGATTCTAAGGCTATTGACAATCTGGAAGGGGCACAAAGCGCAGGCCTGGGTATCGGCGCTTATTTCTTCTCAACCTCTTTAAATGAGGAGGAGGCTGTAGAAGAAGCGGAATATCTGATCAATGTAATTAAAAATTATAATGTCACCTATCCGGTTGTTTTTGATTTTGAAGGCTATGATGATCCGGATTACCGGACCTATGGATTGTCCAAGACCCAAAGGAGCAATAATGCGATTGCATTTTTAACAACTATTGAAAATGCCGGATACCATGCCACCATGTACGGCAGCAAGTCCTATCTGCAAGACGATAACCAGTGGGACACCAGCCGGATTTCCGCACTTTTTGATGTGTGGGTAGCACAGTATTTTTATTATGATGCCTCAACAGGAGCTCAGTATCCGTCCTATGCCTCTATTGAAGGCCGGAGCACGACATACACAGGGGATTATATTATGTGGCAGTTCACCTCCCAGGGCGAGATCGATGGGATTAGCGGGGATGTGGATTTAAATTTGCTGTATGAGGATCCATATGAAGATGTGAGAAATTTTGTCAGTCGGCTTTATACGAATATTTTAGGCAGAGATCCTGATGCAGCCGGATTAGAATCATGGGTCGATGTCCTGGTTAGCGGGGAAACGACCGGCGCTGAGGTTGTAAGAGATTTCATCCTCAGTCCTGAATTTATAGAAAAGAACGTAAGCGATGAAGATTACATCGAAATTTTGTATAATTCCTGTATGGACAGGTCATCAGATAGTGCCGGTAAAAATGCCTGGATGCAACGCTTGACAGAAGGATTTTCAAGACTGTATGTGCTGAGAGGATTTATTGAATCTGATGAGTTTTCAGGAATTTGTCAAGATTATGGCATTGTCCGTGGAAATATTGAATTGACAGAAAACCGTGATCAAAATGATGGCATAACACGTTATGTTAGCCGATGCTATAATATATTTCTTGAAAGACAGCCAGATATAGAGGGCTTAAATGACTGGACCGGGCTTATCTTAGCAGATAAGAGTTATGCTGCCCAATTACCAGATGGATTTATCGGTTCTGATGAATTTGCAGAAAGAAACCTTTCAGATGAGGAATTTGTAACGATTTGCTATAAGGCAATTTTGGATAGGGAGCCGGACACAAAAGGCCTTGCCGAATGGGTTGCCCGTTTAAAGGCGGGAGATTCCAGGCATGAAGTGTTATCTGGTTTTACAGATTCCATTGAATTTAAGGAGTTATTAGCGGAGTATGGTCTGTAATTTGTTAATTTATATAGATAAAGTAAGGAATTTTATCTAAAATAGTAACAAATAATGATTAAAAATATGTTATAATATGTCCACTAAATGGATGAAGTAATTTATAGTGTTGGAGAAGCAACGTGAAAAAACTAATATGGACATTTCGGAGAACAGTAATATTTTTAATAAAGGTAGCATTATACATTGGTCTGTTAGCCTGTTTTTTTCTTGTTTTGGGTATTGAAAACTGGCAGTTACTTAGACCGTCCAGAACAGCGGCAATTACCCTTACTACGTTTTGCATTGTAGGTTTGGGGCTTACGGCGGCTTATGGAACATTTGATATTGGCAAAAGGAAAAGTAAGCCGATCATTGCTTCCTTAGGCCTGGCCGTTGTGCTTACGGATATGGTAACCTATGTTCAGCTTGCGATCATGAATACAAATGATGCCAATAACCGTCAGTTCCGGTTTGAAAATATTGGCCTTTTATTGATTGCGATTGTTGCTCAGATCTGGCTGATCATAGTCTTTACTTATTTTGGAAATTATATTTATTTTCGTATGTACGCCCCGGAAAGGTGCTGTATTGTTACAGAATCTGCCCAAAGCTTAAATGAGATTGTTAATGCGGTTTCCAGCTTTAAAAAACAGTACAAGATTTGTTATGCCAGAGACTATCGTTCCGAGAAATTATACGATACCATATTAAAATGCGATACGGTATTTATATACAATGTGCCTATACGGGAGCGTACAGAAATTATGGAATATTGCTACCGTAATTTGAGAAATGTATATATTAGTCCTGAGATTTCAGATATTGTAGAGATAAACGCAAAACATGTGATCATTGACGATATTTCATTGATCAACGCTCCGGTAAAGGAACTTTCTTTTGAACAGAAAGCAGTAAAACGGTTAATGGATATTGTTTTGTCGCTGATTGCATTGATCATTTCCAGTCCAGTGCTTCTTTTGTGTGCCGTTAGTATAAAGATATGTGACGGCGGAAAAATAATTTTTAAACAGCGACGCGCGACAAAAGACGGCAAAGTTTTTCAGGTATATAAATTCAGGACGATGAAGGAAAATGTTGAAAATTTTTCAGCGGTATCCGATGATGACCGGATTACCCCAGTAGGTAAAGTGATGCGAAAGTATCGTCTAGACGAGCTCCCTCAGTTTATTAATATCCTTAAGGGAGAAATGAGCATGGTCGGCCCTCGACCTGAAATGCTGGAAAATGTTTATTTGTATACGAAGGAATATCCGGAATTTGCATATAGGCTTCGTGCCAAGGCTGGACTGACAGGGTATGCTCAAATTGCTGGAAAATATAATACATCTCCTAAGTATAAGTTAGTGCTCGACTTAATGTATATCGAAAACTATAGCATTATTAAAGATTTTAAGCTGTTGCTTCAGACACTTATTGTTTTATTTAAACCAGATAGTACGGAGGCGTTTACCCAAAAAAAGAAAACAGATTTAAAGCGGCTGAACCGGGAAGATAACGATTGGTGGGAGGAGTAATGAAAGAAAAAATCAGTGGAAGTATCGTCACCTACAATAATGAAAAAACAATTTGCCCGTGTGTCCGTTCCATTTTAGAGCATACAAAAGACTGTCAATTTCAGCTTTATATTTATGACAATTGTTCGACAGACAGAACAGTGGAGCTATTGACACAATATTTTCCTCAGGTTAAAGTGATTCGGGGAGAAAAAAATATAGGTTTTGGTCAGGGACATAATCAGATCATATTCCAGGTTCGTTCAAAATATCATGCAGTGATCAATCCGGATATATATTTTAAAGGTAATGTGATCGGGAAAATGGTCGATTACATGGAGAAACACCCGCAAGTGGTTCAGCTGACCCCTGAAATCCGTAATCTTGACGGGACGATTCAATACCTTCCTAAAATCGATCCGGATATACGCTATGTTATTTTAAGTAAGCTGGCGCCATTTAAACATTACCGTCAGATTTATACAATGGCAAATGTTAATATCAAAAAGCCAACTTTAGTGATGTCTTGTACCGGATGTTTTTCCATGATCCGGACATCTGTTTTAAAAAGAGTTCAAGGATATGACCATCGTTTTTTTCTGTATTTTGAGGATGCGGACCTATCCAGGAGGCTTCGGAAATATGGTGATCTGATATATCACCCTGGAATGCATGTGTATCATGCCTGGAAAAGGGATAATACACATAGTTTAAAGGGCGCGTATATTTTTCTCATGTCTATGCTTAAATATTACAGAAAGTGGCGGTGATCTTATGGTTGATATACTGCTGGCATCATATAATGGAGAAAAATATATAGAAGAACTGCTGGCATCCATCATTGGTCAAACATATCCTCATTGGAGATTGATTGTATGTGATGATAAGTCGCAAGATAATACAGTTTCAAAAGTCAAGGGTTTTGTCAGTAACTATATTTCGGGGAGCGACGCAGATTTGCATGATAAATTTATTGTTCATGCAAATGATAGAGCATGTGGCGGGGCTGCGGCGAATTTCTTAAATATGCTTCCGCTGACTTCCGCAGAATATATTATGTTTTGTGATCAGGACGATGTATGGAAAAAAGATAAAGTGGAAAAAACTCTGAAAATGATGAAACGTATGGAAAGGAAATATGGGGCCCATGTACCATTGCTGGTATATACGGACTTAGCTGTTGTAGATGAAAATCTTAAGCTTATTGCCCCTTCATTTATAAAATATATGAATCTCCCTCCTAAAATTTTGCTGCCCAGGCTTTTGGTGCAAAATAGCGTGACTGGATGTACTGTGATGATTAACCGGGCGCTTTGTGAGTTTTTATCTCAGGCGAATGACTTTCAGAGGATTGCTATGCATGATCATTTTGCTGCCCTTATTGCTCAGGTTTTCGGACATATCGGTTTTATAAAGGATGCAACATTGAATTATCGGCAGCATAGCAGTAATGTTGTGGGAGCGTCGGACGCCCGAAGTTTTGGATATTTATATAAGCGGTATCGCCGGGGAAAGCAGCAGTTTCGCCGGGATATGTATGCCTACATGATCCAGGCACAATATTTTTATGAGCTGTACCATGATCTGATTGAAGATTCTAAGATCCGATTGCTGATTTATGGATGGGCACATTTGTTTGAAAAAAATAAGATATACCGAACTATTTTTTATGTAAAAAATCATGTAATCAAATACGGGTGGATTCGTGCCGCTGTACAAATAGTATGGGGTTGATCCTCTGTGGATGGAAACATATACTTATCCGGGATGAGCCGGAAATAAAAACGGAGTCTAGCAATGCGTAGTTTAGTTACCAATTTACTTAAACAGGCCGATAAATTAAAACCTGCTTTGAAGAGAGTCGTACCACAAAAATATCTTTCTTCTGTAAAAATGAAAATGCTTACGAAATCCTATGAGGATCTTGTGAAGCAGGGGCGCCATCCGTTCGATCCGGGCCGGAAACCATATGGGATAAATTTGATCGGGCTTGTTCGCGCTGAAATGGGCCTTGGCCAAAGCTGCCGTCTGCTTGCCAATACATTAGAATACAGTAAGATTCCGTATTCCCTTTATAATTTTGAATTGCCGTCAGCTTTACTCCATGCGGAGGATCATAGTTTAGATGATAAGATTAGTGAAAAGTTAAACTATGGAATAAATCTTATCCACATTAATCCAGATGAGATGCTTTTAATGTATGATCGTTTGCCGAAAGAAAGCTGGGATTATAGCTATAATATCGCTTTTTGGCTTTGGGAACTGGAAGAAATACCGGAAAGTTGGGAAAAATATTTTGCCATGTTGGATGAAATATGGACGCCATCGGAATTTATCAGCCGAAATTTGCGCAAGGTAACCCAGCTTCCGGTAAAAACCATGCCCTATTGTGTGTCCGCGCAGACAGACAGACGCTTTGATCGGGAATATTTTCATCTTCCCAAAGACGTATTTTTATTTTTGGCAATGTATGATTCTAATAGTACTATGGAGCGGAAAAACCCAATGGGTGCAGTAGATACATTTAGAAAAGCATTCTCAAAACATGACAGCCATGTAGGATTGGTTTTAAAGGTGAATAATGCACGGGAAGAAGATCTTTGTATACTCAAAGAAGCATTAAAAGACTATCCTAATATTTATTATATTACAAAAACACTGAAAAAAACGGAAGTCAATACGTTGATTGCAGACTGTGATGTGTTTGTTTCTCTCCACCGGGCAGAAGGCTTTGGACTGGTCATGGCAGAGGCTATGCTTGTGGGAACGCCATGTATTGCCACAAACTGGTCATCAAATACTGAATTTATGAATAGTAATGTTGCCTGTATGGTGGATCATACCTTCACTAAGCTGGAAAAAGACTGTCCTCCATACAAAAAAGGCGCTGTGTGGGCTGATCCGGATACGGATCAGGCTGCTAAATTTATGAAAAGATTGGCAGCAGATAAAAAATTTTACCAAGACTTGTCTCAAGCTGCCCGCAGCTATGCGAATAAAAAGCTTGGAATGGAACAGGCTTCTGAAAATATACAGACACGTTTGGCACAAATTTATAAGAAGGGTTGAACATATAGTATGAAGCATTTAAAAGAACTTTGGGATTATCGGGAAATGATATACAGTCTGGTACGGCAGGATCTGAGGGGCCGTTATAAAGGTTCCGTTTTGGGATTTTTGTGGACTTTTATAAATCCGTTGCTCCAGCTTGCTGTGTACACCTTTGTGTTTTCTATTGTCATGCCGAATAATATCGAAAAGTTCTACCTATATTTGTTTGTAGGTCTTGTTCCATGGCTGTTTTTCAGCGGCTCTATGACTGGCGGAGCGGCATGCATTATGGCTCAGAAAGATATGGTAAAGAAGATCTATTTTCCCAGAGAGGTTATGCCCATATCCTATGTGACCAGTGGATTTGTCAATATGTTATTTAGCTTTATTGTTATTTTTGTTGTGATTTTATTTTCAGGTATTGGCGTGAATCCTATTGCATGGTTATGTTTACCAGCAGTCATGATCGTAGAATATATTATGGCTCTTGGCGGAGCTATGGTTACTTCGGCACTTACCGTATATTTTAGAGATTTAGAATATATCCTTGGCATTGTTACTATGGCCTGGATGTATTTGACGCCGGTGGTTTATTCTATTGAAATGGTTCCGGAACGGCTCCGCCCTTTACTGAACCTAAATCCTATGACTCCGGTAATAAACGCATATCGGGAAATCCTGTATTATAAGCAAATCCCGGAATTTGGTAATCTGATGTGGGCTCTTGTTCTTGGCCTGATTGTTCTTGGTATCGGAATACTGGTCTTTAATAAACTTCAGAAAGGTTTTGCGGAGGAGTTGTAACTATGGACAAGAGTAATGCAATTGAAGTAAAAAATGTCAGAAAGAAATTTAGAGTATATTATGATAAAGGCAATCAGCTCAAAGAACGGCTGTTGTTCCGGAGCAGAAACCGTTATGAAGACCGGTGGGTATTAAATGGTATCAGCTTTAATGTAAAAAAAGGCGAAGCTGTAGGGCTTATTGGACATAATGGCTGCGGAAAGAGTACGACCTTAAAATTATTGACCCGGATCATGTACCCTACAGAAGGAAGCATAGAGTTAAGCGGCCGGGTGTCCAGTCTGATCGAGTTAGGCGCAGGTTTTCATCCGGATATGAGCGGCCGGGAAAATATTTATACAAATGCATCAATTTTCGGGTTGTCAAAAAAAGAAATTGATGAGCGAATGGATGATATTGTGGAATTTTCTGAAATGGAACAGTTTTTGGACAATCCGGTCCGTACCTATTCATCCGGTATGTATATGCGTTTGGCGTTTTCTGTAGCAATTAATGTAAATGCTGATATTTTACTGATTGATGAAATACTGGCTGTAGGAGATATAAACTTCCAGGCCAAATGCTTTAATAAATTAAAGGAAATCAAGGCCCAGGGAACGACCATTGTTATTGTTTCCCACTCATTGGGGCAGATTGAGCAGATTTGTGACCGTACCATCTGGATTGATGGCGGCAAGATTAAGGCAGATGGAAAACCGAGAGATGTTCATCCTGAATATATGGACTTTATGGGCCAGAAGCGGCAGATAATTGCGGAAAAGGAAAATGCAAGAAAAGAAGAAAAAAGTGGTAAGAAGGCAGGAGAACGCGCAGATGATGAGGATAATGCTGCCCCGGAAGAAAAGAAGCGGTGGGGAAACGGTCACGCCCGTATTAATCAGGTCCGCATGCTTGATGTCAATGGAAAAAGCCAGAGCGCTTTTTCTACAGGCAGCTGTGTAACCATTGAGATGGACTATTCTGTAAAAGAAAAAGTTGAAGATGCAGTATTTGGTATTGGTATTTTTAATCAGAATGGTCAGCAGGTTTACGGGACCAATACCCGCATTGATCAGATGGATGAATTTGCCTTGGAAAAAGACGGAACGATGCGTGTCACTTTTGATTCTGTAAATCTTTTGCCGGGGATATATCTTCTGGATATTGCCATCGAATCTCAGGTAGGGATTCCGGTAGACTATTTCAGAGAAGCCTACACATTTGAAATGTATTCCCAGATTGGTGATGTAGGAGTTGTACGTCTGGATCATCAGTGGGAAATATAAAGATAACTGGACGGGGATAAAGGGATCGGGCGAAAGTGCCCGGTGTCGCGGGAGGAAATGATAATGAAAAGATTTGGAAAAGCAAGTCAGCTAAAACAGGAAAAGGAGGTGCAGAACAATATGTTCCAGACGCTGGAAGAACGGTATAACCAGCTTCAAAATCATTATGAAGCCCTTGAAAAGAAGGTGGATCATCTTTATGATCTCCTAAAGACTTACGAGGATGTTCTTGTTAATATAAGGAATAATAATGCGCAGATCTCTGCGCTCCAGCAATTCTCTGAAACCGCTTCCTTTAAGCTGAAAAAAATGGAAAAAAGGACAAGTGTTTCTGATTCGAAGGACGGTGGCAATCTCCAGACAGTTGTTTCGGATACAGTTATCCCGGCAGCTGCCTCAAAGGAAGATGCCTATACTTCTATTGATTATTTTGATTTTGAAAATCATTTCAGAGGCGACCGAACACTGATAAAAACACGTCAGATCCAGTATTTGCCTTATTTTAAAAATTGCCACAGGGTGGTTGATATTGGGTGCGGCCGGGGGGAATTTCTCCAGCTTTTAAAGGAAAATAATATAGATGCTGTGGGTGTGGATACCTATGATGAGTTTGTGGATTATTGCCGGGACCTTGATCTTGATGCGGTTTGTGACGATGGCAACCACTATTTGAGCAGCATTGATCATACAGACGGAATCTTTGTGGGCCAGGTGGTGGAACATATGACCACGGAACAGATTATTCAGCTTTGCAATATCGCCTGGGAAAAACTGGAACCAGGAGCTTATCTGATCATTGAGACACCAAATCCTACATCCCTGGCGATTTATACTCATGCTTTTTATATGGATCCATCTCATGTGAAGCCTGTTCATCCCATGACAATGGAGTATTTTCTAAAAAATGCCGGATTTAAGGATGTTCATGTGGTATATACACCTTGCAGCCGTTTGGATACAGAAATTCCGCACCTGGATGGTGAAAATATAAAAAATCTTGATGCATTTAATGATGCGATGCATGTTGTATCCGAAACACTGTTTGGAAGTCAGGACTACGCTATCATCGCAAGAAAACCGGATGAAAGAGGATAAAGGAGGTAGCCAGATATGGCAGAACCGATGAAAAATATTAATGTGGAAGAAATCATGAAGGAGATCCGTGAAGAAATCACGCAAAAAGGATATACTGACGAAAACATTGATTTTGAAAATATTACCGGCAATGTTAAAGCAGTCTTAGGAGTAAAAACTGATTTTTCTTCTTATGAACTGGAACATGCCTTAAATGATGCGGCAAATCAGCATAAGATTGAGTACTATCGGATGATTCCCAAGGGCGGTCTTAAAAGTTTTATACAGCGTTCGATTCGGAAAATAGTCAAATTTATGATGATTCCTATGATCGACCAGCAGAATCAGTATAATTATCAGATGGTGGTATGTATGCGTCAGATGGAGGCCTTTATCCAGGAACACAATATGCAAATGGATCAAAAAGACCGTCAGATTGAGGAGTTGGAAGAAAAGGTATTCTCTCTTAATAAGAAATGTGAATCTTTGGAACGTCAGCTTGGCAATAAGGAGGCATAAAAGTGAAAGTCATACAATTGCTTCCTACCTTGGCCTTTGGCGACGCGGTGGGAAATGATACACTTGCGTTGATGCAGGCTATTTCCCAAATGGGTTATGAAACCGGAATTTACGCTGAGTCTATTGACGAGCGTATTAAAAATAAAAATATAAAACCCGCTTACAAGGTTCCTTATATGAGTCCTGATGACGTTTTAATTTATCATATGTCTATCGGTTCTGCCCTGACTTATGAAATTGAAAATTTTAAATGCCGTAAAATCATGATCTATCACAATGTTACACCGCCGGAGTTCCTTGAGGATTATAATCCTTTTACAGGGGATGCCTGCCGTCAGGGTCTTAAGCAAGTACAATATTTATCAGATAAATTTGATTACTGTCTGGCGGATTCGGAGTTTAATAAACAGGATCTCATAAAGATGGGCTATACTTGTCCTATCGATGTGCTGCCTATATTGATCCCGTTTGACGATTATAAAAAGGCGCCGTCAAAGCGGATGCTCCGGCGTTTTGACGGCGGCTTTGTGAATATCCTTTTTACCGGACGTATTGCGCCCAATAAAAAGCAGGAGGATGTGATCAAAACTTTTTATTATTACAAAAAGTATTTTAATCCTAAGAGCCGTCTGATTCTGGCAGGATCTTACTATGGAATGGAAAATTATTATCACAGTCTGAAGATGTTTGTTGAGCGGCTTCAGGTGGAAGATGTATATTTCACCGGACAGATCAAATTTAATGAAATCCTTGCCTGCTATCATTTGGCAGACGTATTTTTATGTATGAGTGAACATGAAGGCTTTTGTGTTCCCTTAACTGAGGCTATGGCCTTTAATATACCCATCATTGCTTATGACAGCTCTGCTATCGGAGGAACATTAGGCGGCAGCGGTATTCTCTTAAAAGATAAAAATCTTTTAGAAGCCGCGGCCATGATCCATCAGGTTATGTCCCGTCCTGGATTAAAAGAAGATGTAGTTTATAATGAAAAGCTCCGTTTGAAAGGCTTTGAACATGATGTTATACAAGCTCAGTTTGATAAATATTTAAAAGCGTTTATAGGGGAAGGAAAATGAAAAAAATTGCGCTAATCAATCAAAGATATGGCCTGGAGGTTAATGGGGGATCGGAGTACTATACCCGTCTGATTGCTGAAAAGCTTAGTACAAATTTCCAGGTGGAAATTTTAACAACTACGGCTATTGGATATGACACATGGGAGAATTATTATAGTGAAGGAACTGAAATCCTTGAGGGGATCACAGTTCACCGCTTTAAAGTGGATCAGCCCAGAGATGTGGCGTCCTTTAATAAGCTGACGGATGACATTTCCCTGAATTCCTCCAGAACACGTAAGCAGGAAGAGGACTGGGTGGAGGCTCAGGGACCGGTATGCACCAGTTTGCTCGCATATATAAAAACACATGCAGATGAGTATGACCTTTTTATATTTGTGACCTATTTGTACTATCTTACGGTGAAAGGACTGCTCCAGATCGCAAAAAAGGCGGTGCTCATCCCCACCGCTCATGATGAGCCATATATTTATTTTAGTGTATATAAAGATATTTTCTTAAAGCCCAGAGGAATCATATATCTTACAAACGAGGAAAAAGCTTTTGTAGAAAAAACATTCCATAATGAACATATTCCTCATATTGTAGAAGCTACGGGAATAGATATACCTACCGGTGTCAATGAAATGTCTTTTCGGAAGAAACACAGGCTCTGGGATCAATATTTGATTTATGTAGGTAGGATTGACGCTACAAAAGGCTGTGATAAGATGTTTGACTATTTTATTGCTTATCAGGAACGCCATCCAAAGAGCCGTCTAAAGCTGGTTCTTATGGGGAAAAAGATGATTGAAATTCCTAATCATCCGGACATTATTAATCTTGGATTTGTCAGCGATGAGGAAAAATATAACGGTATTTCCGGAGCAGCTGCCCTTGTTCTGCCATCCCAGTACGAAAGTCTCTCTATCTCAGTTTTGGAGGCTATGTCGCTGCATATTCCTGTGATCGTTAATGGCAAGTGTCAGGTCCTTAAAGGTCATTGTCAAAAAAGCGGCGGCGGCCTGTATTATATGGATTACTGTGAGTTTGAGGGGATTTTAGAATGGATACAGGAACATCCGAAAACGTGGGAAACCATGGGCTCAAATGCAAGAGCTTATATTGACCAGTATTATCAGTGGGATGTTATTGTAGACCATATAACTACCTTCCTTAATACACTCATAGAAGCAGGAGGCGAAAAGACATGAAGAAGCTTGGTTTTGTAATTCCCTGGTATGGGGAGAAGATTCCTGGAGGCGCGGAAATGGAACTGCGCAGTCTGGTCCATCATCTTCTGGATGTGGGCGTGGAACTGGAAGTTCTGACAACCTGTGTTCGGGAATTTACAAGTGACTGGAATGAAAATTACCATCGCCCCGGATTGACTACAGAGGCAGGCGTTCCTGTCCGGCGATTTAAGGCGCGCAGACGCAACGCTCAGGCCTTTGACAGTGTGAACATAAAGCTGATGCAGGGGATTATGCTGACCAAAGACGAAGAGCAGGTATTCATCTATGAAATGGTCAACAGTGATGATTTATATGACTATATGCGGGAGCATGAACAGGAGTATGCCCTGTTTGTGTTCATTCCCTATATGTTCGGTACTACATGGTATGGAAGCCAGATCTGCCCTCAAAAATCTGTAATCATTCCCTGCTTTCACGACGAAACTTACATTTACATGAGAATCTTCAGGGATGTTTACTCTAAGGTGGCAGGTATCGTCTATAATGCCCAGCCGGAATATGACCTTATGCAGCCAGTTTATAATCTTGTTCATACCCATCAAAAGGTCATCGGTGTCGGTATGAATACAGACATTACTTATGATCAGGAACGATTTAAAGAAAAATACCACATTGACGGCCCTTTTATCGTATATGCCGGACGAAAAGATGAAGGAAAGAACATCTATACGTTGATCCATTATTTTGAAAAATATAAGGAGCGTATGAAAAATGATATGAAGCTGGTACTGATCGGCGGCGGGAAAGTGGATATTCCGGATTCCATTAAAGAAGATGTATATGACCTGGGATTTGTGGATGCTCAGGATAAGTACGATATTACGGCAGCAGCGACACTGTTGTGCCAGCCATCAAAAAATGAAAGCTTTTCCATTGTGATCATGGAGAGCTGGCTGTGCCGTCGGCCTGTTTTAGTCCATGAGCAGTGTGAAGTTACCCGACATTTTGTCACTGACTGTAACGGCGGATTATATTTTGACAGCTATCCTGAGTTTGAAGGCTGTGTCAACTATATCCTGGAGCATCCGGAAGCTGCCCGGCAAATGGGGGATAACGGCTGCCAGTATGTGAAAGAAAATTTTGACTGGGATGTAGTCATAAAAAAATACATGGACTTCTTTGAGGATGTGCTGGCGGGAGGCGTATATGAATAATCGTAAAGATGCGATTTATGACAGCATTACAAAAGAACAGCTTATGCTTTTGTTCGGTATCAGCGGTTTTATTGGTCTGCTTATTTATATGGTTTGTTATGGGCCATCACTGCTGGATGTGACAAATGACAGCTGGCTGCTTCAAGGCGGAGATCTGATGCAGCATTACGTAGGGTGGAAAGCATATCGTGCCTCTGACTGGCATTTTCCTATTGGCATGATAGATGGCCTGCTTTATCCGGATCAGACCTGTGTTGTGTTTACAGATTCTATACCACTATTTGCCATTTTTTTTAAGATATTGTCGCCGATTTTACCAGAGACTTTTCAGTATTTCGGTTTATGGGGCGCTTTAACATTTATTTTAATGGGTGGAATTTCAGCAGTCATCCTGAGGAAAAATACAAAACATCTAACACTTTGTGTCATTGGGTCCACATTTTTCAGTTTTTCACCTTATGTCATCCAGCGTATGTATTCCCATACAGCTTTGGCAGGAAATTGGCTGATTCTTTTGGCCATCGCCATATGGGTGTATAAACCGTTTTTTAACAGCTTTCACCGAAAGACGATTGCATGGACATTGCTTTTAGTATGCGGCTCTCTGGTCCATATTTATTATATTCCTATGATCATGATCTTTATGATTTTCTCATGCGTTGAGGATCTGCTGGAAAATAACGGATGGACGTGGGATCTGCTTATGGGGATTATCGCTATTGGAATAGATATTTTAGTGCTTTTTGGTGTGGGGGCGTTTTCTGCCGCTGCATCTATGGAAGATACAGGCTTAGGGGAGTATAGTTCTAATCTTAATGCTTTTATTAATCCTTTGGGGAAAGGGGATTTTTTAAAAAGTTTGCCACATAATCCCGGACAGGATGAGGGATATGGTTATCTCGGCCTTGGAATACTTATATTATTGGCAATCGCTGTGGTACTTATGATTTTCTGTTATGTGCGGCATATGTTTAAAGGAAAGCATCTGAAAAACAGCAGGACAACCCCCAAAAATCGTAAACCGGACCAAGGGAAGGGCAGTCAATCGTCAAAGATATTTTTATCTTTTATTAACAGACATTCCTTTGTGATTAGTATGTTTTTTGCCTGGCTGGTGGCTTTTGTATTGGCACTGAGTCCAATTATTACATGGAATGAAACAACCCTACTGGAGATTGATTATCCGGCGTTTGTTGTCAAGCTTCTGTCTATATTTCGCTGTACCGGACGTTTTATATGGTGTGCCTGCTATATTCTTATGCTTTTTGCTATTACAGCAGTCATCCGGCATATCCGCTGGTTTGCAGCGGCGGCAGCAATTCTGGTGGTGACAGCAGGGATTCAGGTGGTAGATTTGGATCGGTATGCTATGGATAGGGGAGATCAGGCAGCTAATAATTACCGTGAGTCAATTATGAAATCGGTGGATCGATGGGACGCTCTTGCAGAAGGAAAGACGCATCTCACATATGTACCTTTTAGTATTATTAAAACGACCTATGACGATAATGCCCTTTATGAATTTGCCAATTTTGCAATTGATCATGATATGACGGTCAATTTTTATATGGCTGCCCGTGTGGATGTGGAGCTGAGGGGACAGCGTGACAATGAGGTACGTCAGGCTCTGGAACAGGGACAGTATGACGTAGAGACGTTGTACATTTTAGACAGCGAGTCTACAGGTGAACACTATGGAATGACAGTGGAGATTGTGGATGGGATTGTTGTGGGGTACTATTAAATAAATGTTTTAATAAAG
>CAZMGH010000031.1:0-6459 GCA_964565805.1 uncultured Lachnospiraceae bacterium
GGATCAATACATAACCATTAACCGGCTGATCAGGAACTGATATTCGTCAATGCCCTTGGTCATGGCAAGGGCTTCGTCAATATCAAAATTGGTAAATTTTCCGTTCTTATATGCAATGACCCGATTGGTGGCTCCATGCCTCAGAAGGTCTACCGCATAAGCGCCCATGGTGGAAGCGTAAACCCGGTCTTTTGCTGTAGGAACGCCGCCTCTTTGGATGTGTCCGAGAATGGTGGCCCGTGTTTCGATACCTGTAGCTACTTCAATTCTTTTTGCCAACCGGTTGGAATGACCGATACCCTCCGCATTGATAACCACATGATGGGTCTTTCCCTTCTGCCGGTTGGAAAGAATGGTATCAATAAGGTCCTGTTCGGAAAATTCATCTTTTTCAGGGATCAGGATACCGTCAGCGCCGTTGGCGATCTCGCACCAAAGGGCAATATATCCGGCATTTCTTCCCATAACCTCTACAATACTGCACCGCTCATGAGACATGGAAGTATCTTTAATTTTATCAATGGCAGCTACAGCAGTATTTACTGCAGTGTCAAAGCCAATGGTGTAATCTGTACATGCAATATCCAGATCAATGGTTCCCGGGATGCCGATGGTGTTGATCCCTAAAGCCGCCAGCTTCTGAGCGCCCTTAAAGGAACCGTCGCCGCCGATAACGATCAGCCCCTGGATGCCGTTATCCCGCAGGATCTGAGCCCCTTTAGCCTGTCCTTCCGGTGTTTCAAATTCCTTGCACCGGGCTGTAAAAAGAATGGTGCCGCCTCGGCGCATGATTTCGGAAACGCTTTTTGTATCCATATCGATGATCTCGTTTTCCAGAAGTCCGGCATAGCCTCTCTGGATCCCCTTTACCTGTATGCCGTTGTTAATGGCTGTGCGGACAATGGCGCGGATGGCTGCGTTCATGCCTGGCGCGTCGCCGCCGCTGGTGAGTACGCCAATGGTTTTCATTTCTGACATTTTTATATCCTCCCCTGTGTTTCATAGGCTGCTGCGCGGAGACAGCTGTAAATGATCTGTTACTGTCCATCCTGTGAGCAGCAAGAATTTTCTTTCCCTTATCATAATAAATTTCCATAGGGGTGTCAAATGGAACTTGCTTTCCGTTGAGATTCTCTACAGGATATGTTATTATAATCATGTGTGTCTCCATCATTGATGGAGGTTTTATGACAGGAAGTGACAAGGATTGGATTTATTTGATTATATGCGGGAGACTTCTATGGAAAAGGAGGCTCCCTTAGCATCTCGCCTGCGGCCCAGGACTCTGGATGAGATCGTGGGACAGCAGCATATCATTGGCAGGGATAAGCTTTTATACCGGGCCATTAAAGCGGATAAGATCCGTTCGGTGATCTTTTACGGGCCTCCGGGGACGGGAAAGACGACCATTGCCAAGGTGATCGCCAACACCACCAGCGCTCAGTTTAAGCAGATTAACGCTACCAGCGCCGGGAAAAAGGATATGGAGCAGGTGATCCAGGAGGCGAAAAATGATCTTGGTATGTATGGGAAAAAGACCATTTTATTTGTAGATGAGATCCACCGGTTTAATAAAAGCCAGCAGGACTATCTCCTTCCCTTTGTAGAGGACGGCACGGTGATCCTTATCGGCGCTACCACAGAGAATCCCTATTTTGAAGTGAACAGCGCCCTTTTATCCAGATCCATTATTTTTGAGCTTCATCCCCTTTCAAAGGATGAGATCAAGATCTTGATTAACCGGGCTGTGTACGACCCAGAGCGGGGCATGGGCGCTTATAATGGGGAGATTACCCAGGAGGCTCTGGATTTTCTGGCCGATGTGGCCAACGGGGATGCCCGGGCTGCTTTAAACGCTGTAGAGATCGGCGTTTTGACCACTCAGCCCGGGGCGGATGGAAAGATCCGCATTGATCTGGATGTGGCATCGGAATGTATCCAGAAAAGGGTGATTCAATATGACCGGGATGGGGACAATCATTATGATACGATTTCCGCGTTTATAAAAAGTATGCGGGGTTCCGACCCGGATGCTGCGGTGTATTACCTGGCCCGGATGATTTATGGGGGAGAGGAGCCTGCCTTTATCGCCCGGAGGATCATGATCTGCGCTGCTGAGGATGTGGGAAATGCCGACCCTCAGGCGCTTGTTGTGGCCACCAACGCGGCCATGGCTGTGGAGCGCCTTGGGATGCCGGAAGGGCGGATCGTCTTAGCTCAGGCGGCCATTTATGTGGCCTGCGCCCCAAAAAGCAATTCTGCCATAGGCGCCATAGATGAGGCTATGGAATATGTCCGGACGCATGAAACGGCGCCGGTGCCTACCCATCTGCGGGACGCTCATTACAAGGGAGCGGCAAAGCTGGGCCATGGCATCGGCTATCAGTATGCTCATAATTTTAAAAATCATTATGTAGATCAGCAGTATCTGCCGGATGCTGTTGTGGGCAAAAAGTTTTACCATGCCGGAGATCTGGGCTATGAAAAACATATGAAAGCGCTTTTGGATAAAATAAGATCACCGTATATCCAGGGACAGGATGAGCCGGATAAACAGTAGCCGTTTGCCAGTATAAACGGCTGTAACTAAGGAGGAAAAGATGATTGAGTTGTATATTTTGCGCCATGGCCGTACACTGTGGAATCAGACCGGGCGCATCCAGGGAAGTACAGATATTGAGTTGAATCAGGAGGGGCGCCAGGCGGCCATAAATACAGGAAAAGCCTGGGAAACCATGGGGCTGCATTTTGACCAGGTATATTCCAGCCCGTTAAAGCGGGCCTATGAAACGGCTTGCCTGGTCAGCGCTTATACTGGTTTGACAGTCTGCAAGGATGACCGGCTCAGGGAGCTTTGTTTTGGTGTTTTGGAGGGAGAGCCGGTTTCACGTCTTAATGATTCGGAAGCTGACCCGGACCATGGATGTTTTTTCTCTCAACCGGAATGTTATCAGCGGCCGGAAGGGGGAGAATCCTTGGAGGAACTATGTGTTAGAGCTAAAAGTTTCCTGGATGAACTTTTTGAAACATATACTCATGAGGAACGGATACTTATTGTTGCTCACGGCGCTATGAACAAGGCGCTTATGCGAGTATTAAAAAAATCAGAGATGAAAGATTTTTGGACAGGCGGATCGCTGAAAAACTGCAGCGTAAATATTGTAAAGGCAGATGGCCGGCGCTGTGAGGTCCTGGAGGAAGGAAAGATTTATGACAATCAATAAAAATAAGCTTCTTGTGATTTCTTTGGATGCTCTTGGCGCCCAGGATGTCGCGTTTTTTGAAACACTTCCCAATTTCCAAAGAATTTTATCCGGCGGAGCCCGGTGTTTTAATGTGTCCTCGGTGTATCCGAGTCTGACTTATCCGGCCCACACAAGCATTGTCACTGGATGCTATCCAAGAAAACACGGCATTGTAAATAATACCCGGTTCCAGTTCCGAAGAGAGTCTCCGGACTGGTTCTGGCAGAGAAAGTATGTAAAGACCACCACCCTGTACGACCAGGTGCTTAAAGAGGGTGGGACTGTGGCAGCGTTTTTGTGGCCTGTGACTGCCCGCTCAAAGATTACCTGGAATGTGCCTGAGATTTTCGCCAACCGTCCCTGGGATAATCAGATATTTACTTCCCTGCGTAACGGCTCCCTGGCCTTTCAGGCAGTGCTTCAGCAGCGGTTCGGCCATATTCGTCAGGGCCGCCGTCAGCCGGCTCTGGATGATTTTGTAACCGAGTGCGTTAAGTACACTTTGGCTGTAAAGCGTCCGGATCTGACACTGGTCCATTTGACCGATGTGGATACCCAAAGACATCTTCACGGGGTATGGACGCCCCAGGTGCGGGATGCCATCCTGCGCCATGACCGCCGTCTGGGTGGAATTCTGGATATTTTGGAGGGCAATGGTCTTATAGACCAGACCAATGTAGTGGTCCTTGGGGATCATTACCAGAAGGATACGTCCATGGCCATTCAGCTGAACTACTGGCTGTGGCAGAAGGGATGGCTTACAGTGCGGGCGGGGCGTCTTTATCAGTGGCAGGTTTACTGCAAAAACTGTGACGGCAGCGCCTATGTGTACATTCGTAAAGGCAGCGGCTATTTAAAGGATGCGGTGCGGGAGTTTCTTCAGGAGCTTGCGGCAGATGCGGACAGCGGCATTGAGCAGCTTATTGAAGGCCGGGATGCGGCGGCTATGGGCGCGGATCCCCGCTGCAGTTTTATGCTGGAGGCAAAGGATGGGTATTATTTTCAGGATGGATTAAATGGTCCATTCCTGTCTGTGGATAGTATGGATGGGATTACAGGCCCGGCGCCTATGTATGCCACGCATGGCTACCTGCCGGGAAAACCGGGCTACCAGACGGTATTTATGGCCAAGGGTCCGGATATTAAAGAAGATACAGATATTTTGTCCATGTGCCTGGTGGACGAAGGCCCTACGTTTGCCCGGCTGCTAGGCGTGTCTCTGCCTGAGGCTGACGGCCGGGTGATTACAGCGATGCTAAAAGACGAGGCGGAAAATCATTTGCTGGAGTGTCGGGAAAAGCCACAGGAGTAGGACACGGCAGGCACAAAGAAACTGGGGACTCTGGGAATAGTAACCGGATTTGTTTAAAAATTTTGTAGACACATCTTTATTTTATGTTATAATTATCGCGTGTTGCTTTGGTGTCAAATACTTTTTGACACTATGATACGAATCCCATAATAAAAGGGAGTAGCCGCCATAACAGAAAGCTTATGGATTTTCCCGGGACCGTCACTGCGTCCGGATGGATCCAGATGCTCCCGTCTGCTACAGCGGCAAAAAACAAATGAAAGGGTGTTTTTATCTATGGAGTTTCTTTTGGACGGCATCCTGGCTGTTACCTGGCAGCAGGTTGTTATGTATCTTGTAGGAATACTTCTTATCTGGCTTGCCATTAAAAAAGACTGCGAGCCAACACTGCTCCTGCCTATGGGCTTTGGCGCCATCCTGGTCAACCTGCCTTTTTCAGGTGTGATAAACCAGGTGATGTCCGGTGTAGGAGAGACAAACGGTATTATTGAGTGGCTGTTTGAAATTGGTATTGAGGCCTCTGAAGCGCTGCCTACACTGCTGTTTATCGGTATCGGTGCCATGATCGACTTTGGCCCTCTTCTGGCAAATCCGGTCATGTTCCTGTTTGGCGCTGCCGCTCAATTTGGTATTTTCTTCGCCATTTGCGCTGCTTCTTTAATGGGCTTTAACCTGGCGGATGCCGCCTCTGCAGGTATTATCGGCGCTGCCGATGGACCTACGGCCATCCTTGTGTCTCAGGTGCTGGATTCAAGCTATGTAGGCGCTATTGCGGTGGCGGCCTATTCCTATATGGCTTTGGTGCCGATCATCCAGCCATTAGTTATCAAGGCCATGACTACAAAAAAGGAGCGTCGGATCCATATGGAATATCATCCGGCACAGGTGACGAAAACTGTCCGGATCGCATTCCCTATTATCGTAACCATCATCGTAGGTTTTGTAGCGCCTTCTTCTATTGCTCTGGTAGGCTTCTTAATGTTTGGTAACCTGCTGAGAGAGTGCGGCGTGCTGGGAACTTTATCAGATACAGCCCAGAATACTTTGACCAATCTGATCACACTGCTTCTGGGTATTACGATTTCCTTCAGTATGCGCGCGGAGGCCTTCGTTGACGTTCGCACACTGCTGATCATGTGCATCGGTCTTCTGGCATTTATTTTTGATACTGTAGGCGGTGTGCTCTTGGCCAAGGTATTGAACCTGTTTAGAAAGAATAAGATCAACCCAATGGTAGGCGCGGCTGGTATTTCCGCTTTCCCTATGGCTTCCCGTGTTGTCCAGAAGCTGGCTAATGAAGAAGAAAAGGGAAATATCATTCTTATGCATGCTGCAGGAGCAAATGTATCCGGTCAGATCGCTTCAGTTATTGCCGGCGGTCTTGTTATCCAGGTCGTTACCAGTTATCTTTGATTGAAGGGAAGGTTTTGGATATATGAGTACGATGGAAAATTTTATAATTTCACTGGAAATTATGGGAAAAGGCATGGGCGGAATCTTTGTTGCCACTATTTTGATCATGATCATCGTGTGGGCGCTGGGTAAGTTTTCCGCATCCTCCGCGGAAAAGAAGGACGAGGAAGAAAACCGGATGCCCTAATGAAAATGAAAAGAAGCCCTCAGAGCCGCAACTCTGGGGGCTTTGCCGTGTCATCTGTTCCCTGCCGGAATTATGATATTTTTTACCATATGGGCCATCATTTCCAGATTTTAGAAGAGCTTCTCCGCGTTCGGTATCTGTTCTGGTGTCAGATGCTGGATGCAGTCCCAGTGTTCTGCCAGCTTTCCATCCTCCTTGTAAGCTAAAGCGCCGGTCTGGCTTTTCTGGGAAAAGACCGCCGACATCTATTGTTATTATACAGGATGGCAACGTAAAATCATAGTAAATATTTGGTTATATTC
>CAZMGH010000031.1:6559-33389 GCA_964565805.1 uncultured Lachnospiraceae bacterium
TAAAAATGAAAATTCTATGGTATTTCTGTATCCAGCGTGCTACAATAGAAGCCGTGCGGATTGCATATACTTTTACAGAATAAGGTGTTTAAGGATGGTGATGGGATGACAGACCTTCTTGTAAAACTGTTTGTAAAGGATTATAAAAATGTAGAAAATGAAAAAGTACGTACGGACTACGGGGTATTGTCAAGCATTGTGGGTATTTGCTGCAATGTGCTGCTATTTGCCGTTAAAGCTGTGATCGGGACGATCCTTGGAAGTATTGCTGTTGTGGCAGATGCCTTTAACAACCTGTCAGATGCCTTTTCTTCCATTATTTCTTTTGCAGGTGTTAAGCTGGCCAGCCGGCCGGCGGATAAAGAGCACCCCTTTGGACACGGCCGCTATGAGTACATTGCCGCATTTATTGTGGCCTGTCTGGTCATTGAGGTTGGTTTTACTTTTGTTAAAAGCGCAGTAGATAAGATCCTTCATCCGGAGGCAGTGACCTTCAGCGTGATTTCCGTGATCATTCTTGCGCTGTCCATTTTAATTAAGCTGTGGCTTGGACTGTTTAACCGTAAGCTGGGAAACCGAATCAATTCTACAGTAATGAAAGCTACCTCCGCAGATGCCCTGGGAGATGTGCTGACTACAGCAGCAACGATTGTTTCCCTGCTGATCTGCCGGTTCCTTGGGTGGAACGTGGATGGGATTGTAGGTCTGCTTGTGGCTGTTGTTGTGGTTTTAGCTGGCGTGAATATTGCCAAAGATACGATCCGCCCCCTTCTTGGAGAGCGTCCGGATCCTCAGGTATATAAAATGCTGGAGAGCAAGGTGGAAGCTTATGATGGCATTGTAGGTACGCATGATTTGATCATACATAATTACGGTCCTACCCGGAGTATGGCCACGATCCACGCAGAGGTTTCTAATAAGGAAGATATTGAAACCTCTCATGAGCTGATCGATCGGATCGAGCGGGAAGTGGCTAAGGAGACAGGGATTTTTCTGGTCATTCATATGGACCCGGTGGATATGGAAGATCCTTTTGTCGTTCAGTGGCGGAAAAAGGTTTATGCCATGATCCATGAAATGGATCCGAATGTTTCTGCCCATGATTTTCGTATGGTCAGGGGCAAGGATCAGATCAATCTGATTTTTGATATTGTAGTGCCATATTCTTATAATATAGAAAAGACCCATCAGTTTATTCTAAAGCTTGAGGAAAAGATTCGCCAGAAGGATTCCCGGTGCCAGTGCGTCATTACGATTGACCACAGCTTTGGGGAAGAGGCAGAATAGAGGGGCTGCCTGCGGCAGCCCCGTGCTTATTTGCCGCCTTCAAAGTGGAAATAAACTTTTCACTTCAGTAAATTTCAATTTTAAAAAAAAGGGGTTGCATTTTTAGAAAGACATGGTATAATAACATTTGTTACGGGATGATGGGCTGTCGCCAAAAGGCAAGGCACAGGATTCTGACTCCTGCATTTGAAGGTTCGAATCCTTCCAGCCCAGTTTTAACAGAGTGAGACAGTCTGATTCAGGCTGTCTCATTTTCGTTTCCCGGGAAGTCTGGTGTTTGGGACGTAAGCGCCTGTATACCAGTCTGAAGCCGGGGTAAAGGATATAAGGGAATACGGCATGAATAAAGGAGAGGACAGAAAGTGTATACGTACAAGCGAAAGGTAACTTACAGTGAAGTGGCTTGTGATGGTATGGCAGATGCGGCCCAGATTGTCCGGTATTTTCAGGACTGTTCTACCATGCAGTCAGAATCATTAGGCATGGGGATCGACTATCTGGAGCAGCACAGTCATGTATGGATGCTGACGGCTTGGCAGATCCAGTTTAACCGTCGGCCCAAACTGGGGGAAGATTTTGTAACAGGGACATGGGCTTATGATTTTGATGCCATGTATGGATACAGAAATTTCATTTTAAAAGGCCCGGGAGATGAAACTCTGGCAGTGGCTAATTCCATCTGGGTGCTGATTAATACCCTTACGGGAAGACCGGAAAAGCTGACTATGGAAGCTGTGGAAGGGTACGGCAGTGAGGAAAGGTATCCGATGGATTATGCCCCAAGACGGATAAAGCTGCCTAAGGAATGGGAGGAAAAGAAGCCCTTTACAGTGAAACGGGCAGATTTGGATACAAACTGCCATGTGAACAATGCCTGCTATATTTCCATGGCCCTGGAATATGTGAAGCCGGAGGATAATATCCGACAGGTACGGGTGGAATATAAGAAAGCAGCGCTGCTTGGGGACCGGATCTATCCCAAAGTGAGCCGAAAAGATAACACCATGACCGTAGCTTTGTGCAGTGAAGATGGCCAGATATTTGTAGCTGTGGAAATGTTAATGGATTTAAATATTTAAAGATGCATAGCAGTTTTGAGTAAAATAATATGTACCAGGAAGGCCCCGAGGGGTTTACCAATGGGATGGAGGATAAGATGATTCGTTTAGGAGAAAAACAGACGTTGACGATTACCCGTAAAAAGGATTTTGGAGTATATTTATGTAATCCGGCGGACGCCGGCGGGGAAGCTGTGCTGCTGCCTAAAAAAGAAGTGCCTGCAGGGGCAGATGTAGGAACAGCGCTGGAGGTTTTCATTTATCGGGATTCCAGTGACCGGCTGATCGCCACAACGGCCCAGCCCTTGATTACTTTGGGACAGACTGCTGTGTTAAAGGTACAGCAGGTAACAAAAATCGGCGCGTTTTTGGATTGGGGCCTGCCTAAGGATCTGCTCCTTCCATTTAAAGAGCAGACGGCCCATGTTAAGGAAGGGCGGGAATACCTGGTGGCCCTTTATATTGATAAGAGCAGCAGACTTTGCGCGACGATGAAGGTTTACGAGTACCTTCGGGCAGATTCTTCCTATAAAAAGGATGACCACGCCATTGGCTACATTTATCAGATCCATCCGGAATATGGCGCTTTTGTCGCTGTAGACGGCAAGTATCACGGTCTGATCCCTTCCAGGGAGCTTCACGGCGGTTTTGAACCGGGAGAAAAAGTGACGGTAAGAGTGTCCCGGGTTCGGGAAGACGGAAAGCTGGAGCTGTCTTTGCATGAGCGGATCCCCTTTCAGATTGACACAGATGCAGACCATATTATGAAGCTGATCCAAAGCTATGACGGTATTTTGCCTTTTACAGAGAAAGCTTCTCCGGCAGTGATCGAGCGGGAGACAGGGCTGAGCAAGGCGGCATTTAAGCGGGCCATAGGCCGACTCCTTAAGACCGGCCGGATCCAGATCAATGATGGAAAGATTCGGGAAAAAGTGGATTGATCCTTTGGTCTTAAGCTGAAAGCCTGAATCTTTTCAAGAAGTTATTTTTGTGCGGCCTGGGCAGTAAATGCGCAGACCTGGCTGTTCGGCCTATTTGTTACAAAATGTTTACAAAATTGGTTGACAGGGTTAAAAATCGCTGGTATAATATGTTTGTAACAAAATTGTAACAAAAAATGTAACATTTTTCTTCTGTGTACGGGCATGGCCCGGGAAGGATAAGCACACGTTATGAATAGAAATGGTGAAGTTTATGATTAAAATGAAAAGATTTAGGAGAAAAGCCAAGGTTTCATTGGCAGCGGCGCTTATATTGGCTCAGGCGGTCGGTTTTCAGTCTCTGCCGGTACATGCAGCAACGACCGGTACAGTAACCTGCAGTGTATTAAATGTCCGTTCTGGAGGCTCCACCAGTGATCCGGTGATCACAACGGTGTCCAAAGGAACAGAGCTTGAGATTATTTCATCTGAAAATGGCTGGTATGCCATTTCCATTAATGGAACTACCGGTTATGTAAGCGCGGAGTATGTATCTACAGATGGTTCAGGAAGTATTGCTATTTCCGGTCAGTCCGGCTCTGTTAATGTGAGTGTGCTGAATTTAAGAAGCGGCGCGTCTACGAGTTACTCTGTTATAGGAACTCTTTATATGGGAGATACTGTAAGTATTACAGAGAGCAATAATGGCTGGTACGGCGTGACTACAGCGTCAGGAGCCACCGGTTATGTTTACGCCCAGTATATCACTCTGGGATCTTCAGGAAGTACTTCCACAAGCGTAACTCCCGCTTCCGGTGAAGGCACATGTAATACATCTGCTTTAAACGTTCGTTCGGATGCCAGCACAAGCGCTTCCGTGATCGGCCTTATCCGTTATGGCACAAAGGTGACGATTACAGGAACCGCAGGCGCCTGGTACCAGGTTACAACGACTGTAAATGGGTCCAGCGTGACCGGATTTGTTCACGGGGATTATATTACTCTGGATAGTTCCGACAGCAGCAGTGAAGTGACCTCCGGCGAAGGTGTATGTAATACATCGGCATTAAATATAAGGAAAGAAGCAACGACATCTTCCGCAACCTACGGCCTGATCCGTCAAGGCGATAAGGTAACGATTCTTGGAAAAACCGGCGACTGGTATCAGGTAAAGGCTACAGTCAATGGCAGCGAGGTGACAGGTTACGCTCATTCCGCTTACATAACGATTTCAGATTCTAGTTCATCTGATGAAAGCACAAGCACGGTAGAAGCTGCTTCCGGTACAGGTGTCTGCAATACGACAGCATTAAATGTACGGCAGGAGGCGTCAACAAGCTCGAAATCTTTAGGACTGATTTATAAAAACGCGAAAGTGACGATTACCGGAAAGAGCGGTTCCTGGTATCAGGTAAAGGCTACGGTAAACGGCAGCGAGGTGACCGGCTTTGTTTATCAGGATTATATTACTTTAAGCGATGACAGTTCATCCAGCAGCGATGAGCCTACAGTTAGTGAGGTAAACGAAACTGTATGGGCAACGACCGCAGTGAATGTGCGTAAAGGCTGGGGGACCAGCTATGGCATTATCGCAACGCTGCGCCAGGGCGCCAGTGTGACACGTACAGGCGTGTTAAGCAACGGATGGAGCCGTGTGGATTATAATGGAACAACGGCGTATATTTCTAGCCAATATCTGACCACAACGAATCCTTCTTCGGATGATGGGACAACTTCCAGTGGATCTTCCTCAGGAATTACAGGTGTGACTGGCGCTGATATTGCCGAATATGCTTTACAGTGGAAAGGTTATCCTTATGTATGGGGCGGCAATGATTTGAACACAGGTGTAGATTGTTCCGGATTTACTCAGCAGGTATATCTTCACTTTGGAATTACTTTAAATCGTGTAGCTGATGCTCAGAAGCAGAATGGTATCCGTATTTCCTCTATTGATGAGGCAGAACCTGGAGATCTGATTTTCTACGGCAGCAGCACCTATGCGGATCATGTAGCGATCTACATTGGCAACGGCCAGGTGATCCACGCCAGCAGTCCTTCGGTGGGAATCATTGTATCAAATGCAACATACCGTACACCAGTGGCTATTGTACGTGTTATTTATTAAAAGAAATTTTCAGTTACATATTTTATGATCGTTCATCATTCCCTTCAGACCGGGAGCGGGCTCACACAGCTTGCTCCCGGTTTTCTGCGTGCTACGCCTGGCAAGCGGCCGCCATGCTTGCAGGACAAATCGTCAGAAAATTTGTCGGATTTTTTTAAAATGCAAGATGGGTTTTCTCAGCGAAAAAGGGTAAAAAAAATCGAATTAGAAAGATTGCACAAAAAACAGGCATATGTTTACATAATCAGGAATATATAAAATTATTTGCGCACATAGTTATCCACGGGAAATCAACGGCATTTTTCGTGAAAAATGACTTATTCACAAAGTTATCCACATTATCCACAATCGAAAGCTGTGGAAAAGTGGATAAATCTGCCGTGAAAAAACGAAAATATGTTTTGGTGATAATGTAAAATCCGAAAAAAACAGTAAAATAATCTTAAATTCCCTTGACATTTTTGTTTTTTAATAATTGATAAAAATAGAATTAATAATTTTATTTTAGCGAAAAAATAAGGTAAAAATAGAAATATTTTGAAAATTAATTTAATTGGCTTGAAAAGGAATGGTTTTATGATATAATAATCTTATGAAGAATTTACAAAGAGGGAGGATTATATTTAAGGTAAATATATTGACCAAAGGAGTTGGGATTTATGCGTTATATTATCAGCGGAAAAAATATTGATGTGACAGAAGGATTAAAAGATGCGATTTATGACAAGATAGGAAAACTGGAAAAGTATTTTACTCCGGAGACCGATGTGATCGTTACCTTGAGTGTGGAAAAGTCCCGCCAGAAGATTGAGGTTACTATTCCTGTAAAGGGAAGCATTATTCGTGCAGAACAGGTCAGCGATGATATGTACGTATCCATTGATCTGGTGGAAGAGATCATTGAGCGCCAGATGCGCAAGTATAAGACAAAACTGGTGAACCAGATGCACGGATCAGGCAATTTCCAAAAAGCCTATATGGATATGGATGTGGAAGAAGACGAGGGAATCCGCATTGTGCGGACAAAGCGTTTTGCTATAAAGCCTATGGATGTGGAAGAGGCCTGTGTACAGATGGAGCTTTTAGGCCATAATTTCTTTGTGTTCCGTAACGCAAGGACAGATGAAGTGAACGTGGTTTACAAGCGTAAGGGGAACACCTATGGCCTGATCGAACCTGAGTTTTAAAAACATTTACAACCCTATGTTTATAATTAGCGAAAGGGGATAAAAGTTTTCCCCTGTGATACTGTGAATTTTCATCAGCGGCATGCAAAATCCCGGCGTGCCGCTGATTTTGTGCGATACGCCGGACAAGCGGCCGCCATGCTTGCATGAGCGGACATTTGCCAGGAAACGGTCATCGAGGGGCGTGAGCCGTGAGATGGCGGCAATGAGGCCCGGAAGGTGGAAAAACGTTGACAAATCCTTTAAAGTGTACGATTATATAAAGGAAATCTGGATTTTACAGACCACAGTCCATAGGCGGAGCACAGAGTATGGAAGTGGACGGTTGTGTGAAAGAGACACGGAGAAAGGAGTTTGTTATGGATAACAGATATGAAAATTATGGAAATCCCTATGGAAGCGCGGATCCCTACGGGAACAGCCAAAATCCTTATGGCGGTTATGATCAAAATGGAAATTATAACCAGAATAACGGCTATAATCAAAACGCCGGTTATAATAACTATAACGGTTATTATCAAGGGGGATTTTATAATCCCGGCGGATTTGTTACACCTCCCGCAGCAGCGACAGAGGCCATAAGGGAAAGCGGCAAGTCCTTCCCGTTTTTATTTGGGACCATATGCTGCACTTTGGCCCTGATCCTGACCGTAGTAACCGCTTTGTTTAACAGTATGGGCGGTTCAGATCTGTACGATTTTGGCGATCAGGTAAACTGGATTGCAGACTGGAGCTTTGGGGGAAGTCTGATCGGATCCATTCCCATGCTGATCATGGTCATTGGTATGTGGCTCTTTCTGGCAGCCTGTGCCAGCAAAAATCCGGTGCCATCCACGGCTGGTATTACTATGGTACGGGGCGCCATTATTACGTATATTGTGATCTTATCTATTGTGCTGGGGCTAGTGGTGATCGTCTCCGCTGTTGTTATTTTTGCCGGCGTAATGGCAGGCGCTTCCGCGAATTACAGTTATCAAGGCTTTGCGTATCAAGAAGTGCTTCAGGCAAGCATGGCCGTCGCTTTGGTAATCGTTATTGCTGTTATTGCGATTTTGATCCTTTGTTTGATCTACTATACAAAGATGCTTAAGACCACAAAGGTGATCCGGAATATTTTAAGGACCGGGCGGATTACAGAAAACATATCCATGTTCCATATTGTGTTTAATTTTATTGTGATCGTGTTTAATGTGATCAGTATTATTTTTTCATTAGTTACTGCCCGGTATGTGTCAAGCGCCATTCCGACAGTGATCCAGACCTTGCTGTCTATGATCGCGTGTATTTCGATTACAGTCACGCTGATCATGCTCCGGAGCAGACTCCGCGAGCTTATGATGAACGGCTTAGTTCGCTGAATTGTCTGTTTTTGACGGGAAAAAGCAGATCGCTGCGGCTGGAGCGGAATTTTTATTTGCAAATGCTCTTCACTGGTGCTACAATAAGATGAAAAACTCTGATTTCCGCAAACTGAGGAAATCTTGATTTGTTGTAAGCGGCATATTTATCCGGAGGCCTTTGGGATGAAACCGTCTGAGGGCAAATTCCGGGAAAACAACATGGGAGTGAATGATTGAATGAAGTTAATGGAAAAAATCCTGGGGACCCACAGTGAGCGTGAACTTAAGCGTGTGTATCCTCTGGTTGACAAGATTGAAGCGTTAGGCCCTCAGATGAAAGAGCTGTCTGATGAACAGCTTCGGGGCAAGACGCAGGAATTTAAAGACCGTCTGGAAAAAGGCGAGACACTGGACGATCTTCTGCCGGAAGCTTTCGCGGTAGTCCGTGAGGCTGCGGACCGTGTCCTTGGCATGCGCCATTACCGGGTACAGCTGATCGGCGGCATCATCCTTCATCAGGGCCGTATTTCAGAGATGCGTACCGGTGAAGGTAAGACCCTGGTATCTACTTTGCCTGCCTACTTAAATGCTCTGGAAGGCAAGGGCGTCCACATTGTTACTGTGAATGATTACCTGGCAAAGCGTGACGCTGAGTGGATGGGTTCTGTCCATGAGTTCCTTGGCCTTAGTGTCGGGGTGATCTTAAACAGCATGACCCCGGAAGAACGGCGGGCTGCCTATGCCTGCGACATTACCTATGCGACAAATAACGAGCTGGGCTTTGATTATTTGAGAGATAACATGGTCATTTACAAGGAGCGCCTTGTTCAGAGAGATCTTCATTACGCCATTATTGATGAGGTGGACTCTGTATTAATCGATGAGGCCCGTACACCTTTGATCATTTCCGGTCAGAGCGGAAAGTCTACAGAGCTTTACCGCGTCTGTGATATTCTGGCCCGTCAGCTTGTCCGCGGCGAAGCCAGCGGTGAGATGACAAAAATGGCTGCCATTATGGGCGAGGAGATTACAGAGACCGGAGATTTTATTGTTAATGAAAAGGACAAGACTGTAAATCTTACAGAAGAAGGCGTCCATAAGGTTGAGAATTTTTTCCGTATTGAAAACCTGGCAGATCCGGAAAACCTGGAGATCCAGCACAACATTATCCTGGCTTTAAGAGCGCATAACTTAATGTTCAGAGATAAGGACTATGTGGTTAAAGATGATGAAGTTCTTATTGTTGATGAGTTTACCGGACGTATCATGCCGGGACGCCGGTATTCCGACGGCCTTCATCAGGCCATTGAGGCAAAGGAAGGGGTTAAGGTAAAACGGGAAAGCAAGACCCTGGCCACCATTACCTTCCAGAACTTCTTTAACAAGTATAAAAAGAAATGCGGTATGACCGGTACAGCCCTTACAGAAGAGAAGGAGTTTCGTAATATTTACGGCATGGACGTTATTGAGATCCCTACCAATAAGCCGGTGATCCGGGTAGACCATCACGATGCTGTATATAAAACCCATAAAGAAAAGATCAATGCGGTCATTGACGCTATTGTAGAGTGCCATAAAAAGGGCCAGCCGACGCTGGTAGGCACCATTACCATCGAGGCCTCTGAGGAGATCAGCGCCCTGCTAAAAAAACGTGGGATCCAGCATCAGGTATTAAATGCCAAGTTCCATGAAAAAGAGGCTGAGATCGTTGCCCAGGCCGGTCAGTACGGGACAGTGACTATTGCCACCAATATGGCCGGACGTGGTACGGATATTAAGTTGGGAGAAGGCGTTGCCGAAGTGGGCGGACTGATGATCATCGGTACAGAACGTCATGAGTCCCGTCGTATTGATAATCAGCTTCGTGGCCGTGCCGGACGTCAGGGAGACCCGGGGGAATCCCGTTTCTATATTTCCCTGGAAGACGACCTGATGCGCCTGTTTGGTTCAGAGCGCCTTATGAAGATCTTTAATTCTCTGGGATTTCCTGAAGGGGAGGCCATCGAGCACAAGATGCTTACCTCTGCTGTAGAAAAGGCTCAGATGAAGATCGAGTCCAACAACTACGGTATCCGTAAAAACCTGTTGGATTACGATGAGGTCATGAATGAGCAGCGCGAGATCATTTACGCGGAGCGTCGGAAAGTTCTGGATGGAGAGAGCATGCGGGGCGTTGTGATCCGCATGATCGGGGATACCGTTAAGGAAGCTGTGGATAAGGTGATCCATGAATCCACCCCTGTGGAGGAATGGGACCTGGCTGAATTAAACAGCGTTCTTCTGCCCATGATCCCTCTGGAGTCATTGTCTATAGATAAAGAGGATTACGCAGGCATGACCCGAGATACTTTAACCGGACAGCTTAAGGAAAAGGCTGTGGCCTTATATGAGGCTAAGGAAAAGGAATTTCCGGAGATTGAGCATTTGCGAGAGTTAGAGCGGGTTGTCCTGCTCCGTGTGATCGACCGTAAGTGGATGGATCATATTGATGATATGGATCAGCTCCGTCAGGGTATCGGACTTCAGGCCTTAGGCCAGAGAGATCCCCTGGTTGAATATAAATTTGCCGGATATGATATGTTTGATGAGCTTATCGCCGGTATTTCAAGAGAAACGGCTACGGTCCTTATGCATGTGCGTATTGAGCAGAAGGCGGAGCGCGAGGAAGTAGCAAAGGTGACAGGTACCAACAGGGATACATCTGTGGCTAAAGCACCGGTGCGCCGTGCGGCAGATAAGATTTATCCCAATGACCCGTGTCCATGCGGCAGCGGCAAAAAGTATAAGCAGTGCTGCGGCCGTAATAAATAGAAAGAGGTGATTTTAGTGGTTGAATTAGATCAGTATAAATTTACACTGAGCAGCTACGCAAAACCGCTGATTGAAGTGAGGGATTCACTTTAACTTAGCTGCAAAGGAAGCGCGTATTCAGGAGCTAAATAATATTATGGAGGAGCCTGGTTTTTGGGATAATCCGGAAAAGTCTCAGGAGGCCATGAAGGAGCTTAAAGGCCTTAAGGACACGGTTGATTCTTATCAGAAGCTTTCTCAGGCCTATGAAGATGTGGAAACCATGATCGAGATGGGTTATGAGGAAAATGACGAAAGCCTGATCCCGGAGATTCAGGAAATGCTGGATTCTTTTGTGGAAGCGTTTGAAGCATTAAAGATTTCCACCCTCCTTTCCGGCGAGTATGACCATAACAACGCGATCCTGACCCTTCACGCCGGCGCAGGCGGTACAGAGGCCTGCGACTGGACCAGTATGCTGTTCCGTATGTACAGCCGCTGGGCTGAAAAGCACGGCTGCTCTACAGAGGTGCTGGATTTTCTTGACGGTGAGGAAGCCGGGATCAAGACGATTACGATTCAGATCAATGGCGAAAATGCTTACGGTTATTTAAAGTCTGAAAAAGGTGTTCACCGTCTGGTGCGTATTTCACCTTTTAATGCCAACGGCAAGCGTCAGACGTCCTTCTCCTCCTGCGATGTTATGCCGGAGATCGAGGAGGATCTGGATGTGGAGATCAACGAGGACGATCTGCGTATTGATACTTACCGTTCCAGTGGCGCCGGGGGACAGCATGTGAATAAAACATCCTCCGCTATCCGTATCACCCACCTGCCTACTGGGATCGTGGTCCAGTGTCAGAATGAGCGCTCTCAGTTCCAGAACAAGGATAAGGCCATGCAGATGCTAAAAGCCAAGCTGTATATGCTTAAGCAGCAGGAAAATATGGAAATTCTTTCTGGTATTCGAGGCGAGATTTCAGAGAATGGCTTTGGAAGCCAGATCCGCTCTTATGTGATGCAGCCTTATAAGCTGGTCAAGGATCATCGGACAAATATGGAGATCGCTAATGTAGACAGCGTTATGGACGGAAATATTGACCCATTTATTAACGCTTACTTAAAGTGGATCAATACTCAGCCTGCGGATGATGAAAATTAATTTCAGCGAGCTGGCAAGGTCTGCCGGTTTGCCAGGCAGATTGTGAGAAAACGATACAGAAACGCGAAAGCAATCCCTATGCCTTATGGACAGGGGATTGCTTTTTTTGAAGACCCGCAAGGGGATACCTCTATGGGGACATGCCCAAGAAAATGGAAAGGAGAATGTTTGTGAATATGCACAAGCTTCTGGAAGAATTTATATCCAGATATTTTAAAAATAAGCTGATGCCCGGGATCCGGGAAAATGCCGCGGTTATGGAAGAAAGATACGGCGCCAAAAAGGGCGGAAGTAGCGGAGATTTAGCGTTAGAGCCGGAAAAGGATTATCTCATCAGCTCTTTTGGATTTCAGACAGAATTTATGATGCGTTATATGCTTCTGGCCTTTGGAGCGGTAAGCGTGCTCCTGTTGCTGATCACTGCCGGGGTAAATTCCGGAGCGCTGCAGGGAGCGGCTATTTTTGGCGTATTTTTTGTCCTGTGCCTTTTCCTTTGGGCCATCTGCCGGGGACGCCGGGGTTTTATCGTTTACTCAAAGGATTGGTTCTGGCTGGAACAAGGGAAAAATAAAAAAGAATTCTCCATGGGAGATCTGAAGGCTTTGAACGTTTCCGGTCCCCTGACTCTGGTATTTTCCCGGGATGGAGGTAAGGAAGAGGCGGTCCGGGCGCCTTTAGAAGGCGGCGCCTATGTGGAATTTGCCCGCTTTATTGAAAAAAATTATCCGTCCCTAAAAGCAGCTGTCCCGGAAAATGTGTGGAAAAAAGCCCTGAAACGTCACGGATCCGCATGGGGAAATCAGATGTAACTATTCAGCCGGGCCCGGGCATTTACTGCTGTAAGGAATCTTCCTTTGGTGTTGCATTTATTTCGTAAATATGTTACTATCTTTGTTGCGAGCACAATTGTATTTGTTACACGAACAAAGGTGGGTAAACATGAGTGACGATTTTAAATATTATGTGGTAAAAAAGAAAGCGGTGCCTGAGGTCCTGTTAAAGGTAGTGGAGGCCAAGCGGCTTCTGGATTCGGAAAAAGCGCTGACAGTCCAGGAAGCGACCGAGATGACCGGGATCAGCCGCAGTTCTTTTTATAAATATAAAGATGACATTTTTCCGTTCCACGATAATGTACGCGGACGGACAGTAACGCTGATGTTCCAGCTGGACGATCAGCCGGGGCTGCTGTCTGAGGTGCTTAATCACATTGCTAGGTGCAAGGCAAACATCCTGACGATCCATCAGGCGATCCCGGTCAATGGCATTGCGTCTTTGACCTTAAGCATTGATGTGCTTCCTACAACAGGAAATATATCTGCCCTGGTGGAGGAGATTGAGGCGATGGAAGGAATACATTACATTAAAATATTATCTAGGGAGTGAAACGATGGTAAAGATAGCAGTTTTAGGATACGGTACAGTTGGCAGCGGCGTTGTGGAAGTGTTGACCACAAACCGGGAAAGCATTGAAAAAAAAGCGGGAGAAGAAATTGATATAAAATATGTGCTGGATTTAAGGGATTTCCCTGGGGATCCGGTTCAGGAGAAGATCGTCCATGACTATCCGATCATTTTAGATGATCCTGAGGTCCGGGTTGTTGTGGAGGTTATGGGAGGCATTGAGCCGGCATTTACCTTTGTTAAGCAGGCCCTTATGGCTGGAAAAAATGTGGCCACTTCCAACAAGGAGCTGGTGGCTCGTCACGGGGCAGAACTGATTGCTCTTGCCCGGGAAAACAGCGTAAACTTTATGTTTGAGGCCAGCGTAGGCGGCGGTATTCCGATTATCCGTCCTTTGCTTCAATCGCTTACTGCGGATGAGATCGTGGAAATTTCAGGAATCCTTAACGGAACCACCAATTATATGCTGACAAAAATGAGCGAGCAGGGTCTGGACTATGATACAGTCTTAAAAAATGCCCAGGATAAAGGCTATGCAGAGCGCAATCCGGCGGCAGATGTAGAAGGCTCTGATGCCTGCCGTAAGATTGCCATCCTTGCTTCATTAGCTTATGGCCATCAGGTGGATTTTGAAGATATTTATACGGAGGGTATTACTAAGATCACAGACACTGATTTTGAATATGCGAAAAAGCTGGGACTGGCCATTAAGCTTCTGGCAGTATGCAAAAAGGCGGAAGAAAAGGTTTTTGCTATGGTTTCACCGGTCATGATCGGTCAGGATCATCCTTTGTATAATGTCAATAATGTATTTAATGCCATTTTTGTAAAGGGAAATATGCTGGGAGACGCAATGTTTTACGGCAGAGGCGCAGGAAAGCTTCCCACAGCCAGCGCAGTGGTGGCGGATGTGGTAGAGGAAATCAAACATATCCACACCAATATCCGCATTAACTGGAGCGCGGATAAACTGGAGCTGACAGATATGAAGGAAGCTTCCCACCGGTTCTTTGTCCGGGTCAGCCAGGATCAGACCACCATGGATCAGGTTGGAGAGCTATTTGGAAACGTGGATTTTGTCCAGGTAAAGGACGGAGAGTTGGGCTTTGTAACACCTGAGATGAAGGAAAAGGATTTTGACGCGAAGGCTGACGGATTAAAAGGCATGATTACACGAATCCGTGGGGATTTTTAAAATGGAGGCAGAGGGATGAAATACGTGATCATTTTAGGTGACGGAATGGCGGATGAGCCGGTTTCGGTCCTTGGAGGAAAGACGCCTTTAGAATATGCGAAAACGCCGGCCATGGATCGGCTGGCAAAAATGTCCCGGATCGGAATGGTCCATACCATTCCGGAAGGGATGCAGCCGGGAAGCGATACGGCAAACCTGTCTGTTTTAGGCTATGATCCTAAACAGTACTATACCGGACGTTCGCCTCTGGAGGCTTTAAGCATCGGCGTGCCCCTGGAGGCCACGGACATTGCTCTGCGTGCCAATCTGGTCACATTGACCAAAGATGAAAAAAATTATGAAGACCGAAAGATCCTTGATCACAGCGCCGGAGAGATTTCCACAGGGGACGCGGCTGTCCTATTGGACGCTGTCCGGGGAGTGTTGGAGGATGATATTTATAAATTTTATACAGGGACCAGCTATCGCCATCTCATGATCTGGAAGGGAGGGCAGGAAGTCCCTCTGGAGGCTCCCCACGATCATCTGGGGCAGGTGATCAAAGATTTCCTTCCAAAAGAAAAAAAGCTTTACGAAATGATGAAAAAGAGCTATGATATTCTGGTCGATCATCCGATGAATATCCAGCGGGAAAAAAGAGGATTAAATCCGGCGAATTCCCTATGGTTTTGGGGCGCCGGCACACGGCCATCCCTGACTTCTTTTGAGGAAAAGACCGGAAAGCGGGGCGTGATGATCTCCGCGGTGGATTTGTTAAAGGGAATCGCTGTAGGCGCTTCTATGAAAAATATTTCAGTGGAAGGAGCCAACGGAGGCCTTCATACCAATTATAAAGGAAAGGCAGATGCAGCAGTAAAGGCCCTTGTGGAGGACAGCTATGACTTTGCCTACATCCATATTGAAGCGCCGGATGAAATGGGTCATCAGGGCAGCCTGGAACATAAGATCCAGGCCATCGAGGCTATTGACCGGTTTGTGGTGGACACCGTGGTGAAGGACCTGGATCAGGCCGGAGAGGATTATCGGCTTTTGGTCCTTCCGGACCATCCCACACCCATTCGCCTTCGCACCCATACTTCCGATCCGGTGCCTTTTATGCTTTATGACAGCCGCGCGCCCCGTAAGGAAAGCTGGCTTTATAATGAAAGAGAGGCCCGGATGACCCATGACGATGTGGCCGCCGGAGACAAGCTCATGGATATTTTATTGGAGACGTCCAAATGATCGCAGGATACTATTATGAGATTTGGAGGCGGACATGTTAATTGTAAAAAAGTTCGGCGGCAGTTCTGTAGCCGATAAAGACAGGATCTTTAATGTGGCAGAGCAGATCAGTGAAGATTATAAAGCGGGAAATGAAGTTGTTGTCGTATTATCTGCCATGGGAAAGACAACCAATCAGCTGATCGCCCAGGCCAGGGATATTAATCCCCGGGCATCCCGGCGGGAGATGGACATGCTTTTAACCTGCGGTGAGCAGATTTCCACGGCTCTTATGGCCATGGCCCTGCAAAGCATGGGAATCCCTGCCATTTCCTTAAATGCCTGGCAGGTGGCTATGCATACCAACAGCAGCTACGGCAACGCCCGTCTGAAAAAGATTGACACAGAGCGGATCATGGCTGAGCTGGAAGGGGGAAAAGTGGTAGTTGTCACAGGCTTTCAGGGGATTAACAAGTATGATGACTACACCACGTTAGGCCGGGGAGGCTCCGACACTACGGCAGTTGCCTTGGCGGCGGCTCTTCGCGCGGATGCCTGTGAGATTTATACCGATGTGAAAGGTGTATATACGGCAGATCCCAGGATCGTGCCTAATGCCAGAAAGCTTAAAGCGATTACCTATGATGAGATGCTTGAAATGGCGTCTCTTGGGGCAAAAGTTTTACATAACCGCTCTGTGGAGCTGGCGAAAAAATTCGGCGTACAGTTAGTGGTGCGCTCAAGTCTGACGCGGGCAGAAGGCACCGTTGTTAAGGAGGTTGTAAAAGTGGAAAAAATGCTTGTCAGCGGTGTGGCCGTAGATAAAAATGTATCAAGGATTGCTGTTATGGGACTTCCCGATATGCCGGGTACAGCCTTTCGTTTATTTAACCTGATTTCTCGAAAAAAGATCAATGTGGACCTGATCGTTCAATCTGTCGGATATTCCGGGACAAAGGACATTGCCTTTACAGTAGCTTCCGATAATGTGGATGAGATTGTGGAACTTTTAGAGAAAAATAAGGAACGCCTTGGATTCTCATCCATAGAGGTCAGCTCAGATGTAGCAAAGATTTCCCTGGTAGGCAGCGGTATTATGTCAACTCCTGGTATGGCCAGCAAAATGTTTGAAGCCTTATATGACGCCGGGATCAATACCCGGATGATTTCCACCTCTGAGATCAAGATTTCTGTTCTGGTGGATGACCGGTACGCGGAAAAAGCCATGATGGCAGTTCATGATAAATTTGAATTAGGTGAATGAGGAGACGCATATATAAAAATAAAACAATGTGACAGGATGTGTGATTTCCTGACAAATAGCCTGTATTTAGGATTGACATTTATGTTTAAAAACGTTATAATGAAGCAAATCTTAAATTTTTATAAAAATTTCATAATTTAAAGGAGGAACATTGTTATGGATCCGAATCAAAACTATACAAATCCGAATCAGGCGCAGCAGAATTATGCGAATCCGAATCAGATGAATCCGAATCAGATGAATCAGAATTATATGAACCAGAATCAGATGAATCCGAATCAGATGAATCAAAATTATACAAATCCGAATTATATGAATCCGAATTATATGAATCAGAAACCTTCAAATGGCGCCGGGGTTGCTGCTTTGATTTTAGGTATTGCCGGAATCGTAACAGGTTGGCTTTGTGGATTAGGCTGTATTCTTGGTATTGTCGCAGTTATACTTGCAGTGATGTCCAAAAAGAAGATTGGACCGAATGGACTGGCAACAGGAGGTCTTGTTTGTGGTATTATTGCTATTGTTTTCGGAGCAATCTTCCTTGTTTGTACGGTTTGCACCTGCGGTATAGGCGGTATGGCAATGTTTTGATAATAAAATGATAAAGAGAGTAAAGAGGGCAGATTATTTATATATCTGCCCTCTTTTTAGAGATTATACAAAGATTATTTGATCGGAGGAGGGAAAATGTATCCATATATTTACATTTTTGGAAAAGAATTTACAACGTATGGACTGATGGCTGGCCTAGGATGTCTTGTTGTTTTTATTATTTCTTTGATACTTATCAGAAAGACAAAATCATCTGTTGATGACCAGCTTTTTTTTATGGGATTCATACTTATAGGGGCCATTGTGGGAGCGAAGGTGTTTTACCAAATTCAGCATATAGATGAATTGTGGGTTTACCGTTCATTGATCTTTTCAGATCTTAAGTCGTTTCTTTCCTATTTTGGACAGGGACTAGTTTTTTATGGCGGATTGATCGGAGGCTGTGCTGGAGCTGTTGTTTATGCGAAGTTTTTCAAGATGAATGCCGTGCCTAACGCTGAGGCGATCATTCCATGTATCCCATTGTTTCACTGCTTTGGAAGGATTGGCTGTTTTTTAGGCGGCTGTTGCTATGGGATAGAGTATGACGGTCCGTTTTCGGTCACATACACACATGCGATCGGAGGCCCTAACGGTGTTCCTTTGCTGCCGATCCAACTGATAGAATCAGGAGCGAATCTTATCACTTTTGTGGTTATTATGTTGATGGTCAAACGTTTGAAAAGACCTTTGCAGGATTTTGGGTTGTATATGATCATCTATTCAGCAGAACGGTTTGTTTTTGAATTTTTCAGGGGGGATGTTGTGAGAGGTTTCTTTTTAGGCCTTTCCACATCTCAGTGGTTCAGCATCCTTTTATTCCCCATTGGTTTGTATTTTCTCCTGGCAAAAGAAAATATCCTTGTTAATATTTTATTAAATGGGAAAAAGCCGATGAAGGTATATTCCGTGCGCAGAGAGTATGTTGCAGATAAATAAAAAATAGAAAAGGACGAGAAATTATGGATATTATAGCAATACTTGCTCAGGAACTTCAGGCGCGTCCGGCTCAGGTACAGGCAGCCGTACAGCTTATTGATGAAGGAAATACGATTCCTTTTATCGCCCGTTACCGGAAAGAAGCCACCGGATCTTTAAATGATGAGGTTTTAAGAAATCTTCATGAGCGCTTAATGTATTTAAGGAACCTGGAGGAAAAAAAGACTCAGGTGCTGAACACTATTGAGGAGCAGGGCAAGCTGACGCCTGAACTTAAGGAACAGATTGAAAAGGCTCAGACATTGGTGGCTGTGGAGGATCTTTACCGTCCGTACCGGCCTAAGCGCCGGACACGGGCGACCATTGCCAAGGAAAAAGGTCTGGGACCTTTGGCAGATTTTATCCGCCTTCAAATGGCAAAAGGGCCTTTAGAGGATACGGCAGCGGATTATATATCTGAGGAAAAAGGTGTGGCCACGGCCCAGGAGGCGCTGGAAGGGGCCGGGGATATTCTGGCAGAGCTGATTTCCGATGATGCCAGGTACCGCACCTGGATCCGGAAGATCACCATGTCTGAGGGACGGCTGGTGTCAAAGGCCAGAGATGAGGAAGCGTCTTCTGTGTATGAAATGTATTATGATTTTGAAGAGCCGGTGAATAAGATCGCCGGCCATCGGATCCTGGCCATTAACCGGGGAGAAAAGGAAAAGTTTCTTAATGTCCGGGTGGACGCGCCGAAAGATAAGATCCTGTCCTGGCTGAAGCGTCAGGTGATTACCCGGGAGAATCCATGGACATCTTTGGCTCTGGAAAAGGCTGTGGCGGATAGCTACGACCGGCTTATCGCTCCGGCTATTGAGCGGGAGGTGCGCAATGCTCTTTCTGAAAAAGCGGAGGATGGGGCCATAAAGGTCTTTGGCAAAAACCTGACTCAGCTTTTAATGCAGCCGCCGATTTCCGGGCGGACCGTTCTTGGATGGGACCCGGCTTTTCGTACCGGGTGCAAGCTGGCGGTCGTAGACCCTACCGGCAAGGTGCTGGATACAGTGGTTATTTATCCTACAGAGCCTCAGAAAAAGATCAAAGAGTCTAAGGAAATCCTGAAAAAGCTTATTAAAAAGTATGGGATCACACTGATTTCTGTAGGAAACGGGACGGCGTCCCGGGAGTCAGAGATGGTGATCGTGGATCTTTTAAAGGAGCTGGATACCCGGGTGGAATATGTGATCGTCAATGAAGCGGGAGCCAGCGTTTACTCTGCCAGCAAGCTGGCTACAGAGGAATTTCCCAATTTCGATGTAGGTCAGCGGAGCGCGGCCTCTATTGCCAGGCGGCTTCAGGATCCTTTGGCAGAACTGGTAAAGATCGATCCTAAAGCCATCGGCGTAGGGCAGTATCAGCATGATATGAATCAGAAAAAGCTTAGCGAGGCTTTGACGGGTGTTGTGGAGGACTGTGTTAATAAGGTTGGCGTGGATCTGAATACAGCGTCCGCTTCCCTTTTAGAATATATTTCCGGAATTTCCAAGACCATTGCAAAAAATATCGTCGCTTACCGGGAAGAAAACGGCAGATTTGTAAACCGGAGCCAGCTTTTAAAGGTGGCAAAGCTGGGGCCAAAGGCCTTTGAACAGTGCGCCGGGTTTATGCGTATTTCCGGAGGGAGCGAGCCTTTAGATGCTACCAGCGTTCATCCGGAAACTTATGACGCGGCCAGGAAACTTCTTGTCCGCATGGGCTATACATCTAAAGATATAGGAAGCGCCGGACTTTCGGGCCTTGGAAAAAAGATTACAGATTATAAAAAAATGGCTCAGGAGCTGGAGATTGGCGAGATCACGCTGAGAGATATTGTCAAAGAGCTGGAAAAACCTGGCCGTGACCCGAGGGAGGAGATGCCCAAGCCGGTGCTGCGCACAGATGTCCTGGAAATGAAAGACTTAAAGGAAGGTATGATTTTAAAAGGTACGGTGCGCAATGTGATCGACTTTGGCGCTTTTGTGGATATTGGCGTTCATCAGGATGGTCTGGTCCATATTTCCCAGCTGACCAATAAAAAGTTTGTCAAGCACCCTCTGGAAGTGGTCAGCGTAGGCGATGTGGTAGACGTTAAGGTTTTAAGCGTGGATGTGGCAAAGAAGCGGATCGCTCTGACAATGATTTTGTAAGCGGGGGGTTGCAATTTACTGCTGACAGTGCTATGATAAACAAAAATATAAATACGTTTTCGGGGCAGGGTGAAATTCCCGACCGGCGGTACAGTCCGCGAGCTGTCCTTGTACATTGTTTTATGACAAAGTACAGGCCAGTTGATTTGGTGAGATTCCAAAACCGACAGTAAAGTCTGGATGAGAGAAGACGACACGAAAGAAATAGTACGCGTGTGTTATGCCCCGGCATTTTTTGCCGGGGCTTTGCTGTGGGCGCTTAGGGAAAGTAAGCCGCAAGGCGCCGGGCGAGCCTAGTGGGGATGCTGCCGGTATTTATAAAGGCTGGGCAGCAGCGAAGAAATTCTGGTGTCAGCTTTCGGAAACGGAAAAAAGAAGGAGAGATACCTGTGAATTTTGGAAAACTATGGTCTGATGTTAAAGACCACGTAGCGTTTGTTCTTGTAGTTATTGTGATCATTGCAGTGATCATCGCCTTGGCAGTGGCAGCTCAGCGGCTTCTTTTTAAAGGCCGTCAGGAGACACGGCAAAAAACCAGAAATATTGCAGTGACAGGGATGCTGTCAGCCATTGCCGTGGTTCTGTTCATGTTTGAGATTCCCCTGCCCTTTGCGCCAAGCTTTTATGAACTGGATTTCAGTGAGCTTCCGGCGCTCATCGGTTCCTTTGCCATCGGGCCTGTGGCCGGTGTGACCATTGAGCTGTGCAAGATCCTTTTAAAGCTGGCGATTCGGGGAACGACCACAGCCTTTGTGGGAGACTTTGCCAATTTTATCATCGGGTGCAGCATGGTTGTCCCTGCGTCTATTATTTACCATCGTTTCAGGACAAAGAAGGCGGCCCTTGGCAGTCTTATTACAGGAACCCTGGTCATGACTATTTTCGGCAGTTTGTTTAATGCCTTTTATTTGCTTCCTGCATATTCAGATTTGTACGGACTTCCCCTGGATCAGATCGTTGCCATGGGGCATGAGGTGAATGGAAGCATTAACAGTGTGGCAACCCTTGTACTTTTTGCAGTCGTTCCCTTTAATCTTTTAAAAGGTGTTCTGCTTACGATTCTGACCATGCTTTTGTATAAGCATATCAGCCCCATCATCAAAGGCCATTAATATTGTCATTTAAAAGCCGGTGTGTTATAATTTACTGGTTCAGTCAATGTTTGACGTAGAAACGGTAATATTTATAACAGGCCGACTTTTTTGCCTTTTAAAGGCCGACGGCAATGTTTATAAGAGAAAGAGGGATGGCATGATCGAGACGTTCAGCGCAAAGGAAACCTTTGAGGCAGGCCGCCGAATGGGCAGCCAGGCAAAGCCGGGAGAGGTGTACTGCCTGCTGGGGGATCTGGGTGTGGGCAAGACGGTGTTTACTCAGGGTTTTGCCCGGGGACTGGGCATTGAAGAGCCGGTGAGCAGTCCTACATTTACGATCCTTCAGGAATATGAGGAGGGACGTATCCCCTTTTATCATTTTGATGTGTACCGCATCTCTGATCCGGAAGAGATGGATGAAATCGGTTTTGATGAATATATTTACGGTTCCGGAGTCTGCCTGGTGGAGTGGGCCAATCTTATTGCTGATTTGATCCCGTCATTTGCAAAGACCGTGTGTATTGAAAAAGACCTGGAAAAAGGCTTTGACTATCGAAAAATAACTGTGGGGGAAGGAGATTTTGGCGTATGAAAATACTGGCCATTGAAAGTTCCGGGCTGGTGGCATCTGTTGCCCTGTGGTCCGATGGATGCCTTACCGGTGAATTTACTACAAATTTTAAAAAGACCCATTCCCAGACCCTTTTGCCTATGCTGGATCAGCTTCTCTCCACTTTGAATGTCAAACTTTCAGAGTGTGACGCTATTGCTGCGTCGGCAGGGCCGGGCTCTTTTACCGGCCTGCGGATTGGAAGCGCTACAGCGAAGGGCCTGGGTCTGGCGCTGGGGCTTCCCATTATTGAGGTGCCTACAGTGGATGGGATTGCCTATAATCTGTTCGGCACAGACCGGGTCGTATGCCCCTTGATGGATGCCAAGCGGCAGCAGGTCTATACAGGCTTATATACGTTTGACAATGACCGCATGACAGTGATTTCTCCTCAGAAGGCGGTGAGCATTTTCCAGATCCTGGAGGAGATTAATGCTCTTGGGCGTCCGGTGATCTTTAACGGGGACGGAGTCCCTGTTTACCGGGAGACGATTCAGGAACAGTGTCATGTACCTTTCTGCTTTGCCCCGGCTCATGCCGCGGCTCAAAGAGCCGGTACTCTGGCCAGCCTTGGGGCTGTATACTGGGAGAAGGATAAGTCCCATGTAGTCAGCGCCCGGGATCACAAACCGGAGTATTTAAGATTGTCCCAGGCAGAGCGGGAGATGGCGGAAAAGAAGGCGCGGCAGAATGGATGATCTTGAAATTTTCCAGGCCGATCTTAAGGATCTGGATGAGATTCTTAAGATCGAGCAGTGTTCCTTTACAGATCCGTGGAGCCGTCAGGGCTTTGAGGATGCTTTAAAATATGAATATTCCAGCCTTTTAGCTGCCCGGGTCAATGGACGGATGGCAGGCTATTGCTGTCTTTACCATATTATGGATGAGGGCGAGATTGTCAATGTGGCTGTGGCAGAGACTTTCCGCGGCAAAGGTATCGGAGAGCGGATGATGCAGGCTTTGCTTGCCCTGGGTAGGTCTAAAGGCGTTGATCGTTTTATCCTGGACGTACGTGTGGGAAATGCTCCGGCGATTAAGCTTTATAAAAAAATGGGATTTTTCCCATTGGCCCTGGAGAAAAATTTTTATGAAAATCCTGTGGAGGATGGCTGGCTCATGGAACTGAAGGTTTGAGATCGGTGAATAGTAATTCCTGTCTTATGCCCCTTTGTGGGGCCGTTTTTTAAATATAGAAGCGAAAAACAAAGAAAGAGGGTAATCATGTTAGATATTTGTTTGCTGGGGACCGGAGGTATGATGCCTCTCCCTTACCGGTGGCTGACGTCTTTAATGACCAGGTACAATGGCAGCAGTCTTTTGATCGACTGTGGTGAGGGTACCCAGATTGCTATAAGAGAAAAAGGATGGAGCTTTAAGCCTATTGACATTATTTGCATCACCCATTTTCACGGGGATCATATCAGCGGACTGCCGGGGATCCTTTTGGCTATGGGAAATTCTGAACGCACCCAGGATCTGACCATGATCGGTCCCAAGGGATTGGAACGGGTGGTAAATTCTCTTCGGGTGATTGCTCCGGAGCTGCCCTTTAAGATTAAGTTTATAGAGCTTGGACAGTCTCAGGAGCAGATCCGTCTGCACGGCTATGTCATTGACGCATTTAAAGTAAATCATAAGATTACCTGCTATGGATACAGTATTTCCATTCCCCGGGCAGGGATGTTTGATGTAGCTAAGGCTGAAAAAAATAATATTCCAAAAAGGCTGTGGAGTCGGCTGCAAAAGGGAGAAACACTGGAATATGAGGGCCGGACATTGACGCCGGATATGGTGCTGGGAGAGGATCGTAAGGGATTGAAGGTGACTTACACCACGGATACCCGTCCGGTCCAGTCTATTATTGATAATGCCGCCGGATCGGATATATTTATTTGCGAAGGCATGTACGGAGAAAAAGGGGACATTAATAATGCAGTGAAGTATAAGCACATGACCTTTGAGGAAGCTGGAACCCTGGCCAAAAAGGCCGGTGTGGGACAGCTTTGGTTGACGCATTACAGTCCTGCGTTAAATTATCCGGAAAATTATATTGAAGATGTGCGGAAAATCTTCCCCAATGCTGTAGCAGGGAAAGACAAAATGTCCGCAGAGCTGAAATTTTTATAGGCCCCTGGGGGGATACCTATATGGCCTAAAAAAGATGGCCAAGAAGGAGGAAATATGGAGGATAGAGATGTTTTGATCTTGGCGATTGAATCTTCCTGTGATGAGACGGCGGCTGCGGTTGTGAAAAATGGCCGGGAGGTTTTGTCTAATGTGATCTCATCCCAGATTGAGCTTCACAAGATTTACGGCGGCGTTGTCCCGGAAATCGCATCCCGGAAGCATATTGAAAAGATGAATCAGGTCATTGAAGAGGCATTAACAACAGCCAATGTAACTTTAGATGATCTGGACGCTGTAGGAGTCACTTATGGTCCCGGGCTTGTAGGGGCTCTTTTAGTGGGTGTAGCTGAGGCCAAGGCCATAAGTTACGCGAAAGGCCTGCCTTTAATCGGAGTTCATCATATTGAAGGACATATTTCTGCTAATTATATAGAAAACAAAGATCTTAAGCCGCCGTTTTTATGTATGGTGGTTTCCGGAGGCCATACCCATCTGGTTATGGTGGAGGATTACGGAAAGTATAAGATCCTTGGGCGGACACGGGACGATGCGGCCGGAGAGGCTTTTGATAAGGTGGCAAGAGCCATTGGCCTTGGTTATCCGGGAGGCCCGAAGATTGATAAGCTCTCTAAAGAGGGAAATCCTAAGGCTATTGCATTTCCCAAAGCTCATGTGGATGGAGCGCCTTTGGATTTCAGTTTCAGCGGATTAAAGTCCTCTGTGCTGAACTATATTAATTCCTGTAAAATGAAAGGGGAAGCTATCGTTCCGGCAGATATTGCCGCTTCCTTCCAGGAGGCAGTGGTTAGCGTGATCGTGGAAAAGACCATTATGGCAGCACGGGAGTATGGCATTGATAAAGTGTGTCTGGCCGGAGGGGTTGCTTCAAATTCCGCCCTGCGCAGCCGAATGAAAGAGCGCTGTGAGAAAGAGCGGTTAAAGTTTTATTATCCGTCTCCTATTTTATGTACGGATAATGCAGCCATGATCGGCGCAGCCGCTTACTATGAATATCTTGCAGGAGCGCGGGCCGGATGGGATCTGAATGCTGTTCCCAATTTAAAGATCGGGCAGCGGTGAAGGGAGATTTTTGGATGAAGGACGTAGCGTATCACATTGCGGCCATTGTTTTGGCCGGGGGCCGGGGAACGCGTATGAATACCAGCACGCCGAAACAGTACCTGGAGCTGAATGGCTATCCGGTACTGTATTATTCATTGAAGGCTTTTGAAAATTCCTGTGTGGACAGTGTGGTTCTTGTCTGCGGTAAGGGGGAAGAGACCTATTGCAGGGAGCAGATTGTGGAAAAGTATCATTTTAAAAAGGTAAAAGCTATTGCAGAAGGCGGCCGGGAACGGTATCATTCGGTATTTAATGGAATAAAAATGGTAAAAGACAGCGATTATGTTTTGATTCATGACGGGGCAAGACCATTTGTTACAGAGGAAATCATCCGGAATAACATTGAAGCGGTTATCCGGGAGAAAGCCTGTGTGACAGGTGTACCTTCAAAGGATACAGTAAAGATCGCAAATGAAGATGGATCTGTTGCTCAGACGCCGGATCGGAGCCGGGTGTGGATCGTCCAGACGCCTCAGGCCTTTCAAACCTCCCTTATATACGAAGCTTACGAAAAAATACTGGCAGACCCTAAGATCCATGTAACGGATGACGCCATGGCAGTGGAGACTGCTTTGAAGCAGCCGGTCTACTTTGTTATGGGAAGTTATCAGAATATTAAGATCACCACACCGGAGGATCTTCAGATCGGCGAGATTTTCGCGCGTAACTGCTGCTGAATTTCCCTGTGGCGGAGGCGTAAAAAAGCATCGCCCAGGGATCTGAAGCTTCAAAATTCACCGGTTATTGAATAGTTATAATTTTTGAAAAAATTTTGAAAAATAATAAAAACAGTTGTTGACAAATGTTGGATGGGATGCTATCATATCTATTGTTGCGAGTGCGGCACGATAAAAAAACGCAAAATCAGCAAAAAAGTGCTTGACAAGACTTGATACAGTGCGATATAATACTTGAGCGAAACGCATCCGGAGAGGTGTCCGAGCGGTTTAAGGAGCTGGTCTTGAAAACCAGTGACTCCGAAAGGGGCCGTGGGTTCGAATCCCACCCTCTCCGCTCACAGATCGATGGTTTGTATATATAATATGTAAGAATCCGTCGGATTACTTGGAGAAGTACCCAAGAGGCCGAAGGGGCTCCCCTGGAAAGGGAGTAGGTCGTTAATAGCGGCGCGAGGGTTCAAATCCCTCCTTCTCCGTTTGGTTGCTTACAAAAAAGTAATGTGACCAGTGAACATTGATAATTAAACAATAAAACAATCCCGAAAATTCCAAAAACTTTGTAAA
>CAZMGH010000032.1:0-30471 GCA_964565805.1 uncultured Lachnospiraceae bacterium
TCCTGGAGCTTTATGATTTTTTCCTCAATAGTATTTTTTGCCACAAGCTTTAACACCGTAACCACATTTTTCTGACCGATCCGGTGGGTCCGGTCTGTGGCCTGGTTTTGGGCCGCCACATTCCACCAGGGATCATAGTGGATAACCACATCGGCAGCGGTCAGATTCAGCCCGGTGCCCCCGGCTTTTAGGGAAATGAAAAATACTGGCACATCCCCTTTTTGAAACTGATCCACCATCTGGCGGCGCTGCTCCTTTGTGGACTTACCTGACAGGTACAAATACTTTCCCTTATCCTTATAAGCATCTATGAGCTTTTCCAACATTTGAGTAAACTGGGAAAATACAAGGATACGATGACCTGCGGAAATGGCATTATCCATCAGTTCCAGGCAGGCGTCCATTTTTCCCGAGCCTCCGTCATAATTTTCCAGGCACAGGTCCGGAGCGCAGCAGATCTGGCGCAGCCGGGTCAGTTCCGCCAGAATACGGATCTGGTCCTGCATATATTCTCCATCACTGACACCGGCCAGCTCCTGGATAATACGGCTGGCCCAGGCCCGGTAAACCTCCTCCTGCTTTGGGGTCATCTTTGTGTAAATGGTCTTTTCCAGCTTATCGGGAAGATCCTTAAGCACATCCTGTTTTCTCCGGCGCAAAATAAAGGGGGACACCATATGGCGCAGACGGCTGGTCACTTCCTCATCCTTCACAGTAACCACCGGATGCTCAAACTCTTTTTTAAACTTCTGATAGGTATATAAATATCCCGGCATAATAAAATCAAAAATGCTCCACAGATCACTGAGACGGTTTTCAATAGGGGTTCCGGTAAGAGCAAAATGCAGGGGCACATCCACTGCCTTTACGCTTCGGGCTGCCTGAGTCCCGGCATTTTTAATATACTGGGCCTCATCAATGACGATACAGTCAAATTTCTGATCCTTATAGGCATCCACATCTCGCTTTAAAAGATCATAGGAAGTGATCACCAAATCCGCGTCTTTGGCATCCTCAAAGATCTTCTCCCGAAGGGCTGTATTTCCCGCCACCACAACGGTCTTAAGGCCCGGCGTAAACCGTCCCGCCTCGCTTTCCCAGTTATACACCAGGGACGCAGGACACACGATGAGGGTCTTTACTTTCTGATAGGCAATAAATGCCAGCATCTGGAGGGTTTTCCCCAGGCCCATGTCATCGGCAAGCACACCGCCCAGACCATAGGCAGCCAGGGTACACAGCCAGCGGAAGCCTTCCTCCTGATATTTTCTCAGATGAGCGTGGACACTGTCCGGTACATCAAAATCACTGTCTGAGTAATCCCGCATCTCCCGAATCATTTTCCGAAAGCCGGTATCCCGGTGAACCTGGCTGCTGCCCCGGCGCTCCTTTACCATTTCATTCACATAATTGGCCCGAAACGCAGGCACCGTGATATTTCCCGATGCCACATCCCGACCAGACAGCATAAGTCCCTGGGACAACTCTGCCAAAAGTCCCAGACTGTCATCATCCAGAGAAAGAATATCCCCGTTTTTTAACCGGAAATACTTTTTCTTCTTTTTGTAAGCGGATAATACCTGAGAGATCTCCTCCGGATCCATCAGGTCTGTATGTACGTCAATCTCCAGCAAATGGCTTTTCAGGCCGATGCCAATGGTCACTTTCGGCGCTGGCCGCAGCTGGATGCCCCGAATCTTTTCATCCACAAATACCTGGGCAAGCTGCTGCATTTTTGAAACGCCCTCCTGGATCAGGGCCAGGACCTTGGTTTCTTCAAAACAGTACCATTCCCCTTTAGTATCTGGAGAAAAGTACCGCTCAATGATCTGCTTTAATTCAAATTCCTCACCCATATCCCGGTACTCCATGCCCTGATCTCCAAACAGGTCAAAGCTCTCCTCCCCGGCCTGGGCGCTGGCCCGCAGACGGATCCGCCATGTCTTTTCATCATCCATATCCAGGTAAACCTTAAGGACAGTTTCTGTAACATATTCCTCAAAATCAATATTTTCTATGACCACATCCAGATACTTTTCCAGCACAGGAAGCATTTTTCGACAAAACATCCGGTAATCTCCCCGACTCAAATAAAGGGATGTGACCGGATAATCCCTGTTCCCCTGGATGGCCCGCATGGCCTCCATTAAGGGGACCACATTTTCCTCAAAGCCGGGATCGCACTGACAGATCCGGTCATCCTGGATCACAAAAACCGACCGATTTCCGGAAAAGACCTTTACCGGAGCCATCGACAGATTGGCCCCCTGTTCCTGGTCATCTTTTATGGTCAGGGTCAGTTTCGGCGTTCCTTCCTCCACTAAGTAAGTCTTTCCAGAGATTTCCACCGGCTTTTTTGTCCGGATAAAATAATCCATGCATTTCTGGATGCCATAGCTGTTTAAGTCAATGGTCCGGAAAGTATTATTATAATAAGGCTGGCTGTAGACCTCAAAGGAATCTATTCGGAAGGATACTTTTAAAATATCCCGGATCATATCCAGCCATTCCAGAGCATCCGGGGTAAACACCGTCCGGTCATGAATAAAGCTTAAATTTTTCCCGTAAGCGTAATTCGATACTGTATCCATGGCATACAAAACAGCGGCAATATTTTTTACCACATACATTTTCCTAAAGCCGATTTTAAACTCAACCGAAAGACCGGTGTTGTAATTCCACAAAAATTCCGGTTCAAACCGAATATCCTCATGATACTGGTCAAAAATATACCCCTTCCCCTGATGGCTGAAACGATCCATCAACGTATATAAAGCCGTGCTTGTGGATTTCTGCCGATTAAGGGCGCCTTTCACAGAAGAGGCTGATCCCTGTTTTTCTCCTCTGGTCATTTCCCGGTATTCCAGAGCCAGGGCCACACAGTGTTTGCACATGCCAAAATAATTTTCATAAGCCGGACATTCACATATGTAATCCCGTATTTCATCGTCCCCGCCTATATCCACAGACACCTGATACCATCGGCTGCCGCTGCCTTTCACCTGTCCCCGGATCTGGGTGAACCACTCCCCGTTCTCATCCTCCAAATCTTCCAATTCAACATTTTTAATTTTATTTTCTGCAAAAAGCTCTCTTCCCCGGTTGTAGAAGGAGCTAAAGCAATTTGCCTTAATCTCACTAATGGTCAGCATATTTCTCCTCCTGTCTCACCCCTTAATAGTATAGCAACTTAGCCAAAATACTGCCATAGCTCAATCCCCCAGATTGCTCTAATCTGTGCTGCTCTCATCCGTAGTACTCTGGCCTGCGCTGCTTTGAATCTCCTCTACAGCCTGGGAGGCGTTTGCCGCCTGGGTACTGGTTGGATAATCGTTGATCAGCTGTTCATAATAGGTCATGGCATTATCCAGGTCTGCCAGGCGCTGATAGCTGACGCCAATATAGTACAGAGCGTCCAGATTTTCACTATTTAAGTTTAATACCTTTTGATAGTAGTCAATGGCATCCATATATTCCCCGTTATTAAAAGCCTGGTAACCATCCTCCTCCAGCTGGGCTTCTGCCGCGGAACGTGTAGCCTCATAAATAGTACGGTAAATCTCCTGGGCTGATTCACTGGTCAGACTGTCCGGATCCACATCGGCCAGATAAACGCCTGCTTCCCCGTAGGAATCTGAACCGCTTATATATGCCTGAATAGCCAAGTACAGATTTTCCTCGCTGGTTCCTGCAGTCTGGGTATCATTTGCCGCGTCAACCTGAGCCTGAAGCGCCTGATTTTCAGATTCCAAAGACTCATTTTCCATTTCATAGGAAGAAATGAGCCGGTTATTTTCTGAAATCAGGTTTCCATACTCTACTACAGCCTGATTATATTCCAGCGCCAGGTTCCGCCGCACTGAAGGCACCAGAAGAAGCCATACGACAGCCGCGCCGATAACCACGCCAATGATCACATTCACAATAGATAAAAGACCGGTGCTGAAATCCGTATACTTTCCGTCCTTTTTCTCCTCCACCACTACCGGGTTCGGATCATTGATCTGGGTAAAGCCGTTCCTGCTCCGGGCCCGGGCTTTTGCCCGGTCTCCAGCCACAGCGTCAAGTTCTTTAATGTAGCGCAGGCTGGTAATATTATTTCTGTCAATCTTTAAAGACCGGACAAGAACTTTCCGGGCTGCTGCGTACTGTTTTGTTTTAAAATATAAAAGGCCCATGAGCTGATACGCCCGAATATAATTGGGGTTTAAATTAATGGTCTTTTTCAGTTCAATAATGGCCATGTCCATATCTCCCTGTTCAAGAAATTCCAGGGCCATGTTGTACTTTTGTATAATACGGTTGGCAAACTGAAGTTTTCCCGGATTGTTCTGGATCGCTTTTATGTATGTATTGGCAACATTATCCTTCGGCTGGAAATGGACACTGATGACCCATTCCCCCAAAGCATTGACAATCTCGCCAATCTGATAGTAGATCAGTCCGAGAAGATTTCTTGCCTGAGTATTGCGCTTGTTATATTTCAGGCTCATGAGCAATGAATTTGTCGCCCCTGTCATATCCCGCACCCTGGCCTTTGCCAAACCCTGGTTGTAATGCCAGTTGGAGGCGTAGATGATCTTTCTGGCAAGCTCATCTTTCTGGCCGCATCTGGGACACACATAGGTATTGATCAGGGGGCTATTGCAGTTGGTGCAATTCATTATTTATCCTCCCAGCGATTTTGATACATGGGCTTATCCTTCTTCATTTCCTGAAGCATGTCCTCCACAATATCCATAACGTCTCTCAAATCATTTTTATAGATAGCATCCTCCGCCTGGTCAACCTCAAGACTTGGCTGAAACTTTTTAATTTCCTCATCAAAGTTTATCATCCTGATTTCCTCCTGCGAATTCCTTAATACTGCCTGCAAGATACAAGGAACCTATGCAGCACAATATTCCATCTTCTCCGCGCATGTCAAGCCCGGATTTTACGGCTTCTTTAATATTATATGTACTGCTTATCATTCCATTCCAATTTTTCTGAAATACTTTTGCAACTTCCTCTTTGCTGCACCGCCGCCCGCTTTCAATCTCTGTCACGATCACCCCTGCCAGCTCCGGGAGTCCGGTTAATGTACGGATCATGGATGAATAATCTTTATCCCGGGCCACAGCAAAGATCACATACACCGGCTTTCCTTTAAACTGGCTGGCTGCGGTTTGAACAAAAGCTTCCATTCCTGCCTCATTGTGGGCGCCATCGATGAAAAATCCCGGCGCCACCTCTTCCATCCGCCCGGGCCAACGGGTCTGTTTAAAGGCTTCATAAAGGATCCTGCGAAAGGTGTCTTTATCATCGTCTGTTTTTTCTCCGTTCTTTTTAAGGCTTCTGCTCCTGTGCCCGATTTCCTCCAGGGCCGCTGCCGCCAAAGCGGCATTTTGCGCCTGATAAAGGGCCGAGGTTTCCAAAGTCAGTGTACACTTACCATGATACCTGGATTCTATGGAAAAATCAACGGTTTTACCATGATGGGAAAGAATTTCAATATTTTTGTCTGACACAACCCTCAGGGGAGCGCCGATACTTTCTGCCCGCTCCTTTAAGATCTTTTCCACAGACGGTTCCTGAGTACAAGTAATTGCCGGGATTCCTGTCTTTATGATCCCGGCCTTTTCTCGAGCGATCTCTTCCACAGTCCTGCCAAGAAGGGGCACATGGTCCAGACTGATGGCCGTGATCACTGTTAAATCGGGGTGGGCTGCTGCATTTGTAAAATCGCTCGCCCCTCCCATACCGGCCTCTATGATCCCATAGTCAATATTTTGTTCTCTAAAATAAACCATGGCCATAAGGTAAATATATTCAAAAAATGTAGGCATTTCCCAGTCTTTTTCCGCCCTCCGCTCTGCCAGAGAATGGATCTGATGAAACAGCCTTACAAAATCAACTTCTGAAATCTCCTCTCCGTTAACACGGATCCGCTCGTTGATCCGAACCAGATGGGGAGATGTAAAAAGGCCTGTCTTTTTGTGACAGAGCCTTAAACAGCGTTCTATATACGCACAGACAGAACCTTTTCCGTTAGTCCCTGCCACATGAATGTATCTGAAGCTGTCCTGAGGATTTCCCAGGGCCATAAGGAGCTTTTTTACATTTTCCATATGCCCGCCTTTGGTAACTCTGGGAAGATGAAATAAATAATCCACAATTTCCGTAAAATTCATGGTCAGCCTCCAATAAAAAAAGCCCTGGACACTTCTGGAAGGAAAGCATCCGGGGCTTGATCCTCAAACACTTGGACCGCAGCTTTGCGGCTTCCAGTGTTTATTTTACACACTTTTACATAGATGTGCAAGTGCTTTTGTAAAACCCGTCAACCGTATTAAAGAAGGCGTCAATATTTTCCCACCGGGACATAGGGGGAATATCGCAGCCAGAGGAAATGATAAAGTTCTTATAAGAGCCGCATACTTCAAGGACCTTACGGGTGGCTGCGGTAACAGACTCTACCGTTCCGTTTTTAAATTCTCCGGCAGGATCCACATTGCCGGCAACCACAATATTTTCCGGAATATGAGTCATCATTTCCTGAATATCAATAGCATTTCCAAAGTGAAGGATGGGACTGCCTGTAGCTAAAATCGAGTCGATCTGCTGAATCGTGCAGTTTCCGCAATTATGGTAAACAACGATAAATTCATCATCCTGTACCTGATCAATGATCTTTTTAACATATTCTGCTGAAAATTCTTCAGCAAGAGCCGGGGACAGAAGACCGGCCAAAGGTTCTGCCATCACTACCCCGTTTGCGCCGACAGCTTTAAAGGCAAGGATGTACTTGGTAATAAACTGGGAAACCTTTTCTAAAACCTCATGGACCATATCCGGATCATCATAGCAGTAGATCATGGCCTCAGAAACATCCAGAAGTCTTCCTGCCAGGGAAAATGGACCGATCACTCCAGCAAGCACCGGACGGTCTGTGATCAGATCCATAGCCTCGGCAATAGCGTCCACGTAAATCTGGCTCCGTCCGCTGCCGACCTGCGGCACCTGTAAAGCTTTCGCATCGTCCTCATCTTTTACAATAGAGCCGATCACCGTTGGAACTTCGTCTTCTGAAACCCGGATGGTGGAGCCAAAACACTCCGCTTCCACAGAAAGATCCATAAAGCTTACAGAGGCGGCAGAGTTCACCCGGTCAGCCACTGCCTTCATACACTGAGCCTGGAGAGCACTGCTGCCAATGAGATCCTTTACTGTAATCCCCATCAGCTGAATCCCCGGAAAAGACAGTACCGGAAGCGCCTTTTTTACCGGCGCGTTTTTCATCTCTTCAACCCACTGCTTCATATTTCTCTTCATTGTAATTCCTCCTATACATTTAACGTAACCGTTCAGGTCGTGAACTATATATAGATTATCTCATTTTTAAAATTATTTTCTATAATTTTTCATATGTTTTTAGTAATAATTTTGTATTTTTGGAGGATGGATATAAAAGATTTGACAACCCCTTTAAGCTACGATACAATCGAAAGCGTAAGAAACATGCAGATTTTACGGGCGCCATTCCGATGCCCGTTACAAAATGCTATTTGCGCAGACGAATAAATTTACACAGATTAGGAGATGATTTTTTTGGACGCGGACGCGGTCACGCAGCTTATCGCCATACTTATTCTTATTATTCTTTCAGCATTTTTTTCATCCGCAGAAGGAGCCCTGGCTGCAGCCAACAAGCTTCATATCAAAAATCTTGCGGATGACGGCAATAAAAAAGCACTTCTTCTTCAGAAGCTTACAGCAAAGCCAGGTAAGCTTTTAAGTTCTGTCCTTATGTGCAGCACCATCGTTAAGGTTTCAGCAGCCGCCATTATGACCTTATTTGCGGTAGATCTGGCAGTTTCCCGGGATGCATCCGGGGATATTCCATGGATCACAGCGGCATCTGTTGGGATTTTGGCTATTATTATTCTTATTTTCGGTGAAATTTTTCCCAAAAGATTAGCGGCAGCTTCTGCAGACCATGTCATTCTGGGCTATGCCAGACCTTTACAGATCATTACCACGATCCTGACCCCATTTATTTTTATTTTTTCAAAAATAACCCAGCTGTTTCTCAAAATTTTAGGGAAGGATACAGCTACGGTCAACAAGAGTATGACCGAAAGCGAACTGCTGAGTATTATTGATGTCAGCCATGAAGAAGGCGTCATCGAAAGGGATGAAAAGGAAATGATCACCAATGTGGTGGATTTTGGCGATTCTCTGGCAAAGGACGTAATGGTCCCCAGGATCGACATTACCTTTGCCCATGTGGATATGAACTATGATGATCTGACCCAGCTTTTCCGGGAAGAAAAATATTCCCGTATTCCTGTGTACAAGGAATCCAAGGATAATATTATCGGTATTGTAAACCTGAAGGATGTTTTTTGTTATCAGGGCTCTAAGGAAGATTTTGTTTTAAAGGATATTCTCCGTGAACCCTTTTTCACCTATGAATATCAGAAAATTTCAAACCTTATGCTCCAGCTTCGGGGCCAGTCCAAAAACATGGCCATCGTCCTGGATGAATACGGCGCCACTGCCGGTCTGATCAGTTTGGAAGATCTGCTTGAAGAGATCGTGGGTGAGATCCGTGATGAATATGACGATGATGAAGAGGATGATATTCAAAAGATTTCCGAGCTGGAATATGTGGCAGACGGATCCGCCCGTCTGGATGACATTGATGAATTGTTCGGAACTAAATTTGAATCCGATGATTACGATTCTATCGCCGGATACGTGATCCACGTTATGGAACACATCCCTCATGCCGGGGAAAGTATTGTCTCAGAAGAAGGCATCCGTTTTGTAGTTGATTCCATGGAGAAAAACCGCATCGAAAAGATCCATATCTATCTTCCGGAAAAAGCAGAATAACCTCAGCGCAACTCGGCTTGGCTGAGCTTAGGGGGAACGCAAAGAAGGAACCGTTCCTGAACTTATTTATATCTAAGAACGATTCCTTCACTGCTGAACTGGTTCAATCATTTTTTACTACCTCTTTTTTTACTTCTTTTCTTCTTCTTTGAAATCCAGTTTTTCTCTATTCAGTTTTTTTTCTTCTCTCATATACCTTTCTCGTCAGTATATAAACTTCTTCTTTTGATCCACTGTCCGATAATTTATAATGCTCTCTTTTCTGCTTTTTTACTTTTAACTGTTGCTTTTCCTTAAGTTTTCATCCTTTGTGAGAATAAAACTTATTAAAAATTTTTATAACTCTCTTATAATGAAGTCTCTTGGAAAAATTTATCAACAGTCTCGATTATTCCTTATCTTCCAGTATCATCTATATTAATTATCCTGTGATGCATCCTTTCTTTTGCCTTAAGCAAGACTTCATGTGAACTCATAATCATCAGATACGAAACTCCTACTGTTTGCAACATCTTTTTTGAATCAACGCTTCTTGTGATAAATTCTTCCGTTGAACTTATCATGTGAAGTTTCCGCTTCTGGTTTTTAGAAAGTCACCACTCACTTACCTTTTCAATGGAATCTCCTCCTCTTTCCTTCTTCTAAAACTAAAACTTTTATTTAAAAGAAGTTGTTGTTTTCTTTTGATGGTTTTATTATATCTGGAACTTGTTAAAATGTCAATGCAATTTACTGATTTTGTTATTGTTTTTTGTTTTTTATCAATTATGCATCATTTTAACAATCTGTTTTTGTTTATCTTTTATATTTTCCATCTTTTTTCGCTTATCAGATTTTTTCAGTCCCATCTTAGTGATGTTGTGGTCAACAGCAAAGAAGGAACCGCTCCTGATCTAATATATCAAAGAACGATCCCTTCACTGCTGAACTGGTTCAATCATTTTTGTACCTCTTTTCTTAAACTTTAGGATGATTTTTCAAGCCCAGTTTTCGTTATTCACTTCTCCCACATACAATTTATACGCCTTTCTCGTCAGCATATAAACCTCCCCGACCAACTTTTGAATCATTTATAACCTTTTAAAATTATAACTTTTCTTCCAGCTGATCTATCAACTAAAAAACGCTCCCTGTGAAATCTATCATATTTTACAGAATGGACAAGCACTGTTTTTATATCTTCCCAAATACTACTTAAAATCACCTATGACAAAAAGTATATTTATGAAAATATGTTTAAGATTGATCCATTCCGGAGAACCAATCTTCCAGAATACTTATCGTCCTGCGGATATAATAAAAAACACTTCATCAACTTTTCAATGGAATCTCCTCCTTCAGGTCTTTCCAAATCCTTTTGATTCAGAAACACGTTTCTCTTTTGATGGTCTTATTATAGCTCACAAGCCGAATATTGTCAATACAATTTTTAAATATTTTTATTTTTTACTTATTATTTTCATCAGCGCTCATTGAAGGCTGAAAATACTTTTTAACGAAAAAAATACCACGACGAAAAAGCCGCAGGCGAAAAGATGCCTACAGCTTTTTCAAATCCAGATCCGGACCAGAATCCGGACACCATTGATTATTTAAAATATTCCACACCAGATTCAAAGATCATCTGATTCTGATTTCCACTGATATTTTCCGCAACAGCCTCGCCGATACGTTCGGAATGTGCCATCTTTCCTAAAATACGGCCGTCCATGCTGGTAATACCTTCAATGGCATAGTAGGAACCATTCGGATTAAAGTCCTCATCCATGGTAGGATTGCCATCTACATCCACATACTGAGTTGCTACGCAGCCATTGTCAAATAGCTTTTTAATCCATTCTTCACTGGCAACGAAACGTCCCTCACCGTGAGACGCGGGAATGGAATAAATGCCGCCCACTTCTGCTTTGGAAAGCCATGGGGATTTATTGGACACGACCTTTGTATATACGATCTTGGAAATATGGCGTCCAATATGGTTTGTAGTCAGTGTAGGTGAATCCGGCTTCTGAGGTGTGATCTCACCGTAAGGCACAAGCCCCAGCTTGATCAATGCCTGAAAACCGTTGCAGATTCCAAGAGCAAGCCCATCTCTCTGATTTAACAGTTCCATCACTGCTTCACGGATTTTTTCATTTCTGAAGGCCGTCGCGATAAACTTACCGGAACCGTCCGGCTCATCACCTGCCGAAAAGCCCCCTGGGAACATAAGGATCTGCGCCTGACGGATACCCTTTTCAAAGGCTTCCACAGAATCACGGATATTTGCTGCGTCCAGGTTGCGGAAAACGCAGGTTTCCACGTCTGCCCCGGCACGCTCAAAGGCTTTTAATGTATCGTATTCACAGTTGGTTCCTGGAAATACGGGGATAAATACCTTAGGACGGGCAACCTTATGTTTGCACACATAAATACTTCCCTTTGTATAAAGAGGAGTCTCAATTTTCTGCGCTTTCACACCGGAACGGGTTGGGAATACCTTTTCCAGAGTCTTTGTCCATGCAGCAAGAGCTTCGTCCATCGACACAGTCATATCTCCGTAAGTAAATGCGCCATTATCCTTTACCTGTCCGATCATGATCAAATTCTTTTCCAGACCTGCAGCTGTCATGGCCGCTCTAAGAGCGTCTTCACTGCCTGTGGGGACTTCCAGAACCAGATTTCCATAGGATGGTGTAAACAGCGCTTCCTGAGGAAGCTGGTCATTTAAAGCTGCACCCAGTTTATTTCCGAAAGCCATCTTGCTTACTGCCGCAGCTACGCCGCCAAAGCCTACCGCATAGGCAGACACAACAGCCTTCTTTCCAATCAGCTCATGGATGGTATCATAAAGTTTCATAACCTGGGCATAAACAGGAATATCATCCGGATCCTTATCAATGGACACCATAGCCAGAGCATTTCCGGCAGCCTTTAATTCCGGTGTAATGATCTGAGGATGCTTTGCCACATCCACGGCAAAGGACACCAGTGTCGGCGGAACATCAATATCATTAAAGCTTCCAGACATAGAGTCTTTACCGCCAATGGATGGCAGCCCAAAGCCGATTTGGGCATTGTAAGCGCCTAAAAGAGCGGACAATGGCGTCCCCCACCGTTTCGGGTCTTCTCCAAGGCGTTCAAAGTATTCCTGGAATGTGAAACGGATCTTTTCATACGCGCCGCCAGCGGCGACAATCTTGGCTACAGATTCCAAAACCGCATAAACAGCCCCATGATATGGACTCCAGGAAGACAGATATGGATCATAGCCATAGCTCATCATGGTTACAGTTTCTGTACGCCCTTTAAGAACAGGCAGCTTGGCAACCATGGTCTGAACCGGTGTCAGCTGATATTTTCCGCCGTAAGGCATGTACACAGACGAAGCGCCGATAGAGCTGTCAAACATCTCCACAAGCCCTTTTTGAGAGCATACATTTAAATCAGACAGATTATCCAGCCAGGTCTGCTTCATATCCTGAATATCTTTTTTCTTTTCAAAATAATTATCCTTGCGAGAAGGTGAAGCGATCACAACATCGGTTTCCTGATGAGCGCCGTTCGTATTTAAAAATGCTCTGGATACATTTACGATCTCTTTGCCTCTCCAGGACATAACCAGTCTCGCGCTTTCTGTAACTACAGCCACGCAAACAGCTTCCAGGTTTTCTTCATTAGCGTAAGCAAGGAACTGATCCACATCCTTAGGATCGATCACGACAGCCATACGCTCCTGGGATTCGGAAATAGCCAGTTCAGTACCGTCCAGACCGGCATATTTCTTAGGCACCTTATCCAGGTCAATATTCAGGCCGTCTGCCAATTCGCCAATGGCTACAGATACACCGCCGGCGCCAAAGTCATTGCATTTTTTGATCAAACGGCTGACTTTTGGATTACGGAACAGGCGCTGAAGCTTACGCTCTGTGGGGGCATTACCTTTCTGAACTTCCGCGCCGCATGTATCAATGGAACTTACATTATGGGCCTTGGAGGAGCCTGTGGCGCCGCCGCAGCCGTCACGGCCTGTTCGTCCGCCGAGAAGGATGATAATATCTCCCGGATCACTGTTTTCACGGATCACGTTACGTCTTGGAGCAGCACCCATAACGGCGCCAATCTCCATACGCTTTGCCACATAATTGGGATGATAAATTTCATTAACAAGACCTGTGGCAAGACCGATCTGGTTACCGTAGGAGCTATAGCCGGAAGCCGCGCCAGTGACGATCTTGCGCTGAGGCAGCTTGCCTTCCAAAGTCTGATCCAGAGGCACTGTAGGATCTGCCGCGCCAGTGACTCGCATCGCCTGATAAACATAGGAACGGCCGGACAGTGGATCGCGGATCGCTCCCCCAAGGCAGGTAGCCGCGCCGCCAAATGGTTCGATTTCTGTAGGATGGTTATGCGTCTCATTTTTAAAGCTGATCAGCCATTCTTCTGTTTCCCCGTCAATTTCCACAGGAACAACAATGCTGCAGGCATTAATCTCATCGGACTCTTCCATGTCCTCAAGCTTGCCTTCTTTCTTCAGCTTACGCATAGCCATAAGGGCCACATCCATCAGACACACATACTTGTCATCCCGACCCGCAAAAATCTCATCATGCGCTGCCTTATAGGCCTTATAGGCAGATTCTTCAAGATCTTTATAATCACCATCTTCAAAGCGGATATTTTTAAGCTCTGTCTGGAATGTCGTATGGCGGCAATGATCAGACCAGTAAGTATCCAGCACGCGGATCTCTGTCATGGAAGGATCGCGCTTTTCTTCTCCTGCAAAGTACTCCTGGATAAACTGGAAGTCTTTAAATGTCATTGCCAAATTTAAGGAAAGATAAAGCTCTTTTAAAGGGCCTTCTTCCATAAAAATAAAACCTTCAAAAATCTTAACATCTGCAGGCTCATCATAAACAGTTACAAGAGTTTCCGGTTTTTCATCATTATTCTCCCGGGAGTCTACCGGGTTAATGCAAAAGGATTTGATCTTGGAAAATTCTTCATCAGAAAATGTTCCTGCAATAAGATATGTGACGGCAGATTTGATCACCGGCTCCTCATCTTCATTGAGCAGCTTTACACACTGCTGAGCGGAATCTGCCCTCTGATCAAACTGTCCGGGAAGGGCCTCAACGGAAAATGCCTTTTCTCCCTCATGAACAGGCAGCGCCTCTTCATAAAGAATATCTACCGGGGGTTCAGAAAAAATCGTCACCTTAGCAGTCTCATAGGTTTCCTCCGAAATATTCTGTATATCATAACGGATCAACACACGTACGCTGCTCACGCCGTCAATGCCAAGATAGTCCCGGATATTCTCCAGAAGATCCTGGGCGGCAACGGCATAGTCGGGTTTCTTTTCAACATAGATTCTTTTTACCTGGCTCATACGATACCTCCATTTTTTCCTTAATAGGCATACTGTAACAGCTCGGCTAACTGTTACCTGCAACTTATCAATTCCAGCTCAGCCACAAACCCCGCTTCTGCTTTAAAACACATCAAAGCAGACCTATGGCTATCCTTGGATGATACTAAGATTTCGGGAGCACGAAGTGCGAAAAAATCCACGGTATCATCTTAATTTAGATTATATCATCCTTCTGTTTATAATTTAAATTAATATATTTAATCTAAATAATTAGGAAGAATTATATATAATTACGGTTACAGATATAATTTTCTGCCTCTTTCTCTATTTGGGTATTTTGTCTGGAAAACGAAGCGTGACCTTTGACACGACCATGGTAGTTTTAAGCCCAGTTCGGTCAAAAACGGGATTTTCTTAAAAGTCCTCCCGTCCCCGGCTATAGAGCAGGCAGGATTTTCGGCTTTACTGTCTTATGGGAATGTGATAATATTGATTAAAACAAGGGATTCCAGATACTACGGATACCTAAATTAAACTGCCCTTTTATCGTAAAGGGCAGCGATAAGCAGGTGAACAATGCAATGGATATTAATTACGAACTTTATAAAGTTTTTTACTATGTAGCAAAAACACTAAGCTTTTCTGAGGCGTCAAAGCAGCTGTACATTTCCCAGTCAGCGGTGAGTCAGTCTATTAAATCTTTAGAGACAAAGCTGAACCAGCACCTTTTTATCCGAAGCACAAAAAAGGTAAAGCTGACGCCGGAAGGGGAAATGCTTTTTAAGCATGTGGAACCGGCGGTAAACCTGATTATCCGGGGAGAAAACCAGATTCTGGACGCCAACACATTAAACGGCGGCCAGCTGCGCATTGGAGCCAGCGATACGATCTGCCGATACTTTCTTATTCCCTACTTAAAAGAATTTCACGCCCATTTTCCCAATGTTCACATTAAAGTGACTAATCAGACCAGCGCCCGGTGTGTGGACCTTCTGGATAACGGTCAGGTGGATCTGATTGTGACGAATTACCCAAACCCCCGCATGAACACTGTGTCTAATGCGCGCCAGGTCCGAGAATTTAAAGATATTTTTATTGCCAACGCCCAGCATTTTTCTTATCTGAAAGACAAGTCCCTGCGCCTTGAAGAACTTTTGGCCTACCCGATCCTTATGCTGGATAAACAGAGCATGACCAGTGAATTTCTCCACAGTCTGTTTCAGCAAAAGCAGCTGGATCTGGTGCCGGAGATCGAACTGTCCAGCAATGACCTGCTTATCGATCTGGCCCGTATCGGTCTTGGCATTGCCTTTGTGCCGGATTTCTGCCTTCCAGAAAATGATCCGGACCTATTCTGCATCCAGACAACAGATATTCTCCCCTCAAGGCATCTTGTTGTGGGATATAATGACCAGGTGCCTATTTCAGAGGCGGCAAAGTATTTTATTGAAAGCTTATAACGGACAAAGTCCGTGCGATACCGCTCAAAAACCCCGCTGCCAGTCATACGCAGCGGGGTTTTCTATGACACTATTGATCGTCGGCTTCCAGTAAATACTGTTTTTATTGCTTAAGCTTCTTTCTGTGATCTTCCGATCTCAAGGCCTTTTTCAAAGGCAGCCTTGTTTAAAGGCAAAAGCTTTGGCTTTTTGCCAAGCTTGTGTTCAATGGTATCCCATACGATTTCATGGGAAAGAACCTCAGTATAGCCAATGTATACGCCAAGCATGATAACGTTTAATACTTTAGCATTACCCATTTCAAGAGCAAGCTCTGTCACCGGAGCTTTAACAACCTTTACGTCATCTCTTGGAATGTCATCGCTGACAATAGAGCTGTTAATAAACAATGTTCCGCCTGGCTTTAAAACATCAATAAATCTGTTTAAGGAAGGGCCATTCATAACAATAAGATCATCCATCACATCCCCTACAGGGCTGCCTACCATACCATCAGAAATGACCACATAACAGTTGGCTGTACCGCCCCGCTGTTCAGCGCCATAGGACGGAAAAAAGGTCACGCTCTTATCTGTAGAATCACATGTAGCGCTGGCGAGGAATTTACCCAGCGTCATAACGCCCTGACCGCCGAAACCGGCAACAAGTAAATTTGTCTCCATAGATTTTTCCTCCTCCTATTTATCTCTGATAACACCCAGTGGAAATTCCGGAAGCATCTTCTGCTCAATATAATCAAGAGCATCCAGAGGATCCAGCCCCCAGTTTGTAGGACAGCTTGTTACGATCTCAACCATAGAGAAGCCTTTACCATTGATCTGATTCTGGAAAGCTTTCTTAATGGCATTTTTTGTCTTAACGACATTGGCCGGTGTATTGCAGCTTGTACGGACGAGATATGCGGGAGCTGTCAGCTGATTTAAGACTTCGCACATATGCATAGGATAACCATGTTCCCCCGCAATACGTCCCTTCGGCGCTGTAGTGGCTTTCATACCGATGAGGGTTGTCGGAGCCATCTGGCCGCCGGTCATACCGTAAATACCGTTGTTAATAAAGATAACCGTGATATTTTCACCACGGTTTGCCGCAGTTACAGATTCGGCAAGACCGATGGATGCAAAGTCGCCATCGCCCTGATATGTAAATACCAAAGAGTCCGGATTGGAACGCTTAATACCTGTAGCAACTGCGCAGGCACGTCCGTGGGGAGATGTTATGTTATCGTAAGTAATATATTCCATATGAAGGCCGCAGCATCCGATACCAAGGACGCATGTAGCTTTATCAAATAAGTTCATTTCTTCGAGAACTTCACCGATCAATTTAATTACCGTGCTGTGCATACAGCCGGGGCAGAATCCGTCAACCATATCGTCGCGGATACCTTTTGTACGGGCATAGATTTTTTCCATCTGACGCATCCTCCTTATTCAAAAAGCTTTCTTGCTGCTTCAAGGACATCGCCGCGTTTGATCACATTACCGCCGGAGCACAGGCAGGTTTCGATGGGACAGCGGTCCTTAACAGCCATTTTAACATCGTAGATCAACTGGGCAGGAATAGACATTTCCACATCCAGGATTGCTTTTACTTTGCTGTAGTCCAGCTTTTCAAAGGATCCATAGGGGAACGGATGCACAGTAATGGGACGGATCAGGCCGATCTTCTTTCCTTCAGCCCGAAGAATATCAACAACAGACTTGGCTACACGGGCTGAAATACCATAAGCAGCGATTACAACTTCCGCATCGTCTACCATATACTCTTCTACCTGAACATCCTCTTTTGCCCAGCGCTCATACATCTCAGCCGCATCTTCATTCGCCTTTTGCATATCTGTTGTCTTCCAGTGTCCAGGCTCAATCCATGCACGCTGTACATCCAGACTATGTCCGATACATGCCCAGGGCTTTTTAGATTCTTTAATCGCCGCAACCTCTTCATCTGTCTTCATTTCCGGAAGGACAACCGGCTCCATCATGGTTCCGATCACACCATCGCAAAGAAGAAGGACAGGATTTCTGTCTCTATCTGCGTAATCAAATGCGTTATATGTCATATCTACCGCTTCCTGAACTGTGGAAGGCGCAAATACAAGCATCTCAAAACCACCGTTTCCGGATGCTTTTGTCGCCTGGAAATAATCCATCTGAGCCGGTTGGATGGAACCTACGCCTGGACCCCCGCGGGATACGTTTGCATAAACCATAGGAATACGGGCAGATGCACAGTAGGAAATACCTTCGCTCTTTAACGCGATTCCCGGGCTGGAGGAGCTGGTCATGGAACGTGTGCCTGCGCTGGCAGCACCGTAAACCATATTTACAGAAGCGACTTCGCTTTCGCCCTGTACAAATGTACCGCCTACCTCAGGCAGTCTTCTGGAAAAATATTCCGGGATTTCATTTTGCGGTGTAATGGGATAACCGGCAAAGAACCGGCAGCCTGCTCTAACCGCAGCTTCAGCAATGGCTTCGCAGCCTTTCATAAATACTCTTGCCATTTTTTGTTATACCTCCTCTTATTTGTACACTTCAATCGCAGCATCCGGGCACATTCTCGCGCACATGCAGCATCCGATACATGCCTCCAGATTTACAGGCACTACATACTCATAGCCTTTGGAGTTTACCTTGTCCCCTACGGCAAGCACGCCTTTGGGACAGAACTTAATACAATAACCACAGCTTTTACAGCTTTCTGATCTAACTGTTACCTTTGCCATTTAGACCATGTCCTCCTCTCGGTTTGATTTATTCTCCTATCTGATCCTCTTCATCTCCGGGAAGATTCACCCAGGGATACGTCAGATACAAATGGATAGGAATTAACGGCACTGCCGTTTTGCTCTTTACTTCTTCATAAAGGTCTTCTTTTACGCAGACAAAATCCACCGGCTTATAAGGACAGACCATTTCCTCCATCTTCCTTGCGCCTTCAAGAAATTCCTCTGCTGTTGTGGTGATGCCGGCATTAGGATTATTCACCAGATGCACGTTTTCCAGACGAATATGGGACGTTCCCAGGATCATCCCCAGTGTCCCGTCAATATGGTCAATATCCCCGGACCAGGGCCTGAAAGCGTTCAGCACATAATAGACCATGGTGTTGTCTTTATTGATCTTTGGGGCATATCCGCCGATGGCCCGGGCGCCGATATGGTCGCCGCCGACATCCATGACCACGTAGCAGTTATCATCCTTTAAATGGATATTTACGCCGCCTACCTGGACCGGTGCATCATAAAACTGCTCTTCATGATGGAACTCGACTCCTAAAGCTTCGATGTCAGCAATCACATCTCTTGAGCGAAAAAGCGGCTTGGTCATATCCATATCAAAGAAATGTACCGGCTTGTCGCCCAGTTCTTTTAAATATCTGGCAAAATTAATGGCGATCTCGCTTTTGCCGCTGCCGGCTTCCCCGATAAAGACAAAATTTGTTTTTCCGCCGATCAAATCTTTAATCCATTCGCTCATATATTTTTATCCTTTTATCTGTTCATCCGACCAGGCGCCAAACCCTTATAAATACCGGCTGGCGCCAAGTCTTGGGATTTTACTGTTCTTTTTCTACTTTAACAAATTTTTTAGCTTTTTCCTCGCCTCTAAGCACTCTTAAGCCGCCAAGAGCCAGGGATTCCATCTCATTCTCACCAGGATAGATCACTACCGGCGCAATGAACTCAACCCGTTCTTTAACCATGCCTGTGAAAAGCTCAGAATACGCAATACCTCCAGTAAGCACGATGGCTTCCACCTTGCCGTTGACTACAGGAGCCTCCTTTGCAATATTTCTGGCCACATTCATAGCCATAGCCTCGTAAATAAACTTGGCATGCTCGTCTCCCTCATCGATCATCCGCTGAACATCTCTTGTGTCGTTTGTTCCAAGATGAGCCACAAGACCACCCTGAGACTTTACAAGCTTCATGGCTGATTTATGATCATATTTGCCGCTGCACATCATATCGATGACCTGGAATAAGGGCAGGTTTCCGGCACGTTCCGGAGCAAATGGGCCGTCCTCGTCATTAATAATATCTGCTACCTTGCCGTCATGGTGAAGGCTCACGGAAATGCCGCCGCCTAGATGGACAACGATAAGGGTACAGTCTTTGTATGTCTTGCCATGTTCCTTAGCATATTTCATAGCAGCAGCCCGCATATTCAGGTTATGTCCCATCCCTTTCCGGGTGACGGATGGAAGTCCGGTCACTTTAAGGATGGGAAGCATCTCATCTACAGTCACACCGTCATAAATATATGCCGGGATATTTTTTTGAGAAGAAATGGCGTAGGCAATCAGCGCTCCCAGGTTCGATGCATGTTCATGAGCAGGCGCATAGCGCAGCTGCCATACCATGTCTTCATTCACTTCATAAGCGCCGGCTTCAATAGGAGGAAGCAGGCCGCCTCTGGCTACAATCGCCGTCAGATCATCCACAGATACGCCATGATTCTCCATAGTTTCAATAACAAGATCCTTGCGGAACTCAAACTGATCCACCAGAGCGTCAAACTTGGCAAGTTCTTCCGCGCTATGAGGGATGCTTTCTACAAATAATGGTGTCTCTCCATCATACACAGCGATCTTTGTGGATGTGGAGCCTGGATTAATGATCAATAATTTTTCCATGGTAAACCTCCCTATGATTAATTTGCGGCAGCTGCGGAAACAACGATGGACAAATATTTTTCCTCAGCGGATGAACCTCTTGATGTAAGGACAATGGGGCACTTCGCCCCTACAATAAAGCCGGCCATCTTCGCCTTGCATGTACACGCGAGCATCTTGCCCATAATATTTCCGGCATGGATATTCGGAGCAATAAGAACATCCACATCTCCCGCCACCGGACTGTGGAAGCCCTTCACCTCTGCAATTTCTTTATCAATGGCACAATCATAGGAAATGGGTCCTTCTACGATACAATCTTTAATTTCTCCCCGCTGGTTCATTTCCTTCAGCTCATTTGCCTCTACAGTTTCCGGCATCTTCGGATTAACTTTTTCCACGCAGGCCAAAACGCCAACCTTCGGGCAGTCATAGCCCATAGCAATAAGTGTTTCTACAGTATTATTGATAATATCCTTCTTTTGCTCCAGGGTAGGATATGTAACCATACCGCCGTCTACCGGAACAAGGATCTTGTGATAGGTAGGGATTTCAAACATTGTAAAATGCGACATAGTCCGACCCTGTCCCAAGCCATGCTCTTTATTAACAACTGCTTTTAAAATAACAGCAGTATCCAGAAGTCCCTTCATCAGGAAATCCGCTTTTCCCTCTCTTACAAGCTGTACTGCATATTCAGCCGCTTCCTTTACATCCGGACGATCAAAAATATGGTCTTCCGGCACAGTCTCGCCCATCTCCTCAAGAATGTGGTCGATCTTGATTTTGTCTCCCACAAGGAGAGGATCTACAATACCCTCCTTTCTTGCGTGCATCACTGCCTGCAGAGTATGTTCATCCCCTGCGGCAGCCACTGCCATCCGTTTCTTTGCCGGATAACCTTTCACCTTTTCAATAAGCTGATCGAAATTTGTGAATACCATAACGCTTCTCCTTTCCATGCTTTTATGCCATGTTCCTCACGGCATAAAGGTATCCTTTTGCAGAGCTCCTTTTGTGTCTTATACATACATCATACCCACTTAAGCCCAAAATGCAAAGACAATTTGAATATTTTACGTTGTTTTCTCGAAATCATGTATTATATATCATGTAAGATTTCTTATGTTTTCATTATACCATACCTGCATGATTTTTCAAGGGATATTGATAAAAATTTTCTGTGATATTTAACTAAAAAAACAGCCTTTCAGGACGGCCAGGGCCAATCCTGAGGCTGCAAAATATAATATGTACCCTCGGGCTTTGCGCAGCTGACTTTTATTGTTTTTGAAAATAGACATATGCCTATAAGGGATTTTGTGGTTGCCAAAAAACGGGAGCTGCTCCTTAGATATGGGATGATGTCAGCCTGCTCATAAAGATAAAAAACGCTTCCCAAAAGTCCGGCCAAAAAGGCCTGCTTTCGGGAAGCGTTTTTTATAACTCAGATTTACGCCGCTGAGAATCCGGATCTTTTGCAGACATCCTCAAATTCCTTTAGCTTCTGCTGTGCTTCCGGGCTTAAATTTCTGGGCACCTGAATCTGTACAGTCACATACTGATCCCCGTACTGAGACGGATTACTCAGGGACACAATGCCCTTTCCTCTTAAACGGATCTTGGAACCAGACTGGGTGCCTGGCTTAACAGTACACCGCACCTGACCTTTCAGAGTAGGCACAATGACATCGCCGCCAAAGACAGCGGTGGTAAATGGGATCTGAACGGTCGAATATACATCCATGCCTTTCCGCTCAAAGCCTGGCCGCGGATCAATGTGAACTTTGATCAGAAGGTCACCAGCTTCACCTCCGCCGATTCCCGGGCCGCCTTTGCCTCTTAAGCGGATGCTCTTCCCATCGTCAATGCCGGCCGGAATGTGAATCCGAAGAGACTGAACGCCTCCCCGCTCATCCTGGAGCTGGATCACCTTGTCACAGCCAAAGGCCGCATCATCAAAGCTGACCTTGATCTCAGCGTTCATATCCTGACCTTTGCCACGGAAGTTCCCGCCGCTAAAGCCGCCAAAATCCTGTCCACCAAAGCCGCTGCCGGTGTTAAAGTGGAAGCTTCTGCTTCTCTGTCCCCAGCCGCCTTGATTGTGGAAGAAATCCCAAAAAATATCTCCAAAAATGTCATCCATATCTCCACCTTCAAAATGCCAGGACTGATAGCCGCCCGGATCGCTGCTGTATCCGCCAGAAGCGGAAGGTTCCGGACCGCTGCCGTCAAAAGCCGCATGTCCGAACTGATCGTAAAGCTTACGTTTTTCTGGATCACTTAAAATGGCGTATGCTTCTGTGATCTCCTTAAACTTCTGCTCTGTGTCAGGATTCCCTGCGTTTGTGTCGGGATGGTACTTTTTTGCCAGTTTTCTATACGCTTTTTTAATAGCCGCTTCATCTGCAGTTTTACTTACACCTAAAACGTCATAACAATCTCTCTTATTTCCCATGATGATCACCCTCAACAATAGATTTAATACCCTCGTTGGTAAGGGCAGACTTATAGAGTCAAAATGTTATATCTGTTCTATTTGTACTATAACACTATTGTGCATGGATGTCAAGGCATTTTTTTATAAACAGCAGATAGATCAGAATCAGAAAAAATACAAAATCATAGACCTTGATAAATCCCCCAAGAAGGATATTCATAAAAATATATCCCGCAAAAATCCCGATCCGGATCAGCACCGGCACGATTCCACTCCTTTTAGTCTGTCTCACCAGCCAGGCCATGACCGGGGATGCACAGGCAAAAAGCGTCCAGCCTTTAATGTACGTCCAGCCATACACAGAATTTGTCAATCTTGCTGTAATATAATAGGTGATCAGCATGCCAATACAAAAGGTAAATATATTGGCCATGGCGAATTTGGTGTTTTTGCTGTACAAACTAATAGCCACACCGATAACAATCCACACCCCAACAGTGGAAAATATATCGCTTAAGGATATGCCAAACCTTTGAGCGTAAAAATGGATGTCTATTTCCTTCACCACAAATCCGGTCAGCAGGCCGATGACAAACATGGCCACGGGATTTATAAAAAAATGTCTTCGATACTTCAACCCCCTGCCCCCCCCTTACATATTTTTTTCAGGCCTCTCTCGCTGCTGCCCATTCCGCCGATTTATTTTCCGCAATAGGCTGGCGCTTTGTGCGGAAGTTCTTATTTTCTGCGAGATCCCGGCTCTGAAAATTCTCTTTCTCTAGGGAATTTATTTTATCTGTGAAAAATCTTATAGTTCAGGCCCCCCGGCTTTGCCGGAGGCCTGTGAATTTGGTAGGCATCTCCCCCGTAAGCATATTGTTCATTTCCGCGGAAACATCCAGCACATAACCTGTTTCATTATCTACAAAATAATAGTTTTCTTCCGTAATATTATATATCATAAAAATTGCATTTTCCCAGTCGATACCTTCAAAGAGCATCAACTGGAACTTATATTTACTTCATCACTTTGTTTAAGAGCGTTTCATAACTATCTACCACATCATAAATAACATTGTTGCCGCTGATGGCGTTGAAATGCTCTCTCGCACAATGAATTTTGGATTCTTCAATCTGTCTGAGCTGCATGGAAGACATAGATCCTTTCGTTTCCGCAACAAAATAGATATGCTTCACAGTCCCTTCGTAAAACGCAATCGCCCAGTCCGGGTTGTAATGTCCGACCGGTGTAGATATGTAGAAGCTATCTGGCAGCTTCACATAAACGGCAACGTCTGTATTTGTGTCCAGTTCAGATGCGAAATCACGCTCGTTAGCAGAGTCATACACGATATGATCATACAAATGCCTCTGCGCCTTCATGGCGTTTGTGCCCAACTTTCCTTTGATTGTTGGCTCAGTGAATATGTCCGTGTCATAGTGCTCGTCCAGCATATTGTAGGTGATATGCTGGATAATTGCCGTTGCTTTCTCATCATTAATCAGCCTTGCTGCTTTGATAATAAACTCTTCTGGATTATCTTTGAATTGGTCAAAAGCTGCTTTGTTAATGCCGGTCAGGATCTCCACGATTGTCTTTCTCGTAAGACCTGTTTCCCCTACCAGCTTTCCTACAAGATCATATTTGACACAGGTGTTTGTATGAATGATCCTGTCATTTCCATAAGTACCAGATTTCTCTTTAACGAAAGCCGTTCCCTCAAGCAGCTCATCCCGTGACCTAATTTCTTCCATTGCACCTGTTTCGACCTTGAAGAACACTTTGGATACACTGAGGTTACGGTTGAGAGAAACAATCGATTTCTGCACAAGTTCATCGGTATCGAAGTCCACCACGTACACGGACTTTGGACTGATGCGCTGCCACAGAGCTTTAAATTCAGGCATAGCCAGCTTCTCCGGATCAATATGCAACTCCACATTCTTATCCCGGGCATTTTCAGGCTGCATAGCGCGTTCATCATAGACAGAATCCAGAATGTTTATAATTGCTTCCTTGCTGTCCGAAATTTCTTCGGCAATCTTGATCTCACCATTTGCTTTGTCGTCATAGTATTTATCTGTCAAAGCTCCTTTGCGGTCAATGTAGCCATTAACAATAAGGTCATACTGGATTGCCTGAGCAAGCTCACCGTCTACAACCTGTTCGTTGCCTTGTGCATCCATAATAACTTTTCCTTTGAAGAGGTCTGGGGTAACCGCTATAGGACGCCCGGTAACGGCATCCGCAATCTCAGTTTGCAGTCCTTTTGCAAAGCTGTCATAGCTCTCGCTGGCAATAACCGTCAGCACATTCACCGTATGTACATCGTTTCCCAAGACATTTGCATCCATACGTTCTCCATCCTGATTGACGCACAGACGCAAACCGCGTCCTACTTCCTGCCGCTTGCGTACCTCGCTGCTGCTCTGTTTTAGTGTGCAGATTTGAAACACATTTGGATTGTCCCAACCTTCACGCAGTGCGGAATGTGAGAAGATAAAGCGCACCGGCGACCGCTTCGGATCGCGATCCAGCAGTAGCTCCTTGTTCTTCATGATAAGATCATAAGCATCAATATCATCGGAAGTTTGCTCTTTCTTGTTGCTTAGCTTGCTGTCGGTCATCTTGCCCTTTTTGTCAATGGAAAAGTACCCGGCATGGGTCTCATGCGCAGAGATGGAGTCAAGATAGTGGATATAATCCTCGTCATCAAGTTCTCGTTGTAAATTGCCGACAATATCGTTATATTCTTCCTCAAACATATCAGCATATATGCCATTGTAGGGGTTGCCCGCCTCATCGTACTGTTTGTACTTCGCAACCTCATCGATAAAGAACAGACTTAGCACTTTGATGCCTTTATGAAAAAGCTGGCGTTCCCGTTCGATATGGGAGAGGATTGTCTCGCGGATTTGTATGCGGCGGAGCTGATCTTCACTGACTTTTCCAATCACATCTCCGGCAAAGATTTTGATGCCGTTCAAAAACTCTACTGAATTGTCACGTCCATCAATAAATTTGACAACAAAGCCATTTTTATATTCGTCCAGATTGTCGGAACAATCGTAAAGGTCAAAACCGATTCTGACTTTCATAGTCTTTTTTCGGATACCCTTCGCACCCTTGAAGTCAAACTGCAAAGTCGCTGTGGGGTCAGCTTTCGAGAGGTTGATGCTTTCCAGATAAACATAGCTCTCTGTCGCTGTACTGCCGGATTCGGTGATGCCTTTGACGGCAATCTTCTTTACCAGCCGTTTGTTGTATGCCTCCATTGCGTCCAGCCGATAGACCATGTTGTAGATGCTGTCCGATTTATGGGTAGCGGAGTAGCGCAGGGTCAGCAGCGGGTTGAACTCTTTCAGCCGTTCCTTTGTCTGTTTGCCCTCGACTGACTGCGGCTCGTCAATAATGAGGATCGGGTTTGTCTTGGCAATGATGTCAATCGGGCGACGAGAGCGGAATTCGTCCAGCTTCATGTAAATGCGCCGCGCATCCTTGCCTCGGGCGTTAAACGCCTGGGAATTGATAATCATCACATTGATGGAACTGTCGGAGGCGAAGCGGTCAATCTCGGTGAGCTGAGAGGAATTGTAGATGAAGAAACGAATTTTCTTCCCATATTCCTCCGCGAAATGCTCCTGCGTCACTTGAAAAGACTTATATACGCCTTCGCGGATGGCAATGCTGGGCACCACAACGATGAACTTGCTCCAACCGTAATACTTGTTCATCTCATACATGGTCTTGATGTAGGTGTAGGTCTTGCCGACGCCGGTTTCCATCTCAATCGTCAGATTGTAATGTCCCTCCAGCCGCTCGGATGGTTTGATCTGATTGGTGCGCTGCACCTTTTGCAGATGTTCCAGAATAATCCGGTCAGACAGCTCCGGCACAATGCGCTCGTTGCGCCAGCCGGTGAAGTCATCCTCATCAGTGAGGGATTGCTGGTAATTGATACCCCTGTCCATCATGTAGGTAGGTGTGAGGTAAGGCTGCCCGGCGAAGACATCCACCACGGCTTTTGCCGCGTCTGCCTGAAATTTCTGATGTTTGAATTGCAGCTTCATTCGTCCTCGCCTCCGTCTTCATTTGTGATTTGCTCTTGCAGAAGCTTTTGCAACGCCTCTTTGCTAGGCAGTACGGTTTCATACTTACTGGCAAAGATCTGCGAATTATCCTCCGGCAAGGTCATTTCCACAACCGCGTTATTCTTGTCTCTGCAAAGGATGATTCCGATGGTCGGGTTTTCCTCCGGCAGTTTTACCTTGCGGTCATAGTAATGCACATACATCTGCATCTGCCCAATATCCTGATGCTTGAGTTCGCCGATTTTCAGGTCAAAGAGGACAAAGCAGCGCAGCAGACGGTTATAGAAGACCAAATCCACCATGAAATGCTCTTCATCAAAGGTGAAGCGTTCCTGCCGCCCGACAAAGGCAAAGCCTGTTCCCAGCTCCAAGAGGAACTTCTGCAAGTGGTCGATGATCCGGCTTTCCAGCTCTGTTTCGGAATAGGAGGGCAGCTCCGGCAGCCCTAAAAACTCCAACACATATGGATCTTTCACAGCATCCTTTGCCGTTTCTACCGTTTGCCCTTCCAGCGCCAGCCGGTAAACCTTGTCCTTGTCCGTGCTGAGCGCCAGTCGCTCATAGAGGGAGCTGTTGTACTGCCGTTTCAGCTCGCTGAGGCTCCAATCGTTTTTTACCGACTCAATCTCGTAAAAATGGCGCTCATTAATATTGTCAATGCGCATCAGCTTCAAATAGTGCGACCAGCTCAGGAAAAACTTCCGTCCGGTGCTGACAGCGGGAAGATTCTCGAATTGGCTAAACACTGTTTCGCCAATCTGATCCTCGGAGTATACCTTGTAAAATTGCCGGATATTTTTCAGGTTGCCAACGGAAAAGCCCTTGCCAAAATTCTTTGTCAGATAGGCAGACAGTTCTTTCAAAAGCTGGGTTCCGTAGGCGGCACGGTTTGCGCCTTGCTGCTCTTCCTCGACGATCATCCTGCCAATCTCAAAATAGGCGTAGACCATCGAAAGGTTGACCGCCGTCTTTGCGTTCTTCCGTGCATTGGCCAGCACATCAGAAATGTCTTGCAGGAAGTCACGGTTAATTGGGGGAATCTCATTCTTATCCATCGCCGCGCCTCCTTAAATCACTCGAACCCGCTTGGAAATATCGTCTGCATCCTCCGGCATATAGAGCTTGAAAATCTCGAACACATTGATTTTGGCGGGGCTGTCGGCGAAGCTGGAGTCCCGGAAGACCGCCCGCAGGGGCTTGCGCTTGGCGATCTCTTTCACAACGCCCTCCGGTACATTGGGGTCGAAGCAGGCAATCAAGTCGCCGTCGTTGTAGGTGTGAACGGTGCATCCGTCAATCTGCTCAGATGTATAGGGCAGGGACAGGGGAAGGCCCCAGTCCAGCAGGCAGCCGAACAGCAGGTCCAGGTCGGTGCGGTCCTCCTTGATGTTGGAGATCATATCTATGAGATTGCGCTGATCGTAGTCATCCGCAGCATAGTAGACATCCTTCATGTTGGACTCGTCCAGCTTGAGGACGCGGAAGCCGACATCCAGGTCTTGGGTGGTCAGCGGGTTTTCCCCCCTGATTTTCTCCCCAGCCCGGCGGATGCGCTCTTTGCCAATCTCGCAGATGGTTTTGTAACCGGCTTTGTAGGCTTCGCTCTGTTCATCGCAGGGTTCAGGCAGCTGCACCATGATAAATTTGCGGTGCCCGCTGTCTTCTGCATTGAGCTGCATGGCGGCGTGAGCAGTGGTGGCAGATCCGGAGAAGAAGTCGAGGACAATATCATTGCCTTCGCTGCTTGTGACTAACTCACCAAGTTGCTTGATAAAATCCAGAGATTTTTTTCCGTTGGGGAATGGAATTTCTCCTTCACGTGCGACATTGTTCCAGTTAAAATTCGTCCATAATGTACCCAATTTTTCTTTTTTGAAAATTTTACCGTTTTCTCGCTCGCAGACATTACAGAACCAACTGACCAACCTTTTTTGTGGTCCTACAAAATAAACTGTTGTTAATTGTCCCTTGTTTTTTCCGGAGACTGGATAATAGTCAATAGAATACAATGTATCCTCATTATCTGTTGCTTTTTTTACTCGTGTTCGGATAGAAGTCTGAGCATTTTCTGTTGTACATATTCTATCGAGGTAACGATCAAAAACATCTAGTTCGGAAATTTTGAGTTCCTGAGCAAGTTTTTTTATACTCTTTGTCTCGTATTCCGAATGGGAGAAAATATGTATATCGGCACCAGAACCATCTTTGATTGTCTTATAATATTTTCTTTCACCAAGACTTGTAAAAACAGTGGTGTACTTGAAACTCTTTCCTGTAGCATCCATAGTTTTTAAATATTGACCCAACTCAACTTTGTTGAAGACGGCATTAAATGATTTGAACTGCGTTTTGCCATAGCACAAAACATATTCAATGTTTTTCTTAAGCCGTCGGTCTTCACCCCCACCAGATGCACCGGAGCTTTCTTTTGTCTTAACAGTAATAAGATTGATGTAGCACGCCGCTCCAAATACATCATCACAAATCTTTTTCAAGTTGTCTAATTCATTATCATCGATTGAAAGAAATATAACACCATCATCAGCAAGTAAATTTCGTGCAAGCATTAGACGTGAATAAACCATGCTACACCAATCAGAATGGAAACGAGGATTAGTATCATTGTTTTCTCGAAATGTTTTATTCCCATCCTCATTATATAATCCAATTTCTGCTTCATATTTGCCCCGTTCCATCGAAAAGTTATCAGGATAAACGAAGCTATCAGAACCCGTATTGTATGGCGGGTCGATGTAGATCATTTTCACTTTGCCCAGATACGCCTCCTGCAACAGCTTGAGCACTTCTAGGTTGTCCCCTTCGATGTACAGGTTTTCGGTGGTGTCCCAGTTTTTGCTTTCTTCCGGGCATGGGCGCAGCGTCTTGCGGATGGGCTTGTTGGCCTCCACGATGGAAGCCTTCTTGCCCACCCAGGTAAACTCATAGCACTCGTCCCCGTCCACCACATCGGGGGAGAGCATCTGCTTGAGCATTTCAAAATTGATCCCTCGCTTGATCTTGCCGTCCTCACCTCGCATCTCAGTGACGCAGTTGGGGAACAGGGCTGCAATCCGGTCTATGTTCTGCGATGTAAGGTCGGGGGTTTCAAATTTCATCTTGTTCATTATGCGTTGCCTCCATTATGGTAGTAAAGGGAGAACCATATTGTATACAGTTGTCGCCCAGCCTACGATTTTTATCATCGAATCTACACTATCGGCGGTGTCATTGATTTTGCCCATAATTTTCTTAAACATAGTGTTCGCTTCTTCTTTGCTTTTTGTTTTCGCCAAAGAAAGCACCTCGGTAATCAGGAAAATCAGTTCGTCCTGTTTTTCATTACTCTGTCTGATTAACTCAACCATTGTATAAAGATTTGCAGTGTTTTCATTGATGGACTGTAACACCTCCAAGCTCTTTGCTGATATTCCTGTGTCCTTTCAAAATAGCCTTCGGGAATTATAGGATCAACTTCAATATTTTCCTGCATTTGCCGGGTTATAGCCCGATAATCGAATGTGGGATAAACTGATGCCAACTTAGAAATATCAAATCCTTTGAACTTCTCTAACATCTGTCCCAAAGGGCTATCTGGGGAAATTGGCGTATATTTATCGTCCATCATA
>CAZMGH010000033.1:0-27358 GCA_964565805.1 uncultured Lachnospiraceae bacterium
GGCTTTCTTTAAAGACCTGGAGATTGAATATTTCGACTAAATAATGACCAAACGTAGATCATAACAACGATACCATCCATCAAACATTCCCGGCAGATTGTCATAGGTTTTCTGGATCAACTTTCTTGCATTAAGATTTGGCACATAGCCTATCTCTCGGGCAATTTTGCGCACCCTCTCCTGTGTTTTTTTAGTTTTCCCTCCTGCTGGCTGGTGATTGTGTCACAAATCACCAGCCATAGTCTTTATTTTCTAATCATTTAAAGCAGCTTGAATCCTGTTGTTGTCTACATATTTTCTTCTTTTCACGCTTGCGTAAAGCGCTTTATACGCTTGTTCATCCCGACGTTTTTTGGCATCTTTCAGTAAAATAATAAAAAACTCCGTCTGATCATCTTTTTTGCAGTTATCAATGCCTTTGCGGGCAATTTCACATGCTTTATCCCAGTTTCCGGATTGGACATAATTTTGGATCAGTTCTATATAAGGCTGACTTTTGTTGCTTAATATTTTTTTAAGATACTGACAATATTTATCATTTCTTCCATACTTGTGATACAAATCCGCCGCCTGCTTTTCATATCCGCTATTTTCCAATGCTTGCGCATATTCCAGAAATTCCTGGGATGTGTTACACATTTTAAAAAAAAGAGCTTGCAGATCCTTAAACTCATAGCCACTGACATAGCTATTCCTTGGCAGCATATCAAAAAATCTTCGCCTTAGCTCCCAGGGCTGATCTTCCAGTTTTTCTCTGTAAAGCAGCTCCTGGCATATTTTACGAATTTCTCCCGCTTCCCAGGAATCTTTCACATCTGTGTATGGCAGCAGTGAAAATAATTCCTCCAGCTGCTGAAGATATATTTCCAGCCTCAGAGGTCCGATTTCCCTGGCTTTTTGCGCCAGCTTCAGGCAGCAGTAAAAAATATTGGCAAGCATGGATTGCTTTCTTTTTAAATCCCTCTCAAAGAACATCTTTCTGGAAGAATATCCGAAATCCGGAAACATTTTCTCATACATCAGCTTATCCGCGGCAATTTCCTTTTTTAAAAGACCGACCATATGGAAATAGGTCTGCTCCGGAATTTTTTCTTTTATAAGAATATCCGGATACATATTTTCACAAATGGGCTGTTTAAAAATTTTTATCAGGGACTTTGCCAAAACATCCGGGGCTGATTCCTGTTTTGCAACGGCTTTGATCCAATCGGCAGCAATCCATTAAAAACTTTATCCAGAAAGGAAAAAGCGCCTTTAGGATCATGATAGTCCTCAAACCAATCGTCCACATAATGCCCATAATCATCAAACTCACAGTAGTGGGTTTCATATTCTACATAAATATCTCCATTTATCACCTTTTGGCAAAATTCCTCAATTGCTCTGTCATCAGGCACATCCTCCACCAACTTTTCTCCAGTCAGCGTTTTTAAAAAGTCATCTCTGTCATTCTCATGACATAATATCGCCTGATTCATGATCCACTGGTCTTTTTCTTCCTCAGACATTTTTTTAAGCTGTTCCACAATTTGATCTTTAAACATCATTTATCCCCCCCAATTTCTGTTCTCCAAAATACCCTATCTTATAATCCTCTTCGCCACTTCTTCCGGTGAAAACATCAACCTTTTAAGCGGCTTAATCTTGCATGGAAAAATGGCCCGAGAACTGGCTACCATTCAGGTCCATTCACAGCCGAATCAGAAAACTGAATTTTACTTAAACTTTCCCCAGGTTTAAGAAATGATACACTTCTCCATCCAGCGTCTTCCATTTAACCCGCCGGTCCTCCAAGACCATATAGCTGCGCGCACTGCCCGCCTTAGGGATGGATACGGATCCTGGATTTAAGTACAGATTATGATTCCCAAAGGGCTCCCACGCAGGAATGTGGGTATGGCCATGAAGCAAAATATCCCCTGGCTGCATAGGTAATGGTGAATCGACATTAAAATGATGCCCATGGGTTCCATAAATCAGACGGCTTCCCTCATTTAATATACAGTACTCTGCCATAATGGGAAATTCCAGCACCATCTGATCCACCTCAGTATCGCAATTCCCCCGGACGCAAAAAATCCTGTCCTTCATGGTATTTAACTGAGCAATGACTGCTTTAGGATCATAATCCTTTGGCAGGTCATTTCTCGGACCGTGATATAAAAGATCGCCCAAAAGCAGCAGCCTGTCCGCCTGCTCTTTTTCAAAGGCATCTGCCATTTTCCGGCAATAATAGGCCGAACCGTGAATATCTGACGCAATCATTAATTTCATAATCAAACCTCCTCGTATAGTAACAGTTATCATGACCTTTTCATGGTCATTGCCATGGAACTTTATAATGAAGTTCATCCCATGATGGATGTAGCCGCCATTTTTTAGCATAACCTTAAGGGATGGGGAATTTTCTCTTAATGCACGCAGATATAGCTCTGCTTCAGGGATAATTTCCTTGGCTTCTCTGATCAGCAAGCCTAACCCTGAAGCAGCCAGCCCCCGTCCACGGAATCCTTCACGGATGCTATACCCTACATGTCCCGGAGGAAGAATAATCATATTCTTTATCCGCATCTGCTCAATTTACAGCTTTCAGTACGATCACAGTGATTCCTCCCGGCTAAATTATATCAGCCAAATTGGCACTTTTCTTTCAGTATACGATACAATCCGCTGCATTGCAATTTTACTTTTTGTCGTTTTTTGTCGAACAATTATGATTGCTGTCTTTTTTACATTTGTAATATGCTGAGGGTATAAATCGTATTTCTAAAATAAGTCTATTTCATTGTGCATCTACAAAAATATTGTCTTAACCTATCCCATTTTATTCTACTTTTATCATTCTTTTGACGTCTTAATCATAAAATCTGTATAAAGAACAAAAGTCCCTTAATGTTATGGATTTCATCCGGTTTATACTTTGGGTCCATAAAATAAACAGCGGCCATTTATGGCGTTGAAATCAAAAGTTTAAATGAGGAAACCCTTTATACTGCCTGAAAATATTTTATAATAAAAGGAGGAACTCTGTGATTCAAAGAAAAACACTAAAGGATCTTAATTTACTGGATCGTTTTCTTTTTGCCGAAGCCATGTCTGATCCTGAAAACATGAAGCATGTTCTTGAGATCATTCTTGGAGAAGACATAGTCCTGGCTCACCTGCCCCAGTCAGAAAAAGAACAGGCAACCGCTTCCGCATACCGGGGAATACGGCTTGATGTGTGGGGACAGGATACAAACGGCCGAGTTTATGACGCAGAAACACCGAAACGTAACACCTACAACCTGCCTAAACGCAGCCGTTATTATCAAGGCACCATTGACAGCCGCCTGCTGGAATCTGGTGTAATAGACTTTAATCAGATCAATGATGTTTTTATCATTATGATCACACCTTTTGATCTCTTTGGAAAGGATCGTTATATCTACACCTTTGACATGCGCTGCCGGGAAGATCCGGAACTGACCTTAAACGATGGAGCCGTCCGTATTTTCCTTAACTGTCATGGAAAAAACAAGGACGAGGTTCGCCCTGAGCTGGTTGAACTGCTCCGCTACATGGAAAATTCCACCGACCAGGTTGCCAGCCAATGCTCCAATTTCTGATCCAAAACGGTCGGGAGGATGAAATCTCACGGGCAGTGTCAGATCCGGATTTCCAGGAGCAACTGCTGAAAGAACTAAACTTATGAAACAGGTTTATATTATTACAGGACGTTTGATGGGATTATAAAAGAACTCATCAAACGTCCTGCAAAACTCATCTGAAGTCTTTTGTTTTAAATAAGATTACTGCCATTGTCGGCGTACCCGCTCCGGGAAATCTTCTCTGGCTCTAGGAGTTTTGTACGCGGAAGGCTCCAGAAGGTATCTGGATGCTCTCTCTACATACACCCGACAGCGGATGCAGTTGGCCCGGACAGTGCGCAACCGCACCATCGGCGTCTTATATGTTCTGGACGAGCCGTCTTTGTCATTTGATTGTCCCTGGTGTCGTTATACATACTCATATCGTTTTAAGAATCCCATTCCTAATGGATACGGTCCGGTGTGAACGCCGATGGTGGCGCCGATCTGGTAAATTTCCATAGCATCCATATGACAGTAAGACTGCATGGATGCCACAAGCTGGTCTGTAAATTCCACACACTCCTCATAATCATAGCCATAGCCGGAGGCAAAAGTATACTGATCCGCATTTTCTCCGGATTCCTTAAAGAAATTCCTGGCCATGTCCATAATACGGACAAAGGCCTTTTTCCTGCTGCGGGTCATCCCCTCCGGGTAAATTTCCCCTTTTTTCATGGAAATCAGCGGTTTGATTCCTAACGTAGAGGCTGCCAGTCCGATCACCTTTCCTACACGGCCGCCATAAATAAGATAATCCATGCTGCCTACAGAAAAAAAGATCCTTCCAGTGGTTTTGATTTTTTCCACCTTTTCCAGTACAGCGTCCAGGCCCAGACCTGCATCCCGCATACGGGCACACTCCTGGACTAAAAGCCCCTGAAGCGCTGTAGCCAGAGTGGTATCAATCACGGCAATACGCACATTTTTAAACATTTCCCCAACGATCTGAGCCGCGTTTTTCGCGGAATTAAAAGATCCGCTGAACTTGCCTGACAAACACAGGCATAAAATATCCCGTCCATTTTGGGCTGCGGCGGTAAAAGCATCTACATAGTCCTGCACCGACGGCAGGGAAGTTTTTGGAAACACTTTCGGATGTTCTACCATATGGTCATAAAACCTGCGCACATCCATTTCCTCAATTTCCTTATAAAACTTCTCCCCGTCAAAGGATACATAGTAAGGAATGATCTTCACACCGATACGGTCGCTGCGCTCTTTTCCTAAATCGCAGGACCCGTCAGAAATAATCTGATAATCCCCCATAATCTTTTCTCTCCGATCAATTAAAATATACAAGCTCCTCTTCCGGCTTTAAAGCAGAAACGGCGTGCTTAAGATAAAGCACCGGTCCTTCCCCGTGATAAGCCGGGAAATATTCATAGCGGATCTTTGCTGTTACATCTACCCAATGATTGTTCTTCATAACATTCCCATGGGTAGTTTTGCACACAAAGCCGATAAATCGAATATCGTCTGCACAGCAGGTCATGGCATGGCGACCGGGGACAAAATAGCCCTCGGGGAAATCTTTGCTCTTATAGATCTTTCCTTTAAACTCTACCGTCTTTCCGTCATATTTGTCCTTATTATCCAGGGCATCAATGTACCACAGGCCAAAATCCTCGTCCTCTACCTTGATCACGTCGGCATTTACATCAAAGGGCATTTCATCCACAGTAAGGGGAATCATTTCCCCGTCCTCATTTTCAAAGATTACCTGAGCCCGGCGGTTGACAGCTTTAATACTGCGACGGTAGCTGTTTAACGGCATGTCCTCAGTACACCGGTTAAAGATCACCAGCTCAGACTGGAAAAAAATGTCCATCATTAAGGAGCGCATGTTGTTCAGATATACGTCAAAGGTGGAACCATCCACAATAGTCACCACCTGATTAAAAAACCACCCTTTCGGCAGCTTCATATCAAACAGGTCCTGAGTTTTCCACATGCCATTATATTCAATAAAAATACATTCCGGTTTGTAAATACGGGCACAGTCTGCCAGAAATTCCGGGGTAAAATCCTCCTGGGAATCCACAGACACCACATCAATATTCAGCTCAGACAGGGTCTTTTCATCATACTCTTCCTCCCCTTCCTCACACGTAATGATCAGTGTCTTATCCTCCTCGGAAAAACCTTCTTCCTCAAGAATCTGAGTAAGGAATGTCGTTTTCCCCGCATCCAGAAAACCGGTCACAACAAAAACGGTCATTTTCATACTTCACTCATCCTTTTTATTATACGTGAAACAGCTCTTTTAAGGCAGCTTCATCAATTTTTGAACCAATCACACAAAGCTGCCCTGTATACTGAGGCGCACCGTCACGAAGCTCATACTCACCGGGAACAAGATCAAAGTAGATCCATGTATTTCCTTCCCCGTAAACCATCCCCTTGGCACGAAGTACTGTTCCAAAACGGTCAGACTCAGAAAGCTCTTTAAGGATCCCTTCCATCTCATCTTTGGTATAACGGTGAGCCGTCTCAGTTCCCCAGCTTGTAAACACTTCATCCGCATGATGATGACCCTCATGGTCATGATGGTGATGATGGTCATGGCTGTGATCGCAGTGATCATGATCGTGATCGTGGTGGCCGTGATCGCAGTGATCATGATCGTGATCGTGGTGGTCGTGATCGCAGTGATCGTGATGGTGATGGTCGTGATCATGCTCATGACCGCAGCTCTCTCCGTGCTCATGAACATGACCGCAGTCCGGGCAAACGCTGGCAGCCGCTAACAGCTCTTCCTCCAGGGAATGTTTCTGCTCCATAGCATCAAGAATCTGCTTTCCGTCCAGCTCATCCCAGGGTGTTGTGATCAGAGCAGCCTTATCATTATGCTCACGGATCAGCGCCACACACTCCTCCAGCTTTTCCTGGGAAACATTTTGTGTACGGCTTAAAATAATGGTTTTCGCATACTCAATCTGGTTGACAAAAAATTCACCAAAGTTTTTAATAAATACCCGGCACTTCTTTGCGTCCACAACGGCTGTAAAACTGTTCATTTCAAGTCCAGCCTCGTCAGCCACATTCTGGACAGCCTTGATCACGTCAGAAAGTTTACCAACGCCGGAAGGCTCAATAAGGATACGGTCCGGATGGTATTGATTTACCACTCCTTTTAAGGCAGTGCCAAAATCCCCAACCAGAGAGCAACAGATACAGCCGGAATTCATCTCTGTGATCTGGATTCCGGCTTCCTTCAAAAATCCACCGTCAATACCGATCTCGCCAAATTCATTTTCAATAAGCACTACCTGCTCGCCAGCCAGCGCTTCCTTTAAAAGCTTCTTGATCAGCGTTGTTTTTCCGGCGCCTAAAAACCCGGAAATAATATCAATCTTTGCCATTAAAATCATCCTTCTTTCTTTACTTACACGCAGATAAGCCGCGCATGGCGCGGCACTCACCAATCCTCATTATAACCTAACTGCATTGATAAATCAATGCATTACATATGGCAGCGGCAATATTGCTTCCGCCCTTTCGTCCCCGGGCCACGATACAGGGGACTCCGGCCTGAATGATCAGCTCTTTGGATTCCACTACATTGACAAAACCTACAGGAACGCCAATGATCAGCGCCGGATGTACTTTACCTTCCCGGATCAGCTCATATAAACGGATCAGCGCCGTTGGGGCATTGCCTACGGCAAAAATCTTTTTGCCTTCTACCTGGCTTCCCCGCTCCATGCACACAGCGGACCGTGTAATCCCCCGTTCCCTGGCTTCCCGGGCCAGCTGAGGATCGTCCATAAAACAGTGAACCTGCCCCCCAAAGGGGGAAAGTCGTTTTTTATTGATTCCTGAGGCTGCCATTTTTGTATCTGTAATAATATGAGCCCCGTCCTTTATGGCTTTTAAAGCAGCTTGGACAGCCCCATGGGAAAAATACAGATGATCCGCGTAATCAAAATCCGCAGATGTATGGATGCATCGGCGGACAATAGCATATTCCTGGGGGCTCCACTGGTGAAGGTCATTCTTATCCTTCAATTCTTCTTCAATAATGGCCATGCTTCTGGCCTCAATTTCCTCCGGTTTAACAAATTGGATCTTTTCCAGCATAAAATCCCCCTACAACTCAATCCCCGCCCGGGCCGTCAGGCCCTGGTCATAGGGATGCTTTTCCTTAACAATATGTGAAACGTAATCAGCCCGGGAAAGAAGCTCTAAAGAAGGGGAATACCCAGTCAGGATCACTTCCATTCCTTCAGGCCGGCGATCTAAAAAATCCAGGACCTGACTTTCCGGAATCAGGTTCTTGAGGATCAAATGAAGGATCTCGTCCAGAAAAACCATATCATACCCTCCGGCGCAGGCCGTTTCCACAATTTTCTGAAACATTTCCCGGTACTGGCGGCCTGCGGCCTCAAGCTCCTCCGGAGACATGGAAAATGTAAAGCGCGCCTTTGAAGGCCCCTGAACCAGGAAAATCCCCGGTACATTTTCAAGGATCCTGCGCTCGCTAGAAGAATTATCTTTTAAAAACTGGGCAATGAGCACCTTCAGCCCGGCTCCTGCCCCCCGGATACACAGACCGATGCCGCAGGTGGTCTTTCCCTTACCATCCCCATGATAAATGTGGACACAGCCTTTTTTCAGTTTCTGTGGATTCATTTCATACACCTTTTTCCAATATTTTATAAATCTCTTTCATATCTAAAGAAGATGACAGCAGATCTGCCAGCTTATCATACTGCTGCTGTTCATATTCATAAACATCCGTCACAGTCCCAGGCCGGATCCCCTTTGCTTCCATAAGTGTATTTAACAGGGCAGCCGTAAAATCCACCTGATCAAACAGGCCGTGGAGATAGGAACCAAACACCGTATAATCTCCATTGGCCAAAGCGTCCAAACGTCCATCCTCCAACCAGATCACCGGCTGACAGCCGCCAAGATTTTTCGTGATCCCCATATGGATTTCATAGCCCTCCACGGGCATATTAGAAATCCTTTGAAATGGGCCGGGGACAGACGCGGCTGTACCTGAAATCTGTGTGCGGGTCTTTGCTTTTTCAAAAACAGTTTTTGTATTTAATAATCCCATGCCCCGCATACAGCCTCCATGCTCAACGCAAAAAGGATCCTCCAGGGCCTGGCCAAGCATCTGGTAGCCGCCGCAAATGCCGATCACCGGAACATATTCTTCATGGCACCGCAGAATCAATCCTTCCAGACCGGTCTGGCGCAGCCATGACAGATCGTCCATGGTATTTTTCGTTCCCGGAAGGATGATCAGATCCGGTTTTTTCAACTGCTGGGGCTGATGAACATACCTTAAAGATACCCCGGGCATGCGCTCAAACACGGAAAAATCCGTAAAATTAGAAATATGAGGCAGACGGATCACAGCCACATCCAGGCCGGAGCGGATCCCTGTCTGATTCAGCCGTTCCGAAAGACTGTCTTCATCATCAATATCAATAAATTCCATAGGCACGACTCCAAGGACCGGAATATTGACCTGCTCCTCGACCATGCGCAGCCCAGGCTCTAAAATCTTTACATCGCCTCTAAACTTATTAATGATCATTCCCTTGATCATGGCCTGCTCGTCTTCCTCCAAAAGCTTTATCGTGCCGTAAAGGGAAGCGAATACACCGCCCCGGTCTATATCGCCTACTAAAAGCACCGGAGCCTTTGCCATCTTTGCCATGCCCATATTCACAATATCATCATCTTTTAAATTAATCTCTGCCGGGCTTCCCGCTCCTTCAATAACAATAATATCATAAGCGCTGCTTAACCGCTCATAGGCAGCCATGACTTCCGGGATCAGCTTCTTTTTATTGGCATAGTAGTCCATGGCTTTCATATTTCCCATGACCTCGCCATTTAAGATCACCTGGGAGCCTACATTGCTGGTTGGCTTTAGAAGGATGGGATTCATATCGCTTACCGGATCAACACGGCAGGCCTTGGCCTGCATGGCCTGGGCCCGGCCGATTTCCAAGCCTTCTTTTGTAATATATGAATTAAGGGCCATATTTTGAGATTTAAAAGGGGCCACTTTGTATCCGGCATTTGCAAAAATCCGGCACAAACCGGCAGTAATAAAGCTTTTTCCCGAATTGGACATGGTGCCCTGGATCATAATTGCTTTGGCCAAATGATCACCTCCTGCCAGACAAGGTCTACAGATCCATGCCCAGCTCTACCGGACAATGGTCTGAACCGTAAATATTACTTAAAATATCCGCGCTGAGCAGTCTCGGGCGCAGACTTTCCGATACAAGAAAATAGTCAATACGCCATCCCGCGTTATTCTTTCTGGCATTAAACCGGTAAGACCACCAGGAATAGGCCCCGGTCTTGTCCGGATAGAAAAACCGGAACGTATCAATAAATCCGTCATCTAAAAGAGCCTTGATCTTATCCCGCTCCTGGTCGGAAAATCCCGCGTTTCCCCGGTTGGTCTTAGGATTCTTAAGATCGATCTCTGTGTGGGCGACGTTCAGATCACCGCACAGAATCACCGGCTTGATCTTTTCCAGTTCTTTTAAGTAAGCGTGAAAATCATCCTCCCAGGTCATCCGGTAGTCGATCCGCGCCAGCTTATCCTGGGCGTTAGGGGTATATACATTAACAAGGATGAATTTTTCAAATTCCAGAGTAATGACCCTTCCCTCCTGATCATGCTCCTCCATGCCAAGGCCGTAAGTCACTTTTTCAGGATGGATCCGGGTAAATACCGCAGTTCCTGAATAGCCTTTCCTTTTTGCGTAGTTCCAATACTGTTCATAGCCAGGAAAATCAATCTCCACCTGACCTTCCTGAAGCTTTGTTTCCTGGATGCAGAAAATATCCGCGTCCATCTCTTTAAAAATTTCCGCGAAGCCCTTTGTTACAATGGCCCGAAATCCATTCACATTCCATGATATTAATTTCATACTGACACCTCTCTGATTATATCCTCCAGGGCATTGATAAAGCCCTCATTATCTTCATGTTTATTCACAGCCATCCGGTAAAACGTTTCATCCAGCCCCCGGTAATTTGCGCACCGGCGTATAAGAAAGCCTTTTTCCAGCATCCGGTCATAAAAATCCACCGGTCCGGGAAGCTGAAATAAAATATAGTTAGCCTGGCTGTGCCAAAAATGTATGCCGAGGCGGGAAAGCGCCTGAAACAAATAGTCCCGCTCCTTTGCCACGTACTGTCCCACCCGCTGAGGATAATCCATGTCCTCGAGGGCCGCCGCGCCGGCGTCAGAAGCCAGGGTACTTACCGACCAGGTCTGCCCCTGGCGCTCCATTTTCTCCAACAGAGCTGTGTCCCGGCACAGGCCATACCCCAGACGTATCCCGGCCATGCCATACATCTTAGTAAATGATTTTAATACAAGGATGTGTTTATTTTGTGACAGATCAGGTATAAGGGTGTGTCTTTCCTCTTCCGGGGAAAAGTCAAGAAAACATTCATCCACTACCAGAAAAACTCCCTCCCTGTGTGTCTTTTCAATGATCTTTTTTAAAAGCACCGGCTCTGTTAGAAGCCCTGTGGGATTATTCGGGTTGCACAAAAACAGCATGTCCAGGCCTTTATGGATCTTTTCAAGAATATCCTCTTCCACCGTCAGCGTGTCGTTAGGACAAAAATAAAATTCCAGGGAGGTTTGTGTCAGCTTTAAGGCCTCCTCATACTCGGCAAAAGTAGGAGCACATAATAAGGCCTTCTCAGGGGTCATGGCCAGCACAAGGCGGTAGATCACGTCTGCTGCTCCATTGCCGCACAAAATCATTTCCCGAGACAAGGCAGTCCCCCATTTTTCCCTGTAAAACCGGCAGAGCGCATCCTTTAAGGCCCGGCACTGTGGATCCGGATAATGGACCGCCTGGTCAAGACCGGCGATCACCGCCTGGCGCACCCGCTCCGGCATCCCCAGGGGACTAATATTGGCGCTGAAATCCACCAATTTCCCTTTGACTCCCGGATCTTTTTCAAAAACACTGTAAATATCTCCTCCGTGAAGCATATTTCTCCTTTCCTGGGCCGCCCTCTGCCCATAGGGGTATCCCCCTGCGGGATTTCTCCTTTCCTGGGTTGGGGCTATAAAATCACTGTTACGGCAAATTTTATCATATTCAGCAGAAACACAGCAAGAAATGCCGTGCCGCCCATAAGCAGACATGCGTCCTGGATATGGGATGGGCGAGGCAGGCAAACCTCATCACCGATGGCAGGCTTTTCTACCGGCTTCCCAAAATAATCGTGAGTTCCCCCAAGCATCAGTCCCAAAGCGCCGGCGCAGACGCTTTCGGTCTGGGCGCTGTTGGGGCTTAGGTGCTTATTCCTGTCCCTTAAAAAGATCCTGGCCGCTCCCCGGCCATTATATCCGGCCAAAAACGCACACAGGAGCATCAGCAGGCCGGAAATCCTGGCAGGAATAAAGTTCACCACATCATCCAGCCGGGCCGGGATCATGCCGAACGTGCGGTACTTGTCATTTTTATAGCCCACCATAGAATCCATAGTATTCACCGCTTTATAGGCAAAACCTAAAGGTGCTCCGCCAATGGCAATAAAAATCAAAGGCGCGATCACCCCGTCCGTTGTATTTTCCGCCACAGTTTCCACAGCAGCTTTGATTACCTCATCTTCGCTGAGATTTTTTGTATCCCGCCCTACAAGATAGCCTAAAAGACGCCGGGCCTTATAAAGCTTTCCTTCATTTAAGGCGCCAAACACCTTTTTTGCTTCCACGGCCAGGCATTTTCCGGCAAGGATCTGATAAATCCAGAAGGTTTCCACAATAAAAGCCACACCCGGATGGATCCTGCGGCAAAGAGAAAGGATGAGAAATGGCACAAAAAAGCTTACAGCCACTACCCCCAGAGCCATAACGCCTCCGGCAGCTATTTCTCCCCGATCATTCTTAGGAAACAGCCGCCGGGTAAGCTTTTCCCCCAGACTTATCAGCTTTCCCATAAGCCGAACCGGATGATACAGCCAGTAAGGATCCCCAAATGCCATATCTAAAAAATATCCAAAAGTTAATTTTAAAAAAATCATGTGTATCTCCTCATTTTTGTTGCAAAACGGACCATAGCCTCTACATTGGAGTAAAAATACAAATGGGGATACCCGGCATACATTCCGGGGGCTGCGTACCCCTCCTGCCACTGGCGTCCATTGGCCTTGGACACAGTGTAATCCGACCCTGGAGCATCAGAACGGGAATAATGAAATTCATGAGCGCAAAACCAGGTTCCCTTTCCGCCAAAAGCATCCATCTTTTCCGAATGGAGCTTTACATAGCCAAAAGGTCCCAGTTTTCGGGTCATATAGCAGCGTCCCGGGATCACCCCCACCATGGAAAAGTCCTCCAGAGCTTCATGAAGATACATAAAACCGCCGCACTCGGCGATGACCGGCAGTCCTCCATGGATTTCTTCCCGGATCGTTTTCAGAAGAGAAGTATTTTCTGAAAGCTGACGGGCATACAGCTCCGGGTATCCTCCTCCAAGATAAAGTCCCCGGATATTTTCCGGGAGGGGATCGGAAAGGGGAGAAAAAGGCACAAGGGTCACTCCCAGCCTTTCAAGGAGCTCCAGGTTTGTATTGTAATAAAAGCAAAAAGCCTGGTCTTTGGCAATGGCCATACGCACCGGCTCCGGGTTTTCCCCGGCAAACCTTTGGATCTGCCCTTCAAAGTCCGGCTCTGGAGGATCTAACGGCGGGGCTTCCCCTGCCAGCTTCTGGATAAGACTTAGATCAATGGATGAGGCGGCCTGCTGCGCAAGGACATTCATCCGTTCATCTAAATCCGCCACCTCTGCCGCTGTAACAAGGCCTAAATGACGGCTTTTTAACATCCCTTCCTCCTGAGGCGGAAAACAGCCTACAACCTTTATGCCCGTCTGTTTTTCAACCGCGTTTTTTAAAAAATCACAGGTGCTTTTACGGATCTGGTTTAAAATAACGCCCCGGATCAGGTTCCTGCCTCCAAGGCGTTCTGCCATGGAAATATACCCCTGGATCAAAGCAATGACCGAAAGGGCCATGCCCCGGGCATTGACCACAAGGATTACCGGCGTCTGTGTCCAAAGAGCGATTTCAAAGCTGCTGGCCCTCGACTCCATCCCCATACCGTCAAAAAGCCCCATAACGCCTTCCACAATGCCGATGCCGCCCCTGGCATCCGATGATTTTTCCAGCTTTTTTTTCATTAAATAGCACAGGGCTGTTTTATCCAGAAAAAAGCTGTCCAGATTTGTGGAATCCCGGCCGGTCATACAGCTGTGAAACATAGGGTCAATATAATCCGGCCCGCACTTAAAAGGAATCACCGATGCCCCCTCATGGCATAAAGCCTTCATTACTGCGCAGGCGATCGTGGTTTTTCCGCAGCCGCTTCCGGTTCCCCCAAACATGATCCTGTCATAACCCATAGCCTATCCCTCCTATTTCCCGCAGCCAGTTTGTCAGCGCCTCTATGGATGAAACCAAAGCCGCCCCATCCTCTGCCGGGCGGCGCAGGATTACCCCAAGGATCCCAGCTCTTTTAATACTCTCCAGCTTTTGAGGCACGCCCCCGGCGCTTCCGCTGTCTTTTGTCACAAGGACGCGGATATGATATTTCCTGATCAGTTCCAGATTATCCTCCACAGAAAAAGGAGGATTTTTGGCCAGTATATGGCTGTCCTTAATCCCGGCCGCCTGGCAGGCTTCCACAGAAGCTTTCGTATCCAGCACCCGGATATAGGCCCGTTCATTAAAATCCCGCAAGGAGGAAGCATAGATCCGTGCCGTATTTGCCCCGGTGGTAAACAAAATATTTCCAGGGAGGGTCTTTAAAATCCCCGCCGCATCCCAGGCATCCCGGGCATAGATCAGCGTTGGCTCCGCCCCGGATTCTGCTTCCCTCCGGCCCTCCGGCCGGACAAACCGCACATAAGGAATATGCCGCCTTTGGCATACCCGGCGGACAGTTTCCGTCACTTCCACCGCAAAAGGGTGGCTGGCGTCAATGACAAAGTTTGGCGCAAGGGTTTCAAACAGCCGGTCAAAACCCTCCGCATCCCTCCGGCCGGTAAAGATCCGGGTATGCTCCCGTCCATAGATATCTTCAAGAACCTGGGCTCCCAGGTCTGTGGCTACAGTGGCCGCCAGGACAAAGCCCTGACAGTTCAGCGCGTCAATGACCTGGCGGCCCTCTGTGGTCCCGGCAATAACCACCCCGTCACACCGATTTTCCGCCATGATCATTCTCCCAGAGCAGCGAAAGCCTGGTCAATGGCAGCCGCGGTCTTTTTAAGATCCGCATGGTCATGCGCTGCCCCTACAAACATCGCCTCAAACTGGGACGGGGCAATATAAATGCCGGATTCCAGCATGGAAGCAAAATACTGGCGGAACATGACCAGATCTGACTTGACCACATCCTTATAAGTTTCCACAGGCCCCTTTGTAAAAAATACAGAAAGGAGGGATCCTACCCGGTTGACACAGGCCTGGACACAATGCTTTTTGGCGGCTTTTACATAAGCTTCCTCAAGCACGGCTCCCTTTTGGTCGATAACCTGATACACCTCCGGGTGGGCCTCAAGAATCTTTAAGGTTGCCAGGCCTGCGGCCACAGCTGCCGGATTTCCCGACAGGGTCCCTGCCTGATACACCGGCCCCTGAGGCGAAACCATAGACATGATCTCCTTTCGCCCGCAGTAAACGGCCATGGGCATACCGCCCCCCACGATCTTTCCAAAAGTGGCCATATCCGGCGTTACATTGTAATATTCCTGGGCGCCCCCTAATGCCAGACGAAAACCGGTGATCACCTCATCAAAGATCAAAACCGTGCCGTACTGGCGGGTAATGGTCCTTAAAAACTCCAGAAAGCCAGGCTTTGGAGGCACAACCCCCATGTTGGCCGCTACCGGCTCTACAATAAGGGCGGCAATATTTTGACCATACTCGGCAAAAATTTCCCGGACGCTTTTTTCATCATTAAAATCCGCCGTTAATGTGGTGGCGGCAAAGGCCGCGGGAACGCCGGCAGAGGTCGGCACATTTTCAGTTAAAAGACCGGATCCGGCCTTTACTAAAAGACCGTCTGAGTGTCCGTGATAGCAGCCCTCAAACTTAACGATCAGATTACGGCCTGTGTAGCCTCTGGCTGCCCGAACCGCGCTCATGACAGCCTCAGTGCCGGAATTTACCAGGCGAACCATTTCCGCGCAGGGCACTGCCTCCACAATATGCCCGGCCAGCTCTGTCTCTCCTCCTGTCGGAGCGCCGTAGCTTGTTCCAAGTCTTGCGGCCTGGCACACGGCTTCCACCACTTCATCCCGGCCATGACCCAGGATCATAGGCCCCCAGGAGCCGACAAAATCAATATATTCGTTATCATCTACATCATAAATTTTAGAGCCTTTGGCCTTTTTTATAAACCGGGGCGTCATTTCCACAGCGCGAAAAGCACGCACCGGGCTGTTAACGCCGCCGGGCATCAGGCGGCAGGCCTGCTCAAACATACGCTCACTGTTGGTTATTTTCATTGTTCCTCCTTCAGCCACCGGGCAATATCCAGGGCATAATATGTAATGATCATTTTTGCCCCTGCCCGTTTCATGGCAGTCATACTTTCCATAACAATAGATTTTTCATCCACCCAGCCGTTTAATGCCGCCGCCTTCATAAGGGAATATTCCCCGCTGACGCTGTAAGTACACAAAGGCAGGTTAAAACGGTCGCTGATGGTCTTAACAATATCCAGATAAGCCAGGGCCGGTTTAACCATAAGAATATCCGCCCCTTCCTCCACGTCCAGGGCAGCCTCCACAAGGGCTTCCTTTTTATTTCTCCAATCCATCTGATAAGACTTCCGGTCCCCAAAGGCCGGAGCGCTGTCTGCCGCCTGACGGAATGGTCCGTAAAACGCGGAAGCATATTTAATGCTGTAAGCCATGATCAGTGTATCTTCACATCCAGCCTCATCCAGTGCCCGGCGCATATGGCCGATGCGGCCGTCCATCATATCCGATGGCGCCACAATATCTGCCCCGGATTTCGCGCAGCTTACCGCTGCCTTAGATAAAAGGGTCAGTGTAGGATCATTTAAGATCTTCCCATGATCCACCACGCCGCAGTGGCCGTGACTTGTATATTCACACAAACAAATATCTGCAATGCAGATCAGATCCGGATACAGGGACTTGGTCAGGCGCAAAGCTTTCTGAACGATCCCGTCCATATCATAGGCGCCGCTGCCCACTTCATCCTTATGATCCGGCACACCAAAGAAAATAATAGATTTTACCCCGCTGTCCGCGATTTCTTTTAAATGATCCTTAAAAGTATCCAGGGAATAATGATAGATTCCCGGCATGGACGGAATTTCTTCTTTAATATTTTCCCCTTCCACAACAAATACCGGGTAGATCAGGTCATTGACATGAAGATCTGTCTCATGGACAAGATCCCGGATGGCCTGTGTTCCCCGAAGCCGTCTCGGCCGCCGAATGATTTCCATAAAAATTCATCTCCTACTTATCGTTCAGCCAGGTAAAATACTCTTCCCCGGCGGAATCCCTACGGTCTGTCTTCCATCATACACTGGATCAGTCCGTCAATATTATAAGTTTTCGCTGTTTTATAAACATGAAGCCCCCGGGCTTTGGCCGCGGCTTCCGTTACCGGGCCGATAGCTAAAATACGGGCCTGTATATGATCCGAAGATGCCGGATCTGTATCCCGGGTCATTTCATCAAAGGCTTCTGCCGCGGAAGCGCTGCACAAAGCCACATAGTCCACCTGAGAAAGGAGACGGTCAAGCTCCGGCTTTTTCCGCCAGTCTGCCACAGTTTCATACAAAGCCACTGTCGTATAAGGGATTCCATAGCTGGAAAGAGCCTCAGGAAGGGCCTGAGAGCCCCCGGATGCCCGCAGCAGCACTGCTCGATCCCCTTTTGTCAGTGTGGGCACCCAGTCTTTAGCCATACATTCGCTTGTAAATTTCTCAGGGATGTAATCACAGTAAATTCCCCAGGCAGCCAGAGCTTTTGCTGTTCCGTCGCCAATGGCCGCGAATTTCAGCCCAGCCAAAGCGCGCATATCCATGCGTCGCTCCCTCATGCCCTTAAAAAATACATCCACGCCATTGCGGCTTGTAAACACGGCCCATGTATATTCCCCAAGTTTTTGGTATATCTCATCCATCTGAAGGCTATGGATGGGCCGGGTGCGGATCAGGGAAAACGGCAGCGCCTCAGCCCCTAAATCCTCAAGCTTTCCGGCCATTTCATCGGCCAAAGGCTTTGTTCCCGTTAAAAGAACGCTTTTCCCGGATAAAGGCTTTTTATTATACCAGGCAAGAGCCTCATGAAGAGAAACCACATCCCCTATTACAGTAATCGCCGGGGTTTTAATGCCCTGAGCTTTTGCTATGTTACCAATATTTTCCAAAGTTCCCACAGCTATCCGCTGCCGGGCAGTCGTCCCGGACTCAAGGACTGCCGCCGGAGTGGACGGATCCTTGCCGAAGTTTATCAGCCGGGCAGTAATGTCCGGCAGGTTCTTAAGCCCCATTAAAAAGACCAATGTACCTTCCTCCCGGGCCAAAGCGGCATAATCCAGAGCCATCTGCTCTTTTGTCCCATCTTCATGGCCGGTGATCACATGAAAAGATGAGGCCAGGCCCCGGTGGGTCACCGGGATCCCCTGATAGGCAGGAACAGCATAGGCGGAGGAAATCCCCGGGATCACATCAAAGCAGATCCCAGCCTTCTTTAAGGCCAGACCTTCCTCACCGCCCCGTCCGAAGACAAATACATCGCCGCCTTTAAGCCGAGCTACTGTGTACCCTCCCCGGGCATAACGGACGATGAGGCTGCTGATCTCCTCCTGCTTCATGTAATGGCTCCCTGCCCGTTTCCCCGCGTAAATCAGAAGGGCATCCTCACGGGCTTCATTTAGCAGCGCAGGGGAAGCCAGATTGTCATAAATGATCACCTGGGCCTTTTTTAAACATTCCAGCCCTTTTTTTGAGATCAGCCCCCGGTCTCCCGGCCCTGCCCCGATAAAATACACAGGACCATATTCTTTGGCCGCATTTTCTTTTCCTTTGTTTAAAAGCTGCTCTGCCGCCATAACGCCAAGAGCGATGCCGTGACCATAGGGAAGGCTTACTTGTGTCCGGAGTATACGGACGCCGTCAGGGACATATAAAGCATCCATAAACATCTGTCCGCCCTTAATCTCAGATAAGGCTGCTGCCGGCGCATTGCAGCCGCCGCCGATAGTCCGCAAAAAGGTCCGCTCTGCCGCCAGCATCTCCCAGGCGTCGGGATCCGTAATGGCTCTTAAAACCGGCTCCATATGGCCCTGGCGGGTTTCCACAGCCAAAATGCCCTGACCTGCCGCCGGAAGCATTTTTTTCGGATCCAGAGGCAGATATGAGAAACGGCTGTAGTCAAAATCATCAGAAAGCTTATAATTTTCTTCTATACGCAGGATCCCGGCGCGGGCCAGGATGATCCCGTCATATTCTCCAGCAGCCAGTTTCTTTAGCCGGGTCTGTATATTTCCCCGGATAGGTTTGACGATAATCTCCGGGTTCATGGCCTTAAGCTGAAGCTGGCGGCGCAGGCTTCCCGTACCGATCACAAAACCCTTTGGAAGGTCCTCCACCGGCATCCTCTCCCACCGGTTTCCAAGGGTAACTAGCATATCTTCCACCGGTCCCCGCCGGACTACCGCCCCTAAAGTCAGACCTCTGGTCAGTTCCGTAGGCATATCCTTGGCGCTGTGAACAGCAATATCGATTTTTCCTGACAGCAGCTGGTCTTCCAGCTCCCGGGTAAAAACCCCTTTGCCCCCAAAGCTGTCTAAAGACCGGTCCAGCCGCTCATCCCCCTGGGTGGAAATAGGTACGATCTCCACCCTGGCCTGAGGAAATCGCTCCCGGATCAGATCCGCAATGATCTGAGTCTGTACAAGAGCCAAAAGGCTCTTTCGGCTTCCCGCTTTAATAATCATGGACATACCTCCTAATCATTGAATAAAAAACTTCTGCCGGAATATCCCCTTCATGCTCCAGGCCGTACCGGGTCAGACAGGCCATAAGCGTATGCCTCGCCTCCTCATCTGCCACTAAAGGCCGCAGCAAACTTCGGTAAGCAGCCAGGGATTTTCCCAGAGCGCCATACCAGTCCGGAAGCGCTTCCTCAATATCCTCCCGGATCTGTCTTGATAAGGACGGGGCCGGGGGCTGGAGGGAAATTCCGATAGAAATATTGTCCTTAAGGATCAATGATGGGAATATAAAGGATGACTCCCCCTTCCCTGAGGCACAGTTGACAGGAACCTTTTTTTTCCGGCATGTCCGGGCAACGGTATCATTAAAATCCGTATCGCTGGTAGCGCAGATCACTAAAAACACATCCCGGATCAGCTCATCTATAGGCCGGTCCTCCTCAAAGACAATTTTTCCATTTTCTGCCATTTTTAAAAGTTCAGGGACATAATCCACAGAGCGAACACGAACATGAGCCCCTGCCGCCAAAAGGGTTCGGATCTTGCGCAAAGCCACCTTTCCGCCTCCAAACACAAGGCAGGGCTGGCCCTCAAGATTTACAAATAATGGAAACAGTGCCATAGCTTTACTCCTCAAACGGATTTTTAAGGTCTTCCTCCAGAACATAGCCTCTGGGGGTGATTATCTTTCCGTCTTTTACATAGGTCTGGGAATTTCCCAGGATCACAATGGAAAACATATCAATATAGGCGTCCTTTAGCCGGCCCACTGTAGTGATCTCATAACTTTCATCCGGCCTTCCCGCATTTCGGACAATACCGGCGGGAATATCCGGCCCCTGAATCTCACACACAATGTCCGCTGCCATACCAATGTATTCGGTCCGCTTTTTGCTTTTAGGATTATAAAGGCAAATGACAAAATCTCCTTTAGCGGCATATTCCACTCGTTTCATAATCTTATCTAAAGGCGTCATCAGATCGCTTAAGCTGATCACCGCAAAATCATGCATTAGGGGAGCCCCCAAAATGGCCGCTGCCGCGCTGGCAGCAGTAACGCCTGGAATCACCTCAATATCCACATCTGCCTCCATAGCCTGGGCCATCTGCCAGACAATGCCTGCCATGCCGTAAATGCCGCTGTCCCCGCTGCTGACCATGGCTACATTTTTCCCTTTGACCGCCTCTTCCAGAGCCATCCGGCACCTTTGAGTCTCCTTTTTCATCGGGGTGCTTAAATAATTTTTTTCCAGGAAGACTTCTTTAAGCATATTGACGTAAGTGGTATACCCGGTGACCACATCTGCATCCTCAATGGCTCTGGCCGCCCGAAAGGTCATATGGTCCTTACCTCCCGGTCCAAAGCCTACTACATATAATTTTCCCATCATTTACTCCTGTTCGCTTTCATTTGGAAAAAGGCACTGCATAAACACTTCCAGCTGACGGGGATCCGCATTTTCCCGCATCCGGTAAAAAAATTTATCCAGAGCCCACTTTATATTTTTCTTTTGGGCATCCTTCATGATCTGCTCCTCCTGGATCAAAATATCAGGGAGGGCGTTTTGGAAAATCATCCACTTTTCAAATGCCGTCTCGTACTCCTCTAAGATGGCCTGGGCGTGGGCAGCCTCCCTCAGGCGGATCTCATTATTTGACCGGGCCGTTTTTCCAAAATCATCAATATTGCTGCACATGACCCCGGGCAGAGAGCCGATCCGGCTTTCTATATCCAAAGGCACTGCCAGATCCATAAAAGCTCTGGGCTTAACCTTTTCTCCCTCCCGGTTAAAGACCAGGTACTTTTCCACAGAATCATAGGTTAATGTATAGTGGGGGCTGGATGTGGCGCTGATGACGACATCCATGTCCGTTAAATATTCATAACGCTTTTCATAAGGGATCAGCCGGTAGCTGGCACTTTCCCTGCCGTGGTGAAATACTGCCTTACAGTCTTTTTCCACAGCATCCCTTGTGGTCACATACACATTGGCCTTATAATCAGACAGCAGGTTTTTTAATACTACAGAGCCGATCTTTCCGCTGGCCCCGATGATCATCACATTTTTATGATCCAGTGTGCCAAGATAATTCTGAGCTGCACGGATACAGATAATGGCTGTAGACATAGGGGTTTTTGACAGATCGGTATCTGTTTTCACCCGCTTGGCCCCAGTGACCGCATACCTGAAAAATGTATTCAGATAGGTGGAACAGACTCCCATGGCTGCCGCCTGCTGCCAAGCATCTTTCACCTGTCCTAAAATCTGATCCTCGCCGATGACCATGGAATCCAATCCGCTGGCCACTAAAAACAAGTGGTGGATGGCCTTTTCCCTCCCGTAAAACCGGAAAATATTCCCAATATCCGCCATATCCATGGCGCCAGCACATCTTAGGAGCACAGACTGAACATACTCATAAAGCTCCCGCTCCCTCCGGTTGTTTTTACACCATATGTAAACCTCTGTCCGATTGCATGTGCTGACCATGACACATTCATCGATCAGCACGCTGCCCCAAAGTTCTCTTAAAATTTCCTCCTGCTGTTCTTTTGAAAACGCGAACCGCTCCCGCACAGGAAGGGGCGCTGTTTTATGGCTGATACTGATCAGATGGATACTCATAACATTCCTCCAAAGTCATGGATGCACGGCCTGGCCTCAGCCAAAGCAAAGGTCATGGCCGGATACCGGGTCTTTCCCCGGATCAGCCGGGCCTGGCCCTCCCATCCGGCATTTTCCGCCGCTGCCAGAGCGCAGGCCTCGCTGACGGAGCCTACCTGGGTCACGGAACGGACAAACGCACTGACCTGGACCATGCCTTTGTCCTCCAGCGCCTGGATCCGATCCTTGTCAATGATTTTTAAGCTTAGTCCGTACTTTTTGGCCAGCCTGCGGATGGCCGGTTCATTTTCCTTAAGTTTAATAGTGGTCAGGGCTGCCACATCCCGGACATAAACGCCGGAAACATTCAAAAAATCCGAAAAGGCTTTGTCCATAGCCTCAAAAGCCGCCTCCCGCTTGCATCCTACGCCAATATACAGATTTTGGGGCCTAAGATAAAGGGTCCTGTCTGATTTTTTCAATACTTCCGGCACATCATAATCATGACCGATACACACCCAGGGCTTTTCCAGGTTCCCTTTACAGTGCTTTTGAGGGATAATTTCACAGGCTCTGCGGGCTATGGTCACATTTTCCGGGAACCGGCCATTCAGGGGCCAAGTACACCAAAGTCCCACCGGAGCTTTACGGATCATCGCCCCGCTGACATCCTTTAAGGTTTTAAGATTTTCAATGCGCAGATGATTGTCCCTGGCAAATACGTCAAAAGCCAGCGTGTGCTCCACGTCCGTCCCTGTAGTGATCACCGGCTGGCCTCCGCTAATATGAGCCAGAACCTTTGCCAGGTCGTTGGCCCCTCCCAAATGTCCGGATAAAAGGCTTACCACAAAGTCTCCACGGCTGTCCATAACCACTACCGCCGGGTCGGTGGCCTTTGACGCCAAGAGAGGGGCAATGGTCCGCACCACGATCCCTGATGCCATAACAAAGACCATGCCGTCAGACACCGGCCACAGCCGTGCTACCATCTGGACAAAAGAGAGCCCTTCCTTTTTCAGAGTTTCTTTTGTCACCACTGTTCCGGGCAAATGTTCCGTCAATAAGGCGCAAAGCCGGTCCCCGGAAGGGGTCAATGAAAAATAGGAAAGCTTCATGGCCGGTCCGTCCCCTGGCGAAATTCTGTAGTAAAGGTTTTATCATAAAGCTTTGACAGCTCATAATCGTCTCCCAGGAAATTTCCTACAACGGTAAGGGCAGTTTTTGTGATCCCGGCTTCCCGCACCTTTCCCGCAATGTCCTTTAATGTTCCCCGAACGATTTTTTCGTCTTCCCAGGTGGCTTTATATACCACTGCCGCCAGAGTATCCTCATCATAAGAGGTGCAAAGCATTTCACAAAGCTTTTCGATCATGCCCACACTTAAAAAGATCACCATCGTCGCCTTATGCTTTGCCAGCTCTGTGATCTTCTCCGGTTCCGGCACCGGCGTGCGTCCCTCCATGCGGGTCAGGATCACTGTCTGACTGACCCCGGGAAGGGTATATTCCTTTTTAAGGCTTGCGGCAGCTCCAAGAAACGAGCTGACCCCGGGAATCACCGTATAAGGGATCCCCATCCGGTCCAGAGCATCCATCTGCTCCCGGATAGCGCCGAAAATCGACGGATCTCCTGTATGGACCCGGGCCACCGTAAGACCTGCTTTATAGCTTTCTTCCATCACCTTAAGCACCTGCTCCAAGGTCATATAGGCGCTGTTATACACCTTTGTCTCCGGCCTTCTATCCGCGAGCACCTGTTCATTGACCAGGGATCCTGCGTAAATGATCACATCCGCCCCGTCAATGAATTTTTTCCCTTTAATCGTTAAAAGCTCCGGATCCCCCGGGCCTGCGCCAATAAAATAGATCATCCTAATTCTCCCTTTTTATTTATCCCAAGGGCAAAAAGCCCTAAGATTTTATAATCAACGTAGTAAAATAACCGAAGCTTCTCTCTTCCGTCATTGGTCCGATATACTGGTTTTCCATGCCTGCATTAGAGATTACCGTGGTCGTATCCATCAGTCCCCGGGCTTTAAGAAGACTGCAGATCTCCTCCATGCGCCGTCCTGCCTTCATGACAACGATGGTTTCAAACCGGTCCAAAGCCTCCTCAAGGGTCTTCGTCCCTTTCACCAAAGCGATCACTGCCATATTCTCATGGCCCTCCACTAAGGGAATCTTTGCCAATGCCGCTCCGGAACAAAATGAAGGGATCCCGGGAACGATACATGTCTCATATCCCATAGCCTCCACATACCGGAGAACATAGGTGCATGTACTGTATACAGATACATCCCCTAAAGTAATCAGCATCACATCCCGGCCCTGGTCCAGATAGCCGCTGATGTGGGCCGCAGCCTTTAAATGGCTGTCTTTTAATATCTCCCTGGAATGGGCCATGGGAAATTCCAGGGGAACAATCGTCTTATTCTCCAGATCCACCACCTGGCGGATGATATTTTGGGCAGTGCTTTCCTCGCCCAGTTTTTTCACCGGCACAGCAATAATCTGAGCCTGAGAAAGAAGCTCATGTGCCCGAAGGGTTAAAAGCTGGGGATCTCCCGGCCCGATCCCAATCCCGTATAGTTTTCCTGACATAATTTTCTCCTTTTTTCAGCCGTCCGGCCTATGCAGAGCATGACCGGGTGGCCGCCTTCCATCATGTGGTAGCTTCCCAAAGGTCTGGCTTTTGAAATCTGGACCTGGAGCGTCTCCATTTCTTCAAATCCCAGATCTGTATAGGCCTTCATGGCCTCCCCCTGGGTTTCCAAAGTAACACAGGCTGTAATGACCTTTATTCCTGGCCCTAGGCTTGAAATATATTTTAAAATATCCCCAAGCTCCCTGCCGGAACCGCCGATAAAAACCTTTCCCGGCACCGGTAAAGCAGTGATCCGGGCCATCGCATCCCCTTCCAGGATGTGCATATTATCAAGATGAAATTTTTCCCGGTTTTTCTTTAAAAGATCCACAGCCGCCAGGCTCCGCTCCACACTGTACACCTGTCCCCCTGTGCCTTTAAGAAAACGGGCGCACTCCGCGCTGACGGATCCGGTCCCCGCGCCAATATCCCACACCACATCTCCGGCAGTAAGCTCCATCTTTCCTAAAATGATCCACCGGATCTCCTCCCGGGTCATAGGCGTCTTATCCCGGATAAAAGCCTCGTCCCTTAAAAGAGAAGCTTTGGTTCCATCTTTTTCCGGCGCCGGAAAATCGCTGCCAAACACAGCCGCCACACTTAAAGGATCAAAATCCATTTCCGCCAGATCCCAGGCCGTCCCCCGGATGATCCGCTCATTCGGATAACTTAACCGGCTTCCGCCTGCCATCGCCATGTCCGCCAGGCCATGTTTCACCAGTTCCCCTGCCAGCCAGGACGGATCGTGTTCCCGGTCGCATAAAAGATATACATCCCGCCCGGAAAGGACAGCTTCAAGAAGAGATTCCATATGCAGCTCTCGCCCATGGGCGCTGAAATACACTGCATTTTCCACAGTTTTTTTGCACGCAGCCGCAAAATATCCTAAAGAACCGATCCCCGGAATGATCCGGATCTGCTCATAAGGGAAATGATCCTTTAAAAGCTTTGTCAGGCTGTAAAACAGGGGATCCCCGGAAACAACTACGGCAACGCTGCCTTCATTTAACTTTTCCCGAATCAGCTCCGGCATTTTTAAAATACTTCCATAGACATCTTTTTGGGGATTTGGAACCTGATGGATAAACCTTTGATCCGCGAAAACAAAATCCGCCGCCGCCATAGCCTCCGCCGCGGCAGGAAAAATATACTGTTCGTTTCCAGGGCCGCCCCCGATAATCACCAGATGATTCATAATCTCCTCCTTTTGGGTCATCCCTTAAGTACATCCTTCACATGGCCGCTTTGGCCCAGGATCTGTCCCTCCTGGTCGAAAAGCACCACTTCCACAGGAATCTGGCCATGGGCGCGCAGGCGGCATTTTCTCGCTCCTTCCTCAGCAATATCCGTCCAAATCTGAGAAAGGCCGTTTGCCTGAATCACTTCCATAGCTCCCTGAACGGTTCTGCACTGATAAATTTCCCGGATCACTGAAACGGTTGCCCCTCTTAATGCCGCATAGGTACACAAAGTTTCCCGCCGTCCGTCAGCCACATGGCTGTGGGTATTCATAATATCGGCCGCCAGCTTTACAAGCTTTCCCCCAAAACCGGCTACCAAAATCCCTTCCACACCAAGCAAGACCGCCTGATCCAGCATAAATCCCATATAATTGCTCACCATCACGCAGCAGACCTGATGGCCAAACACTTCCTTCACTCTTTTTTCTCCTCCGGCCCCAAGAACAAAGGCCAGACGCTTATGGCCCCGGCAAAAGGCAGCCTTAAGCTCCAAGGCCAGGGAATCCTTCATGGCCTCCTCACTCATAGGCCGGACAATGCCGCTGGTCCCTAAAATGGACAGTCCCCCTTCCACGCCTACCCGGTGGTTAAAGGTCTTTTTGGCCAGCGCCTCTCCCCCGGGAATGGACAGGGTCACACAGGCCCCTTTTCCATTTAAGTAAGGAGACAGAGCCTGGACGATCATTTCCCGCGGCACAGGATTAATGGCTGGCTCGCCTACTGGCACCTTAAGTCCCGGGGAGGTTACTGTGCCAACCCCTTCCCCGGCTTTAAAGATGATACCGCTGCTGTCCGGATCCACGTCCACCCTGGCCACAACCATACATCCGTCTGTCACGTCCGGATCGTCCCCCGCATCCTTAATAACGCCGCAAACCCCATATTCCAGAGGACATATGGAAAGGGTCAGTATCTTTCCTGCCGGGGCAGCAATCTCTACGTTTTCCGGGCACTCTCCTTCCAACTGCCAAAGCAGGCTGGCCAATGCCGCGCCTGTCCCGCAGCTGCCTGTGGTCACGCCCTCTCTTAATGTTTTTTTCATAAAATCCTGACCTCTCTGAAGCATGTTCTTCCAGTCCGTGCCTTCCGAAAGCACCCCCCCCGGACAAATGGTTACTGTTTGCAAGTTCAACAATAAGTGTCATTTCCATTTTACCGAATCGTATAAAAAAAGCAAGTGTTTGTTCCAGTTGGGGTGCAGATATAAAATATTGGTAAATACACTTTACATACCACCTTACTGGTG